>CAWHJP010000012.1:0-19561 GCA_963829675.1 Ilumatobacteraceae bacterium
GAAGCAGCACGTCACGATGGCGGTGAGTGTGATCCCGACGACCAGCAACCGCCTGGGGCCGATCGCCCGGTACAACCGCCGGCCGAGCAGGTTCGCCACGAGGAACACGCCGAACGCCTGCGGCGACTGGGCAACGCCGCTCTCGAACGCGCTGTACCCGCGCAGGCTCTGCAGGTACAGCGGCAGGACGAAGATCATCCCGAAGAACCCGGCGTACATCATCGCCGAGGCGATGTTGATCGTGCGGAACAACCGGTCGCGCAGCAGGCGGAACGTGAGGATCGGATGGCTCGATCCGCTGCTCGACGACGACGAGGGCGGCGATGCAGGCCGCACCGACGAACGCGAACGTCGAGCGTCGTCGGCGAGGTCCAACCCTTCCCCGGGCCGATCGAGAGCGTGTAGAGCAGGATCGACACGCCCGCCGCCGACAAGCACGAGTCCGGCGAGGTCGAGCCGGCCGGGATCCTCGTGCCGCGTCTCCTGCAGCCAGACGATCGCCAGGGCCACCGTGACGATGCCGACCGGCACGTTGATCAGGAAGATCCAGCGCCACGACGCCTCGTCGACGAGCAATCCCACCGAGCATCGGGCCGATCGCCGGCGCGATCACCGGCGACGCTGAGCACGCCGATCGCCGCCTTGGCCCGCTCGGCCGATCGGGAACGCCCGGTAGAGCATCGTCGACCCGACCGGGGTGAGCGAGCCCGCCTCCGAGCGCCCTGCAGGATGCGGAAGAACACGAGCTCATCCAGCCGACTGCGCCACACCGCAGAGCAGCGACATGGCGACGAAAATCGTCAAGGCGACGACGAACATCCGCTTGGTGCCGAAGCGGTCGCCGAGCCAGCCGGCGGCCGGGATCACGGCGGCGAAGCTCAACAGGTAGCCGATCGCGATCCACTCGATGTCGGTCGTCGGGACACCGAACTCCCGGTGCCAAGGTCGGCAGGGCGACGTTGACCATTGTGCCGTCGATGACGCTCATCATCAGGCCGAGGACGTAGACCGTCATCACCTTGTTGCGATACGCCACCGCCGGAACCTACGCGAATCGATCCGTGTGACGCCGAGCCGTTGCTGCGAGGCTGGACGGTCGTGACGGTGTTGGCGTGATGGTGTCGGCTCAGCTGAGGTATCCCGAGTCGCTGCCGATCACGTCACGGCGCGAGGAGATCGTCGAGGCGATCAGGGAGCACCAGGTGGTGATCGTCGCCGGCGAGACCGGCTCCGGCAAGAGCACGCAGCTGCCCAAGTTGTGCCTCGAGGCGGGCCGGGGCGCGACGGCCGCCTGATCGGCCACACCCAGCCCCGCCGGGTGGCGGCGCGGACGATCGCCGAACGGATCGCCGAGGAGATCGGCACGCCGCTCGGCGCCGACGTGGGCTACACCGTGCGCTTCACCGACCAGGTCAGCGCCTCGACGGTGATCAAGGTGATGACCGACGGGATCCTGCTCGCCGAGATCCAACGCTACCGCACGCTGCAGCGCTACGACACGCTCATCATCGACGAGGCCCACGAGCGCAGCCTGAACATCGACTTCATCCTCGGCTACCTGAAGCAGCTGCTCCCGCGGCGCCCCGACCTGAAGGTGATCGTCACGTCGGCCACGATCGACACCGACCGCTTCGCCCGCCACTTCGGCACCGATCAGGTGATCGAGGTGACGGGGCGGACGTTCCCGGTCGAGGTGCGGTACCGGCCGCTCGACGACACCGACCAGGTGCAGGCGATCGTCGGCGCCGTGGAGGAGCTGACCGGCGAGGGGCCTGGCGACGTCCTCGTGTTCCTGTCGGGCGAGCGCGAGATCCGTGACGCGGCCGACGTGCTCCACGCCGACGATTCGCTCGAGGTGCTGCCGCTGTACGCCCGGCTCTCGTCGGCCGAGCAGCACCGGATCTTCGAACGCCCCGCGAATCAGGTCAAGCGGCGCGTCGTGCTCGCCACCAACGTCGCCGAGACCTCGCTCACCGTGCCGGGCGTGCGGTACGTGGTCGACACCGGCGTCGCCCGGATCTCGCGCTACAGCAAGCGGCTCAAGGTGCAGCGCCTCCCGATCGAGGAGGTGTCGCAGGCGTCGGCCAACCAGCGCGCCGGCCGGTGCGGGCGGGTCGCTCCGGGCATCTGCATCCGCCTGTACGACGAGGACGAGTTCGCCGATCGGCCCGAGTTCACCGAGCCGGAGATCCTCCGCACGAACCTCGCGTCGGTCATCCTGCAGATGACCAACATCGGCCTCGGCGACGTGGCGGCGTTCCCCTTCCTCGAGCCACCGGACTCGGCATCGATCCGCGACGGGTACCTCCTGCTGGAGGAGCTGGCCGCGATCGACCCGGTCGAACGCAACGGTCAGCGGCGCCTCACCAAGCTCGGCCGCCGGCTCGCCCGCCTCCCGATCGATCCGCGGCTCGGGCGGATGGTGCTGGAGTCGGAACGTCACGGGTGCGTGCGCGAGGTGCTCGTGATCGCGTCCGGCCTGTCGATCCAGGATCCGCGTGAACGGCCCGCCGAGAAGCGCGAGCAGGCCAACGAGATGCACGCCCGCTTCCGCGTCGACGGATCCGACCTGCTGTCGATGGTCGCGCTGTGGGACCACCTGCGCGAGAAGCAGCGCGAGCTCTCGGGCAACCAGTTCCGGCGGATGTGCCGCAACGAGTTCCTCAACTACCTGCGGGTGCGGGAGTGGATGGACCTCTTCAGCCAACTGCGCCGGGTGGCCGGCGAACTCGGCATCCGCCCGGCGACCGGCCACAAGGTGGGTCAGGGGGGCGTGCACGACAGCCATCCCGATCTCGTCCACAAGTCGCTTCTCGCCGGGCTGCTGTCGCACATCGGGGTGCGCGACCGCGAGCGTCGTGACTTCGTCGGCGCCCGCCAGGCCCGGTTCGTGATCGCCACCGGCTCGGTGCTCACCCGGCGCCCGCCCGACTGGGTGATGGCCGCCGAGCTGGTGGAGACGAACCAGATCTACGCCCGCCGCGTCGCCGGCATCAAGCCACAGTGGGCCGAGGACGTCGGGGCACACCTCGTGAAGCGGTCGTACGGCGACGCCCGCTGGGACGAACGCGGCGGCCGCGCCGTCGTGACCGAGAACGTCACCTTGTACGGCTTGCCGCTCGTGACCGACCGGGTGATCGGATACGACCGGGTCGATCCGGCGGCGGCGCGGGCCTGGTTCATCACCAAAGCGTTGGTGGAGGGTGAGGCCGCGCCGCCGTGGATGCAACGCCACGAATTCCTCACGCGCAACGCCGCGTTCCTGCGCGGGGTACGGCGGATGGCCGACCGGCTGCGGCGGGTGGAGATCGTCGATGACGAGATGCTCTTCGACTTCTACGACGCGTGGGTCGGCCGCGACGTCACCTCGACGCAGCACTTCGACCGCTGGTGGAAGGAGGCCCGCCGCGCCGACGCCGCCCGCCTCGACCTGACCGAGCAGGCGGTCGCCGAGTCGCTGCACCTCAGCGGCTTCTCCGCCGACTTCCCCGACGTGTGGCAGCAGGGCGACATCGAACTGCCGCTCACGTACCGGTACGCGCCGGGCGAACCGCTCGACGGCGTGACCGTCCACCTGCCGCTGTCGGCGCTCAACCAGGTGACCGATGCCGGGTTCGACCGGAACGTGCCGGGTCTGCGCGACGAGATCGTCGAGACGCTCGTGCGGTCGCTCCCCAAGGCCATCCGCCGCTCACTGATCCCGCTCGCCGAGACGCTCGCCGCCACGTTCGAGGTGCTCGACCGGCAGCGAGTTCCCGATGCACGACCGTTGGTCGAGGTGCTGGCGGCGGCGCTGTCGGAGGCGGCGGGCGTCGTCGTGCGACCGATCGACTTCGACCCGTCGGTGCTGCCCGATCATCTCGTCCTCCACATCGTGGTCTCCGACGACGAGGGTGAGGTGCACGCCGTCGGCACCGATCTCGCCGCCATCAAGGCGCAGCTGGCCGGCGCCGTGCGGTCGTCGATCGCGGCCGCAGCACCGATCGAGGAGCGCCGGGGGATCGTCGACTGGGACCTCGGCGACCTCCCGAACGTCGTCGAGACGAGCGATCGGGCGCTCGACGTGCGCGCCTACCCGGCCCTCCTCGACGTGGGCGAGTCGGTGTCGTTGCGCGTCGTCACCACGCCGGAGCTGCAGCGACGCGTGATGCACGGCGGCGTGCGCCGGCTGCTGTTGCTGACCGCCGCGCCGGGCCGGTCGGCCATCGAGCGACTCGTCCCGAATCGCGACCGGCTGCACGCCACGTCAGCGCTGATCGACGACTGCATCGCCGCGGCGGTCGACGAGGTGATGCGCCATCACGGCGCGTTGCCGTGGACCCGCGCCGACTTCGACGACCTGCGTGCCGCCGTGCGGCGCGAGGCGCCGGGACTCGCCGGGGGAGCACTGACGCGGGCGGTCGCCGTCGAGCGTGCGGCCGCCGAGGCGAGCACGCTGCTCGCCAAGTTGCATGCCGACGCCCTCCGCCCGTCGGTCGACGACGCCAACGCCCACCTCGGCCGGCTCGTGCGTCCCGGGTTCGTGTTGGCGTCGGGCATCGACCGGCTCGACGACATCGAGCGATACGTGCGGGCGATCACGTATCGCCTCGAACACCTCGCCGGGGGTGCCGAACGCGATCGTCGCCGCATGCAGGAGGTGCTCCCGCTGGAGCGGCGGTACGCGCAGCTCGTCGATTCGCTCGGCGCGGGCAACGCGCCGCCCGGTCTGGCCGACCTGGCCTGGCAGCTCGAGGAGTTCCGCGTCGCCACGTTCGCGCAGCCCCTCGTGGTCAAGCGCCCCGGCCAGCCGCCGGTGAGCGCGAAGCGCATCACCGCGGCGTTGGGTGGAATGCTGGCGAGGTGAACGACACCGTCGAGTTGCTCCAGACGCTGATCCGGAACCGTTGCGTCAACGACGGCAGCCCGGAGTCGGGGGAGGAGGTGCGCAACGCCGACGTCCTGCAGAACTACATCGAGGGTCCGGGCGTGACCGTCGAACGGTTCGAGCCGACGCCGGGCCGTGTGTCGATCGTCGGCCGCATCGAAGGGACCGATCCTGGCGCACCATCGCTGTGCCTGATGGGGCACACCGACGTCGTGCCCGTCAACCGGGCCGGGTGGGTGGAGGATCCGTTCGGCGGCGAGGTGCTCGACACCGGCAAGGGCCCCGAGGTCTGGGGACGCGGCGCGGTCGACATGCTCAACCTCACCGCGTCGATGGCGGTGACGTTCCGCGACCTCGCCCGGTCCGGCTTCCGGCCGACCGGCGATCTGATCTACTTCGCCGTCGCCGACGAGGAGGCCGGCAGCGCACACGGCGCGCGGTGGATGGCCGATCATCACCCGGACGCGATCCGCGCCACCTACGCGCTCACCGAGAGCGGCGGGCTGCACAGCACGTCGGGCGGCACGACTTTCGTCGGGATGAACGTCGCGGAGAAGGGCGTGGCGTGGAGACGGCTCACGGTGCACGGCACACCCGGCCACGGGTCGGCGCCGTTCCGGGGCGACAACGCGCTCGTGAAGGCGGCGGGCGTGGTGCAGCGCCTCGCCGAGTACCGGCCCGCGCCGCGGTTCCACGAGCTGTGGCCGAACCGCGTCGCCTCGCTCGACATCCCCGACGAGTTCAAGGACATGCTGCTCGATCCGGCGCAGATCGACGACGTGCTCGACAACCTCCCGAGCGTCGGTGCGGCGTCGCACTTCCACGCCTGCACCCATACGACGTTCTCGCCGAACCTCGTCGACGGCAATCCGTCGGGCAACACCCGGATGAAGGTCAACGTGATCCCCGACACCGTGGTGGTCGAGGTCGACATCCGCACGCTGCCCGGCGAGGGACCCGACGAGGTCGACGCCCACCTGCGCGCCGCGCTCGGTGACCTGGCCGACCACGTGGAGGTCGAGGCGATCATGAACGATGCTGCGTCGATCAGCCGGACCGACACCCCGTTGTGGGATTCGATGCAGCGCGCCGTCAACGCCCCGTTCCCGACGGCGACGCTCAGCCCGCAGTTCATCGTCGGCTTCACCGACGCCCGCGTCTACCGCGACCTCGGCGCCATCGCCTACGGCGCCGGGCTGTTCAGCCCGTCGCTCGACGCCACCGAGTACGGCTCACGCTTCCATGGCCACAACGAGCGGATCGACGTCGAGTCACTGTCGCTCACCACGCAGTTCTTCCACGACGTGGTCACGGATCTACTGGGATGACTGATCTAGTGGGATGACCGGTCTCGGGCGCTGAGGTACGCCCGGGCGGCGGCCCGCGCCTGCGGGTCGCGCAATGCGGCACCCAACAGGTCGGCGTCGGCCCATGATCCGGCCGTCGACGAGACGGCGTCGAGGGCTTCGGCGACCTGTCGCTTCGTCGTGCGCACGACGTTCGGCGCCTTCGCCGCCAACTGCGTGGCGAGTTCGTCGACCGTCGCCTCGAGGTCGGTCCGCGGCACCACGCGGTTGACGAAGCCGAGCGACTTGGCCTCGTGGGCGTCGAACGGGCGGCACGTCAGCACGAGTTCCCGCGTCATCGCCGGCCCGATCTCGCGGACCAGCCGCGGGATCCCGCCCCAGGCGAGCGGGATTCCCAGGTCGACCTCGGGGATGGAGAACACGGTGTCGTCGGCGGCGATACGGAGATCGCAGGCCGCGGCGAGCACCACGCCGCCGCCGACGCACGGACCCTTGATCGCGGCGATCGTCAACGCTGCCATGCGGTCGAGCGCCTCGGCCATCCGCCGTCCGAGATCGGCCGAGTCGCGCCCGTTGGTCGTCGCCGAGTCGGGATCGGCGAACTCGCGGAGGTCGAACCCCGAGGAGAACGCCCGGCCCTCACCGGTGACGATCACGACGGACGCGTCGGTGGAGTCGAACCAGGCCGCCGCCTCCGCGATCTCGCGCAGTGCGGTCGACCCGAGTGGGTTGAGCTTCGCCGGCTGGTCGAGGGTGAGCCGCCCGATGCGGCCCTGCGACGTCGGATCGATCTCGACGCGCAGGGTCCCGAACTCCGCGGTACCCACCTCCGCAGTGCCGGTCACGACGCCGCCCCGTCGGGGAACGGATCGGTCATGCCCTCGACGATGCCGACCTGGAAGGCGTTGAGCATCAACGACACCAGGCAGTAGTACCCGACCGTCGTGGTCAGCTCGACCATGCCCTGCGGGCCGAACCGTTCGGTGGCGTCGGCATAGGTGGCGTCGCTGACCGCATGCGTGCGGAGCAGTTCGCTCGCGACGGCGTACGCGGCGCCCTCGTCGCCGACGAAGCCTGGCGCTTCACCGGCCGCGAGCCGGTCGAGCGCGGCCTCGTCCACTCCGGCACGGATGGCGAGGCCGCGATGGGCGGCGAACTCGAACTTCGCACGGTGGAACGCCCCGGTGGTGCAGATCGCCACCTCGGTCACGTTGTTGGGCAGCGACGTGGCGAAGCGAACCTTGCCCCCGAGCGCCGACATCGCCTTGCCGAGGTCGGGTGCATGCATCCACACGCCGAACGGTCCGATGAGCCCGAGCCGGGCGACCTCCGGCCGGCTCAACAATCCTTCGTACAGCTCGGCCTGCTCAGGGGTCAGGTGCTCGGTGTCGATGTCGGGGAGGCGGCTCACCGCACCACGGTGTCACACACGTCGGAACCGTCCCGAGTCGACCTCGACCGCCTCGCCGCGCCGGAGCATGCGCTGGACGTGCAGGTCGGCGCTCCGACGCTCGACCGAGCGGACGAACGGCGACTCGACGTGGGGTCGGTAGATGAAGCGCCGCTCGACCATGTCGTCGATCGAGTGCGGTTCGCCGAGGAACTCGAGCATGGCGCCGTGCCGTCGATCGATCACCGCGGTGAAGGCGTCGACGAGTTCGACGAACTGCTCGCGTCCCTCGATCACGCCCTTGTGATGGAACGTCACATAGAACGCCGCCTGCTCGTCGCGGACGCGTTCCAGGCTCGCCTCGAAGTCGTCGAGGTCGCTCCACGCGTCGCCGTAGTACGGGCCGAACCCCGTGAGATCGATGTCGGACAGGAAGAACACCTCGCCGATCCGGAACCCGCTGTGGCCCCGCTGTGGCCCGGCAGGTGCACCGCCTCTACGCGGACACCGCCCCCGAGATCGAACACGTGGCCGTCGTGGAACCCCTCGGCGTCGGGCCGCGGTTGGTAGTGGAACTCCTCGATCACCACCTGTTCGAACTCGCGGCGCGCCGTGCCGGTGAGCCCGTACACCGCCATCAGCCCGTCGATGCTCTGCGCGCCGACGAGGTCCGCCTGATGGATGTGCAGCCGGGCGTCGGGGAACAGCCCGTTGCCAGCCATGTGGTCCTCGTGGCTGTGGCTGTTGACGATCGCGTCGACGGCGACCGGTGCACCGCCGCGGGCGACCACCGTGACGGACGGGTCGATGATGACCGTCTCGCCGGCACCCCGGACGAGCAGCGAGTTTCCCGACGGGTAGGCGCCGTGGTCGTCGCCGACCAGCACGCTCACGCTCGCCGTCAGCCGCCTCTCGGCCGGACCCCAATCGGTCATTCGAACGCGGTCTGTCGGACCTTGCCCGACAGTATGTGCTTCGTGTACTCCTGGGTGCCGGGGCCCAACAGCTCGCTCGCCGCCTCGGCCAGCGCGCCGTACGCCGCCCAGGCGAACAGGCTGCCGACCGAGATCCGGGCCACCCCGAGGTTCGCCAGTTCCGGGATCGGCGGGGTGCCGGGCAGCGCCAGCACGTTGATCGGCGCGCCGACCTCCGCGACGACGCGAGCGATGTCGTCAGCCTTTGACAGGCCGGGCGCGTACAACACGTCGGCGCCGGCGTCGCGGTAGGCGACGAGGCGGGCGATCGTGTCGTCGAGGTCGGCGATGCCGTGGAGGAGGTTCTCCGCCCGTGCCGTGAGTACGAGGTCGGCGGACGCCGAGCGTGCCGCCGCCACTCGTTCGGTCGCAATGTCGAGCGAACGGATCGCGTCGGCGCGTGGGTCGTAGTCCTCGATCGAGTAGCCGGCCGCGTCGGTGGCGTCGAGCAGCGCGACGGTCTCGATGACGCCGTCCACGTCGTCGGCGAAGCAGTCCTCGGCGTCGACGTTGAACGGCACGTCGACCGCCGACGCGAGCGCGACGACGTGGTCGATCAACTCCTCACGCCGGATGTGCTGATCGTGGCGGCCGAGCGATCCGGCGAACCCGGCGCTGGTGGTGGCGAGCGCGCAGAACCCCAGCGTGGTGAGCACCTTGGCCGAGCCGATGTCCCACGGGTTCGGCATCACGAGGATGCCCGGAGTGGGCTCGGGGGGCGGATCGCGGTGCATGGCCGCGAAGCGCGCCCGCAGGTCGGCGGCGCGGGTCACGACTGCGGCGAATCGTCGGCGGGCTTGAGGGTGAGCGACGCCGAGTTCATGCAGAAGCGATCACCCGTCGGTGCTGGGCCGTCGGGGAAGACGTGCCCGAGGTGCGCACCACAATTCGCGCACAGGGCCTCGGTGCGAACCATGCCGTGCGTGCGGTCTTCGCGCACGGTGACGCGGGCGGGATCGATCGCCTCCCAGAAGCTGGGCCAGCCGGATCCCGACTCGAACTTGGTGTCGGACGAGAACAACGGCGCGTCGCAGACGACGCAGTGGTAGACGCCGTCGCCGTGTTCGTCCCAGTACACGCCGCTGAAGGCGCGCTCGGTGCCGCCGTGCTGGGTGACCTCGAACTGCAGCGGCGTCAACCGCTCGCGGAGCTCGGTCTCGGACGGAATGGTGTGATCAGCCATGCGAAAAGTCTGCCACGCCTGCGATGAGCGAGCAGACCGCCAAGTCAGTGAAGGGGTGGGCCGTTCGCTCATCGCCGGTTCGGTCGGGGCATTTGCGATGAGCGAACGGACCGGGGGGTGGACCGTTCGCTCATCGCGTGGGGTCGCGGTGTTCGGGGGTGGTCGGAGTGTGGTCCAATGTGGTGTGGCTGACGACGCGGAACGGTTGTCGCTCGGGGGAGGCGACTCGCCCTGGGCGCACGATCTGCCGATCGCCGCCCCGGCGCCGCTCCCTGCCGCCTGGGCCGCCGCCGCGTCGGACCAGTGCAGCACCGTCAGACCAGTCACCGTCAGAAAGGTCGCCGGCGGTCGATCCGCTCGAGCGGGACACACCGGTCTTCCCGCTCGCCGGACCCGAACCGTCGCCGATCGGGACCCGCGTCCCCGCTCCCGAGCACCGTCATCGGCGCACCGCCTTGGTGGTCGGATTGGTCGGCCTGCTCATGGCGGCGGTGATCGGCTCGCAGCTGGCCCGGGGCGGCGACGACCCCACGTCCGCCGACGACGAGTCGGCGACAACCGTCACCTCAGGCACCTCAGGCACGACGGCAGCCACGGCGACGACCGCGGGACCCAGCGGACGACACCACCGATCATCTTCCAGAGCCGCCCCTCGCCGCGGCCGACGACCACGGTCGAACGACTCCCCCCGCCTCCTCCGGAATGGGTGGCCTCGACCGTCGCGCTCAGCCCGCGGATTGCGGCGATCGCCGCACCGACCCAAGTCGTTGCCCTGGGCCGCGACGGAACGCTCCACCTGATCGACACGTCGACCGGGATGATGCACTCGATCGACACCGGAACGTCCCCCCAGAATCTGATGCTCTCGCTCGGCGCCCACGACGTGTTGCTCAGTTCGTACGACCGCAGCGAAGTGACGCTGGCACGCGTCGGCGAGCCACCCACCCAGGTCGACCTCGAGGGTGGGGTCGCCCGGGTGATCCACGGGACCGGGGACGACGACTTCATCATCGTGCCGAACACCTGGAACCCGGAATCACCGGACCTGCTGCGGCTCGGCTCCGACGACCAACCGGTCACGGTGTCGACCGGCCCGCTCCTGCAGTTCGACCCGTGGCAGATCCAATTCCTCGCGACGACGGGGCAGATGATCGTCAATGACACCGGCGGCGTCTACCTCATCGACGACAACGGCGCGGCGACGCGCATCAGCACCGGTGACCTCGTCTTCCTCGGGCCCAACCACTTCGTCGTGCGGGAGTGCGACGGCGCGCTCGCGTGCGCGTACGTCCGCGTCGACCAGGCGACCGGCCAGCGGGACATCGTCGAACTCGGCGATCTCGGCCTGTACCGGCAATGGGGCGATCTGTCGTCCTGGTCGCTCTCGCCCGACGGCACGGGCGTCACCTACTTCGACTGGCAGAACGGCGGGCCGCTGCCGGCCCGTCGCCTGGTCGACCTCGCGTCGGGCACGAATGTGCAGGTGGAGTCAGGCGATCAGTACAACTTCGAATCGGCGTGGGCCGCCGACAGCTCCGGATTGTTCGTGATCGCCGATCGGACGGTCGTGTTCTACGACCGTGCCAACGGTCAACAGATCCCGGTCGCGCCCGACGCCGGACTCGACGACATCGTCGCGGTGGCCACGCGCCCGATCACCGACTGATCAACGGGTGAGCAGCGTGGCCAGGGCTGCGGTGACGCCGGGGATGTCGTCGCGGTCCTGGTGGACGAGGCGCGTCAGGTAGGTCACCGCGACCTCGCCCCGCTCGACGATGCCGCCGTCGGTTTCCGGATCGAGCACCACGGTGTCGCCCCATGCCATGTTCACGTGGAACGCACCGTCGTGACCGGGCACCGGTTCGAGCGTCGCGCCCGCCATCGATCGCGGTGGCTGGTTGCCGACCACGCCGAACTTCCACGACGTGATCTCCTCCAGCGGGACGTCGGGCACGTTGACGTTCACCACGACGGGTTCGGCCGGCATGTCGTCGAGCAGACCCTGGACGATCACACGTCCGATCTCGGCGGCCGACTCCCAGTGCTGGCCGATGATCGCCTCGTCCCAGCCCTGCCCCTCGACGCCGAACCCCGTCACCGACTGGCTGATCGCCACCCCGGAGATGTGGCCGTTCCGCGCGGTCAACGCGGCCCCGACCGTGCCCGAGTGATACACCGCCCGGCCGACGTTGGCGCCGGGGTTGATACCCGACACCACGAGGTCGAACGGCTCGCCGAACGCGCCGAGTCGCGAGAACATCACGCACAAGGCGGGCGGGCCGGTCACGGCCCACACCGCGCTCGCCGCGCACCCGTCGATCCGCGCCACCCGCACCTCGGGGCGGATCAGGTGGAGGGCGCCGAGCGATGCGCCGGCGCCCGAGTACTCGGTGTCGGGCGCGGCGACGACGATCTCGTGGCCGCCTTCGAGCCGGCACATCGCCCGCACGAGCACGTGCAAGCCGATCGAATCGATGCCGTCGTCGTTGGTCACCAGAATGCGCATGGCCGACATCCTGGCACCGGGGACGTGACGTTCAGGTAGCCACGACGAAGAACGATCATGGCCAGAACGATCATGGTTGGAGGAACGTCTCCGCCGGGTCGGCGCTCGGCAGCTCGGGAACCTGCTTGCTCGACCAGGTGAACAGCCCGAGACCGACCACCACCAACACCATCCCGACGATCTGTGGGCTGCTCACGGTCTCGCCGAGGATGATGACGCCCCACAGGACGGCGAGCGCCGGCTGCGCCGACTGCATCACGCCGATCGTGGCGATCGGGATCAGCTTCTGGGCGAACACGAGCAGCGCGTGGGCCAACACGCCGGTGAGGAACGTCAGGAGAACCACCACGAGCCAGCCGCGGGCGTCGAGGCCGAAGATCTCGTCGCCGGCGATCAGCGCCGCGATCGGGCCGGCCGTCAGCAGCCCGAGCGGTGCCATGCACACCATGAACTCGATCGTGGAGACCCCTCGATTGCGTGCCCGCTTGGACAGCAGGAGGTAGCCGACCCAGAACACCAGCACGACGACCATCAGTACGTCGCCGCCCACGGTGGCCACCCCGTTGGCCGGGCCGAAGAACAGCACGAGGGCCATCCCGACGATCGACAGCGCGCCCCAGCGCAGGGCACGCCAGTTGGGTGACTCGTGGAAGAACACCGCGCCCGCGGGAAGGAGGAACAGCGGGCTCAACGCCGCGATGAACTCGGCGTGAGCGATGCTCGTGCGGGTGATCGCCGTGAAGAACGTGGCGATGTTGGCGCCGAAGAACAGGGCGGCCGGCAGCACGGTCCGCCACGTCGCCGCGCTCGGGAACGACCGGTTGGTGCGCAACCGGACCACCAGCATGATGGTCCACCAGGCGACCATCGCGCCGATCATCCGCCAGAACGCGATGACCGAGCCGGTCGACTCCGACCACTTGATCAGCGGCGAACTGACCGAGAAAGTGACGATGGCCACCGTCATCGCGATCAGCCCGAGCGAGCGGGTTCGGGGAGCGACGGTGAACGAGGCGGTCACTCGCCGGAGCGCTCGGGCGTGAACCGGTCCGGTTCGAGATAGATGACCGTCGCCGTCGGAACGGCCGCCCGGATGCGGTCTTCGGTGGCGTTCAACGCGCCGACCAACTCGTCGGCGTTGAGGTCGGACGAGAACTCGATCTTCGCGCCGACCAGGATCTCCTCGGGGCCGAGGTGCTCGGTGCGCATGTGGATGAGCCGCTCGACGTGCGTCGACCCCTCGATCGCACCGACGATGCTGTCGGTCTCGCCCGCGGTGGCGGACTCGCCGATCAGCAGGCTCTTCATCTCGACGGCGAGCACGATCGCGATCACGACCAGCAGCACGCCGATCGCCACCGAGCCGGCGGCATCGAAGCGGGCGTTGCCGGTGATGGCCGCCAGGACCACGCCGGTCAGTGCGACGAACAGGCCGCACAACGCGCCGAGATCCTCGAGCAGCACGACGGGCAGCTCGGGCTGGCGCGTGGTGCGGATGAAGCCCCACCAGCTCGTGTCTGCGCCCTTCGAGTGGCGGCTCTCGCGCACGGCAGTGTGCATCGACCAGCTCTCCAGGGCGATGGCGATCACGAGGATCCCGATGGCGATCGGCAGGCTCTCGATGTCGTGCGGGTGGCGGAGCTTCTGGATGCCCTCGTAGAGGGCGAACATGCCACCCATCGAGAACAGCACGAGGGCGACGGCGAACGCCCAGAAGTACCGCTCGCGGCCGTAGCCGAACGGATGCATCGGGGTGGCGGCCTTCTTCGCCCGTTGGCCACCGAGGAACAGCAGCGCCTGGTTGCCCGTGTCGGCGATCGAGTGGACGGTCTCCGCGAGCAGGCTCGCCGATCCGGTCAGGAGGAACCCGACGAACTTCGTGATGGCGATCCCCATGTTGGCGAGGAACGCTGCGAGTATCGCCTTACGGCTTCCGTCGGTCACCCGGCGATCCTACGATCGGTATCACGCCACCGTGTCACCATCACCAGGCCGTATCACCAGCCGCCCGCATCACCAGCCGGGGATCGACAGCCAGGCGTCGGCCGCCTCGACGTCGCCCTCGATCTCGAAGTTCGAATGTGGCGCGCGCCCCATCAGCACGAGCAGCGCCTGCTCGGCGGTGGCCCGCAATGTCGCGACGACCGGCTGATCGGCGGGACCGAGCACGTGTTCGGCGTCGTCGAGATCGCTGCAGTCGATGCGGACCGTCGTGCCGGGCAGTACGACGTGCTCGCGCTGGGCGATGCGCGGCACCGCCAGTTCGATGTATTCGGTGATCCCGTCGGCAGCCAACCGGGGATCGAGGCTCGACGAGCCGGTGGTCGCCGTCTCGGCATCCCATCGGTGCATCGAGGTTTCGTGGGCCTGCCGGCGCGCCCACACCCACGCGACCCGCTCGACCGGGAACGGGTGCCACGTCGGGGCGTCCGGATCAACGGCCGCCAGATCGTCGGCGAGCGTCGTGGCGCCCGATTGCAACCAATCGGCGAGATCGGTACCGGCGCCCGGATGGGCGATGTCGTCCGGGCCGGCGGCGACGGCGTTGCGGACCGCGTAGTCGGCCCAGCGATGGATGTAGGCCATGTGTTCGACGAGGGCGGTGACGTCCCAGCCCGGACAGGCGGCGACCGGTGCGTCGGTCGGCCCGGTGCGGTACGCCGGCCGCCATGCGATCGGCATCGGCCCGCAGATGACCGACGTAGGTGGCGATGCTCAGCGCCGGATTCCCAGGAGGCTTCACAGGGGGGTTCACAGGGCCGACGGTAGCCGCGCCTGCCCGGCGGTAGCCTGAGGGTATGAGCCCACTCGAAGCATTGGCCGCCGATGCCCGTGGCAGTTCTGCCAGCGAGCCGATCATCTCGATCACGCCCGAGGCGATCGAACAGCTGCTCGAGTTGCGTGACGACGAGGCCGAGGCCGACAAGTTCGGGCTGCGTCTGGCCATCGCCTCGGCGCCGGGCGACGAGTTCCGCTACGACCTGTCGTTCGACGAGTACCTGAAGGCGGCGTTCACCGACGAGGTGCGCACCCACGACGGCCTGAAGGTGATCATCCCGGGTGACGACGTCGAACTCCTCGAGGGAGCGACGCTCGACTACACGTCGACGCAAGGCCTCGTGATCCGCAACCCGAACCGGCCGCGGCCCCCGATGGTCGAGGGTCTGACGAGCGACGATGCCCTGTCGGCCGAGATCGAAGCGATGGTCGCCAACGACGTCAACCCGGCGCTGGCCGCGCACGGCGGTTTCGTCACCTACGTCGGCCACGACGGCGCCGGCACCGCCTACCTCACGATGGGCGGAGGGTGCCACGGCTGCTCGATGAGCAAGATGACCATGCTCGACGGCGTCCAGACGATGCTCGTCGACGCCATCGAGGAGATCGAGCGCGTCAAGGACCTGACCGATCACACCACCGGCGAGAGCCCCTTCTATTCCTGATTGTTCGGCCTCACGGCCAGCTTCGTCGCGGCAATCGAGGTCGGCCTCACTCCGGCTCGTCGCTGCGCTTCCCTCGCCGGCTGCCTCTACGCAATCTTCTTGTTGAGACGGCGTAGCGGCGGCACCGTCTTCGGGGGTTCCCGGCGCGGCGGGAGTTCGTTGATCACCCGGGCGGTGATCACGGCGATCTCGGCGACGGCGCGCTCGAAGACCTCGTAGGTGGCCGGTGACGTCTTCTGCACGCCGCTGATCTTGCGGACGTACTGACGTGCGCCGGCTTCGATCTCTTCGGGCGTGGCGCCCGGCTCGAGACCTCGCAGGGTGGTGATGTTCCGGCACATGGGATTGATCCTCTCTGGACGGTCAGGTCTTGAACGGTCAGGTCTGTAACGGTCAGGCGGCGTACAGGTCGTGGGTGTCGGGGCGGTCGCGCATGTACGCCGCGGCGTAGGGGCAGGTGGGACGGATCGTGAGCGAGCGCGCCCGCAGATCGTCGACGATCCCGTCCATCAACATCTCTGCGAAGCCCTGCCCTTGGAGCGCCGGCTTGGTCTCCACGTGGGGCACCGTCACCACGCCGTCCGATCGCCGGTAATCGGCCAGGCTCACCAGTTCGTCACCGATCCGCAGTTCGTAGCGCGACTCGGTCGGATTGTCGGTGACGGTCGGTGGCGGATCGCTCATCTCCATGATCACAGTGTCGCGCGGGCCCAGGTTGCTTCCAACCGGTCGTAAGGGGTACCTTACGGATATGGCCATGGTCTGTTCATGCCACGCGGTGTCCGAGCGACACATCGTGCGTGCGATCGACCGCGGCGCGCGCACGATCGAGGAGGTCTCGGCCTGGTGTAATGCCGGCTCGACCTGCCTCGGCTGTCACGATCACATCGACGAGTTGCTCGAAGTCTGTTCCGCACGCGGCACAGCGCGATGCGCGGCGTCGATCGCTCCGGCAGTGGTGGTTCGGGTCGCCTAAGCTCCCGGCATGCAAGGCGATGCCGAGATCATCGAAGTGCTCAACGAGGTGCTGACAGCGGAACTGACGGCGGTCAACCAGTACTTCCTCCACGGCAAGTTGTGCGGGAACTGGGGGTACGACCGGCTCGCCGAACATTCGCGCAACGAGTCGATCGACGAGATGAAACATGCCGAGCGGATCACCGATCGGATCATCTATCTCGACGGGTTCCCGAACTATCAGCGCTACTTCCCGCTGCGCATCGGTGAGACGGTCCCCGAACAGTTCGAGGCCGACCTCGCGCTCGAGGTCGAGGCCATCGATCGCCTCAATCGCGGTATCGAGCTGGCCGTCGCGAAGAGCGACAACGGCACGCGCGAGTTGTTCGCCGACATCCTCGTCGGCGAGGAGGAGCACGTCGACTGGCTCGAGACACAGCTCGAGACGATTCGCCAGATCGGGCTCGAGAACTACCTCGCGCAGCAGTTGCACGGCGACTGATGGGCCAGTACGGTGATTCTCAGTGAATGAGAATCACCGCGGCCACCACCACGGCGAACATCGGCACGGCGAACATCACGCGGAACATCACGGCGAGACGAGTGCGCGCCGGCTCACTGGCGCGGCCGCGATCAACGTCGGTTTCGCCGTCGTGCAGGCCGTGGTCGGTGTGGCCATCGGCGCCGTGGTGGTGCTCGCCGACGCCGCGCATCAAGCCGTCGACGCGATCGGCCTGATCACGGCCGTCATCGCCGTCAGGGTCGCCCGCCGCCCGGCGACGGAGACGTGGTCGTTCGGGCTCGGGAAGGCCGACGCGCTCGGGGGGTTCATCTCGGCGCTGCTGCTGCTCGGCTCGGTGGCCTGGATCGTGACCGAGTCCATCCGCCGTCTGGCGAACCCCGAACCGGTCGACGGCGTGGCAGTGATGGCCATCGGTCTCCTGGCGATCGTCGTCAACGGTGGCAGCGTGTGGCTCGTCGGCCACGACCACGGTTCCGAAGCCATCGCCGTGCGTGCCGCTCGACTGCACCTGCTCACCGACCTCGCAGGGTCCGTGATCGTCGTCGGTGCCGGAGCCATCCTGGCGCTCGGCGGGCCGGAATGGATCGATCCGGTCGCCTCCCTCGTGCTGTCGGCGGCCGTGCTGTGGACCACCTGGAACGTGATCGTGAGCGCCACGGCGATCCTGCTCGACCGCACACCCGCTCGGCTGTCGGCCGCCGACGTCGAGACGCTGCTCGGTTCGCAGCCCGGCATCGACCGGGTGCACCACGTCCATCTCCGCCCACTCGGCGGATCACGGGTGAGCGTCACCGCCCACGTGGTCGTCGACGGGGCGCGGAGCGTGCACGACGCCCAGGCCATCGTCGACGACCTGCGTCACGTGCTCGCCAGCGAACGTTCGATCACGCACAGCACGCTGCAGCTCGAGTGCCATCCCTGCGGTGACGGCAGCGAGCCGGGGTGTGGGACGCTGCCCGGGTGAGCGCCGGCGACATCGAGCGGGTCAGGGGCTGGTGCTGAGGGCGCGTTCGAAGTCGGCGACGATGTCGCCACCGTCCTCGAGGCCGACCGACACTCGGAGGAGGCCGGCGGTGACGCCGGTGTTCGCCTGTTCCTCGGGGGTGAGGCTGGCGTGCGTCGACGTGGCGGGGTGGCACACGATCGTCTCCGGACCGCCGAGCGACGTGGCGACCCGGGCGATCTGCAGCGAGTCGAGGAGGTGCGCCGCGGCGTCGCGATCGGCCACTTCGAACGACAGGACCGTGCCGTACTGCCGCAGCTGTTTCGTGGCGAGGTCGTGCTGTGGATGCTCGCTCAATCCGGGGTAGTGGACCGCCACGACGGCAGGATGATCGGCCAGGGTGACCGCCAGCGACCGCGCAGTCTCGTTCTGCTGGCGAGTCCGCACACCGAGCGTGCGGATGCCCCGGAGGGCGTTGAGCGCATCGAACGGCGACGGAGTAGCGCCGTGCAGCACCGAGTAGGCCCAGATCTCGCCGAGCAGTTCGGCCTCGCCCGAGATCACGCCGAGCGTGGCGTCGTTGTGGCCGGCGATGCCCTTCGTGGCCGAATGCAGCGAGATGTCGACCCCGTGATCGAGCGGGCGCTGGCCGAGCGGGGTGGCGAACGTCGAGTCGACCACGGTGAACGGCCCTTTGATCGAGCCGAGTTCGTCGAGGTCGGCGAGTTCGAGGCGCGGGTTCGACGGGGTCTCGGCGAGCACGAGCATCGTGCGGCCCGGCTCGACGGCAGCGGCGAACGCACCGGGCTCGGCGACGTCGACGTACGTGACGTCGATCCCGAAGCGCCGGCACGGGCCCTGCAGGAACGCCAGGGAGCCGGCGTACAGCTGATGTTGCGTGACGATGTGGCTGCCGCTGGAGCACAGGGCAAACACCGTGGACGCGAGCGCGCCCATGCCGGAGGCGAAGGCCAGCGAGTCCTCGGCGCCTTCGAGTTCGGCGACGGCCCGTTCGAACGAACGCACCGTGGGATTGGCGTAGCGGCTGTAGAAGTTGCCGTGGCGGACCGACGTGGCGCGGCGGTGGGCGTCGTCGAGGCTCTCTGACTCCCACGTGCTCGATGCCCACAGCGCGGGGGCGAGCGAGGTGCCTCCGGAGCACCGGCCGGCGGTGATCGCCGTGGTCTCGGGTGCGACATCGGGTCGGTTCGATGCATCGTCGTTCGACACGCCGCACACGGTACCTGACGAGCTACCCACCCGACCCCGACCGTTCCGCCACCCGGCCGGGTGTCAGGGCTGCAGGGCGGCGATCACCACAGGGTGGAGGGCCCACACGGGGATGCCGCGGACGAAGCCCGAGGTGCCGTCGATCGGGTCGATCACCCAGCGCCACGGCGAATCCTAGGCCTCCAACGTCCATCAGCCGGGCGTTCCGAATTCGGGTGATCGCTTCTCCCGCAGCGCA
>CAWHJP010000013.1:0-259340 GCA_963829675.1 Ilumatobacteraceae bacterium
CGACCGGCGGGCACGCGCGACCTGAACCGACCGTGCCGCCACGCCCCGTGATCGTGCCGATCGAACCAGAACCCGTCGAAACCGATCCGGTCGAGCCCGAACCGCCCGCAGCCGATCCGACCGCGCCGCTGATCGTGCTGACCGACATCGCCGACGAGCCGACCGCGGCAAACCCGACCGATCGCCACCCCGACGGGCACTCCGACAGCCGGCGCGCCGCCGATCGAACCCACCCGCGAGATGCCGATCGCCGCCACCGAAGAGTTCCCCGTCGCGCCGCTTGCGCCGCCACTTGCCGCGCCGCGCCGCCGCGCAGGTGAGCGAGATCCCGAGCACGGTCGTCTTCGACGACGAGCGGCCACGCCGCCGTGGCTTGAAGTTCATGATCGGCGCCCTGCTGCTCGTGCTCGCCATCGGTGCCCTCGCCGTGGCCGGATGGGCGCTCGTCCGTACGAAGTCGTACGAGGTGCCCGACCTGGTCGGGGTCCAGGAGGAGATCGCCCTGAACGAGATCTCGGGCAACGACTGGACGATCCAACGCGAGACTCGATCGCAGCGACGAGTACCCCGAACCCGGACAGATCACCCGCACCGTTCCGGAGGCGGGCATCAAGCTCGACGAAGGGGAAACCTTCGTCATCTACGTGAGCGAGGGCCCCGAGCTGCGGACGTTGCCGGAGCTGAACGGTCTCCCGGTCGCCGACGCGCAGGCGGTGCTCACCGACCTGGCGCTCGTCCCCGTCGTCGCCGAGGCGCAGTACTCCGAGGACATCCCTGCCGGATCGATCATCAGCTGGACCGTGCAGGACGACGTCAGCCTCGTCGCCGGCGCCGAGGTGCTGCCGGGAACGTCGATCGTGCTCGTGCCATCGCAGGGCCCCGCGCCGCGGCCCGCGCCGAACTTCACCAACATGACCCTCGACGAGGCCAACGCCGCCGCGGCCGCTGTGCAACTGGCCGTCGTCGAAGGCGAGCAGCTCTTCAGCAACGACGTCGAGGCGGGCCGTGTCGTGACCCAGGCGCCGCCGCCCGACACGGCGGTCGAGCGCGGTGCGACGATCACGATCCAGCTGTCGAAGGGCCCCGACGTGGTGCCGTTCCCCGATCTCACGGGACAGACCTACCCCCAGGCGCAGGAGACGCTCGCTGCTGCCGGCTACGTGGTCAACAGCCTGCTCGGCACCACGGAAGGCATCTTCCAGAGTGCGACGATCGCCGGTGCATCGGTCGATCCGGGCGCGGTGTTCCTCCGTGGCACGGGCGTCGACCTCGTGTTCCTGTAACAGTTGGCTCGGCCTCACGGCGAATCTCGTCGTGACGGTCTTGGGTCGGCCGAGCGTCCGCCCGTCGCTGGCGCTTCCCTCGGCGGCGCCACCCGGGTGATAGCGGTGGCCTCGAGCGGATGCCTCGGGGGCGGAATCGACTCGGCGGCCCTCCGGTCACTACGGTTCGGCTCCGGCTCGGGCATCGACGCCCGACACCCGGAACAACCGGAACGAACACGAAGGAGCATCGATGGCCTCACTCGACGGTCGAGTCGCGATCATCACAGGAGCGGGACGCGGCATCGGCCGCGAGCACGCACTCCTGTTCGCCGCGGAGGGTGCCCGGGTCGTCGTCAACGATCTCGGGGGAGCCAACGACGGTGAGGGGCAGGATGCGACGCCGGCCGAGCAGGTCGTGGCCGAGATCCGCGACCTCGGTGGCGAGGCCGTCGTCAACACCGACAACGTGGCCGACTGGGAAGGCGCCCAGCGGATGGTCAACGCGGCGATCGAGTCGTTCGGCGACCTCGACATCCTGGTCAACAACGCCGGGATCCTGCGCGACCGGGTGATCGTCAACATGACCGAGGCCGAGTGGGACGCCGTCATCGCCGTCCACCTCAAGGGCCACTTCGCCCCCACCCGCTGGGCGGCCGCCTACTGGCGCGAGGAGCACAAGGCCGGCCGCGGCAAGCGGCGCAATCTCGTGCACACGTCGAGCACGTCCGGCCTGTTCTCGAACCCGGGGCAGGCGAACTACGGCGCCGCCAAGTCGGGCATCGCCACGTTCAGCCAGATCGCGGCGAAGGAGCTCACGCGCTACGACGTGATCAGCAACTGCATCGCGCCGGGTGCCCGCACGCGGCTCACCCTGGCGACCCCGGGACTCGGCGACATCATGGCGCCCAAGGAAGGCGCGTTCGACCAGTGGGACCCGGCGAACATCTCGCCGCTCGTCGCCTACCTCGCCACCGCCGACTGCCCGTTCACGGGCGAGACGTTCTTCGTCCAGGGTGGCGAGGTCAAGCGGGTGCAGTCGTGGGAGATGGCCGAGACCGTCGAGCAGCAGGCTCGTTGGACCGTCGAGGGCCTCGCCGAAGCCCTCGCGCCCGTACGCGCCCGTCCTGACGATCAGGCGGTGATCGCCTTGATCTCCTCGGAGATCTTGTCGGTGGTCTCGTTCGACGGGATGGCCGTCTGCATCGCCATCATCTTCATCATGTCGCCCTGCACCTTGATCTTGCCCGACATGAACGCCTGCATCGTGGCGGCCTGGTCCTGGTCGACGAACAGCGCCTTGGCGGTGTCGTAGTCGGTGGTGATGGTGGCGTCGGCGTCGGGGAGCTCGCCGAGCTCCATCGACATCGCGCCGTCGGACGTGTCGATGTAGCTGCGGACCTCGCCGTCACCGAACGGGACGTCGGTGACGACCTGGTTGATGCGGATCACCGCGGTGACCGCCGGGACCTGATCGGCGTACTTCTCGCGGATCGCCTTGGCCTCGGTCATCCACTCTTCGGACAGGAACGGGTGTGTCATAAGGCCTGGACTGTAGCCGTGGTGACCGAGTCGAGAATGGTCGTAGCGACCTCGAAACCGAGCCCCGGAGAGGTCGGCACGGTGACGTGTCCGTCGGTGATCCCGATCGGTTCGGTGACGATGTCCTCGGCGTAGAAACGGGTCGATGCGCTGATGTCGCCGGGCAGCGTGAACCCGGGCAGGGCGGCGAGGACGGCGTTCGCCGCACGGCCGATCCCGGTCTCCAACATGCCGCCGCACCACACCGGGATGCCCTTGGCGACGCACAGGTCGTGGATCCGGACCGCCTCGAGGTAGCCGCCCACACGGCCCGGTTTGATGTTGGCGATCTCGCACGCCCCGAGTTCGATCGCGTCGGCGGTGCCGGCGGCCGACACCAGCGATTCGTCGAGGCAGATCGGCGTGGCGACCTCCTCGGCGAGTCGGGCGTGGCCGATGATGTCGTGCTCGGGCAGCGGTTGCTCGATGAGCAGCAGGTCGTAGTCGTCGAGTTGGCGGAGGTGGGCGCCGTCGGTGCGGCGGTAGGCGGTGTTGGCGTCGACCTGGAACGGGGTGTCCGGGCCGATCAGGTCGCGGACCGCGGCGACCTGCTCGATGTCGTTGCCCGGCTCGATCTTCAACTTGATCCGCACGTAGCCGTCATCGACGTAGCCCTGCACCGTGGCGAGCAGCTCGTCGACCGTGTCGTGGATGCCGACGCTCACCCCGCTCGGGATGCGGGTGGCGGTGGCGCCGAGGAAGTCGGCGAACGAGCGGTTCTCGGCCCGGAGCTGGGCGTCGAGGACGGCCATCTCGAGCGCGCCCTTGGCCATCGGATGACCGTGCAGCTTGGCGAGGCGGGGAGCGACGTCGGCTGCTTCGAGCGGGCCGCCGGCCACCAGCCGAGGGAGCAGGTGGTGGATCATCACGTGCTGGGCGCCGTCGACGTACTCGGGGGAGTAGCTCGGGTCGCTGAGCGCCACGCATTCCCCCCAGCCCTCGGTGCGCCGGCCGTCGGCCGCCGCCGAGTTCGCAGCGGACGAGGAGGATGTCGCGCTCGGTCTGGCTCCCGAAGCTCGTGCGGAACGGCGCGACGAGCGGCATCGAGATCCGGCGCAGCTCGACTCGTTCCAGCGTCCAGGCTCCGGTCGTTCGGGCGGCGGTCATGGCGTCGATCCGATCACATAGTTCGCCGTCGCGCGGTGAATCCGACGATCGGGCGGCCGTCGTCGAGCGCGGCCATGAGCGCATCGCGCGACGTGTCGGCTCGCCAGCGGGCGACGGCGGCGGGATCGGTGCGGCGGAGTTCGACGACGTCGTCCGGCGTCGGCACGAGCAGGGCGCCGGCGGGTCGGGCGGCGGATGCCGACGCTCGCAGGTCCCGTGCGGACAGGGCGCCGTGGACGTCCCAGACGACGAGCAGTCGATCGGACTCGTCGCCGGCGTTGATGGCGTCCGACATCGTTCCGTAGAACGACGGCAGGTACTCGCGGACGTCGGCGCCGAGCACCGCGAGGTTGAACCAGGCGTTGCGGCGCACGAGCGGATCGAACGTCCACACGATCCAGTCGAGGCCGTGCGCCGCGGCCCAGTCGCGTTGATGGAGCTTCAAGCGCCCGGCCCGGCGCCGGTGCCCCGCGCGTCGGCGACGAGCGCGGTGACGTGGCTGTGCAACGCGGGCGCGCCGTCGTGGCGGGCGAGGATGCCGAGCGACGCGCCGACGGCGGGCGCGCCCGGCCGATCGTGGTCGCGGGCGAGGGCTGACGTACCCGCCGGCGTGCGCCACCGCGGTCAGCAGCTCGACGGTCACGACCGGCGGCGTCGAACCCCACACCGCGTCGAACACGCCGACGACCTCGACCATCTCGTCGGCAGTGGTCGGCGTCGTGATGGCGATCGTGGTGGCCGGTCGATGCTCACGGGAGCGGGCGCCGTCGGGTGTTCGGCGCGCAGGTGGCGGTAGGCCTCGCGGACGGCGAGTGCCTGGCGGATCTCGGGCCCGACGTCGTCGGCGAACTCGTTGCGGTAGGTGTCGTCGGTCGACAGCACGACCGTGAAGTACATCCCGGCGAAGGCGCCGAGGAAGACCGACACGCGGATCAGCGGTTCGGTCAGCACGAGGGTGCGGCCGCTGATGTCGAGGTCGGCGAGGACCGAACGTCGGTGATCCCGGTCCAGCTCGCCGACCGTCTCGACCGGGATCGCCAGCACCCCGAACACGACGAAGAACCCCATCAGGGCCACCACGACGAGCGTGATCTGGAGCGCCTGACCGAACACCACGATGAGGCCGATGTTGAAGCCGCTGGCGCATCGACAGCGGGTCGTCGATCGCCGGCGCCGAGCGGGAGCCCGACGCCGTCGGCCGGCGTGTCGGCGACGAGTCGCGGCGACTCCTCCCACGACTCGAAGTGGTTCTCCTGGCGGATGTAGCCCGGCACCCTGGTGAGCACGAATGTCGCGCCGAGGCCGAAGAAGATCAGGATCACGGCGACGTAGGGCATGCCGTCGAGCGTGCCGGCCACCTGCCACACCTCGGCGTTGATGAACAGGAACGTCGTGAAGAGCAGCAGCAGTGGCAGCGCCCGGGCGACGAGCGGGCCGAGGCCGGTGAGTGGCCCCCGACCGCGTTGCGGGCGCCCCAGCGGATCATCGGTCCGAGGCCGTACGACGACCAGAGGTAGATCGAGCACCAGCAGGGCGATGCCGAAGGCGACCGTCTGGAGTGCGTCGCCGAACTGGCCGAAGGCGATCACCGGGATCGTCGGGCCGACGAGGAACAGGATCAGTTCGCCGTTGTCGACCCGCTGCGGGCGGGCGAACGTCGGCCGGTGGCGCATCCGGTTCGACACCGCCCAGGTGACGATCAGCACGGCGACACGAACAGCGCGGCCAGCACGTTCTGCTGCCACGTCCAGTGTACCAGGTCGAGGGCGTTGAAGCCGAGCAGCGAGATAGGCGACCACGAGCAGCGGCAGGGCCCGGTTCCAGGCGCCGCGGACCGCTTCGTCCTGTGTCCGCTCGATGAAGTGCGGCAGCCCGCGGGCGATGAACCACCGCTCGATGTCACCCCCGAGCCCAGCGCCTGCGTTTGCGTCGGGATTGTGGTGGGCCTGTCCGCGCCGATCCTGACGCAAACGACTGTGGCATCGGACAGACGGAGCGAACGTCCACGGTGAACGGTTCGTCAAACGCCGTGGAACTGCGGCGTCGGAGACGATAGGCATGAGGGTCTATGGCTCGCATCCTGGTCACCGAAGAAATTGCCGACGGAGGCCTCGACCGCCTCCGCGCCGCCGGTCACGACGTCGACGTCCGGCTCGACCTGTCGCCGGCCGATCTGCTCGAGGTGATTCCGGGCGCGAGCGCACTGATCATCCGCTCGGCCACCGACGTGACCGACGCCGTGCTCGCCGCCGGCTCCGACCTGATGGTCGTCGGTCGTGCGGGCATCGGCCTCGACAACGTCGACGTCGAGGCGGCCACCCGCCGCGGCGTGATGGTGGTCAACGCGCCGCAGAGCAACATCGTTTCGGCGGCCGAGCACACGATGGCGTTGCTGCTGGCCTCGGCCCGCAACGTGCCGCAGGCCCATGCCGCCCTCGTCGACGGTCGCTGGGAGCGCAGCCGCTGGGAGGGCGTCGAACTCGCCGACAAGACCCTCGGCGTCGTCGGTCTCGGTCGCATCGGCAAGCTGGTCGCCGACCGGGCCAAGGGCTTCGGCATGCGCCTCGTGGCGTACGACCCCTTCGTGTCGGAGGAGCGGGCCAAGAAGATGGGCGTCGAGCTGCTCGGCCTCGACCAGGTGATCACCGAGTCCGACTTCCTCACCGTCCATCTGCCGAAGACGCCCGAGACGATCGGGCTCATCAACCGCGACCTGCTCCTCAAGGCGAAGCCGTCGCTGCGCGTGATCAACGTCGCCCGCGGCGGCATCGTGCACGAGGGCGACCTGGCCGAGTGCCTGCGCGACGGTGTCATCGCCGGCGCCGCGCTCGACGTGTTCTCGTCCGAGCCGATGACCGACTCGCCGCTGTTCCAGCTCGACTCGGTGGTCGTCACGCCGCACCTCGGGGCGTCCACCCGCGAGGCGCAGGACAAGGCGGGCGACACGATCGCCTCGATGGTCGAACTCGCCCTCGCCGGCGAGTTCGTGCCGTTCGCCGTGAACGTCAACGCGGCCGAGGCCAACGAGACGATCCGGCCGTTCCTGCCGCTCGCCGAACGCCTCGGCGCCATGTTCGTGTCGCTCGTCGGGCGAGCTGCCGAAGGTGCTCGAGATCTGCACCGAAGGCGACATCGCCGGCTACGACACCCGCATCCTCGAACTCGCCGTGCTGAAGGGCTTCTTCGGGGCGATCTCCGACGAGCCGGTCACCTACGTCAACGCGCCGCAGCTGGCCAAGGACCATGGTGTCGAGGTTCGCGACGTCAACTGCGCCACGTCGGCCGAACTACGTCAACCTGCTCACCATCAGCGGCGGCGACCACTCGATCAGCGGCACGCTCGCCGGGACACGCAGCGAGCAGCGCATCGTGAACATCGACGACACGCCGTTCGACGTGCCGCCGGCCGATCACATGGTGGTCATCACCAACGACGACCGTCCTGGCGTGATCGGCACGGTCGGCACGCTGCTCGGCAACGCCGGCGTGAACATCGCCGACATGGACGTCAGCCGGGTCGACGGCTCGGGCACCGCGGCGATGCTCATCGCCCCGACCGCCCACGTGTCCGACGAGATCCTCGACGGCGCTCCGGGTCGCCCCCGGCATCCTCAGCGTCACCAGCCTCACCGTCTGAGCAAACCCCGAAAATGGAGCAGATGTCGCGCTGAGCGCGACATCTGCTCCATTTCTCGGTGGATCTGCGTTCGTCAGGTATGTAGCCGGAGAGACGCCGCGGTCCTCTGGGCTTCCGCCCGGGCAGCGTCGGCGAAGTCGGCACCGTCGCTGGCGTAGAGCACGGCACGCGACGAGCTCACCATCAGTCCCCGGCCGTCGCGGGTGGCACCGTGCTCGACGGCCGAGGCGGCGTCGCCGCCCTGCTCGCCCACACCCGGCACGAGGATCGGCACGTCGGGGGCGATCGCCCGCACGTCGGCCAGCTCGCCCGGATACGTGGCGCCCACCACGAGGCCGCAGTCGCCGAGCTTCGACCATTGCGACGCCACCATGTCGGCGACGTGGGCGTAGATCGGCCGGCCGTCCGCGACCAGCGATTGGAAGTCGTCGCCGCCAGGGTTGCTCGTCCGGCAGACGGCGAGGACGCCGCCGCCGTGATCGAAGTACGGCTCGACCGAATCGGTGCCGAGATACGGGTTCACGGTGACCGCGTGCGCGCCGTACCGCACGAACGCCTCGCGGGCGTAGTGCTCGGCCGTCGAACCGATGTCGCCGCGCTTGGAGTCGAGCACCAGGGTGACGTCGGGGTACTCGGTGCGGATGTACTCGCAGACCCGTTCCAGCGCTGGCTCCTCGCCCTGGCTGGCGAAGTAGGCGATCTGCGGCTTGAACGCACAGACCAGGTCGGCGGTGGCGTCGACGATCGCCCGGCAGAACTCCTCGACGGCGTTCGGCCGACCGCGCAGCGGCGCGGGAGGCGGGCGGGATCAGGGTCGAGGCCGACGCACAACATCGACCCCGACGCGGTCCACGACCGGTCGAGTTGTTCGTGGAAGGTCATCGGCCGGCGACTTTCACTCCTCGAGGGAGATCGCACCCGTCGGGCACAGGTCTGCGGCCTCGCGGACCTTGTCGTGGAGATCGGCGCCCGGCTCCTCCTGCAGGATGTAGAGGTAGCCGTCGCTGCGGACCTCGAACACCTCGGGGCACACCTGCATGCACGATCCCGTCGATGCACACACGTCGTAGTCGACGACGACCTTCATGATGTTCTCCTCTTGCTCACGATCTGTGTCTCACGATCAGGACTTGGACGGACGGTACCCCGCGGCCTCGGCCGACTCGGCGTTCGGGTACAGCCGGTCGGCGGTGGTGCGCTCGTAGAACCGTCCGCCCGGCACGTGGAAGATCCCGGAGCTGACCTTGACCTTGATCGGATGGGAGTCGGGCACCGCACCGTCCGGGCCGGGCACGATCCAAGCCAACGCGTCGGGTACCGGCGGGTCGGGTGACGCCACTGGCTCCGGTGACGCGACGAGGCGCGGCTCGAACGGCGGCCAACGGCTGGGCCCGCGGTGATCGCCACCCGTCGGCGGCGCACGACGGTGAAGGCCACAGCGCCAAGCCAGAAAATCGGCGCCACGAGCAGTGCCAGGAGCGCGATGGCTCGAAGCGGTGGACAGCGGGCCCGTCGACATTCGGCCGACGTTACCCCGGCGAGCATTTGGTGCGACCGTTCAACGACGCTGGCGCTCGAAGGCCGACAGCACGGCGCGCAGTGACGCGGTGGTGATGTTCGGATCGGTGCCGAGGCCCCATCGGTGGTCGCCCCGCCGGCCACGGTCTCCACGTAGGCGGCGGCCTGGGCATCGGCACCCTTGCCGATGGCGTGCTCGGCGTAGTCGAGCACGTCGAACTCACCGCCGACCATGTCGCCGAACTCGCGACGAGCGCGGCGACGAACGCCTCGACCGGGCCGTCGCCTTCGCCGTGGATCGAGTGCGCTTCGCCATCGACCTCGAGCTGCGCCTGGATCGTCGTGCCGCCGCTGCGCCCGTCGTCGTCGCTCGTGGTGGTGCGGACCTCGTGGCTGCGCAGGCGGAACGTCGGTTCCGCGGGCAGGTACTCCGAGCAGAACTCCTCCCACATCGACGCCGGGGCTGATCTCGGTGCCGGAGTCCTCGGTGATGTGCTGGATGGTCTTGGAGAACTCGATCTGGAGCCGGCGCGGCAGGTCGAACCCGTGCTCGGTCTTCATCACGTAGGCCACGCCGCCCTTGCCCGACTGGCTGTTCACCCGGATGACGGCTTCGTACGAACGCCCGACGTGGGCCGGATCGATCGGCAGGTACGGCACGCCCCACATGTCGTAGTCGCCGTCTGCATCGCGCCACGCGTCGAGCGCGTCGAAGCCCTTCTTGATCGCGTCCTGGTGGCTGCCCGAGAACGCGGTGTAGACCAGGTCGCCGACGTAGGGATGGCGGGGATGCACCGGCAGGCGGTTGCAGTACTCGGCGGTGCGGCGCAGGCGGTCGATGTCGGTGACGTCGAGTTCGGGATCGACACCGTTCATGAACAGGTTCATCGCCAGGTTGACCACGTCGACGTTGCCGGTGCGCTCGCCGTTGCCGAACAGCGTGCCCTCGACCCGGTCGGCGCCCGCCATCACCCCGAACTCGGCGGCCGCGACGGCGCAGCCGCGGTCGTTGTGCGGGTGCAGCGAGACGACCACGGAGTCGCGTTGCTTGATCGTGCGGCAGAACCACTCGATCACGTCGCCGTAGACGTTGGGGGAGTAGCACTCGACGGTGGCCGGCAGGTTGAGGATGATCGGCCGGTCGGGCGTCGGCTCGACCTCGTCCATCACGGCCTCGCAGATCTCGATGGCGAAGTCGGGCTCGGTGAGCGTGAAGCTCTCCGGCGAGTACTCGTACCGCACGTCCGTGCCGACCAGCTCGCGCTCCAGCTTGCGGCACAGCTTCGCCGCGCTGACGGCGACGTCGATGATCCCGCCCTTGTCGAGGCCGAACACGACCTCGCGCTGCAGCGGATTGGTCGAGTTGTAGAAGTGGACGATCGCCCGCGGTGCGCCCTGCAGGCACTCGTACGTGCGCTCGATCAGCTCCTGGCGGCACTGGGTGAGCACCTGGATCGTGACGTCGTCGGGGATCCGATCCTCCTCGATCAGCTGGCGGACGAAGTCGAAGTCGGGCTGGCTGGCCGACGGGAAGCCGACCTCGATCTCCTTGAAGCCCATCGCGACCAGTTCTTCGAACATGCGCAGCTTGCGGGTCGGGTCCATCGGGTCGATGAGGGCCTGGTTGCCGTCGCGCAGGTCGACCGAGCACCACAGCGGCGCCTTGTCGATGACGACGTTCGGCCAGGTGCGGTCGGTGAGCACCACGGGACGAACGGCCGGTAGTGCGTGAACTGCATCGTCTTCGGGGTGGCTGGTTGGGGAGGCATCGGAATCTCCATTGGATTGGTCGGGCTGTTTGGTCGAGATGGTCGAGGGCGAGTGGTGATGAACGGGTCGGAAAAAGCAAGAACCCCCCGGCCGTTGGGCGGGGGGTGCGGGCGAACGCGGATATGTGGCGCTCGCCCTACGTAAGAAGGAGCAGCATTCCACAGCGTCATCGGAAGCCAACCTACCACACGGCAGGCTACGCTGCGACACACAATGTCAGATCAAACCGCACGACGGGGAGCGCCCCGTCGGAAGAGGCGTCCGCCTCGTTCCGCCGGTCCGTCCTCCGACGCCGGCCACGTCAACACCTCGAACCTCACCAGCTTCAACACGCTGCCGCCGGTCGAGGCGCCAACCGGATTCGCCGAGCTCGGAGTTCCGCCCCGCATCGACGACGGCCTCGCCGCGTGCGGCTTCGCCCAGCCGTTCACCATCCAGACCGAGGCGATCCCGGTCGCGATGACCGGTCGCGACGTGTGCGGTCGGGCCAAGACCGGGTCGGGCAAGACGCTCGCCTTCGGCGTGCCGATGCTCGCCCGCATCACCGATGTCGCCGCACCGTCGAAGCCGCTCGGCCTGGTGCTCGTGCCGACGCGTGAGCTCGCCGTGCAGGTGGCCGAGGTGCTCCAGCCCGTCGCCCATCACGCCGGCATGACCGTGCTGCCCGTCTACGGCGGCGCGTCGCGTCACCACCAGGTCGACGAGCTCGCCAAGGGCGTCGAGATCGTCGTCGCCACGCCGCTGCGCCTGATCGACCTCATGAAGTCCGGTGAGGTCGAGCTCGGCGAGTGCCAGATCGTCACGCTCGACGAGGCCGACCGCATGGCCGACGACGGGTTCACGCCGCAGGTCGAGTGGATCCTGCGCCACTGCACCGGCCGCAACCAGACGATGCTGTTCTCGGCGACGCTCGACGGCGACGTCGGCCACCTGATCAGGCACTACCAGACCGACCCCGAGACCGTCGCCATCGACGAGGCGACCGACACCGTCGGCACGATGCACCACCTGTTCCTCGCCGTGCACCACATGGACAAGGACAAGGTGATCGGTTCGATCGCCAAGAGCATCCCGCAGATCCTCCTGTTCTGCCAGACCAAGCGGGTGTGCGACCGGGTGGCGACCAACCTCGCCGACCTCGGCGTCGATGCGTCACCGCTGCACGGCGACATGCAGCAGAGCGCGCGCGAGCGTGTGCTGCGCAAGTTCGCCGAAGGCAAGCTGGCGATCCTGGTCGCCACCGATGTGGCCGCCCGCGGCATCGACATCGACGACATCGGTGCGGTGATCCACTACGAACCGGCCAAGGACGTGAAGGACTACCTCCACCGGTCCGGCCGGACGGCCCGTGCGGGCAAGGACGGCTGGGCGGTCACGCTCGTCGAGTACAACCAGCACACGCAGATGCGGATCCTGCAGCGCGGGATGCGGCTGCCGAACGACAAGCCGATCGAGGTCTTCTCGAACGACGTGCGGCTGCTGAACCTCGAGTCGTTCCACGCCGACTACCAGACCGACGTGCCCGTTTCGACGGACTGATTCCGTGGCGGCGCAGAACATGCCCGCCGCCGAGGTCGACATCACCGACGATCTCGTCCGGGCCCTGCTCGCCGAGCAGCACCCCGATCTGGCCGGACTCCCGCTGGACGCCGCTGGCATTCGGGTGGGACAACGCGATCTTCCGCCTCGGTGACGATCTCGTCGTCCGGCTGCCGCGGCGCCAGCTCGGGGCCAACCTCGTCGAGCACGAGCACCGCTGGCTCCCTGAACTCGCCCGAACGCTGCCGATCCCGATCCCGGCGCCCGTTCGGATCGGGCGTGCCGGGACGGCGGGTTCCCGTGGCGCTGGAGCGTGTGCCCGTTCTTCGACGGCGAGGTCGCGGCCGACGTCGGCCTCGCCGCACCGACTCGGGACGCGCAGCGCCTGGGGGAGTTCGTCGCCGCGCTGCATCGTCCGGCGCCGCCGGACGCGCCGGTCAACGAGTTCCGGCGGGGCCAGCCGATCACCGAGTTCATCCCCCGCATCGAAGCCAACATCGCGCAGCTCGGCCCGCCTCGATGTCCGGCCGGGGACAGTCCCCGGGCGAACAGTCGTCGGACGCCGCGCAGACGCGGCTGGCAGAACTGGCCGAGGTGGCGGAGTGGGACGGGCCGGCGCTGTGGGTGCACGGTGACCTGCACTCGGCGAACGTGCTCGTGCACGACGGCTCGATCTCGGCCGTGATCGACTTCGGCGACCTCACCTCGGGCGACCCGGCCGTCGATCTCGCGGTGGCCTGGATGCTGTTCGACGAGGCGGATCGGGCGGTGTTCCGGGCAGCCGCCGGGGCATCGCGATCGGTCGACGATGCCACCTGGCAGCGCGGGCAGCTCTGGGCGCTCCACTTCGCCGTGCTGTATCTGCTGCACTCCGCCGACGCGCCCCGCTTCCAGCGGATGGGCACCCACCTCCTCGCCGCCGTCCTCTGACACCCCGCGTCGTTGCGATGAGCGAACGGCCCACCTCTCGGTCCGTTCGCTCATGGCAACGGTCGCCGGGCAGCGATGAGGGAACGGCCACGTCGGTCCGTTCGCTCATCGCAATGGGCGAATCGCTCGATCGGGTGTCACAGCGGCTCGCTACGGTGGCCACATGGCGATGCTCGACGAGGCGATCCGTGCGTGTGCGAACGAGACGTGGGACGACATCGTGCCGGTCCTCCACGACTACATCGCGATCCCGAACGTGTCGCCGGTGTTCGATCCCGACTGGCGGGCGAACGGGCACATGGCCGAAGCGGTCGACCTGATCGCCGGCTGGTGCCGCGCCCAGCCGATCGACGGGCTCACGCTCGAGGTCGTCGAGCTCGACGGCCGCACGCCGGTGATCCTGATGGAGATCCCGGCGATCGGGGCCGGGCTCGAGCGACGACACCGTGCTGCTCTACGGGCACCTCGACAAGCAGCCGGAGATGGAGGGCTGGCGCGAAGGGCTCGGCCCGTGGACGCCGGTGCTCGAGGGCGATCGGCTGTACGGCCGGGGCGGCGCCGACGACGGCTACGCCGCCTTCGCCAGCCTCACCGCGATCCATGCGGTGCACGCCGCGGGCGGCTCGCACGCCCGGTGCGTGGTGCTCATCGAGTCGAGCGAGGAGTCGGGCTCGCCCGACCTGCCGTTCTACATCGAGGCCCTGGCCGACCGCATCGGCACGCCGAGCCTCGTCATCTGCCTCGATTCCGGTTGCATCGACTACGACCGGCTGTGGGTCACCACGTCGTTGCGCGGGCTCGTGTCGGGCACGCTGCGGGTCGACATCGTCACCGACGGCCTGCACTCCGGCGACGTGTCGGGCATGGTGCCGTCGACGTTCCGGATCGCCCGCATGCTGCTCGACCGGGTGGAGGACGCACAGACCGGCGCGATCCTCGTGCCGGAGCTCACCGTCGAGATCCCGGCGGACCGGCTGCGCGAGGCGAGCGACACCGCCGCCGAGATCGGGCGCATCGCCGACCACTATCCCTTCGTCGACGGCGCCGGCCCCACGTCCGACGACCCGGCCGAGCAGCTCCTGTCGCGCACCTGGCGCGCGACGCTCAGCGTCGTCGGCGCCGAAGGGCTGCCCGGCATCGCCCGCGCCGGCAACGTGCTGCGGCCGAGCACGTCGCTCAAGCTGTCGTTCCGGATCCCGCCGACGTGCGATCCGGTGGCCGCGCTCGCGGCCGTGAAGGCCGGTGCTCGAGGCCGATCCGCCGTACGGCGCGCACGTGTCGTTCAGCGACGGTGAGAGCGGCCCCGGGTGGAACGCTCCGGCGACGGCGCCGTGGCTCGGCGCCGCGCTCGAATCGGCGTCGACGGCGACGTTCGGCCAGCCGACCCGCACGTTCGGGGAGGGCGGGTCGATCCCGTTCATGGGCATGCTCGGCGAGCGATTCCCCGAGGCCCAGTTCGTCATCACCGGTGCGCTCGGCCCCGACGCCAACGCGCACGGCCCGAACGAGTACCTCCACCTGCCGACCGCACGCCGCATCACGATGGCGATGGCGCACCTCCTCGACGCGCACGCGTCGCGCCCGCACGGCTGACCGGTATGACGGATCAAACGCCGCTCATCACGGCCCGCGGGCTGGTCAAGCGCTTCGGCGAGTTCACCGCCGTCGACGGCATCGACATCACCGTGCGCGCGCGGCGAGGCGTTCGGCTTCCTCGGCCCGAACGGGGCGGGCAAGACCTCGACGATGCGGATGATCGGCTGCGTGTCGCCGGTGTCGGACGGCGAGCTGCGCATCTTCGGGCTCGATCCGGCACACGAGACGGCCGCGCGATCAGGTCGCGCATCGGCGTCGTGCCCCAGGCCGATCAGCTCGACGCCGAGCTGACCGTGCTCGAGAACCTGGTCATCTACGCGCGGTACTTCGACATCAGCCGTCGCGACGCGCGCCAGCGGGCCGCCGAACTGCTCGACTTCGTCCAGCTCAGCGACCGCGCCGGCAGCCAGGTCGAGCCACTGTCTGGCGGGCAGAAGCGGCGCGTGAGCATCGCCCGCTCGCTGATCAACGAGCCCGACCTGCTGCTGCTCGACGAGCCGACCACCGGCCTCGACCCGCAGGCACGCCACCTCCTGTGGGACAAGCTGTACCAACTCAAGGAGCGCGGCGCCACGTTGGTGCTCACTACACACTTCATGGACGAGGCCGAGCAGCTCTGCGACCGGCTCGTCGTGATGGACAACGGCAAGATCGTCGCCGAAGGCTCGCCGGCGGCGCTGATCGCGCAGTACGCCACACGCGAGGTGCTCGAGGTGCGATTCGGTCAGGGTCGAAACGAGGAGCGCGCCTCGCAGGTCGCCGGCATCGGCGAACGGCTCGAGGTGCTGCCCGATCGGCTGCTCGATCTACGCCCACGACGGCGAGGCGGCGCTGTCGGAGGTCCACGCCCGCGAACTCGTGCCGGAGAGCGCGCTGGTGCGCCGCAGCAGTCTGGAGGACGTGTTCCTCCGCCTCACGGGACGGACGCTCGTCGAGTGACCGATTCGCTGCAGCACCGCGAGGCTCCGAGCCGGACACCCGGTCCGGTCCGGGTCTGGTTCCGGGAGTTCACGTTCTACCGGCGCATCTGGAAGGCGAACGTCCTCGCCGCGTTCGTGCAGCCGGTGCTGTACCTGCTCGGCGTGGGCATCGGCGTCGGCACGCTCGTCGACGAAGGCCCCGGATCGACCGACGTGCTCGGCGGCGTGTCGTACTTCGCGTTCTACGCGACGGCGCTCCTCGCGACGACGGCGATGTTCACCGCCAGCCAGGAAGCGCTGTGGCCGACGATGGACGGCTTCATGTGGTCGCACGCGTACCACGCGATGGTGTCGACGCCGATCGAACCGGGCGAGGTCGCCACGGGGCTGGCGATGCACCACGCCACCCGGACGGCGATCGGCGCGACCGGTGTCGCCGCGGTGCTCGCCGTGTTCCACGACACGCGATCGTGGGGTCTGATCCCGGCGATCCCGGTCGCCACATTGTGCGGCATGGCGTTCGCCCTGCCGCTCGCGGCATGGACCGCCACCCGGTCCCGCGACATCTCGTTCCCCGCGATCCTGCGGTTCGCGATCATCCCGATGTTCCTCTTCGGCGGCGCGTTCTATCCGATCTCGCAGCTGCCGGAGTGGTTGCAGAAGGTCGCCTGGATCACGCCGCTGTGGCACGGGGTCGAGCTCTGCCGGGGACTCGTGCTCGGTGGGCTCGAGGCGACCGAGGCGATCGCGCACCTCGCGGTGCTGATCGCGTTCGTGGTCGGCGGGTGGGCGGCCTGTCAGGTCACGTTCCGGCGGAGGCTGCGACCGTGAGCGCCACCCTCACCCGCGTGGTGCCGACCGCCCTGCTCGACGTGCGCAATCCGCAGCGCCTGCTCGAACGCAGCGTGATGGTGTACCGCCGCACGTGGCTGATCTTCGTCAGTGGGTTCTTCGAGCCGCTCTTCTACCTCCTGTCGATCCGCGTCGGTCTCTCGGCGCTCGTCGGCGACGTCGACGTCGACGGCCAACTCGTGCCGTACGACCAGTTCGTCGCGCCGGCCCTGCTCGCCGCGTCGGCGATGAACGGCGCGGTGTTCGACTCGACGATGAACATCTTCTTCAAGATCAAGCAGTCGCACCTGTACGACGCCGTGCTGGCGACCCCGATGTCGGCCGGCGACGTGGCGCTCGGCGAGATCGGCTTCGCCGTGATCCGAGGGTGGTGCCTACTCGGCCGCGTTCCTGGTCACGATGTGGGTGATGGGGATGGTGGAGTCGCCGTGGGCGGTGCTGGCGGTCCCGGCGGCGGTGCTCATCGGGTTCGCCTTCGCCTCGATCGGTATGGCGTGCACCACGTACATGCGCTCGTGGGCCGACTTCGAGTACGTGCCGGCGGTGACGCTGCCGCTGTTCCTGTTCTCGGCGACGTTCTACCCGATCTCCCAGTACGGCAGCTGGGCCTGGGTGGTGCAGCTGAGCCCGCTGTACCACGGCGTCGTGCTCGTCCGTGCCGCCAACCTCGGTGTGTGGTCGCCGGTGTTGCTCGTCCACGCCGGGATCCTGCTGGCGCTGACCGTGATCGGCATCGCGATCGCCGCCCGGCGGATCGAAGCCCTGCTCCTGAAGTAGGGCTCGTCGGCAGGTCCGCTCAGTCGGCGAGGAAGCGCTCGAGCGTGGCGGCTTCCGCACGGAGCAGTGCGGCGCGCTCGATGCCCGCGGGTCCGGCCGCGTCGTACTCGACCGCCGCGTCGAGCCGGTCGGCGATCTCGGCGCGGAGCACGTCGGCGACCTCGTCATCGGTGAGCGTCCGGCGGCGCACCTCGGTCGAGCCCGCACCGGCGACGGCACCGGCGATCCGTGCGTCTCCGTCGATCCGATCGGTGGCGACGGTCGTGTCGACCGCTTCCGCGTTGTCGATCGCGCCGAGCGCCGACCGGATGGCCGCCGTGCTCGCCGTGTCGCGGGCTCGCATCGCCACTTTCAGCTCGGCCCGCAGCCCCTCCCGAATCGTCACGCCGCCGACCGTAGCCACCGTCAATCCACCGTTTGCGTCGGGATTTCCGTGGACCGGTCCGCGGAAATCCCGACGCAAACGAGGGCTGGAGTGGGTCACGGCTGGTCGTGGCGGTGGTGCGCTACGGTCGGCAACGGGCACGAAGTCGACGACGAGCAAAGGGGCCCGATCAGCATGGTCAACGAGAACGAGAAGGTGCCCGCGGCAGACGTGCGCAGGTGGATCCTCTGGGGAGCGAAGATCCTCAGCTACTTCGTCTACGTGTACTTGATCCTCGTCGAGATCGTCCTGCTGATCGGGTTCTTCCTGCTGCTCTTCGGTGCCAACCCGACGGCCGGGTTCACGCAGTGGGCGTATCGCAACCTCGATCGGGTGATGGCGCCGTTCCGGGGCATCTTCACGCCGATCTCGCTCGGCTCGACCACGGCCGACGTCCCGGCGATCTTCGACACGTCCGTGCTGTTCGCGATGATCGTCTACGGGATCCTCGCCCTCCTGATGAGCTGGGTGATCCACTGGCTCACCGACCGCCTGATGCGTCTCGACGCGCTCGAGGCCGACATCGAACGGCGCCAGTACGAGCAGGCACAGCGCGACGCGATCGCCGCCCGGGCCGCGCAGGCGCAGCCGACATACGGAGCGGTCACGACGACGGCCCCGTACCCGACCGGGACGGCGTTCCGGCCCCGGGAGCATCCCGCCGCAGCGGCCAACCCGCCCGAGAGCAATCCGCCCTATCCGGAGCAGTAGCAGTAGCGGTCGCGCCGACGGCGTCAGGGGAGCCAGGCGGGCCGGTTCGGCTTCGTAGTCGGTGATCTCGTCGGCGTGGGTCATCGTGATGCCGACGTCGTCGAGACCGTTCAGGAAGCGGTGCTGGGTTGCCGGATCGATCGGGAACGACTCGACGATGCCTGCCGCCGGCACCTCGACGACGAGGCGCTCCATGTCGACGACGATCTCGGTGTCGGCGTCGGCCTCGATCGCCGCCCAGATCTGCTCGACGACCGGTTCCGCCAGCACGACCGGGACGAGCCCGTTCTTCGTGCAGTTGTTGAAGAAGATGTCGCTGAAGCTCGGCGCGATCGACGGCGTTGAAGCCGTACTGCTGGATCGCCCAGACCGCGTGCTCGCGTGACGAACCGACGCCGAACGCCGGGCCGGCGACGAGGATGCTCGCCTGCGCGTAGCGCTCGTCGTTGAGCACGAAGTTGCGGTCGTCCTTCCACGTGGCGAACAGGCCCTTGTCGAAGCCGGTGCGCTCGACCCGCTTCAGCCAGTCGGCCGGGATGATCTGGTCGGTGTCGACGTCGGAACGCTTCAGCGGCACGCCGGTGCCCGTGATGACGTGGACGGCCTTCATGATCCGACCTCTACTTTCTCGAGTTCTGGGAGGTCGGCGGGCGTACAGAACGTGCCCTTGACGGCGGTGGCCGCGGCGACGGCGGGGGAGACGAGGTGGGTGCGACCGCCACGGCCCTGGCGGCCCTCGAAGTTGCGGTTGCTCGTGCTGGCCGACCGTTCGCCCGGCGCGAGCTTGTCGGGGTTCATGGCGAGGCACATCGAGCAGCCGGGCTCGCGCCAGTCGGCGCCGGCGGCGATGAACACCTGGTCGAGGCCCTCGGCGATCGCCTGCGCCTTCACGGCGTGGCTGCCGGGCACGACCATCACCCGTGGCACCGTGACGGTGCGGCCCTCCATGACGGCGGCGGCGGCGCGGAGGTCTTCGATGCGGCTGTTCGTGCACGAGCCGATGAACACGGTGTCGACCTTGACGTCGCGGATCCGGGTTCCGGCCTCGAGGCCCATGTACTCGAGCGCCCGCGTGACCGTCTCCTGGGTGGTCGGATTGTCGAAGTCGGTCGGCGCCGGGATGACGGCGTCGATCGAGGCGACCTGTCCGGGGTTGGTGCCCCACGTGACGTGCGGGGTGATCGTGGCGGCGTCGAGCACGAGCTCTCGATCCCAGACGGCGTCGTCGTCGGAGTAGAGCGTCCGCCAGTCGGCGACCGCTGCGTCCCAGTCGGCGCCCGACGGCGCGTGCTCGCGGCCCTGCAGGTAGTCGAACGTCGTGTCGTCGGGAGCGATCAGGCCCGCCTTGGCGCCGGCCTCGATCGACATGTTGCACACCGTCATGCGGCCCTCCATCGACAGCGCCCGGATCGCCGAACCGCGGTACTCGATCACGTGGCCGATGCCGCCGCTCGTGCCGATCTCGCCGAGGATCGCGAGGATGACGTCCTTCGCCGTCGAACCGGCCGGCAGTTCTCCGTCGACGGTGATCGACATCCACTTCGGTCGTTCCTGCGGCAGCGTCTGGGTGGCGAGGACGTGCTCGACCTCGCTCGTGCCGATGCCGAACGCGATCGATCCGAACGCGCCGTGCGTGGCGGTGTGCGAGTCGCCGCAGACGATGGTCATGCCTGGCAGCGTGCGGCCCTGCTCGGGCCCGATGACGTGGACGATGCCCTGGCCCGGGTCGCCCATCGGGAAGTTGACGATCCCGAACTCGGCGGTGTTCGCCCGCAGGGTGTCGATCTGCTTCGCCGAGATCGGGTCGGCGATCGGCTGGTCGATGTCGGCGGTCGGGACGTTGTGGTCCTCGGTGGCGACGGTCAGCTCGGGGCGGCGCACGCCGCGGCCGGAGAGCCGGAGGCCGTCGAAGGCCTGCGGGCTGGTCACCTCGTGGATGAGGTGGAGGTCGATGTACAGCAGGTCGGGTTCGCCCGGCGCGGCATGCACCACGTGGCGTTCCCAGACCTTCTCCGGCAATGTCTTGCCCATGTCGTTCTCCTGGCGCTGTTCTGGTGCTGGCGTCCCAAACTGTTGGGATGCTATTCTTGCGATATGGACATCGTAACGGGTGTGGGCGTTCTCGACAAGGCGATGGTCGTACTCGGCTCGATCGAGGACGGCCCGCGATCCCTGGGCGAACTGCAGTCGGCGACCGGCCTGCCGCGGGCGACCGCCCACCGGTTGGCGACCGCGCTCGAAGCGCACGGGCTGCTGCGGCGCGACGCCGAGGGGCGCTTCGAACTCGGCCCGCACCTCGTGACGCTCGGGCGGGCGGCGTCCGGGCGGTTCGCGTTGATCGAGGCGGCGATGCCGGTGCTCAAGGAACTGCGCGAGACGACCGGCGAGAGCGTGCAGCTGTTCGTCCGTGAGGGCGACGCCCGCCGCTGTGTGATCTCCCTCGAATCGCCGCACGGCCTGCGCTGGATCGTGCCGGAGGGGTCGCTGCTGCCCCTCGACCTCGGGTCGTCCGGGCCGGGTGCTGCGCGGCGAGACGACCCGCAGCGGGTTCGTCGAGAGTGTCGGCGAACGCGAGCCGGGTGTGGCCTCGGTCAGCGCCCCGATCGTCGATTCGTCCGGGGCGGTGGTCGCGGCCCTCGCCGTGAGCGGCCCGATCGAGCGCCTCAGCCGCACTCCCGGCAAACGCTTCGGCCGCGCCGTCGCCGACGCGGCGCGGCACATCGTGCCGTAATCGATCCGGCACCATCATCCCGAAATTCGAGCAGATCGACGCGCTCAGCGCGCGATCTGCTCAACACAGAATTTCAGGTCACGTTCGGCGGCGGGCCTCGCGCCAGAGCCACCAGGCGAGGGGGACCTGGAGCGGGAGGCGGACCCAGTTGGTCGGGCCGTGCGCGGTGCCGACCTGGCACGTCAATCGTCCGTCGACGGGCTTCACCTCGACCTTGTTCACCGCCATGTCGATGTTCGCCGGGAACACCGCGGCGACGAGCCCGATCAAGGCGAACGCACTGAGCCGCCTCGTCCGTGTTGACAGCAACCCGAGGCCGAGCGTGATCTCGGCGGCGCCGCTCGCGTAGTTGGCGACGCGGGGGCTGGGGAACCAGTCGGGAACGATCGATTCGAAGAAGTCGGGCTTGGCGAAATGGGCGACGCCAGCGGTGATGAACAGGGCGCTCGCAGCGAGGACGGAGGGGCGGGGCATCGACATTGTGTATCGGGTAGTGCCCGTTCTCGGCGGAGTGGGGTGTCTACGATCGTCGTCGGGCCCGCGGGAGCGCTGCGACGCCCGCTCAGGATCGATCGTCCACATGCCCCCTTGTCGCACTTCCGGTTTCAGTCGACTGCGCTCGCTCGCGGCGCCCGTTGCGGCCGGCTTCTCGTTCATTGGTGTTGCAGCGTGTGGCTCGGATTCCGGTTCCGATGCCGAATCCGAGCCCGCGTCCACGGAAACCGCCGCGACGGCGACGTCAACGCCCGCGGTCGCGACGACGGCCGTGCCGACCACACCTGTCCCGACGACGGCCGAACCGACCACTACCGAGGCACCCTCGCCCGAGTGCAACGGGTTGTCGGCGGCGGATGTCGGCGCCGCGGCGGGTGCCGAGTTCGATACGGCCGAGGACGCCAGCGCCGGGTCCGACGTGTCGTGCCTGTTCTCCAGTTCCCTAACGGGCGACAGCGTGGTGGTGCTCACCGAGTCGACCGCCACCTACCTCGGTGGAGCCCTCAACGGCCTGCCGGTCGAGCAAGCGCTCGGCGTGCTCGAGACGACGTACACGGGGGTGATCGACGCGCCGACGGTCGAACACACGACGATCGGCGGGTTTCCGGGGATCGTCGTCACCGGCACGAACTCGGTCCGCGGGACGCCGATCGGGTATGCGTCGACGATCGTCAACGGCGTGGTGGTCGAGGTGAGCTCCGACGGCGCGGGGCTGTCCGCGACGCCCGAAGGCTTCGCGCCGATCGTCACCGCGGTCGCCGAACTCGCCGTGGCCGCTCAGGGCTGAGCGTCGCAACTGGCTCTCCTCGTTTCACCCGATCGGGGCGGTGACCTTCACCCTGGCGCTGGTCAAGATTCATTTGTAGTGTCACCACTCCGGCATTCCAGACGAAACAGAGGGACACACGTGAAAGACTCGGACCACGAAATGTTCGACGCAGCCGGTGGGCCGCGATCGGAGCTGCAATAGCGGTGTCACTGGGAGGTGGTGGCGTGTTCATCGCCGGGCGGCGGGCCGAGCGCGCCGTCGTCAGTGGTCACGATCGATCCGGTTCGTATGTTGGACACCCGTGACCCGGTGAATGTCGGTTTGCCGGGGCCGTTCGTGTCGCCGGTGTCGCAGAAGTTGCAGGTCACCGGTTCGGTGGCGACCACGAGCGGGAACGGCGACGGCGGTGCCTGCGGGCGCCACCGGCGTGTTGTTGAACGTGACCGCGGTCGGAGCGACGGCGGAAGGGTTCATCTCGATTCGTCCGGGTGACGCGACGGGTGCGCCCGTGCACGTCGAACTTGAACTTCTCGGTGAATGAGACGTCGCCGAACTCCGTCCAGGTGGCGCTGCCGCACGACGGGTGCCAACGCTGGGCAAACTCGACATCACCTACGACGCCCTCGGTGCGGCCGGTCCGACCACGGATGTGTTGATCGATGTCATGGGGTACTTCGTCCGGCGGTGCGGTGCCGGCGCTGCTGGTCCTGCTGGGCCCGCCGGTGCCCGCAGGTACCTCCGGGGCCCCAGGTGCGACCGGTGCACCTGCGGTGCCCGAGGGACCTGGCGCGGACCGGTCGGTCCTGACGGCTGGCAACTGGGGCATCGATCAATCGCAACACCATCGGCTCGCCGTCGGCCGACCTGCGATCGGGCCCGATCTCGCCGCTCGGTTCGCTGGACCTGATCCCGCCTGGCAGCCGAGTCTGCCAGCGGTCGCGGCCGACTCGCCTCGTGCCACCGCTGGGATCCGGCAGTCTCAACCTGACGGTCGCGACGGCGGCCTGATCGACAGCGGTCTCGTTCGGCAACGAGGTCGACTTCTTCGGTCAGCCCTTCGCCGTGACGGCAGGTCGGGTTTCAGGTCTACAACGTGACCGAGAACATTCCCGCAGGCAGCCCGACAACATGCCGAACATCAAGTTCGAGATCGATCCCAACATCGACGGCCGCACTGGCTTCCAACTTCTCGACGCTGACCTTCTTTCCCGACGCGTCGTTTCCGGGCCTCTGGAGCGACTACATCGATGCCACGACGACGGGACTCTGGGGCGCATCCGGGTGGTGCATTCGCCGGAACGCCGTGCGATATCAACGGCGACCTCCTGCACATGGGACGAGTTGCAGGCTGCTGCTCAACGACGGCGGCGATGCCGCCGATCATGCTCTCGGTCGCCATCGCCAAGGGAGCGGATCGCGTGGCACGGCGCGGTTGACGCATTGCCGAATCGACAGACACCGTGTACGACTTCGAGGAGTACGGGGTCACCGCAACCCCACGCCCCGCACCCTGACCGCTCGAACCTTGTAGACTCCTGGCTGGGGGACCGCGGATGTCGCGGTCCCCCGCCGATGGCGAGGCTCGATCGGCGACCGCGTGATGCGGATCTTCGGTCGTGCGCTGCGACGAACCGTCACGGAGCTCGTGCGGTGCTCGGCCCGCTGGTGCAACGTCCGTGGTGGGGCCGTACGCTGACGTCGTGACCGAGACCGTCGTCCACGACTCGACCGGCAGCGTTCAGACGCAGGTCGAACTGCTGCCGAGCGACTGGCGTGAGCAGGTGCGCCAGCTCGCGGCCGAACGCGACGCGGTGATCCTCGCCCACAACTACCAGCTGCCCGAGATCCAGGACATCGCCCACCACACCGGCGACTCGCTCGGGTTGTCGCGGATCGCCGCGGAGGTCGAGGCGTCGACGATCGTGTTCTGCGGCGTGCACTTCATGGCCGAGTCGGCGAAGATCCTGAGCTACGACAAGACCGTGCTGATCCCCGACGCCCGCGCCGGGTGCAGCCTCGCCGAGACGATCACGGCCGATCAGCTCCGCGCCTGGAAGGCCGAGCATCCGGGCGCGGTGGTGGTCAGCTACGTCAACACGACGGCCGCCGTGAAGGCCGAGACCGACATCTGCTGCACCTCGTCGAACGCCGTCGAGGTCGTCCAGTCGATCCCGGCCGACCAGGAGGTCCTGTTCTGCCCCGACCAGTTCCTCGGCGCGCACGTGCAGCGCCTCACCGGCCGCGACAACATGCACATCTGGATGGGCGAGTGCCACGTCCACGCCGGCATCAACGGTGCGGAGCTGAAGGCGAGGGTCGCCGAGTATCCCGACGCCGAGCTGTTCGTGCACCCCGAGTGCGGGTGCGCCACGAGCGCGCTGTACCTCGTGTCGTCCGGCGCCGTGCCCGAGACCCGCACGAAGATCCTGTCGACCGGCGGCATGATCGACGCCGCCCGCGACACCAAGGCGTCGACCGTGCTGGTCGCCACCGAGACCGGCATGCTGCACCAACTGCGGCAGGCGAACCCGGCGGTCGACTTCCAGGCGGTCAACCGCGCCGCGGTGTGCAAGTACATGAAGATGATCACCCCGGCGAAGCTGCTCCGGTCGCTGCGTGAGGGCGTCGACGAGATCCACATCGACCGCGACATCGCCGATCGCGCCCGGGCGTCCGTCGAGCGGATGATCGCCATCGGCACCCCATCGCCGACGGCCGAATAGCCTTCGGCGATCATGAGCCTCCCGACTCAGCTCGCGGCCGCGGCCGCCACCTGGCAGCGCGACGTCGACGTGGTCGTGCTCGGCTCGGGGGCGGCCGGCCTGTCGGCGGCGTTGGCGGCCCGGCCGGTGCGCAGCGTGCTCGTGGTCACCAAGGACGTGCTCTGGGCGGGATCGACGCAATGGGCCCAGGGCGGCCTGGCCGGTGTCCTCCATCCGACCGACACGCTCGAGGACCACGTCCGCGACACCCTCGACGCGGGTGCCGGGCTTGTGCGACGCCGACGTCGTGCGCGAACTGGTGACCGAGGCCCCGAAGTCGATCCGCTACCTGATGCGCCTCGGTGCGGCCTTCGACCCCGAGCCGGGCTCAGCCGCGACGGCAGCGCGACGATCGCGCTCACCCGGGAGGGCGGTCACAGCCACAACCGGATCGTGCACGCGGGCGGTGACCGTTCCGGGGCCGAGGTGCAGCGCACGCTCGACGAATCGGCACTGGGCGCCGGCGTGGAGGTGTTGAGCCGCGGGTTCGCGCTCGATGTCGTCCTCGGCACCGGTCCCGACGGTGAGCGGCAGGCCGCCGGGGTCCGCATCGGTCAGCTCGACGAGGCGGGCCAGGTGGTGTCGGTCGGCATCGTCACCGCCCGCGCCGTGGTGATGGCGTCGGGCGGGTTCGGCCAGATCTTCGCGTCCACGTCGAACCCGCCGGCGGTCACCGGCGACGGCATGGCGATCGCGTTGCGCGCCGGCCTGTCGCTGCGCGACATCGAGTTCGTGCAGTTCCATCCGACGGTGATGTGGACGCGGCCCCGACGCCGTCGGGCAGCAGGCGCTGGTGTCCGAAGCCGTGCGCGGTGAGGGAGCGATCCTCTACGACGCCGCCGGCGAACGGGTGATGGCCGGTGTCCACCCGCTCGAGGACCTGGCGCCGAGAGACGTCGTCGCCGCGGCGATCAGCCGGCGGATGGCGGAGGCGCCGGCCGGCGTCGACGACCACGTCTTCCTCGATGCCACCCACATGGGCGAGCGGTTCTACGAGCGGTTCCCGTCGATCACCGAGGCGTGCCGCGAGATCGGCATCGACCCGGCGGTCGACCGGATCCCCGTCGCCCCCGCCGAGCACTATGCGTGCGGGGGTATCCCGGCGGGACTCGACGGTGTCACGGCGCTCCGCGGGTTCTACGCGGTGGGGGAGGTCACCTGCACGGGCGTCCACGGCGCGAACCGCCTGGCCTCCAACAGCCTCACCGAGTCGGTCGTGTCCGGAACGCGAGTGGGCCGCGACCTGGCCTGGGAGCTTCCGCCGGACGTCGACCCCGACCTGGGTGCCGACGAACCCGTCGGCCAGCCCCTCCTCGACCCGGCTGGTCGACGCGAGGTCCGCGCCGTCATGTCGCGCCACGTCGGCGTGGTGCGCGATGCCTCGTCACTCGCCGCGGCCGCCGGAGCACTGGGCGTGATCGCCCGAGACCTGCCGGCGGAGGTCGCCCCGTCGCGACGGTCGTGGGAGGGGACGAACCTGCTCACGGTCGCGGCCGCGGTGGTCGCCGCCGCCCAGGCCCGTACGGAGAGCCGGGGTTGTCACCGCCGGACCGACTATCCCGACGCCCGACCCCGCGTGGTTGACCCATCTCGACGTCACGCTCGACGCGGTGGGAGCACTCGATGTCGCCGGCGAGCCAGCCTTGATCGAGCCGGCGATGATCGAGACCGCAGCCGCTGTCGGCGGCGACGACCGCGATGCTGAACGGACGCGGGGTTGGACGCCGGCGGCGGTCGCACGGCTGATCGCGGTGGCGCTCGACGAGGATCTCGCCGACGGCGTCGACGTCACGTCGGTCGGCGACCATCCCGCTCGACCTCGTCAGCACCGCCACGTTCGGCGCCCGTGCGCACGGTGTGATCGCCGGCCTGCCGGTCGCGGCGGCGGTCATCGAGATGGTGTGCGGTGCGACCGCCAGCCAGTTCGAACAGCTCGTCGTCGACGGGACGGTGGTCGAACCGGGCACCGAGATCGCTCGGGTGACCGCGCCGACCCGCTCGCTCCTCACCGCCGAACGCACGGCGCTCAACCTGCTGTGTCACCTGTCGGGCGTGGCGACGCTGACGCACCGCTGGGTCGAGGCGCTGGCAGGAACCGGCGCCCGGGTGCGCGACACGCGCAAGACGACGCCGGGCCTGCGGGCGCTCGAGAAGTACGCGGTGCGCTGCGGCGGCGGTGTGAACCATCGCATGGGCCTCTTCGACATGGCGCTGGTGAAGGACAACCACGTCGCCGCGGCCGGTGGTGTCGCCGAGGCGTACCGCCTCGTGAAGGATCTGGAGTCGACGATCCCGGTCGAGATCGAGGTCGACTCCATCGACGGACTACGCACCGCGATCGAAGCCGGTGCCGACGAGGTGCTGATCGACAACTTCACGCCGGATCAGATGCGCGAGGCGGTGGCCCTCCGCGACGAGCTGGATCGGGCGGTCACGATCGAGGCGAGCGGCGGCCTGACGATCGAGACGGCGCGCATCGTGGGCGCGACCGGCGTCGACTACATCGCCGTCGGTGAACTCACGCACTCGGCGCGCGTCCTCGACATCGGCCTCGACCTCTCCTACGGGCCTGAACCGAGGCTGGCAGGTCAGTAGACGCCGAGCAGGTCGACGACCATGATGACGTCGGTGTCGGCCGGCAGGCCGATGGTCGGGCTGCCCTCGGGGCCGAAGCCCTTGTCGGGCGGGATGGTGATCGCACGACGGCCGCCGACCTTCATGCCCTCGAGCCCCTCGAGCAGACCGGGGAACGCTCCCTCGCGTCATCGGCACCGGAATCGGCTTGGCGTCCCACGTGCTGTCGAGTTCGACCCCGTTGTCGCCGCGGAACATCACGTAGGTGGAGCACGGCGGTCTGATCGGCCTCGACAGTGGGACCGTCGCCTTCGACGAGGTCGACGGTGGTCACCTCGGTCGCGCCCTCGGACGCGGGGACGCCGGGCTCGGTCGGAGCATCGGCGGGATCGGTCGCCGGGATCACCGCACGCACGTCGACGACGAAGGTGAGCGCCTCGTTCTCGCCGATGACGTCGCCGCGGGCCTCGGCCCCGTAGGCCAGATCGGCCGGGATGTCGAGCTGCAGTTGGGCGCCGGTCTGGGCGCCGACGAGACCCTGTCTCCCAACCCTGGATCACACCGCCCGATCCGAGCACCACCGGGAACGGCTCGCCGCGGTCGTAGCTGTTGTCGAACTCGACGCCGTCGGAGCTCCGCACGCCGACGTAGTCGACGATGACGGTGTCGCCGGTCTCGGCGGCGGGCCCGTGCCCTCTTCGAGCACCGTGACCTGGAGCTCGGTGGGGATCTCGTCGGGGATCGAGACGGCGGGCTTGTCAGGGCTGGTCGTCGATGGGGCGGCGTCGTCGACGGTCGCGGTGGGATCGGATCCGGCAGGGCGTGGACGCCGCAGTGGGATCAGATCCGGCGGCGGGCGAGGATTCGGCGCGGTGGCGAGGGAGCCGCGGTCGAGTCGGAGCTCGAGCCGCTGTCGCTCCCGCAGGCCGCAAGGCCGAGCGACGAGCGATCGAGGCGAGCAGTACGGGGGGCACGGTCCGGCGCATCGCCGCGACGCTACTGGCCGGGTTCTGCGCAGCGCCACGTCGCGAGCAGCCACGTCGCGAGCACGCACGTCAGCGGCGCACGGCCGGCGAGCCACTCGGCCTCGGCACGACCGAGGGCGGTCGACGGTTCGGCGAGGGTGAACGGCCAGAGTTCCGCGGCGATGCGCCGGTAGTTGCCGCGAGCCTGCAGCTGGCCCAGCAGGGCGTACAGCCCGAGGTTGATCCGCTGGATGAACACGAACGCGCGGGGCACCGTGGCGTACTGGCTGATCGGGCTGCTGCGGTCGAACGTGTGGCGGACGATCGAACTCGCGTACTCGCTCGTCCAGGTCATCTCCGCGTCGTCGCGCACCGCGTCGTAGAAGTGCGAGAAGTACTCGCCGACGTCCTCGGTCGACACCGGCGCGTCGGGTCGGAGCATCCCCGCCGATTCGAGCACGGTCCGGAACTTCGCGGCGTCGCGGTCGACGACGGCCGCCTTGACCATCGAGGCGAACGTCCCCATCTCGGTCGGCGTGAAGTGCTTGACCAGTCCGAAGTCGAGGAACGTCACGGTGCCGTCGTCGTGGAACACGTAGTTGCCCGGATGCGGATCACCGTTGAAGGCCCCGAGCGTGTACAGGCTGCGGAACACGAACCGGAAGATGATCTCGCCGGCCCGGTCACGCTCGGCCTGCGGTCGTTCGAGCAGTTCCTGCCAGCCGAAGCCGACCACCAACTCACTCGTCAGCACCCGCGCCGTGGAGAAGGCGGGGAGCACCTCGGGAATCCGGATGAACGGGTGCCCCCGGAAGTCGTCGGCGAACCCTGCCTGGTTGCGCGCTTCGATGCGGTAGTCGAGTTCCTCGGTCAGCCGGAGTTTGATCTCGTCGACCATCTCGTCGGGGTCGAGGCCGCCGAAGCCCTGGCGCAGGATCGATCCCGAGCAGGTCGGCGTTGCTTGAGGTCGGACTCGATCGCCTCGCCGATGCCGGGGTACTGGACCTTGACGGCGACGGCGCGCTCGGCTCCGGTCGCGGGGTCGATGACGATCGCCCGGTGGACCTGGCCGATCGACGCCGCGGCGATCGGTTCCGGGTCGAACTCGACGAACACGTCGCCGATCGGGCCGCCCAGTTCGGCTTCGACGGTGGCGACGACGAGGTCGGTCGCCATCGGCGGGGCGTTCGACTGGAGTTGGCTCAGCGCCTGCCGCAACGGCTCGGGCAGTCCCTCGTCGAGGTAGCTCGCCATCTGGCCGAGCTTCATCAACGCACCCTTCATCTGGCCCAGCTCGTCGGCGACCTGCTGGGCGGTGGCGAGCTCACGGGTCCGGTCGAGTTCGGCACGGCGCTCGGCCGACGCGAACGTCTTGCGCGCGGCCGTGCCGGCGTACACCCCGCCGACACGCGGCCCCGAGCCGCGGCGAGGCGGAGGTTGCGGGCGAGACGAGACGGTTCGGAGCCGCCGCGTCGAAGGTGTCAGCCACGGTCAGTCACGTCGCCGGGCGCGCGGTCGCACCGAATCGATCGCCCGGAGCAGCGTCGGCACGAATCGGTCGGCGTTGGCGACGACGGCGTCGTGGGCACCGTCGACGCGGAACACGTCGGCACCCAGGGATCAGTTCGTAGAGCGCTGCCTGCCGTTCGAGCGGCACGACGGTGTCACGCATCGTGATGACGTTCGCCACGGGCACGTCGATCGAGCCGATCCACTCCGATCGACGAGAACCTGCCGATCGCCCTGCCCGCCTCGAGCACCATGCGCCAGTCGTGGTGCGAGGCCTCCCGGATCGCCCACGGTTCCCACTTCTTCGACTTGCGCTGCAGGAAGAACTGGTCGGTCAGCCACCGCTTCGCCTGGTCGGGCGAGATGCGGGCCATGGCGGCCAGCCCGGTGAGGCCCATGAACCCGATCCGCTCCTCGCGCCGGCCGGAGAACCGGCGCCGCCGTCGCGCACAGCACGAGGCCCGTCGACGGCGTCGGGGTGGCGGCGCCACAGGAGCTGGGCGACCGGCCCACCCATCGAGTACCCGACGGCGATGAACCGCTCGATACCGAGCGCTCGAGCGACGTCGACGACGTCGTCGGCGCAGTCCTCGAGCCGGAACTTCTTCTTCGAGCGGATGCCGGTGCCGTGACCGCGGTGGTCGAAGGCGATCACGCGGTAGCGCTCACCGAGCGCCGAGTAGCAGCGGAACCAGTTGAGGTCGGCGGTGGCGGTCCAACCGTGCAGCAGGACGACCGTCGGTGCTCCGACCGGGCCGCCGAAGTCGCGCACGAGCACCGTGCCCCGCTCGTCGAGCTGCACGAACCGCCCGGGCGGCAGCGGCGGAGTGATGATGTCCGGGCCGGGAGCGGCACCGGTGCTCGTGTCCGCACGGCGGACGCGCCACGTGTCGGTCAGGCCGCCTTCGACGGCGAGGACCTTGACGGTGAGGGTGCCGTTCGGCGCCGTCGTAGGTGATCGTGTCGCCGGCCGACGCGCCGTCGAGCGCAGCGCCGAGCGGCGACGAGGGGCTGATCACGTCGGCGCCGTCGACGTGTTCCTCCATGTTGCCGATCAGGTAGCGCTCGGCCAAGTCGTCGGAATCGCCGTCGTAGACGACGGTGTAGATCATGACACTCGTCGACGATCTCGGCGTTCTCCAGCAGGTGTTCGAGCTGCCGGATCCGGCCCTCCATGTGGCCCTGCTCGTCCTTGGCCGCGTGGTAGCCGGCGTTCTCCTTGAGGTCGCCCTCCTCGCGGGCCCGCTCGATCTTGTTGGCGACCTCGATGCGGCCGCGGGTCGTGAGATCGTCGAACTCGGCCTGCAGCCGGTCGAACGCCGAGCGGGACAACTGTGGTGCCGTCATGGAGTCGACAGGCTAACTGTGATGACTCGCTCGGCCTCACGGCGAGCGGCTCGTAGGATCGCCGGCCATGACAACACACAACATCGCGGTGATCGGCGGCGACGGCATCGGGCCCGAGGTGACCGCCGAGGCGGTCAAGGTGATGCGCGCCGCCGGCGTCGACTTCGCCACGACCGACTTCGACCTCGGCGGACAGCGGTACCTGCGCGATGGCGAGGTCCTGTCCGACGAGACGCTCGACGAGCTCCGCGGGTTCGACTGCATCCTGCTCGGCGCGGTGGGCACCCCCGAGGTGGCTCCGGGCGTGATCGAGCGTGGGCTGCTGCTGAAGATGCGCTTCGCGCTCGACCTGTACATCAACCAGCGCCCGTTCGCCGGCACCGCGCCCGGCGGCACCGAGCCGCACGAGTTCGTCGTGATCCGGGAGAACACCGAGGGCCCGTACGTCGGCGAGGGTGGCGTGCTGCGCGCCGGCACGCCGTTCGAGGTCGCCACGCAGGGTTCGGTGAACACACGGATGGGCGTCGAGCGCTGCATCCGCTACGCGTTCGAGCTGGCGTGCCGGCCGCGAGCGCAAGCACCTCACGCTCGTGCACAAGACCAACGTGCTCACGTTCGCCGGTGGCCTGTGGGACCGCACGTTCAACGAGGTCGCCGCCGAGTACCCGCAGGTGGCCACGGCGTACAACCACGTCGACGCGGCCTGCATCTACTTCGTCACCGACCCGCACCGCTACGACGTGGTGGTCACCGACAACCTGTTCGGCGACATCCTCACCGATCTCGGCGGCGCGGTGTCGGGCGGTATCGGACTGGCGTCGTCGGCGAACCTCAACCCGGCGCGCACCGGCCCGTCGATGTTCGAGCCGGTCCACGGTTCGGCGCCCGACATCGTCGGCACGGGCAAGGCCAATCCGACCGCGGCGATCCTCAGCGCGGCGCTGATGCTCGACTTCCTCGGCGAGGGCGATGCCGCCGATCGCATCCGGGCGGCGTGCGCCGATCCTGTCACCGGCAGCACCACCGACGTAGGTGACTCCATCGCATCCCGCGTGGGAAACTGACGTCATGCCAATCACACCGACCCCGAAGATCTGGATGAACGGCGATCTCGTCGACTGGGACAAGGCCCAGATCCACGTGCTGACCCACACGCTGCACTACGGCACCGGTGTGTTCGAAGGCATCCGCGCGTACGAGACCGCGCAGGGGCCGGCGGTGTTCCGGCTGACCGAGCACATCGAGCGGCTCGCCAACTCGGCCAAGATCATGGGCTTCGAGCTGCCGTACACCGTCGACGAGCTGATCGAGGCCACGAAGCAGACGGTGGCCTCGACCGGGCTCGCGTCGTGCTACATCCGGCCGATCGCCTACTACGGCTACGGCGAGATGGGGCTCAACACGCTGCCGTGCACGGTCGACGTCGCCATCGCCTGCTGGCCGTGGGGCGGCGTACCTCGGCGACGATGCGGTGAACAAGGGCGTGCGGATGAAGATCTCGTCGTGGACCCGGCACGACCACAACACGATGCCGCCGGCCGCCAAGACCGTCGGCAACTACGTGAACTCGTCGCTCGCCAAGGTCGAGGCGCTGCAGGGCCGGCTACGACGAGGCGATCATGCTGGCCCCGAACGGCCTGATCGCCGAGTGCACGGGCGAGAACATCTTCGTGTCACGCCACGGGAAGTTCATCACGCCGCCGCTGTCGGCGGGTGCGCTCGAGGGCATCACGCAGAACACGGTGATGACGCTCGCCCGCGACCTCGGCTACGAGGTCGTCGTCGACAACATCGCCCGCAGCGATCTCTACATCGCTGAGGAGGCGTTCGTCTGCGGCACCGCCGCCGAGGTGAGCTCGGTCAACTCGGTCGACGACCGCGAGATCCCGTGCCCCGGCCCGAAGACCGTGGCGATCGCCGAGGCCTACCACCGCACGATCCGCGGCGAGGAGCCGCAGTACAAGGACTGGTGCGAACTCGTCTCCTGACGGGTTCTCCCGCCGAACGCGTGATCAATGTGCGGCCTCCGTGCGCACATTGATCACGCGTTCGTCGTTTCGGGCGCGCCGGGTTGAGTAACGTCCGGGACCGGGGACACATCACGACACTCGAAGGGGGTTGGCGTGGCGTACGAGGTACCGGAATCCGACCTGTCACCGGTGACCGACTGGGTGCACGACTGGGACTGGCTCGACCCGCAGTGGGGCGCGAACGCGATCGACATCTGGAACGAGGTCCGCGAGGTCTGCCCGGTGGCCACCACGGAGCGGTACGGGCGGGCGTTCATGCCGGTCACCTACGACGCCGTCGCCCAGGTCGCCCACGACACCGAGCATTTCTCGTCGATCTACGTCAGCGTCGCCCGGCCCGACGTGATCCGCCGGCCGGCGCCGCCGATCACGTCGGACCCGCCCGAGCACCACGGCCATCGGCGCCTGTTGCTGCCGTTGTTCAGCCCGAAGTCGATCGCGCCGATGGAGCAGGACATGCGCGAGTTCTGCCGCGGGCTGATCGCCGACATCGGCGACATCAGATGCCGTCGACGCATCGGAGGCGTACGCCCAGCACATCCCGGTGCACGGCATCTGCGGCCTGCTCGGCGTTCCGGAGTCGGACGCGGACATGTTCCGCGACTGGATCTTCCGCAACTTCCAGCTCTCGCCGCGCGACAACGACGTGCGGGTCCAGGTCGGGCTGGAGATGGACGCCTACCTGGCCGAGTTGATGGCCCAGCCGCGTCGACGAGCCGCAGGACGATCTGTTGACCCTGGTCTCGACCGCGGAGATCGACGGGGAACCGATCCCGGTCGAGCTGCAGCTCGGGTACGCGAAGCTGATGATCTTCGCCGGCATCGACACGACGTGGAGTGCCATCGGCTCGGGGATCTGGCACCTCGCGCAGCACGCCGACGAACGCGCCCGCCTCGTTGCCGTGCCCGATGACGACATGCTGTGGACGACGGCGATCGAGGAGATCCTGCGCTTCTATGCGCCGGTCACGATGGGTCGCAAGGTCATCGCCGACACCGAGGTGGCCGGCTGCCCGGTCCGGGCCGGCGAGCAGATGCTCGTGACGTTCCCGGCGGCGAACCACGATCCCGCTCACTTCGACCACCCGGAGGACTTCCAGATCGATCGGGCGCACAACCGTCACGTCGCGTTCGGTCTCGGGATCCACCGGTGCATCGGCTCGAACCTGGCCCGGCTCGAGATGACGGTCGGTCTCCAGGAATGGGTCCGCGCCTTCCCGAACTTCGAACTCGACCCCGAACGCGACGACCGTGTGGGCGAACGGTCAGGTCCGTGGCCCCCGCTGCCTGCCGGTGCTCCTCCATCCGTCGTTCTCGTGAACTTCTTGCGCACGATGGGCCGCAAGAAGTTCACGAGAACGGACGCGGGCGGGAGAACGAGGCCGGAAAACCAAGAGAGCCCCGGCGAGTGCGGCCGCTTGCGCAGCGCACCCTCCGGGGCGTCTCAGGCAGACAGGTCCACCACTGGTCGAACGTCGGGCGTTAGCCTTCAACTCGATCAGTCACATCGCCCGTCTCGCCTTGCGGCGTGGCGGGCGATGCCGCGTTCGGAACCGGCAGCGGTTTCCCGCTCCCGACCCCGTTGTCACCGATTCACGCTGACCCGGTTTGACCCGAGCCATCGGTCCTGGTGCCAATCGGAACCGTCCTCACTGAGGCCAGTTGGGGTGGCCCCAGATCCTTCGGCTCCGAACCATTGCCCCGTTGCCCCCAGGTCGACTTGCGTCTCCCGCGGACCCGGTTGCCTCGCCGACACGCCCCCGTGCGACCCCGAAGGATCACCCGGACACGCCCCAGCAGGTCGCCGTTGCCGACGGTTACCCGTCGACCCGGTTCGACCCGACGCCTTCGCAGTTGCCTGCTCCGGACGCCGACTCCCCGTTGCCCCCACGAAGACTTGCGTCTCCCCGAGGACCCGGTCTGAGATGGCCGGTGAACACTGTCCTGCTCCGATCCCGCTGTGCGTCGTGAACGATGTGGGCTGGACCCCGACGAATCGAAGCCCCCTCCTCATCGCCCCGGTGCGCATGCGCTGTTCGGAACGATGCTCAGTAAATACGTCACAAAACCCCAGGTCAAGGGGTACTTTCAAAATCACAGGCTTATCCCCGAAACTTTCCCGTTACCCCCAGGAATCGTGCCGTCATCCACGAGATGCCCACCGTTCATGCACAGGGAAACGCACAGCGGGCTCGATGCCGTCGGCTCCGGACGTTGATTCCGGCCGCCGATGTGTGTTGAATGGCGGGTGATGCAGCACCACCGTCACATCGACACGGCCTCCATCATCATCATTTCGTAGAACACGTGGCCACCCCACGTGTTCGTCAAGCCGCCCTCCGGGCGGCTTCTTCATTTCTCGGGAGCAGTTCATGCGCACGATCGAAGTCTTCGACACCACATTGCGAGACGGTCTCCAGGTCGAGGGCGTCTCCGCGACCGTCGACGACAAGCTGCGCATCGCCGAGCAGCTCGACTTCCTCGGCGTCCACTACATCGAGGGTGGCTGGCCCGGTGCCAACCCGAAGGACATCGAGTTCTTCGCCCGCGCCGTCGACTGAGCTGCAGCTCGACACGTCGACGCTCGTCGCGTTCGGCTCGACGCGTCGCCCGCGCGGCAAGGTCGACGACGACCCCACGCTGCGCAACCTGATCGAGGCGAACACCGCCGCGGTGTGCATCGTGGCGAAGAGCTCCGAGTACCAGGTGCTCGAAGCGCTGCAGACCACGCTCGACGAGGGCGCGGCCATGATCGCCGACTCGGTGCGGTTCCTGCACGGCGAGGGCCGCATGGTGCTCGTCGACCTCGAGCACTTCTTCGACGGCTACAAGGCGACCCCCGAGTTCTCGCTCCGGGCCATCGAGGCCGCGGTGGTCAACGGCGCGTCGCACCTCGTGCTGTGCGACACCAACGGCGGCACCCTGCCCGACGAGGTCGGCCGGATCGTCGCCGACGTCAAGGCCCACGTCGGTGACGACGCGATCATCGGGATCCACTGCCACGACGACACCGGCTGCGCGGTCGCCAACTCGATGGCTGCGGTCGCCGCGGGAGCCGGCCACGTCCAGGGAACGCTCAACGGGCTCGGTGAGCGGACGGGCAACACGAACCTCACCACCGTGATCCCCAACCTGCAGCTGAAGCTCGGCTACCCGTGCCTGCCCGAGGGGCGCATCGAGCGGCTGACGGCGGTCAGCCACCACGTCGCCGAGACGCTCAACCGGGCGGTCAATCCGCAGGCGCCCTATGTCGGCTCGTCGGCGTTCGCCCACAAGGCCGGGCTCCACGTGTCGGCGATCGTGCGGGCCAAGGACGCCTACGAGCACGTCGACCCGACGCTCGTCGGCAACGGCACCCGCTTCGTCGTGTCGGAGATGGCGGGTCGGGCGACGATCCAGATGAAGGCCGACGAGATCGGCATCGAGATGGACGGCGCCGTGATCAACGAGGTCGTCGACGAACTCAAGCGTCTCGAGCACGAGGGGTACCACTTCGAGGCGGCCGATGCCTCGCTCGAACTGCTGATGCGCCGCGCCGCCGGCACCGTGCCCGAGTTCTTCCGTGTCGAATCGATGCGGGTGATCACCGACGAATTGCCGGGCGGCACGTTCACGACGGAGGCCACCGTCAAGGTGTGGGTCGGCGAGGGTGACGACGCCGAACGCGGCATCTGGGTCGGCCGAGGGCAACGGCCCGGTCAACGCGATCGACTCGGCCCTGCGCCGGGCGGTCGGGACGTTGCTCCCGGCAACTCGCTGCACATCCACCTCACCGACTACAAGGTGCGCATCCTCGACGGAGGCACCGCCACCGGGGCGACCACGCGCGTGCCTGCTGTCGGCCACCGACGGCGAGCGCGACTGGACGACGATCGGGGTCAGCCCGAACATCATCGAGGCGTCGTGGCGGGCGCTCGAGGACAGCCTCGTGTACGGGCTGCTGCACAGCAGGTAGACATACGACCCATGGCCGCCCCGAAATTCAGCCCCGTCGACGAGACCGAGCCGGTCCGCGGGTACGAGTCGCCCGATCACGTGCCGGATTCATGGACGCCGACGCGGCCAGGCGAGATCGAAGGGTTCCAACCGGAGGGCCCGCGCCTCGGCGCCCAGGGGCCGGACCAGGGCTACGCGTTGCGAATCGCGAGCACCTTGCGTCCGAAGGTCCAGGTCGCCGCCGGAGAGAACGTCGACGACGCGATCCGTCGGCTGCCTCGGGGTGGCCCTGCGCCGGGCGTCGCTCTTCTCGCGGGCCCCGGTCGTGCACGACCTGACCATCGCGTTCACGATCTGGGGCTTCTACGACTCGTCGCCGCCCGGCAGAGCTCCTCGACCTGCGGGGCAAGATGTTCGAGGGGCTGCGGCTCGTCGAGCACCACTACGCAGAGGCGCGGGCGGTCGTCGACATCGGTCCCCGAAGCGACGTTGCGGATGACTCCGGATGCTGTGGCTTCGGCGTATCCCGGGCGAGTGGCGTAGCCTGCTCGGCGCCTGAGTACATTCCCGCCGTAGAGGGGGCGGCACCCATGACGATCACTGCATTCGAGCCCCGTGTCGCGCCCGACGCGCCGATCGATCCCGCCGGCGTGGCGGCACGTCGCGGCGCTCGATGGTCTGCGCGCGCTGGCCGTGGTGGCGGTGCTGCTGTTCCACGGTGGGTACCTGCAGGGCGGGTTTCTCGGTGTTGATCTGTTCTTCGCCCTTTCGGGGTTTCTCATCACGTCGCTGTTGATCCGCGACGCCGACTCCCCGGGTGGTGTGCGTCTCGCTTCGTTCTGGGGTCGACGGTTCCGTCGACTGCTGCCGGCGGTGCTGACGCTGATCGTGGTCGTCGCTCTGTGGTCGTGGCTGTTCGGCAGCCTGGCGGACCTGGCGGGTGTCGAAGGCGATGGTCCGTGGGCCGTGTTCTACGTCGCCAACTGGCACTTCATCGCGCAGTCCGGTGGGTACTGGGAGTCGTTCACCGAACCGTCGATGTTCGACCACCTCTGGAGCCTGGCGATCGAGGAGCAGTTCTATCTCGTGTGGCCGCTCGTCGTCGTGGCGATCTGGCGGTGGTCGAGCCGACCGGTCCGCACGCTCATGGTCGGCTCGGGTGTCGCGATCGGTCTGTCGTTCGTGGCGATGGTGCTGCTCTACGACGGTGTCGAGCCGACGAGGGTCTACATGGGCACCGACACACGGGCCGCTTCGCTGCTCGTCGGTGCGCTCGCCGCGACGGAACCGGTGCGCCGGGTTGCACGGCGTGTGGTGTCGGCGTCGGGGAATCGCGTCGGTGTCGTGGTGGTCTTGCTGGCTGCATTGGTCGGGTGGTCGTGGGTCGCCATCGAGGGTGCGAGTTCGGGGATGCTCTACCGGGGTGGTCTGCTCGCCCATTCGCTCGCGTGTGCCGTGGTGATCTCGCTGGTCGTCGCCGCTGATCGGGGCTGGTTCGTGCGCGGGCTCGGCTGGCGGCCGCTGGCGTGGATCGGTGTGCTGTCGTACGGGTTGTACCTGTGGCATTGGCCGATCTATGTCGTGCTCAGTCCGGACCGGACGGGGCTCGACGGGGTGCCGTTGCTCGGTGTACGCATCGCCGTGTCGGTCATGTTCGCGTATGCGTCGTTCCGGCTGGTCGAGGATCCGGTGCGGCACCGCGCGGCGTGGGCTCGTGGTCGCTCCGGTGTCGTCGTGCTCGTCGCGGCGGTCGTCGGTGTCATGGCGTTGATCGTCGCGCTGCCCGACCCGACCGGCCAGGTCGCGCGAGTTCGACCCCTCCGCCATCGCCGCCGGCGCGCCGTTCGACCGACCCGGCGACGGCGAGCGGGCGATGAGCGTCCCGGCCGAGGAATCGACTCGAACGGGCGGACCCACCGTCGCATCCGCGGCACCCGCGGCACCCGCGGCACCCGCGACCGCGGCCGCCTCGGAACCGGCTGGCACCGTGCCGTCCAGCACTGCTCCGGCGACGACGGCCGCTCCTGTGCCGCGCCGGGCGATCACCTCCGTCATGTGGACGGGCGATTCGGTGTCGTTCGACCTCGCTCCGGCGGTCACCGCGTCGTTGACCGCAGCCGGCCTCGACGTCGACGTGTTCGGGTCGTATTACGGATTCCGGTTGGTCGCCGACCAGGATCATTACGACCTCGCCCGGATCATCCCGGAGCGGGCCGCCGAGGTCAGGCCCGAGGTCGTGCTGATGCAGGTCTCGTTCTGGGATGGGCCCACCGACGACGACACCTACCGCGCCGCGTTGGAGCAGTTGGCCCGCGAGCTCGACTTCCTCGGCGCGTCGCTCGTCGTCGTGGCAGCCCCGCCGACCGCCCGCGACGACCTGGGCGGCGGCACGCACGCGCCTGTTCGGCCTCGCCTCGGATCTCGCCGCCCGGAGCGCCACCGACAATCTCGACGTGCTCGACCCCGCGCCGATGTGGGGTCCGGTGTTCGTCCGCGACGTCGACGGCGACGGCGTGCCCGAGCGCAAGCCGGACACGATTCACGTCTGCGGTTCGGGAGCCGCCTACTTCGGTGCGTGGCTCGCCCCGGCGCTCGCCGAGCGCTACGACGGTGTCGAGCCCGGCCATCCGTTCTCGTGGGCGGCGGGTCCCTGGACGACCGATCAACGCTACGACGAACCGGTCGGCAGTTGTGCTCGACTCTGATGGTCCGTCTCGTCCGGTCCGTAGCAGCGCGGCGTGAAGGGTGGCACAGGTCGCCACGTCGCGGCGATCCCGCTGGCCGCCCTCGGGCTACCGCGCCGCGCATCGTGCCGGGTAGGTCATCGGGCGATGGCAGGATGAGCCGATGCAGACGCGATTGCTGATCGGCGGCGACTGGCTCGCCGGCACCGGGGGCGGGGAGATCGAGGTGGAGAATCCAGCCACCGAGGCGGTGATCGCCACCGTGGCGGCGGGAACACCCGGCGGATGCGACGGCCGCGTGCGACGCGGCGGCCGAGACGCCAGCCGGCCTGGGCGGCGACGGCGCCGCGCGAGCGCGCCGAGATCCTGCGGGCGAGCTGGCAGAACCTGATCGATCACACCGCAGAGCTGGCCGAGCTGATCACCGCCGAGCACGGCAAGCCCTTGGCCGACGCACGTGCGGAAGTGGCGTACTCCGCCGAGTTCTTCCGCTGGAACGCGGAGGAAGCGGTCCGCATCCACGGCACGCTCGGCTGGGCACCGTCGGGCGCCAACCGGATCGTCGTGCACCACCCTCCGGTCGGCGTGGTCGTGATCGTGACTCCCGTGGAACTTTCCCGCGGCGATGATCACCCGCAAACTCGCGCCCAGCGCTCGCCGCGGGCAACACCGTCGTGATCAAGCCGCCGGCGCTCACGCCGCTCACCGCGCTGCGGATCGGTGAACTCCTCCACGAGGCCGGGCTGCCGGCGGGCGCGGTGAACATCGTGCCGACGAAGTCGTCGAGCGACTGGTTCGATGCGGCCGTCGATCATCCGGCGACACGCATGGTGTCGTTCACCGGTTCGACCGAGGTCGGCATCGGCCTGCTCAAGCGAGCGGCCGATCGCGTGCTCAAGCACGTGATGGAGCTCGGTGGGAACGCGCCGTTCGTCGTGTTCGACGACGCCGACATCGACGCCGCCGTCGAGGGGGCGATGGTCGCCAAGATGCGGCACTCTGCGGAGACGTGCACCGCCGCCAACCGGTTCTTCGTGCACGACGCCGTGGCCGACGAGTTCAACGCGAAGTTCGCGGCGGCGATGGGTGCGATCAAGGTCGGCAACGGCATGGACGATGGCGTCACGTGCGGGCCGATGATCAACGCCGCGGCGATCGACTCGATCGACGAGCTGGTCAGCGGTGCCGTCGACGGCGGGGCGACGGTGACGACGGGTGGGCACCGTGGCACGGGTGCCGGCTACTTCTACGAGGCGACGGTGCTCGACCACGTCGCCGCCGACGCCGAGATCACCGGGCACGAGATCTTCGGTCCGGTCGCGCCGATCATCCGGTTCGACGACACCGACGCGATGATCGCCCAGGCGAACAACACCGAGATGGGCCTCACCGCGTACGTCTACACCCGCGACCTCGCCCGCGGCCTGAGCGTCAGCGAGCGCATCCAGGCCGGGATGATCGGCCTCAACCGTGGCGCCGTGTCCGACCCCGCGGCGCCGTTCGGCGGCATGAAGCAGTCGGGCCTCGGCCGCGAGGGCGCGAGCGAGGGCATCTACGAGTTCTGCGAGACCCAGTACATCGCCACGAACTGGTGAACTGTGGCGGGTCAGGCACCGCGCAACAGGTTGCGGGTTGCCGGTCAGAGCGGGTGACCGAGCAGACTGCTGCGATGAACGTGACCGACGCCGTGCATGCTCGCCGCTCGATCCGGGCCTTCCGTCCCGATCCGGTCGACGACGACACGATCGCCCGCCTGCTCACCGTGGCATCGCGGTCACCGTCGGGCGGCAACGTCCAGCCGTGGCGCATCTACGTGGTCAACGGCGAGTCGATGACACGGCTTCCGGGACTTCCTCCGCGACCGGCCACCGGGTGCGCCCGCCTACGACATCTACCCGGCGGGTCTGACCGAGCCGTACCGGTCGTCGCGGTTCAAGGTCGGCGAGGACATGTACGCGACCATCGGGATCACCCGCGACGACAAGCCCGCACGGTTCGCCCAGTTCGCGAAGAACCTCGACTTCTTCGGTGCCCCGGCCGCCCTCTTCTGCTTCATCGACCGGCAGATGGGCCCGCCGCAGTGGTCGGACCTCGGCATGTTCCTCCAGACGTTCATGCTGCTCGCCCAGGAGGCCGGCCTCGACACCTGCCCGCAGGAGGCCTGGGCGGTGCACGAAGCGGCCGTGAGCGAGTTCGTCGGGGCTCCGGAGGAGCAGCGGATCTTCTGCGGCGTGGCCATCGGGCACGCCGATCGGGATCAGCCGATCAACTCGCTCGTGTCCGACCGCGAACCGCTCGAGGTCTTCGCCCGCTTCGTCTGACTCCCGCTGCGGCGTCGCTCGGCTCAGCCATCTGCGGCAAACCTTGCGGGCTGCACGGACCGGTCCGCTCCGTGCTGGTACGTTCGCTCGGACGCGGGATGGCCACTGGGGGCGGCCGGCATCGAACCAAGGAGCAAACCAACGTGAATCAACGTCATCTTCGAGGCGCTGCGGTCGCGGTTGACCGCCGCCGCCTTCGTCTCGCTGGCCGTCGTCGTGCCGGCGTCAGCCGACAACGGCACCGACACGAGTGCGCTGCGCAATGCCGTCACCGTGGACGGGATCCTCGCCCACGAGCGAGCCTTCCAGGCCATCGCCAACGCCAACGGCGGCACGCGGGCCGCCGGCACTCCCGGCTACGAGGCGTCCGGCGACTACGTGGAGGACCTGCTCACGGACGCCGGGTACGACGGTGACCAGGCAGGACTTCACCTATGAGCAGTTCATCCTGAACTCGACCGCCTTGCAGCAGACCGCACCCGGCCACGTCACGTACGTGGAGGACACCGACTTCGCGGCGATGACCTACTCGGGAGACGGTGACGTGACCGCGCCGGTCCAGGCCGTCGACATCAACCTCGCCGGCGACCGTGCCTCGACGAGTGGCTGCGAGGCCGCTGACTTCGCCGGTTTCACGCGCGGGGAACATCGCGCTCATCCAGCGCGGCACGTGCACCTTCCGCGTCAAGGTGGACAACGCCGCCGCCGCCGGCGCGGCCGCGGTGATCGTGTTCAACCAAGGCAACGTCGTTCCCGGCGACGACCGCTTCGGCCTGTTCTTCGGCACGCTCGACCCGCCGGTGGCCGCCATCCCCGCCGTGAGCACGACGTTCGCTCTCGGCGAAGCGTTGGCGAGCACCGCTGGGCTGGAGATGCGGGTCGCCGTCGACGCCACCCTCAAGACGACCACCACGTTCAACGTGCTCGCCGACACGCCCAGCGGGCGGGCCGACCGCACCGTCCTCGTCGGTGCGCACCTCGATTCGGTGGCCGAGGGGCCGGGCATCAACGACAACGGCAGCGGCTCGGCGGCGATCCTGGAGACTGCGCTGCAGATGGCGGAGCTCGGGATCGAGCCGACCAACCGCGTGCGGTTCGCCTTCTGGGGCGGCGAGGAGGACGGCCTGATCGGCTCGGACTACTACGTGTCGCAGCTCAACGCCCGGGCGCTGAAGCAGCACGCCGTGAACCTCAACTTCGACATGGTCGGCTCGCCGAACTTCGTCCGCTTCGTGTACGACGGCGACGGCTCGGCCTTCGGCGCCACCGGCCCCAACGGCTCAGCGCGCGTCGAGCAGGTGTTCCTCGACTACTTCGCCTCGCAGGGTCTGGCGACCGAGCCGACCGAGTTCGACGGTCGCTCCGACTACTTCGCCTTCATCAACAACGGCATCCCAGCCGGTGGCCTCTTCACCGGGGCCGAGGGCATCAAGACCGCCGAGGAGGCGGCGATCTACGGCGGCACGGCGGGCGCGGCCTATGACCCGTGCTACCACCAGGCCTGCGACACCATCGACAACTTGAGCAACGACGGCGCTCGACCAGATGTCCGACGCCATCGCCCACAGCACCCTGACGTTCGCCATGACGACATCGGCGATCAACGGCACGGCCAAGGGCGGCGGCGGAAGCACCATCGACTTCGCGCTGAAGGGCAACCAGGCCATCAAGTAACTCGCCGTCGTGACCCTCGCCATCCGCATCATCAGCCTTCGACGCCGATGATGCGGATGGCGTCGGCGTGGAGGGCGGCGTCGGCGGGCGAGAGGGTCGGGCCGAGTTCGACGATGAAGGCGACGCCGTCCTGATCGGCGAGTTCGTGACGGGCCCATGTTGCCGCGATGCCGGTGTACGTGCCGCCCGAGATCCCGCCCATCGGCCAGTCGGTCAGCTCGGCATAGCGCTGCCGGATCCGACCTTCTCGACCCTGTGCCGGACTGATCACGAACAGGTCCTGGTGGTACCACACGGTGACGTCGGGGCGGAGCTGCTCGACGAGGTTCACGATGGCCTGCGTCTCGGGTTCGCTGGCCGGGCCGGTTCCGGCGTACTGACTGTCGCCGGGCACGCCGATCGGACCCCAGGAGTCGGGGAAGTTGCGGTTCAGGTCGACGCCGTTCGCGTTCTGGCGCACACCGGCCGCCTGGCCGTCGGGGTTCATCGAGTCGACCAACCAGAGCTCGACCCCGTCGGGGACGGGTGCCGGAGCGCAGGTCGTCGAGGATCGCGGTGCCCGCCGCCTCGTCGCCGTGGATCGCGCCGATCACGAGCACGCGTCGCCCGCCCGGCGTCCCGAACCGTTCGGCGACGATCGGCCGACCCTCCACCGATCGTCCGAGCCCCACGGCCGCGGCGTCGAAGTCGAGCGGGCCGGGCGAGTCGGGGATCGCGATCGTCGTGGTGGTCGTGGTGCTGGAACTCGTGGTCGTACTGCTCGAACTGGTGGTCGTGCTGGTGGAGTCGTCGGGGCGCTCGGCGTGGTCGTGGCGCTGTCCGCGGTGGTGACGGCGGCCGGCTCGTCGCTCGCCGCCGTCGCTCGCTCGCCCCGTCGGAGGTCGCAGCAGGCGGCGAGCGTGAGCGAACACGAGCGGCACGAGCCGGGTTCGTCGGCGTTGCATCGCCGCGTTACGGGGTGATCGCGTGGGCGCGCAGGTCGGCGAGATCGATGTACTCGAGCGTCGACATGTGGGTCGACTCGATCACCACCGGGCACGCCCGCCCGGCGTCGAGCGCCTCCCGCCACCGATCGGCGCACACACACCACTGATCGCCCTCTGCCAACCCGGCGAAGCCGTACTCGGGCATCGGTGTGGACAGGTCGTTGCCCTGCTCCTTGGAGTACGCCAGGAAGTCGTCGGTGACGCGGCAGCAGACGGTGTGCATGCCAGGGTCGTCACCCCGGTTCTCACAGCATCCCGAGCGGTAGAAGCCGGTGATCGGATCGAACGAGCACGGCTGCAGCTCGGTGCCGAGCACGTTCAACTGCGTGGTCATCGGTCCATCCTGCCAGGCCGCTGTGGCCCGAATGACGTTACGGTTGACAGGAAGAGGGGAAGGCACAACGACGTGGCCGACATTCTGAGCGCTCTCGAAGCGCTGGCGACCGAGCGTCGTCCCGACGACTGCTCTGCTCGGTTCGCTGCTTCCGGCGTACTACTCCGAACTGCCCGACGAAGACGCCGACGATCGACGCCGCGACGACCTCTATGCGGCCGCCGCCACCCACCTGCACCTCGGTCGCCGACGTCGACCGGGAGAACACCTCGTGCAGATCCTGTCGCCCGACGTCGAACGCGACGGCTGGCATTCGCCCCGTTCGGTGCTGATGTTCGTCACCGACGACATCCCGTTCCTCGTCGACACCGTGCGCCTCGTGCTCGACCGTCACGACCTCGGGATCCATCTGTTGGTCCACCCGACGCTGATCGTGACGCGCGATGACGACGGCGTGATCACGTCGGTCCGGTGCGGCCGGTCGGAGCAAGCACGACGTGGAATCGGGATCCGACCCGAACGTGGTGTCCGGCATCGTGGAGGCGTGGACGCAGATCGAGCTCGATCGCTGTCCGAACGACATCGCCGACATCGTCGAGCATGAGGTGCTCGACGCGATCGCCGCGGTCCACCGGATGGTCGACGACTTCGCGGAGATGCAGGCCCGACTGCTCGACGTGGCCGACGGCGACCCGCTGCTCGTCTGGCTCGGTGTCGAGAACCTCGTGTTGCTCGGCGCGGCCACTTACCGGCGCACGGATGCGGGCCTCGTACTGGTGGAGGGCAGTGGGCTCGGGGAGCTGCGCACCGGGGGCGGGCTCGACGCAACGGTCATCGATCCGCCGTCGCAACCCGACGACGCCCGGGTGGTGATCGCCCGCACCGATGCCGCGGCCACGATCCATCGCCCCGCCCGGATGCTGTGCGTGTGCGTGCGGCCGCCGGAAACAGGCCTCGAGTACCGGTTCGTCGGTCTGCTCGGCAGCGCGGCATACCGCGAGAGCGTCTTCGCCATCCCGGTGCTCGCCGACCGCGCCACCGAGGTCCTCGAACTCTCGGGTGCGCCGTTGCACAGCCACACCGGCCGGGCCATCAAGAACGTGGTCGAGACGCTGCCGCGCGACTTGGTGTTCGAACTCGACGCCGACATCCTTGCCCAACTCGTCATCGACATCGTCGGGTTGCAGGAGCGCCGCATCGTGCGGGCCTTCGACGTCGCCGAACCCGTCGGGCCGTGGACCACGGTGCTCGTGTACGTGCCCCGCAATCGGTTCACGGCGACGCTGCCCGACACGGTCGCGGCACTCGTGGCCGATCACTACGGCGGTGAGGTGCGCGACCCGGAGACCCTCGTCGGAACGAGTTCGCTCGCCCGCATCTCGATGAGCGTCCGTGCCGAGCGGGATGTCGACCTCGAGCGGCTGGGGCACGCCATCGACCGGATCTCGGAGACCTGGGACGAACAGGCGCGCCGTGCCGTCACGGACGCGCTGGGCGTCATCGAGGGCGAGCGGGTCTTCGACCTGGTGGCCGGTTCGACGAGCCCCGAGTACCGGGCTCGTACCCGGCCCATCGACGCGGTTGCCGACCTCCGACAGGTCGCCGCACTGGTCGAATCGTCGAGCACGATCGGCACGTCGTTCGGACGGGCCGTCGACGCCGAGGGGGACGACTGGCGCTTCCGCGTGCTACTCCCGCGGACCGGGGGCAACGCTGGCCGAGCTCGTACCGATTCTCGGTCAGCTCGGGCTGCACGCGGTCGAGGAGCATCCGGTCACGTTCGACATCGACGGCGACCCCGTGTCGCTCTACGAGATCGGGGTGCACGCGGGGCGGGATCACATCGACGATCTGCAGCGGATGGAACTCCGGCGAGCGTTCGTCGGCCTCGTGCTCGGAACGATCGAGCGCGACGAGTTGAACCACCTCATCCTCGAGGGCGGGCTGGCGATCCGCCAGGTGGGTGTCCTGCGGCTCTACCACCGCTACCTGCGTCAGGTCGGGTTCCGGTTCAGCTCGTCGTACACCGCCCACACGTTGGTGCGGCAGGCGGAGATCGCGCGCCTGCTCGTCGAGCTGTTCGACGCCCGCTTCGACCCCGCGCTCGGCACCGATGCCGTGGCGCGCGCCGCCGCGGCCGACGCCGTCAGGACCGTCCTCCTCGACCGTCTCGACTCGGTGCCGTCACTCGACGAGGACCGGATCTGCCGAGCCCTGCTCACCTTGATCGACGCCACCGTCCGGACGAACGCCTTTCGTTCCCGATGGCAGATCGGCGACGAGATCGCCGTGAAACTGCGACCGAGCGGCATCTCGTTCCTCCCCGAGCCGCGCCCGTGGTCGGAGATCTTCGTGTGCTCGCCGAAGGTCGAAGGGGTGCATCTGCGTGGCGGGCCCATCGCCCGTGGGGGCCTGCGGTGGAGCGACCGAGCCGAGGACTTCCGCACGGAGATCCTCGGCCTGATGAAGGCGCAGATGGTGAAGAACGCGGTGATCGTGCCCGTGGGGGCCAAGGGCGGGTTCGTGGTGAAGGGGGCGACGGCCGCGCCGGCAGACCGCGAAGCGGTGCGCGAGGAAGGCATCGACCGGTACCGGCGGTTCGTGCGGGCGATGCTCGATGTGACCGACAACGTGGTCGACGGCGTCGTCGTGAATCCGGCCGACTGCGTCGTCAGCGACGAGCCCGATCCGTACCTCGTGGTGGCGGCCGACAAGGGCACGGCGTCGTTCAGCGACATCGCCAACGAAATCGCCATCGACCGCGGTTTCTGGCTCGGCGATGCGTTCGCCTCGGGTGGCAGCCATGGTTACGACCACAAGGAGATGGGGATCACGGCGCGCGGCGCCTGGGAGAGCGTGCGCCGGCACGGTCGTTGTCCTCGGCCTCGACGTCGACCGCGACCCGATCACGGTGGTGGGCATCGGCGACATGTCGGGCGACGTGTTCGGCAACGGGATGTTGCTGTCCGACAACCTGCGGCTCGTCGCCGCGTTCGACCATCGGCACCTCTTCCTCGATCCCGATCCACCGGGCCGCGAGGCGCACGCCGAACGCCGTCGCCTGTTCGATCTGCCGCGGTCGAGCTGGGCCGACTACGACGCGTCGCTCATCTCGCCCGGAGGAGGTGTGTATCCGCGATCGTTGAAGTCGATCGTGATCACCGACGAGGTGCGAAGCGCCCTTGGGATCGGCGACGACGTTGCCGCGCTGCGTCCCGACGAGCTCATCTCGGCGATCCTGTGTGCGCCGGTGGACCTGTTGTGGAACGGCGGCATCGGCACGTACGTGAAGGCGTCGACCGAGCCCGACGAGGCGGTCGGCGATCGGGCCAACGACGCCGTGCGCGTCGACGCGTCGATGTTGCGCTGTCACATGGTGGTGGAGGGTGGCAACCTCGGCGTCACTCAGCTGGCCCGCGCCGAGTACGCGCTCGGTGGGGGGCTCATCTACACCGATGCGATCGACAACTCGGCCGGCGTCGACTGCAGCGATCACGAAGTCAACATCAAGATCGCCCTCGACCAGCTGGTGCACGACGGAGAGCTCACCTCCAAGCAGCGCAACACGATGCTCGCCGAGATGACCGATGACGTCGCCGACCTCGTGCTGGAGAACAACCGGGGCCAGACGCTCGCGCTGATGATCGCCCGCGAGCAGTCGCTGCGGATGGTGAACGTCCATGCGCGCTACCTCGATTCGCTCGAGGCCGAGGGCTTCCTCGATCGGGAGCTGGAATTCCTTCCCAGTGACAAGCAGATCGCCGAGCGACAGAGCGCCGGCAGCGGTCTGTGCACTCCCGAGTTCGCGGTGATGATCGCCTACACCAAGAATGCGGACATCACCGAGGTGCTCGAGACGGATCTGCCCGACGATCCGGCACTCGATTCGGAACTGCTCGAATACTTCCCGTCCGCGCTGCGCGAGAGGTTCCCCGACACGCTGCGCGGGCACCGGTTGCGTCGCGAGATCATCACGACCTCGGTGGTCAACACCATGGTCAACCTCGCCGGGATCAGCTTCGACCATCGGATGACGGAGGACACCGGCTCGACGGTCGCCGATGTGCTGCGAGCCTTCACGGCTGCCCGACGGATCGTCGAACTCGACGACCAGTGGAAAACGATCGAGGCGCTCGACCGGTCGGTGCCGCTCGACACGCAGATCAATCTGTTCCTGGAGGCGCGACGTTCGGCGGAACGGGCGGCCGGGTGGCTGCTCCGCCATCGGCCACCCTCGTTCGGGATCGACGTCGTGGTCGACGAGTTCGCCGAACCGATCGAGACCATCGCCAGGAACCTCGACAGCGTCGTCACCGGGCGCATTGCCGCGGACATCGCCGAGCGACGGTCCATCGCCATCGATGCGGGCGTTCCGGCCGAGCTGGCGGCGCGTGCCGCACGCTGGCCGTGGATGCACCCTGGCTTCGACATCGTCGAGCTCGCACGGGAACAGGCCTGTTCGGTCGAGCACGCGATGACGGCCTACTGGACGATGTTCGACGGGTTCGATCTGTTCTGGCTGTGGGAGGGCATCGGCGCGCTCCCGCGCTCCGACCGCTGGCAGACCCAAGCGCGCTCCGCGTTGCGTGACGACCTCCTTGCGGTGTTGGCTGCACTGACCCGCAACGTGCTCGCCACGGCCGGCGGCTCGGCACCGGACTGGGTCGCCAACAATCGACGGTCGGTGGGCAAGGCGGTCGCCATGCACACCGAGATCCGCCGCGCCGAGAGCTTCGACCTGACGACGCTGTCGGTGGCGTTGCGGCAGTTGTGGAACCTCACCCTTCTGGCGGAGGCTGATCACAATCACGACCAGTCCTCCCACAGCGCTGACCCGACCGCAGATAGCGTCGATCCGGTCATGGCCGTATCCCCTCGTTACCGCTTCGCCCCCTCGCCCACCGGCTCGTTCCATGTCGGTGGGGCACGTACGGCGCTGCACAACTGGGCCCTCGCCGGTCAGAGCGGAGGCACGTTCGTGTTGCGGATCGAGGACACCGACGAGGCCCGGAACCGTCCGGAGTGGACGCAGGGAATCGTCGATGCGCTCGCCTGGATCGGCATCTCGGCCGACGACGAGCGCTTCGAGGGCCCCCATTTCCAGAGCGACCACGCCGGCGCCCACGTGGCGGCGGCGCACCGGTTGTTCGACGAGGGCGCCGCGTACTACTGCGACCTGACGGCCGACGAGATCCAGGCCAGGGCCAAGGAGCACGGACTGTCGGGCTACGACGGATACTCGCGCGATCGCGGCCTCGAGCCGGCGCCCGGGCGGGTGTTGCGCTTCCGAGTTCCGGAAGGCACCACCACCGTCGTCGATCGGGTGCGCGGCGAGGTGCATTTCGAGAACTCGACCATCGAAGACTTCGTGCTCTTGCGTGGCAACGGCACGCCGATGTTCCTGCTGGCCAACGTCGTGGACGACATCGAGATGGGTATCACGCACGTCGTGCGCGCCGAGGAGCATCTCCCGAACACTCCCAAGCAACAGCTGTTGTGGAGCGCGCTCGGCCATGTGCCGCCGGTGTGGGGGCACGTCCCGGTGCTCGTGAACGAACAGCGCAAGAAGCTGTCGAAGCGGCGCGACAAGGTGGCGCTCGAGCAGTATCGCGACGAGGGCTATCTCGCCGACGCGATGGTCAACTACCTGATGACGCTCGGCTGGACGCCCCCCGGCGATGACGAAATCGTGTCGTGGAGCGATGTCGAGGCCTCGTTCCGGCTGGAGGACGTCACCCATTCGCCGGCGTTCTTCGACGTCAAGAAACTCGACGCGTTCAACGGCGAGTACATCCGGCGGATGCCGCTCGACGCGTTCATCAGTCGCGCCGCCGAGGAGTTGCCGGTCGAGTGGGACCGTGAGCGGTTCGCGGCGATCGCCCCGCACATCCAGGAGCGTCTCGTGACGTTCGCCGAGGTGCCGGGCAAGGTCGACTTCCTGTTCTCGCCGACCGACGGCGAGATCGTCTACGACGAACCGTCGTGGGACAAGGCGTTCGCGCCCGAGTGGGCTGCGCCGCTCCTCGACGATGTCATCGCCGCGTTCGTCGGCGTGGAGTGGAACGCCGACGCGCTGAAGGGCGCCGTCGAGCAGGCGATGACGGAGTACGGGTTGAAGCTCGGCAAGGCCCAAGCACCCGTTCGCGTCGCGGTCACCGGCCGGTCCGTCGGGCCGCCGTTGTTCGAATCACTCGAGGTGCTCGGACGAGCCGAGACGCTGCGTCGGCTGGAGCTCGCTCGTCGGCGCGTCGGATCGCAGGCCGACGCCGAGGAATGAGCAGGGTTCGTGACCGACGACTTCGACCTCGACAGTGATCGACGTGCCGAGGAGCAGCGGCTGTCCGACCGCCGCCTCATCGAGGCGGTCGAGAGTCGGCGATCGGTGGACGAGGAGTTCGCCACGACCGGCGCGACACCCGTGGCCGGTCTGCCCCTGACGGCCATCCAGAGCGACGCCAACTGGGACGCGAACAGGGACGCGACGGCGACGGTCGCGCTCGACCGCACGCCGGTCGCCTCCGTCCGAACGACTCGTCGGCGGCGCATCTGGCCGAGGGTGCTGCTGGTGCTCGCCGGCGTCGTCGCCGTCGTCGCGTTGTATTTCCTCGTCACGCTGTGGCAGGTGTGGTCGACGGGCCGATCGGACGAGGCGCGCAACGTGGATGCGATCGTGGTGATGGGTGCGGCCCAGTACGACGGCCGACCGTCGCCGCAGCTCCAAGCGCGACTCGATCATGTCGTCGAGCTCTGGCCGGATGGGCACGCCCCGCTCGTCGTGGTCACCGGCGGCAACCGCCCGGGCGATCGGTTCACCGAGGCCGAAGCATCGGCGAACTACCTCGAGCAGGCGGGGATCCCCGAGTCGGCGATCCTGATGGAGGGAGAGGGCACGTCGTCGTACGAATCGCTCGAGGGGGTCGAGTCGCTGCTCGCGGAGCGTGGGCTCGACACGGTCCTGATCGTGACCGACCCGTATCACGCGCTGCGGAGCAAGCTGATCGCCGAGGAGGTCGGACTCACGGCCTACGTGTCGCCGACGCCGTCCTCGGTCGTGACCGGGACGAACGCGGTCGAACGACACCTCGCCGAGGCGGCCGGTGTCGGCATCGGCCGGATCATCGGATTCGACCGCTTCGACGACCTCACCGGCTGAGCACTCTGCCTGCGAGCCCCGACCCGAAAAATGCCTCGATCCGTACGCTCAGCGCGCGATTCCGGGCACATTTCGGAACGGGCAGCGGGGCGGTACACTCCTCGGCCGCACCGGTCCTCGGCGACGAGGGTCATCGCATCTTGGGGTGTGGTGTAATTGGCAACACAGCAGTTTCTGGTACTGTTATTAGGGGTTCAAGTCCTCTCACCCCAGCTCAGCGCACGTGCTCGAAGGGTTCAGCGCATGTGCTGGACGGGTACAGCGCACGTGTTCGATCGGCGATTGGGATCGGCGCGCTGGTTCGTTTCACGGCGGTCTGGTTCGGCATCGATGGTGATATCGTTCCCGATCGCTACTCGGCCCGTTCGTCTAGAGGCCTAGGACACCACCCTCTCAAGGTGGCGGCACGGGTTCGAATCCCGTACGGGCTGCAAAGAAAGTGCAGGTCAGAGGCCCTCTCCGGAGGGTCTCTTTCCATTTTCGCCTCCGTTGCCCATGGTCTGCCCCTGAACGCAGAACCAATGTCCGCAAGGCGCACCTGTGTCATTCGGCAACTCCAGCATTTACGGAATCACTGTCGCCGACCCAACCTGATCGCCGAACCTCGTCAGGTGATCGACACGAGGTCGAACGTCGGAACGAGCTGATCGCCGCTTCCCTTACAGGTGAGCGGTTCGGCGACCGACACCATCCGGCGTCGCACGCGGACGTTCGCGCGGCGGTCCGGGAGCTTCACGAGGAACGACCCGTCGGGGGCCTGGCCCTCGACGACGACTCCGTCGATCGCGTCGATGTCGAGTTCGCGCCGGACGAAGTGCTCGACGGCTTGCTCGGCGAGCGAGAAGCACGTGCGGCCGCGGAAGCGCGAAAGATCGATTCGCCCGTCATCGAGCGCGCTCAGGACGTCGGTCGCCGAGTCGGGCTCCACCCGTCCGAAGTAGAGGCTGTCGGGGAGGACCACGAGGTTCGGCGCGAATCTGTCGCCGCCGATGTGCGAGCACTCCCAAACTCGGTTCGCCCATCGCGACTCGCGCAGGGCGCGGACGAGCGGTCTCCCGAGGTTCGCGCAGCATTGATCGTGCCGTCCGTTGGTGCACACGAGCAACAGCTGCTCGTGCTCGCGCTCCACTCCGGACTCGGCCGCTGGTCGACACGCAGGTCATCGATCGTCGGCACCACATCGGCCAGCGATGCGACATCACGGCGCCACAGCTGGGCCGGCTTCTGTCCAGGGCGCCGCGCCGCGCAGGCGAAGACGCGCACGTCGGTCGCTCCCTCGCGTTCGTGCGACCGGATGCACACGACGCGGATGTGGCGCCGCTTCAGGTCGTCCTTCCAATGCTGCGGAGCAAACTCGCCGAAGGCGCTGGCGTGGACCGCGTCCTCCCCCACGCGCCGGGAACTTCGACGAGCACCCAGCCGCGCACCGAAGAGCCCGTCGCGAACATCGGCTCATCGCGTTCGGTCGACGCCAGGGAGCAGGCGTAGCTAGGCGACATGGACAACTACTCCCTCGGCGAGGAGTCGGCGCAGAACCACCGAGCGCGATCCGTCGTCGAGACCCTTGAGGTCGTGGATGAGGACCGGACATTCCGCGTCGAGCAACGCCGACAGGAACGGGTGCGCCTCGATCGGCATGTCGAGAAGACGGTCGCCGAGCCCGAGCACAGCGCGGTCGGCAATCGTCGTCAGCCAGAGCAACGGGCCCGGCGTGAGCTCCAGTGGACTCGAACGCAGTGCGGGCGCGACCAATGGCCGCAGTCGTGTCGCCGGCTGACGACGCCAGATCTCGCGAGCCATCCAATGGCGCAACGTCTCCGGAGAGACCGCGCGGCGCATCCCGTCGAGGTCGAGCTCGAACTCGCTCGCCGCCGCACCCGGCTCGAGCATCCCGACCGGCAACGAACCGCTGAGCCGCCCGAGAGCGACCTCGGCGTCGATGGCCTTGTGCAGTACGCGCTGCCACGTCACCGCCAACAACCCGATCGTGAGGTGGTCGGAAGGCAGGTCGGTCGTCTCCGCCGCATGCGGATAGCCGCGGGGAAGGTAGAGGCAGTCTCCGGCTTCGAGGGTGAGATCGAATAACGGGTCCCCGAGTTCGTCGAGTCGAGGCGCGGCGATCGGGTGCCGGCCCTTCACCGGATCGGCGGTGCGCGGCAGCGGCTCCCAGATGCGCCACCGCTTCGAGCCGCCGAGCTGCACGACGAACACGTCATGGAAGTCGAAGTGCAAGTCCAGACCCTGCGCGCTCGCCGGCGAGAGGTACGCGTTCACCTGGACGGGATGGTCGAGCGCGAGGGCGAGGTTGTTCGCCAACCGAGCGAGATGCGGGTTCGTGTGCTGCAGCCCTTGGAGCACCACGGTGTCGCCGCGCCGATAGTGGTCGACGACGTTGTTCGGCGCCACGACATCGGCGAGGTTGGAGGTGCCGAGACCCGCACGACGGGTGACCTCACCGGCCGCGATCGTGTTCCCGGCACGCACGACGCGAAAGGCCGGTTGGCGCGTGCCGCGACGCAACAGATCGTGCCAGAGCACGTCGACGCCGCCGAAGCGTTCCAACGCGGCGACGCGCGACACCATCGGACGCCGAAACACCACTTCGCCGCGGAACGCGTTGACGTCCCCAACGAGATCGGCGAGGTCAGGCGCGTCTCGATGGGGGACGCGCCTGACCTGCCAATGTGCGTCGACGGTCAGGAGTCGGTGCCGTCTGAATCTCCGCCGTCGGTGCCGTCGGAGTCACCGCCGTCGGTGCCGTCGGAGTCACCGCCGTCGGTGCCGTCTGAGTCACCACCGTCGGTTCCATCGGAGTCGGCGCTGTCGGTGCCGTCGGCATCGCCGGCAACCGTCGGGGGCAGCCCGTCATCGGCCGGCTGTTCGTTGATGTCGTCATCGGAGATGCTCATGCATTTGACCTTAGAACGACACGCCGGCTCCGCGCGCACGAAGGCGACGAATGTCGGGTCGGCCGCCGGTGCCCAAACCGGTCGCGACCAGCTGAACACGGACCGGCTGGTTTCCCGCGGCGTACGTTGCTCGTGTGACTCCGAAGGCTGGCACGACGTGGGCGGCGATGTCCGTGCCGGCGTACCGGCTGTTGTTCTACAGCGCGGCGATCGTGATCTTCGGCGTGATGGGCCAGGCCGTTGCCCGGGGCTGGCTGGCTCGCGAGTTGACCGGGAGCAATGCCGGCCTCGGCGGGGTGATGCTCGTGTTCGGCGCGTCGATGCTGGTCGCCACTCCGCTGGGCGGCGTCGCGGCTGACCGGTATCCGAAGCGGTTGGTGCTGATGGTCGCAGTGCTCGCGCTGATGACGTCGTCGCTGCTGATCGGGATCGCGGTGATCGCGGACGTGATCGAGTACTGGATGTTGCTCGTCGCCAGCGGCGTGCAGGCGGCGGCGTTCGCGTTCTATCTTCCCGCCCGGATCACGCTGATCTCCGAGGTGGTCGATCCGTCTCTGTTGCAGAACGCCGTCGTGCTCGCGCAGATGTCGCAGGAGGCGATGAGGGTGTTCGCCCCTGCACTCGCAGGAGTGCTCATCGGCGTGGCGTGGTTCGGCGTCGGTGGCGTCTTCGTCTTCAGCGGGATCGCGAGCGCTGTGGCCGCGGGGTTCATCGCGCGGCTTCCGCGGACGCCGCGACGTACCGAGTTCGGCCGGTCCCCGTTCGGCGAGATCCTCGATGCCGTCCGCTATGTCCGTGCGACTCACGAGGTGGGACTGATCGCGCTGGTCACCGTCGGAGTGGTGATGATCGGTTTCCCCTATCTGACGTTTCTGCCGTCGCTGGCCGATGATCGTTTCGATGTGGGTGCGCTCGGCTACGGGGTGATGTCGGGCGTGGCCGGACTCGGGGCGGTCGTCGCGGGGCTCCTCACTGCTGCCCGCGGCAGCGGCCTGCGCCCGTGGGCCACCATTGCGTGGTCGGCGACCGCGTTCGGCGTCGCGTTGATCGCGCTCGGCATCGCCGACTCGTACGCGCTCGCACTCGTGGCGCTGGCGTTCATCGGGGCGAGCGGATTGGTGTTCCAGACCACCACGCAGGCGCTGCTGTTGCGAGTCTCGGCAATGGAATACCACGGCCGCCTGCAGAGCTTGGTGATCCTCGGATTCAGTGGTTTCGGGTTGATGGCCCTCCCGCTCGGGATCATGGCCGACACCGTGACGCTCGAGGTGACACTCGCCGCGATGGGTGTCGCCGTGCTCACGATCACGGCGCTGTTCGCCGCCGCCCGATTCCGTCAACGTGCCCGTGCGACCGTCATCGAGATCGGTTGACCGACCGTCAGACGGTCCAGTCGACGCCGCGCACCGTGAGCACCCAGTGCTCGGCGATTCGCCCGTCGGCGATTCGCTGCACCAGCATCCACGACACCACCGTGTTCTCGCCGGTCTCCCGGTTCAGACCCTTGCTCGTCGCGCGTGTCCACACCCGGTCGCCGCTCACCACACGGTCATCGATGGTCGTTTCGGGATGGCACAGCGTCCGCTGGAACTCGGCCAGCATCTTCTTGTACTCCTGGCGCGGCGACACGGACGAGCCAACACTCGAGTGGCGCACGAACGGGTCAGTGAGCACTTCGTCGACTGCGTCGAGATTGCCGTCGCGCCAGATCTCGCCCCACCACCGATCCGAGATCGCACACAGCACCGAATCATCCACATCGTCACGGTAGAACAACCGCAACGCCGTCGAGCGATACGGCCTGGATCGTCCCGATTCGGTCGTCCTTCGGGGGTCCGGCAGTCTGGGGCACATTCCGTTCGCTATCCGATCGAAATGCGACCCAGACTGAGGTGGTCGCCGTCGCCGTCACCGTCGACGCAGCAGTCGACACGAGCGGACCGTACGATGGGTCGGCGATGAAGCTGATCCTCGTCCGCCACGGCGACGCGTTCGCCGGACTCCGCGGAGTGATCCCTGGGCCGCTGGGATGTCTGGGTCTCACCGACCTCGGCCGCCGGCAGGCGACGGCACTCCACGATTCCATTGCGGCCGATCCCGACTTCACGGTCGACGTGCTGGTCACCAGCACGCTCCCACGGGCGATCGAGACGGCCGGCATCATCGCCCCCGCACTGGGCTTCGCCGAAGTGCCCCAGGACTGCGACCTCTGTGAGGTGCACACCGGCGAAGCGGATGGGCTGGAATGGGCCGAGTACGCCAGCAAGTTCGGCACCGTCGACATGCTCGCCGAACCGCATCGGCCGTTCGCTCCCGGAGGCGACAGTTGGAACAGCTTCCACGATCGTGTGGGTTTGGCGATGGACCGGTTCGCACGCGACCACGCCGGGTGCACGGTGATGGCGGTCTGTCATTCCGGGGTGATCGCCGCGTCGCTGCGGGTGCGCTTCGGTGCGTCACCCGCCGGCGGGCCCCGCCTCGTGCCCACCAACACCGGCCTCACGGAGTGGGACTTCGACGAGGAGACCGGGCACTGGACCCTGCGGACCTACGACGACGCCCGACATCTGGCCAGCCTGGTCGGCGACGGCACGCTCGAGCTCTGAGCCCGACGTTTGCCGCCTCGCACGGCCTGGGTACCGCACGGGATGACGAATCGTGGTGTTGGACGAGCAGATGTCGACGTGCCGATCGAGGTGACGGTCGATGCAACCGTCGAGGGGGCCAGGACGGCGGCGCAGCGGGGTGAACTCGGGCGCTGGGTGCAGGAGTTCCTGCGCAGTCCCGGGAGCGACAACGCGGTGCTCGGCGCGGAGCTGCGCAGCGAGCTGTCATCGTGGTACGGCCCCGTCGAGCTTCCATTCGACGAACTCCAGCGGCTCGCCGGCCCTCCGGATCAGCCGACACTCGTCCGTCTCGGCGACGACGACCTCGAGCGCGTCGACGACATGCAGGAGAGCTTGGACGACGGCTGGGAGCCGCCGCCGATCATCGTGTCGTACGAGGACGGCGAGTTCGTCGTGGAGGACGGCAACCACCGGATCGAGGGGCTCCGTCGAGCGGGTTACTCGGAGTACTGGTCGGTGGTGGGTTTCGTCGACGAAGGGGAGCGCCAGCGGTTCCTCGACGAGTCACTCCGCTGACTCGCTGCGAAGGCGTTGGAGGGCGCTCCGCAGCAGCCGGGACACCTGTACCTGGCCGATGCCGAGACGCTCACCGATTTCGCGTTGGGTGAGCTCCTCGTAGAAGCGCCACACCATGATCTTCCGGCTGCGCTCGTCGAGATCGGCGAGCGCGTCGAGTGCGGCGAGTCGATCCTCGATCTCGCCCGTCATGTCCCCGTTCGCCGATCCACAGTTCGACTCGGTGCCGGTGTCCGTATCCGACAGGGTCTTGGTCCGATTCGCGCCGCGGGCGGCGAGCCCCGCGATCACCACCTCCCGGTCCACTCGAAGCTCCGCGGCGAGTTCGTCGACCGTCGGCGAGCGACCGAGCCGTTGATCGAGCAACTCGGTCGCCGCACGCAGCCGTGGCATCAGATCCTTCGCACTTCGTGGCACGCCGACCGCCCACGTGGTGTCGCGGAAGTGGCGCTTCAACTCGCCCAGGATCGTGGGAATCGCGAACGCGTGGAACGGGACGTCCCGCTCGGGGTCGTACCGGTCGGTCGCCTTCACGAGGCCGAGCAACGCCACCTGGACCAGATCCAGCTCCGGTTCACCCCGGTAACGGAAACGGCCCGCGCATTGTGTCGCGATCCAGCGGTGATCGATGATCAGGTCGTTGCGAATCGCCATGTCCCCGGTGGCCCGCAGGCGCTGGAACCGGGCGCGAACTTCCTCGGCGCACAATTCGTTACCGGGCCATCGGGCGCGGGCTCGCTCGGCGCGTCCCGCCATCGTCCGACCGATCGTCTCGGCGTCGGCGATTCGTCCACGGTGCGGGGGTACCCCGCGGACCGGGCGACGAAAACGCTCGCCACCGTTTTCACCCGATCGGATGAGGCTCAGCAGAGCATTTCCGTCCAGATCCTCTTGCCGTATCCGGTCGGTTCCCATCCCCAGGAGTCACACAGTGCGGTGACGATGGCGAGGCCGAATCCGCCTGCGCTGGTCGGCTCGATCAGGACCGGCGGCGTGGGATTGCTGTCGTGGACCTCGAGTCGCATGCGCATGTCGTCGAGCAGCGCGACCACCACCGAATCGGAGTCGGCATGCACGACGGCGTTGGTGACCAGTTCGCTGACGATGACCAGGCCGTCGGTGATGACCGCCTCCGGGCAACCCGCGTCGGCCATCCAGGCGTGCAGTGCGTGCCGTGCCTCCATCGGTGCCATCTCGGATTTCGTCACGTTCATGCGCATCTCTCTCACGAGTCCACCTCGGCCATCTCCGGGGCGGCTACCTCACGACTCGATCTCCACGGAGCGGTTCGGTCGGGCACACCGTCATCGACAGGGTGGTACCCGCTGCGCTGGTTCGCCAGACGTCTCGGTCCCAGACGTCTCGGTGGTGGAGTCAGACGCGCACGACACGACGGACGGTCTGCTCGACACGGCTCAGCCACTTCGCCCGCCGCGAGCGCTGCCACTCCTCCACCAGTTCACCGGTCTCGAACGCCGACAGGACCCGGGGTGCGATGTACGAGGATCGGCACACGGCCACCGTGTTCCCCAGCCGGTCGGCGGCGTGTTCGATCGCCCCTCGGACGGCCGCGTCGATGTCGTCGCCGTCGGCACGGACGAGGCGCTCGGCGGCCGCGCACGTCGCGCCCCACGTCCGCAGATCCTTCGCGCTCATGTCCGAGCCCGAGTGAATCCCGATGTACTCGTTGACCTGGCCGGCCGTGATCGGGCGGTCATCGGAATCGACGAACAGCATTCCTCCCGTGCTCTCGTCGATCAGGGTCGACAGTCGTCGGGCGAGCAGTGGGTCACGAACCTCCGTCTGTTGTTCCACGGCTGACTTGCCCTCGAAGTGCAGCGCGATCCGCGTCCCGTCCACCCGGACGTCGCCGATGCCGAGCGTGATCGCACCGACCGATCCGTTCTCCTCGAGTCGCCGCCGACTACCGGGTCGGATCAGCGAGTTGTCGATCAGGCGGACCACCGCCGCCGTGCGCCACTCGACGCCGTGGGAGCGGAGCTCCTGATCGACGTCGCGGCGCAGGCGTGTGAGCGCGTCGCCGACCGGTCCCAGGTGCTCGAACTTGGCGAGATCGGAGGCCTCGCGCCATGCCGGATGGTAGAGATACTGCTTCCGGCCCCGATCGTCGTACCCGGTGGCGAGCAGGTGGGCGTCGGGCTCAGCGGCAATCCAGACCGCCGTCCACGCCGGGGGGATCGCCAGCGCCTGCAGGCGGGATCGTTCGGCACCGTCGACGACCCGCCCGCGATGGTCGACGTAGGTGAATCCCCGACCGCGGCGACGGCGCGCGATCCCTGGACGATCGTCCGGCAAATAGAGGAGCCCGGCGTCCGCGGCGATCCGGCTCTGACCGGAACTCGCTGATGCCACGTCGCTCGCCATGCGTCCGACCGTTCCCAGCCGTGACGTCATTGCAACGTCGGCCGGATCAGAATCGCTCCATCCGCTCCATTTTTCGGGTGGTGCCGTCGAGGCGGTAGCGCTCACCGCCGGCGCAGAGGCCGGACAGCGACGACAGGTCGGAGGCGAGTCCCGACCGGGCGTCGACGACGGGTGGGTCACCGGGTCGGGGCGGCGGTGCGAGTCCGAGGCTCGAGCGCAGGTTCATCAGGATCGACGCCGACGCCCACGCCTGTGGGGCGCACGAGTTCGGATAGTCGATCGGTGAGGGGAAGTCGGCCCGATCGGTCCCCGCGAACAGCTCGGGCGGGCGGCCACCGAAATGGTCCGCGGCGTCGAGTGATCCGTCGATCAGATGGTCCACCGCGTCGTGCCGTCCGAGCGCGGCGGCGCCGGCGATCACCAGCGCGGTGTCGTGGGGCCACACCGAGCCGTTGTGGTAGCTGAGCGGGTTGAACGCGGCCGCCGCCGGGGACAGGGTGCGCAGGCCCCAACCGGTCCAGAGATCGTCGAGACAGCGATCGAGATACCGGTCGGCCAGGTCGCTGTCGGCCACGCCGCACCAGAGCGCGTGCCCTGGATTCGAGGTGACGGAATCGATCGGCGTCGCCTCGTCGACGATGCCGACGACGAACGAGGATGACGCCTCGTTCCAGAACACGTCGTTGAACCGCTCGCGCAGCGCATCGGCTTCGGCGAGGAGCACCTGTGGGTCGAGCGTCGGGTCACGCACGAACGAGGCGAGATGGGCGGCACCGCGGAGGGCCGCGTAGCAATACCCCTGCACCTCGGCCAGGGAGATCGGACCGGACGGGAGGCGCCCGTCGGCGAAGGAGATGCCGTCCCACGAGTCCTTCCAGCCCTGGTTCGACAGGCCGACCGCGGTGCTGCGCTGGTACGCCAGGAAGTGGCTCGGCGCCCGGCGGATCGACCGTCTGACCCACTCGATCGCCGACACGATGCTCGGCCACAGGCGCTCGAGCGTGACGCCGTCGAGATGACCCCAACGGTGGGTCTCCGCGGCGAGCATCACGAACAGCGGTGTGGCATCGACCGTGCCGTAGTAGCGCCCACGCTGGGCGAACGCGTCCGATCCTCCTTCACGACGGAGCTCGTGGAGAATCTTTCCCGGTTCTTCCTCCGACTCGGGCCGCGTCGCCGTGCCCTGCAGGCCGGCGAGGACGGTCAACACCCCGACGGCGAGGTCGGGAACAAAGGGCAGCGCCATCCACGCCGTGAGGATCGAGTCGCGGCCGAAGAGTGTCATGAACCAGGGCGCGCCGGCCGCCACCACCACGTCCGTGGGAGCCGCGGGGTCGAAGATGCGCAACGACGCGAGGTCGGTGAGCGACCGGTCGAACGCCCGCGCGAGTCGCTCGTCGGTCGTGTCGAGTCGCAACTCGCTGTCCTCCGCGACCCGACGTCGGTTCGCCAGGACCGGTCCGACCTTCGGTCGATCGCCGAGTGGGAACAACAGTTGCGTCCGCCGGCCGTGCCAGACCGGCTCGAACGTCACCGACACGCAGCACCACCCCCGCGGTGGGCACCGCACGTCCCATTCGAGCCGTCCCGCGGCCACGTCGATGCGCGTCGGTGGCGGTGCGGTGGCAATGGCGACGAGGAGATCACGCGACGTGCCGGGATTGACGATCCCGAGCGACGCAACGTCGTCGGCAACCATGACACCGTCGACGGTGCCCCGCTCACCCGCCTTCACTTCGAACACGTGCGCGAAGTCGCTGGCGACGCTCAATGACACGACTCGTTGGAGTTCCGTGGTCGCGCTGTTGTGGATCTCGAAGTCGTGGCGGACACCGCGGCCGACCCACTGGCGATGGGCGAAGAACTCGGTCGGCTCGTGGTGATCCGCGCCCGAGCCGGGCTCGCGCCGGGAGACCGACACGGCCGAGAACGGTGTCGGCGTCGAGGAGGTGAGGTGCTGGCGGGGGAGGAGCCCCGCTTCGCCCGATGCCCGGACGTCGAACACCACTCGCGACAGCATCCGCAGGTCCTCGAACACCGTTCCCTCGCTCCCGGACCGGACCGATCCATCCGGGCGGGCGACGGTGAATGTCCGTCCGTTCACGAGGGTGATCCGGTCGCGCAACGAAACGACGTCGGCCATGTCGGCGTCGAAGGGATCGGCATCGATCGGACCAGGATCGATCGGACCAGGATCGATGATCGGATTGGCGGCGCTCATCGCCGGACCCGTTCGATGCGGCAGGCGGTCAGCGGGTCACGTCGATGGTTCGATCGGACCGCGATCGGGAATGGAACCGATATCAACACCTCGGATCCGAACGGAGTCGACATGACGAGCATTTTCTCACTGCGGTGCGCCCAGTGCGACCGCGAGCTGCTGCCGGCGTGGGGGGCGATCTGGACGTGCGCCGCGTGCGACATGACGTTCGAGGTGTGCGGCCGGTACCTCGTGCCCGTGGTCGCCGCACGCGAACAGGCCGAATTCCTCCATGCCGAACTGCAGCCGGCCGGGCATCACGAGCCCGTCGATACCGACGGCAGCTCGAACACCCGGGACGGCAGCGGGGTCACCGGACAGCGCTGCGTCGACGAGTCCTTCGTAGACCGCGAGGTAGTTGTCGGTCATCACGGGCGCCGTGAACCGTCGCGCCTCGCGGCGACAGGCCTCGGGCTGGAATCGAGTCGACATGATCGATCGCCTCGACCATGTCGTCGAGCGAGTCGCACACGAAGCCCGACTTGCCATGGCTGAGCACCTCTGGCACCGAGCCGTTGCGGAGCGCGACCACCGGCGTCCCGCTGGCGAGCGACTCGATCATCACGAGACCGAACGGCTCGGGCCAGTCGATCGGGAACAGCGTGGCCGCGGCACCGGCGAAGAACTCGGGCTTCTCGGATTCGCCGATCTCGCCCACGAACTCGATGTCCGACGAACGGAACAGCGGCTCGATCACCGTGTGCCAGTAGTCGACGTCGAGTGGGTCGATCTTCGCCGCGACACGCAGCGGTCGGCCAGCCCGGCGCGCCACTTCGACCGCCCAGTCGGGGCGCTTTTCCGGTGTGATCCGCCCGACGAAGGCCAGGTAGTCGGAAGACGCCGGCTTGGCTGCCGCGAAGTACGGCGTCGAGGTCGAGCCCGTTCGGGCAGGTGGCCTTCCACCGCACCGGAAGGTCGGCCACGGCTCGACGCTGGTCGTCGCTGATGGAGACGAACGGCGTACCTGCGTAGCTGGGCAGGACCGCGCGGACCACATCGAGATCGAGTCGACCGTGCATGGTGACCACCGTGGGGACGGGGGATGATCGGGCGAACGGGAGGGTCCAGAGGTCGGTGTGGGCGTGCACGATGTCGAAGCGGTCGGGCGCGTCCCGGTACACGTCGGCGAGCATCTGCAGGTGCAGGTGCGGGGCGACCTGTTCGAGCTCGGCACGCGTCATCGTCATCCGCAGCGGCGCCGGGACTGCCGGTACCAGCGTGGCGGCGGTCGTCGGAACCTCCTGCGGCGAACAACGTGACATCGTGATCACGAGCGACGAGTTCGTTGGCCAGGGCGCCGATGACACGCTCGGTGCCGCCGTACATCACGGGCGGGACGGATTCGTAGAGGGGAGAGACGAGTGCGATTCTCATGCGCCGGTCCGGGTACCCCGGCCGACGATCTCCTAATCATCGGCGGTGCCGGCATCCATGCATGACCATGCGCCATTTCGGGAACGAGTGGGCGATGGCGTTCGCGGACATTCAGGAACAGGCCCTCAGGCATCCACACCAGGTGCGGTCGTCGGGCGTGCGTCCACTGTCGACGTCGAGCGTCGCTGCCAGATGGTCGTCGACGCACGCATCAGCCCGTGCGTGGGACCCGCCGCCGGTGCCGACACTGGTGGTGGTGCCGCACCCCGACGACGAAGTGTTGCTGGCGGGAGGGCTGATCGCGACCCAGCGCGAACGAGGGATCGACGTGCATGTGCTCGGTGTCACCGATGGCGAGGCCGGGCTGCCGCTGCGAGTCCCCGGCCCGCGACATGGCGCAGGTCCGGCGTCGCGAACAGGCCGAAGCACTGTGCGCGCTCGGTGTGTCACGACTGTCGATCACGCGGCTCGGGATCCCCGACGGTGCGGTGGCCGAGCAGCAGCCCGAGGTCACACAGCTGCTTGCAGCGATGGCGACCGATTTCCCGTTGGTCGTGGCGCCATGGACGCACGACGTCCACAGCGATCACGAGGCCTGCGGTCGAGCCGCAGCCGACGCTGTCGCCGGAACACCGGCCGCGCTGGTGTTCGGGCTGTTCTGGACCTGGCACCGGCTGCCGCCCGACCGGCTCGATCCGTGCTCACTCGTCGGGCTGACGATCCCGCGCCACATCCGCCAACAACGGGTGCAGGCGATCGCCAAGCACCGGAGTCAGATCGCCGACGAGATCGCCGAGCCGTTGCTCACGCCGGAGCTACTCGAGCCGCTCGCCTGGGATCACGAGTTCTTCGTGTTGCCCGACGACGGATCGCCGGCCTGACCCACTGCCAGCACGAGCAGGGCGATGTCGTCGTCGCGCAGCTCGAACGGCAGGATCGCCTCGAGGGCGCGCTGGATGTTCTCGGCGATCGCGTCGGCCGTTCTGCCTGATCGCGCCGCGTCGCGGACGAGTGCTTGCCAGGCTGCGTCGTCGAGATCGTGTGGTGGCGCAACGTCGGTCGCGCCATCGGTGTGGAAGACCACCACATCGCCCGCGCCCAACTCCACCGACGTGACGTGGATGTCGAGGTCGTCGACGACGCCGAGCAACGTGCCGGGGCGGCCGAGCGAGGTGACGCCCTGCGCACCGACGAGGACCGGCAGGGGATGACCGCCACAGGCGACCGTGAGGCAGCGCGTGCCTTCGCCGCTGGGAGCGATCGTGGCGTAGACACAGGTGACGAACGTGTGCGTCCCGGATCGGCGGACAGCGCGGTTCAACGAGGCGAGCACCTCGTCCGGTGGGTCGTGATGCCAGGCGCTGTCGCGGATCGTGTGACGGGCCAGCCCGGTCAGGGCGGCCGCCGCGGGCCCCGTCCCGCACACGTCGCCGAGCACCACCGCGAACTGTCCGGCCTCGTCGAGGGCGAACATGTCGTAGAAGTCGCCGCCCACCTCCGTCACCTCGCCGCTGGCCCAGTAGCGAACGGCCGTGTCGATGCCGGGCACGTCCGGGAGCCGCTCGGGGAGCAGGCTGCGTTGGAGTGTCCTGGCGATCTCCCGCTGCTCCTCGTGCAGACGCCGGTTCTCGATGCTCGCGGCGATCCGGCCGGCCACCGTCTCGGCGAGCACCACGTCATCGGCGGTGTAGGGCCGCAACGAACTCGAGGAGACGAATTGGATCGCGCCGAGGACCCGACCGCGCTTCTTCATCGCCACCGAGATCGCCGAGCGCACGTCGAGTTCCCTCAGCAACTCGCGTACCTCGTCCGGGATGTCGAGTGACGCGAGGAGTTCGTCGGAGATCTCGGAGTGGAACTCGGTGACGCCCGTACGGATGACAGCCGCCACCCCGGTGGGAGCGTCCGGGTCGTACGGGTACCGGGCGTGGATCTCACGTGCGTGGGCGACCATCGCTGGGTCGACGTGGGCGAGCTCGATGTCGGGCGCCGACCGGCCGTCGCGCGGGAGCACGTGGATGCTGCACCAGTCGCCGAGCCGGGGCACGGCCATCTGCGTCACGTTGCGCATCACCTCCGGAACCGTGGACGACGCGTTCAGCGCGTCGTTGATGATGCCGAGGAACTCGAGACGCTCGCGCTGCAGCCGATCGTTCGAGGCCGCCAGCAGCGGCGAGTTCCGCGAGTCGCTGCCGTTCGAGCTCCTGCTCCATTCGCTCGGTGACGTCCATCGAGCAGCCGACGGTCCCGGTCACTGCGCCGCTCTCGTCGAGTGTGACGCCACCGACACCGGCGATCCAGCGGACCGCTCCGTCCGGCCACACCGCCCGGTGCTCGACTCGATACGTCGATTTCGACTCGACCGCTCGCGCGACCGCATCGAGAATTGACTCGCGGTCGTCCGGGTGCAGCATCGAGACGTACGTGTCGAAGGTGCCGTCGAACTCACCGGGCGCCAGGCCGAACAGCGCCTCCATGCGTGCGTCCCAGACCGTCTCGCCGGTCGTCATGTCCCATCGCCAGGTTCCGAGCCCGCCCGCCTCCAACGCCGAGTGGAAGTGTTCGGACAGATCGCGCGCCTGCTGCTCGGCGTCGCGGCGCGCGCCGACATCTTCGGACGATCCGACGAGGGCGATCGTCGTGCCGGACTCGTCGAACAGCGGGCGGGTGAAGGTCATGACGCGCAGGAGGTGGCCGTCGCGCCGGGTGACGAGCCGGTCACCGCTCATCACCTTTCCACCGGCCACCGCCGTCAGGTCCTGATGGTTCGCGGCGAACTCGTCGTCCGGTGCCAGCACTTCGAGAATCGACCGGCCGAGGACCTCGTGTTCGGCCCAGCCGTAGAGCTCCTCGGCCGACCGGTTCCAGAGCACGATCTGGCCGTTCGGGTCGGTGACGACCACGGCGCGGACCAGCGCATCCAGGACCGACCTGGCATCGACGCCGGAGCCCGGTGCAGCGGTCGGCGGTGCATCGCTGGAGTTGGTCATCACCCGCCACGTCGCATGACAGGAAATGTACTGCGTGCGGTCTCGTTGTCCGGCGGGCCGCACGGTGTGGCACGATGAGCGGGTGGAATTGGACGGCAGGATCTCCATCGACAGGCTTCCCGGCGGCTGGACCGTCGCCGGCGAGCTCGACGCCAGCACGTCGCCATCGCTCGCCGCGGCCTTCTCCGAACTTCCGGCCGGGAGCGGGCAGGTCGACGTCGACCTCGGCGATGTGACCTTCATCGACTCGAGCGGCCTTCGCATCCTCATCGCCCTGAGCGATCGGGCGACGGCCGAGGGACGCAAGGTCGTGGTGTCCGGGGCGTCGAATCCGGTACGCCGCCTGCTCGAGATCACCGGCCTCGATTCGATGTTCGGAGTGATCACCGAGGATTCGGCACCGGCCAACCCCTGATCACCAGTCGGGTCAGCGCCCCGCCACGCTGCGGAACGCTGACCCGATCGCTGACCCGGTCGTGGAAGTCATACCCCGCAGGCGCTCGAATTAGTCCTGTTCAGTCCGCCGCCTCAGCGGCCGACCGCTCGTTCGAGCTCGGCCTTGTTCATCTTCGAGCGGCCCTTGACGCCCCTCTGGCGGGCTTCGTTGTAGAGCTGGTCGCGCGTGCGGCCACTGGCTCCGCTGTGCGATCGCAGGCCGCCGCGCCGACCCGATGAGATGTCGTCGGTCGAGCTGCGGCTCGACTCCTTGGCCTCGCCGGCGCGAGCTCGTTCCTTGTTCACGGTGCGAGCGGCGATCTCCTCGGCGACGTCCTCGCTCTCACCGCGCTCCAGCGCGCTGTCCTTGATGTGTTCGTACTGGCGCTCGCGCTTGTCGCTCCACGCTCGTGGCATGAGTTTCTCCTCTCGTTTCGCGTCGTACCCCGCTGCACAGTCCGTTCCCGAAGTCGCCGACCCCCATTCGTCCGGCCCGGCGTGACGACTGGGCTGACGACTGGGCTGGGGCGTGACTAGCCGGCGCCGCACCGGGGTACAGGCCACCCATGTCGACCAAGTTCGGACTCACCCTGTCGAGCGAGGAACACGATCCCGCCCGCCTGTTGGACATCGCCCAGCTCGCCGAGGAGAGCGGCTTCGATTTCGTGTCGATCTCCGATCACTTCCACCCCTGGCTCGACGACCAGGGACATTCACCGTTCGTCTGGACGATGCTCGGGGCGTTGGCCGAACGCACGACGTCGCTCGACGTGGTCGTGGGCGTGACGTGCCCGATCATGCGTATCCATCCGGCGATCCTCGCCCAGGCCACCGCAACCACCGCGCACCTCCTGGGCGACCGCTTCACGTGGGGCGTGGGCACCGGGGAGGCACTGAACGAGCACATCCTCGGCGACAAGTGGCCGCCCGCACCGGTGCGGCTGGCGATGCTCGAGGAGGCCATCGACGTCATCCGCCGGCTGTGGACCGGCGATCAGGTGTCGATCGCACGGGAGTACTTCACCGTCGAGAACGCACGGTTGTACGACGCCCCGCCCGTCGAGATCCCGGTGGTGATGTCGGCGTTCGGCGACAAGGCCGCCGAGCTGGCGGCACGTGTGGCAGACGGTCTCTGGACCACCGGTGGTGCGTCCGAGACGATCGAGACGTGGAAGGCGGCGGGAGGCGTCGGGCCGGTGTATTCGCAGATCGACGTGTGCTGGGCCGACGACCGGGAGACCGCGCTCGACACGGTGGCAGCGATCTGGAGGACGGCGGGAGTGCCGGGCAGCTCAGCCAGGACCTGCCGACACCCGCCCACTTCGACATGGCCGCGTCGATCGTGAAGCGCGAGGACCTGGCCGAGGAGGTGCTCCTCGGCGCGGACGAGGACCGCGCTGGTGAAGCAGGCCCGCGCGGCGATCGATGCCGGGGTCGACCATCTCTACTTCCACCAGATCGGCGACGATCAGGAAGGATTCTGTGAGGCGTGGACGTCCGGCCTGGCCGAGCAGCTGGCGTCGTCAGCGTTCCAGGATGGCTGACGAACGTGAGCGCTAGCGTGCCCGCATGCCCGACTGGAGCCCGGACACCTGGCTGATCGCCGCCGGTCGCACGAGAGCGACCGGCGACCCGCTGAACGTGCCGCCGGTGTTCGCGTCGAACTTCTATCTGCCCGACGACCGGCTCTACAGCCGGACCGACGGGACGCCGACCACCGATGCGCTGGAATCGCTGCTCGGCGGCCTCGAAGGCGGTCGGGCACTCGTGTTCGGTTCGGGGATGGCGGCGGCCGCGGTCGTGTTCAACGGCCTGCCGGTCGGCTCGCAGATCGCCGTGCCGTCCGACCCCTACCACGGTGTCGCCGGCCTCATCGACGAGGGCGAGGCGCAGGGGCGCTGGACGGTCCGTCGGCTCGACCAGGCCGACACTCCGGCGTGGCTCGATGCCGTGCAGCAGTGCGATCTCGTGTGGCTCGAATCACCTGAGAACCCGCTGATCACCATCGCCGACCTGCCGACCATCTGCGGCGCGCCACGCCGTGCCGGCACGGTCGTGGCCGTCGACAGCACGTTTGCCACGCCCCTGATCCAGCGACCGCTCGACTACGGCGCGGACATCGTGATGCACTCGGCCACCAAATTCATCGGCGGGCACTCCGATCTGCTCGCGGGCGTGCTCGTCACCCGCGACGACGAGCAGTTCGAAGCGTTCCATCGTCGGCGGCTGTTGCACGGTGCGACGATCGGAGCAATGGAAGCGTTCCTCACGATCCGCGGCGCACGCACCCTTGGGCTGCGCCTGGAGCGGGCACAGCAGAACGCGATGGAGCTCGCCCTTCGGCTCGAGCATCACGCCGGGATTTCCGGGTGCTCTATCCGGGTCTGCCGAGTCATGGCACCCACGCCGTGGCGAAGTCGTTCATGAACGGTTTCGGGGCGATGTTGTCCTTCGAGACGACGGGCGACGGACAGCGGGCGAGCGAGGTGTGTGCCCGAGCCGAACTGATCAACCACGCCACGAGTCTCGGTGGCGTCGAATCCACGATGGAACGACGCGCCGTCCTTGCCGGACAGGAGCGCATCCCGCCGACGCTCATCCGGATGAGTGTCGGCTGCGAACACGTCGACGACATCTGGGCCGATCTGTTGCAGGCGCTCGGCTGACCCGCTCGAGCCGTTTCCGTCGCAACAAACCCGAGTGGCGATCCCTCTAGACATTCACCTGGTGTCACAAAGTTTGTTGCAACATATTCCGTGCCCGCGTGCAATCCTGCCCGCTGATCTATCCTGCATCGGGTGACAGGACGGACCCCCAGCCGGAACTCGGTGGCTCGCGGCCGGAACGTCCATCTCAACGTGCTGCTCCTGGCGAACCGGAACCTCGACCAGTTGGAGACGATCTGCCGATCGGCCGATCTCACGCACGCGCAGTACGTGGCGTTGTTCGTGCTCTGTCTCGCCGACGACCCGTCCGCCGGTATGCCGATCGGTGCCGTTGCGGACGGCCTGCTGAACCCGCGCGTCCCGACACCACCCGGCTCGTCGATCGGCTGGAGCGGGCGGGACTCGCCGAACGGTTCCCGAACCCCGCCGATCGGCGCGGCGTGCTCGTGCGGGCCACGCCGCAGGGGCGCGCCGTTTTCGAGAGGGTCACGCCCGAGATCGACGCCTTGCACGAGCGGCAGTGGTCGAACCTGTCGGTCGACGAGATCCGGCAGCTCGACCGCCTGCTGTTGAAAGCGCTGTGGGGTGTGGATCTCGGCGCCTCACGCTTCGCCGATCCGGCCAAATAGTAATTGTTGCCACAGTTATCGTGATGCCGTACTGTCGCTCCTCGCCGATCTCCACCACCGCCTCCGCGGCGAACCACGATGAGGGGACCACGTCATGAGCAATGTCCAGAACGGCGGCATGTGATGGGCCGGTTCGCGAACGCGTTCGGTCCCCACGCTCCCGCCGACACCTACCTCCCACGCGGATTCGAGGAGCGGCTGTTCGACACCGGGGAAGTCGAGATCAACTATGTCACTGTTGGTTCGGTCACCGTCGGTGCCGACGACCGGCCGGCGCTGTTGTTGATCCCGGGGCAGACCGAGTCGTGGTGGGGGTACGAAGCGGCCCTCCCCCTCCTCGCCGAGCACTTCCAGGCGTACGCCGTCGACCTCCGAGGGCAGGGACGATCGGGTCGCACGCCCGGCCGGTACACCCTCGACAACATCGGCAACGATCTCGTCCGGTTCATCGACGGCGTCATCGGCCGCCCGACGATCGTCGCCGGGCTGTCGTCCGGTGGCGTGATCGCGGCGTGGCTGTCGGCCTATGCCCGCCCCGGTCAAGTGGTCGCCGCGTACTACGAGGACCCGCCGCTGTTCTCCTCGGAGATCCGGCCCGCCGTCGGGCCGGGCATCGGGCAGAGCATCGGACCGTTGTTCGCCCACATGGCGAAGTATCTGGGCGACCAGTGGTCGATCGGCGACTGGGAGGCGATGGTGGCGGCCATCCCGACCGAGCTACCCGCCCGACTCGGTTTCCTCGCCGGGCCCATGGGCATGACCGACGCGCCCGCCCAGAGCATCAAGGAGTACGACCCCGAATGGGGCCGCGCCTTCTGGTCCGGCACCTTCTACGAGTCGTGCCCGCACGAGCAGATGCTCGCCTCGGTGAAGGTCCCGGTGCTGTTCACCCACCACTTCCGGGTCGTCGACGAGGCATCGGGTGCGTTGCTGGGGGCGATCTCGGATCTCCAGCTGGCGCGTGTACGCGAGCTGGTGACGGCGGCCGGCAACTCCTTCGACTACGTGTCCTTCCCGGAGATGGGTCATTCGATGCACGGGCAGGACCCTCAGCGCTACGTCGCCACGTTGTCCGAATGGGCCCGCGAGCTGCCTCGCTGAACTCCGATGCAAAGACGGTGTTGACAGTGTCTACAAAATCGTAGACACTGTCTACATGTCAGACACCCGAACCCTGCTGATCCGCTCCACACGGGCGCATCTCGACGAACGAGGCCTCGACGGGCTCACGCTGCGCCAGATCGCCCGCGACGTCGACGTGTCCCACGGCGCGCCGCTCCGCCACTTCACCGGAATCGCGGCGATGCTGTCCGCGGTCGCGGCGGAACTGTTCGACGAACTCGTGGCCACCGTCAGCCGTCACGTCGAGGCCGCCGGCCCGCAAGCGACGGCACAACTGCGCGCCGCGGGCGTCGCGTACGTCGACTTCGCCGTGGCCAATCCCGGCTCGTACGAGTTGCTGTTCCGCCCTGAGCGACTCGACGTCACCGACGCGGAGTATCTCCGGGCCTCGGCCGCCTCATTCGACCAGCTGACCCGGCTGACGGCCGCGGCCCAGGCATCGGGGTGGCGCGCCGACGTCGACCCGGCCGAGCTGACGGGTGTGTTGTGGGCCGGGGTCCACGGGATCGCCTCGCTGTGGATCCAGGGCTCGCTGCCGATCGCGACGGGCGTTGACGATCGCCGGCGATTTCTCTCGGTCTTCCAGGTCGACCTCGCCGGGCTCCCCGCCCAGGAGGAGGCGGCGTGACCCTCACCGTTCCGGCGCTCCCGATCCCGTGGACGGCGGGTAAGACCGTCCGGGGTGGCAAGGCCGGTCACCCGGATCACGAGGGCGACACCATGCTCGTGCAGGTCTCGCGCCTCGAACTCGCGCGGCGCCGCGACGTTCGCGCGGTTCCTCGTCGCCGCGCTCCGCATCCGGCGGCTCGCGCTCCGTACGCCTGGATGCGTCGGCTTGGCGCTCCGTGCGCAACCGTTCCGGCGGACGTTCTGGACGCTGTCGGCGTGGGACGACCAGGCTGCGATCGGCGAGTTCATGCGCAGCGACGGACATCGGGCCGTCATGGTCGAGTACCGCGGCCGCATGGCGGGGTCGCACTTCCACACTTGGAACGCCGGCGATGCAACCGTCCGGCCGACGTGGACCGACCGCGCGCCGCCGCTACGACGAATCGCTCAACGGTCGGCCGCCACGAGCAGCTGGCGCGGAGCACTGATGATGCAGAACAGCCCGTAGACGAGGAGGCCGACCGCGACCACCACGACCAGTACCGTGCCGGCACCCGAAGACGCCGCCTTGCGCAGGGAACCATCGAGGCCCTGGGCCTCATCCGCGTCGAACAGCCAGGCGGCGCGGCACAGGAAGAACCCGATCAGCCCCATCATCGCAGCGCGGCCAGCCCACCCGATCCGACCCATCACCACGAGCAAGTCGAACGAGACGGGCCCCACGCCCCGATGGGCGAGTTGAGACCGGAAGCTTGCCGAGATCGCCTTCCACAGGAACGCTGCGGCGATCCCGATCAGCAGGGCGCCCAGGAGGAACACGAGCGTCCGGCCGTACGAGTGACCGAGCAGGTCGCGGGTGAACGACTCGACCTTGGAGTCCTCGCTGCTGCCTGCCGCACTGTTCTCGGTGTCGCCGTGGTTCATCGCGATCGACACCGCGAGTCCGGCGAGCACGAGATAGGTCACCGCGCTCACCAGATACCCGATGCGGGTGATCCAGCTCGATGCGTCGCTCTCCGCCGGGAGCAGGGCGCTGACGATGCGCCAACACGAATAGATCACCAGGCCGCCGACGATCACGAGCAGCAGCGGGACCCCACCCGTGCGCTCCGCGATCCGGGCGATCGCACCGGACTGGCTCGCCTCCTGGCCCGGTGATGCGTCCGTCGTTGCGGTGCCCGGAACCCGGTCGAACGCGACGAGCAGCGCGAGGAACCCGGTGAGGGCATAGACGACGCCCTTGGCCACCCAGCCGGTGCGACCGAACTTCACCAGGCCGGGGTGCTCGCGGGCGAACTCCTCCGCGTGCTCGAGGCCGACTTCGTCGTCGGTGTGCTTTTCCACGGTCGTCATGACGTCTCCTTGGATCGCGGTTGGCAGATGCGGACCGCAGCGGGAACGCACGTGATCTCGAACTGGTCGGTGCGTTCCTGGTCGCCGCCGTCGACCTCCCACGGAAACGTCCGATCGAGACGGACCGTCACGTGCTCGGCGGTCACCATCTCCGTCAGCGACGAATGGCTGGCGCGTCGGGCGACGGCACTCGCCATCAGCCGGGCCCAATCGGCCTTCGTGCGGGCCTGGACCACGCCGACGTCCAGTCGGCCGTCGGTCGGTGACGCGTCGGGGAAGGCCTGGACGCCGCCGAGGATCGTGCCCACGTTCGCCACGATCACGCAGGTGGCGTCGCCCTTGTACCAGGGGAGGCCGTCCACTTCGATCTCGGCCTGGGCCGGACTGACGTCGATGTTGTTCAGGCCGGCCCAGACGTAGCCCGCCCGTCCGAATCGCTCCTTCAGCGCGTTCTCGTCGGCGTCGCGGATCATCGAGCGCGTCGAAGCCGGTACCTGCCATCACGGCGAAGTGGAGATCGTTCATCGTCCCGACGTCGATCGGGCGCGGCTCGCCGTGCACCGCCACGTCGACGCGCCCCGCGGACCTCGATCGGGATGCCGAGGTTGTTCGCCAGCAGGTTGCCGGTGCCGGCGGGCAGGATGCCGATCGACGCGTCGAGCTCGTCGTCGATGATGGTCTGGATGCACCGGCGCACGGTGCCGTCGCCGCCCCACACGAGCACGCGGTCGACACCGTCGTCACGCACGAGTTTGCGGACCTTCTTCGGGGCCTCCTTGCTCTTGGCCACCTCGTACCACGCCGGGTCGGGGTGCCCGACGTCGGCGAGCGCCGACCGCAACTCCTCGAGCCCGCCGCCGAGCACCTTGTCCTGGTGGACGATGACCCCGACCCCGCTCATGCCCGGCTCCTCGTGTCGTGTTCGGCCATCGTGTCCTGGGTCATGTGCTGCTCCGTTTCGTGTTCGGTCACCTGCTCGACGGGTTTGCCGAGCTCCTGGTGTCGGCCACCGAAGGCGATGGCGACGATCATGAACCACGCCCAACCGACGAACACGCCGGCGATCACGTCGGTCAGCCAGTGCACACCGAGCAGGGCCCGGCTCGTGGCGACCATGCAGGCGATGCCGACCGCGGCGGCCGAGATGTACGGCCGGAACCTCGGGCGCACCCAGCGGCCGATCACCAGGGCGAGGGCGAGCCAACACGCGGCGGCCGCGGCCGAGTGCCCGGATGGGAACGAAGATCCCGAGGGGTGCAGGAGCGCCGCGCCCGGCGGCCGCTCGCGCATGATCAGCAGCTTGAGGCCGTTGTTGATCAAGATCACGCCGATGCCGACGGTGAGCAGGAACAGGAGCGGGCTGACGTCGCGCCGGCGTCTCCAGTCCACGACGCCGACGAGGACCATCAGGATCAGCAGATACCCGGTGGCCCCGAAGTGGGTGACCTGGCGGAGAAAGGTCGCGGCGGCCGTCGTGGCGTGATCAGGACCCCATTGCGACACCGCCTCGTCCCAGCGGGCGAAGCCGCGGCTGGTGTCGATCGTGTCGAAGACCGCACCGACGACGAGGGCGGCGACGAACAGCACGACGAACGCCACGGCGACCGCCACCCCGCCGACCACCCCCTGGTCCATGGCGCTCAGCGCACGGCGCAGGCGCGGGTGGTGCTCGACGCGCTCGAGGAGCCAGTGTTCGGTCTCGTCGGGATCGATCACGTCATCGGGGTGACGCCTCGTCCCCGCGCTTTTCCGAGCGCCACGAGCAGCACCGCCGCCAGAACGCTGGCGAGGAGCACGGCGACGGTGGTGGACACGATGCCCGCCTATCCGATCGCCTGGGACGACGAGCGGGTGCGCTCGATCGCACGGTGGATCATCCACCAGCTGACGGCGACCGACACGATGCCGAGCAACACCCCCGCCAGGACGTCGGTGAGATGGTGCATGCCTCGGTACATGCGGGCCCAACCGACGATCACGGGGACGGCCACACTCAACGCGATGACCAGAGCCCTGGCGATGCGGTTGCGGACGTGCCAGTACAGGATGATGATCAGTGCGCCGTACGCGGCGGCGGCAGCGACATGGCCCGACGGAAAGCTGCTGTCGACCGGTGACGATTCGAGCCGCTCGACGTCCGGCCGGGGGCGCGCCACGATGTACGTGACGGTGATGAAGACACTCGCTTCGAGCACGAGCGGGACGACCATCATCAACGGCTCGCGCCACCGCTTCCAGACCAGTCGCATGATGATCGCGAGCACGGCCGTGACGGCGACCTTCACCATCGTGTCGGCGAGATTGGATCCGAGCGCCGAGAGCGTGTCGAGCGTCGCCGTCCGGGTCTCGACGAACCATTCGGCGATCGACTGGTCGCGTGCTTCGATCGAATCGGCGCGCACGATGAGCTCGCCGATCCCGACCCAGACCGCCACCATCGCGGCGTAGCAGGCGAGGAACAGGCCGAGATCCGACCACCGCAGCGTGACGTCGAGCAGTTCGGGCCGGTCGGCCTCCACGACGTCAATGTCGGTGGTGCGGATTGTGGTCGGCGTGACGGTGGTGCCCGCGGTGTCGCTCATGCAACGACGACGATGCCCGAATGCGATGGGCCCGAAACGCCGTCCGTTCAGCCGTCGGTTACCGCCAGTTCACGTTCGGCCGCCGCCTCCAGGACGGGCTCGCCCTGGTCGTCGTGTGCGGCGCGTTCGAGCAACAGATGGGCCGACCGCCCATCGAGGGTGAGTTGACCCATGCCGTTGTGGAACAACGGCCCATCGACGAAGTCCCATGTGACTCGGCCCGAGCCGCGCCCGGCCCACCGCTGCAGCCGTCCACCGATCCATCGCCCGACACGGGACACCCCGAAGCGCAGCACCGTGCGATCCCTCGGCCGCAGGGCGTTGCGGACCGGTGAGCTGACCGCCTGATGCACTGCGGTGCCAAGGTTCTGGCCGTCGAGCTGTGTCCCCGTCGGTTCCAACTCAGTCAGTTGCACTCGGGACAGGTAGGAGAAGTGGATGTCGCCCGACAGGACCGTGACGGTCGCCGGGGGCCGTTCCCTGGTCGCCACCTCGACGACCAGATCGTTGAACTCGTGGAACGACGTGTTGAACGCCGGCCAGTCCTCGAGGTCGAGGGCGCGGCGGAGACGTTCGCTCAGCCAGGCAAACGGCCGTCCCCACGCTCCTTCGCACAGCGCTTCGTTCCACTGCTGGAGTCCGTGCAGGCCACCGGGCACGTACACGGGCAATGACGAGGCGATGAGGAGATGGTCCGAGTCCCGGCGGCACTGGTCGGTGATCCAGGCCCATTCGTCCGCGTCGATCATCCGGCGCGCGCCCGGCTCGAGGTCGCGTCCGTTCCGGCAGTCGACGACGACCAACGTCGTTCGCCCCAGCTCCCGCATGAAGCTGAAGTGGTACCCGCCGGGCACCGGCGTGAACTCCTCGGACTCCTCGGCCCATCGGCGCAGAATCGGTTCGCCGTCGTCCTGGCTGAGCAGTTCGGCGAGCATCCCTTCCTCTTCGATGCGGTCGGGATCGAGATTTCCGAGGTGCTGGTAGATCCAGTACGACACGAGCCCGCCGATGATGTGCTCCCGCCACCACGGCTCGGCGCGGATGTCGTCGACCCACGAGCGCGAGATGTTCCAGTCGTCGATCATGTCGTGGTCGTCGAAGATCATCGTCGACGGCACGACGGACAGCAGCCACCGCTCGACGTCGGGGGTCCAGGTCTCGAGGTACAGGTTGCGGTACTCCTCGAAGTCGGCGGTGGTGTCGTCGGGCGCCTCCTCGTGGTTTCGGCGACGCCGGCGTTTCATTCTGCGCTGCGCCTTCGGCGACGGATCATCGGCGTAGATCTGATCGCCGAGACAGATGATCAGGTGCGGCCACTCGCTCGATGGTTGGCCGAGCATCCGCAAGCCGTGGGCGCGAAGGGCGTCGACGCCGCGTTGACGCGGGTCGCGCCCGGGTTCGAGGTCGTGTGGTGGCTGGTGAGGAGCCGAGGCCCGGCAGCTTCCGAACAGGACGCGGAGCGGACCGTCACCGTCGAGTGTGCGGATCGTGCTGTCGGGAAACGGCGAACCGACGATCGGCCAGGCGGAGGCGCCGTCGAGTTCCACGCGGTACGGGGTGCACGACCCTGGTTCGAGTCCCTCGATCACGACGAGGGCGTAGTGGTGGCCGTGCACGCAGAATGTCCGGGCCTCGTGGTCGAGCACCGTGACCGTGCACGCCGAGTCGACCTCCACCCACACGGTGGCCGTCGTGGTGGAGACGTGACGCAGGAGCGGCCCGAGGACGAGCGCGGGCACCGGCACGGCCGCTACTGCTGCTTGGCGAGACGCTTGGCGGCCTTCCCGATCGGTTCGAGATTGCGATGATCGAGATCACCGACCTCCATGCCGTTGGCGAAGAGGATGCGGTAACGCTGCCAGTTGAAGCCGTTGGCCAGGATCACCTTGCCCTCGGTGCCGACGGGAACACCGTGGACGTCGGCAGTACTACGGACCTTGTCGCCCATCTTCAGCGAGAGCTGACCTTGATGCGGCGCGGCGAGTTGGTGCGGCTTCCATTGCTCCATTGGCCGCCATTCTGCCCGGTCGACCGCGCGGAACGCCATTTGCGCTCTCCACGGCGGCACTCCGGGTTCGGACGGAGCGCCCGCCGATACACTCGCCGACCTGTGAAGAGTTCGCTGGAAGCCCTCGAGGGCAACAAGGTCAAGCTGTACGTCGAGGTCGAGGAGGACGAGTTCGAGCACGACATCAACCGTGCTTTCAAAGCGCTCGCCAAGGAGGTCAACCTCCCCGGGTTCCGCGCCGGCAAGGTGCCCCGCAAGGTGCTCGAGGCTCGCGTCGGCGTCGGCCCCGCCCGCGAGCAGGCGCTGCGTGATGCGGTGCCGCTGTACCTCGCCCGGGCCGTTCGTGAGCATCAGGTCGACCTGATCTCCACGCCGGAGGTCGAGATCACCGACGGTGAAGAGTCCGGGCCAGTCGAATTCGACGCCACCTGTGAGATCCGGCCGATCATCACGATCGAGGGCTACGCCGATCTGGCGGTCGAGTTGCCGTCGATCGAAGTGACCGACGATGACCTCGCCGAGGCCCACGCGGCCGAGCAGCGCAAGCATGCCGCGCTCGTCGATGTCGACCGGCCCATCGCCACCGGCGATTACGTCACCCTCGACATCGCCGCCACGCGCGACGGTGAAGAGGTGCTCGGCCTGAACACCGAGGACTGGTCCTACGAGGTCGGCCAGGGTTGGGTGACCGAGGACTTCGACGACCAGCTCGTCGGCGCTTCGGCCGGCGACGAACTGGCGTTCACCTCCACGCCGAAGGGCACCGAGGGTGAGGCCGACTTCACCATCAACGTCACCGCCGTGCAGGAGATGCAGCTCGCTGAACTCGACGACGAATGGGTCAGCGAGCATCTCGGCGAGTTCGACACCGTCGACGAGTGGGACGCGTCGCTCCGCGAGTCGCTGGGGAGCCTCAAGCTCAACCAGTCCCGCCAGGAATTGACCAAGGCGGTCACCGCGGCGGTTGGCGCGCTGGTCGACGTCGAGCCTCCCGAAGCGATGGTCCACAACGACCTCAACCAGCGGCTCCAGGACATGACCCAGCAGTTCCAGGCCCAGGGCATCGACCTCGGGCAGTGGCTCGCCGCCACCGGGCAGGACACGACCGAGTTCATGGAGTCGATGCGGGGCCGGTCCGAGGAGGGGGTCAAGATCGATCTGGCACTGCGCGCCGTCGCCGAGTCCGAGGAACTCGTCGTCGAGAGTCGCGATCTCGAAGCCGAGTACGCACGCATGGCGATGCAGTACGGCCAGAAGGCCAAAGAGGTCAGGCGGCTGTACGAGCAGAACGACGCCGTGCCCGAGTTGGCTGCGCAGATCCGCAAGGCGAAGGCATTCGACTGGCTGGTCCATCACGTCGCCTTCGTCGACGGCGCCGGCAACCCCATCGACCGTGACACGCTGCTCGGCCACGTCCACGACGCCGACGGCAACCACATCGACGCCGATCACGCCGATCACGACCACGCCGACCACGACCACGATCACGACCACCGATCACGATCACGCCGATCACGATCACGACGGTCACGATCACGATCACGCCCACTCGGAAGACGACACGGAAACGGAGACGGTCTCATGAACCTCGATGCGGTGAACTACCTGGTGCCCAACGTCGTCGAACAGACGAGCCGCGGCGAGCGCGCGTACGACCTCTACAGCAAGCTGCTGAAGGAGAACATCATCTTCCTGCAGACGCCGGTCGACGATCAGATCGCCAGCTTGATGTGCGCCCAGTTGATCCACCTCGAGTCGGAGAACCCCGACAAGGACATCAACATCTACATCAACAGCCCTGGCGGCGACATCACCGCCCTGTTCGCGATCTACGACACGATGCAGTTCATCAAGAACGACATCGCCACGATCTGCCTCGGCCAGGCGGCGTCGGCCGCCGCCGTGCTGCTCGCCGCAGGGACGAAGGGCAAGCGGCTCGCCCTCCCGCACAGCCGGGTGTTGCTGCACCAGCCGTGGGGCCAGGTGGGCTACGGCCAGGTGACCGATCTCGAGCTCGCCGCCAAGGAGATCATGCGCATGCGGGAGCTCCTCGACGGGATTCTGGCGGACCACACGGGCCAGCCGATCGAGCGGATCACGAAGGATACGGACCGCGATTTCGTCATGGAGGCGAACGAGGCGCTGGAATATGGCATCATCGACGCAGTGATCTCGTCGCGCGATGTGGTCGACCGGACCGGTGCGATCCGCTGAGCAAGTCGAGACCGCCGGATCCACCGATCCGGAAGGGGAGTACGGCACACTGTCGGACTCCATGAACCGAACGAACAGGAACGAGCAGAGGGGGATCGAGCGTGGCCAAATTCGGTGACACCGGCGAACTCTTGAAATGCTCGTTCTGCGGCAAGTCGCAGAAGCAGGTCAAGAAGCTGATCGCCGGTCCCGGCGTATACATCTGTGACGAGTGCATCGAGCTGTGCAACGAGATCATCGAAGAGGAGCTCACGGAAACGGCCGAGCTGACCTTCGACAACCTGCCCAATCCCCGCGAGGTCAGGGCGTTCCTCGACGACTACGTGGTCGGCCAGGACGACGCCAAGAAGATCCTCTCGGTCGCGGTCTACAACCACTACCGGCGGATCCAGTACCAGAACCAGGCCACCACGGTCGGCCGGCGCGACGAGGTCGAACTCGCCAAGTCGAACATCCTCCTGCTCGGCCCCACCGGGTGCGGCAAGACCCACCTGGCCCAGACGCTCGCCCGCCAGTTGAACGTTCCGTTCGCCGTGGCCGACGCCACCGCGCTCACCGAGGCCGGCTACGTCGGCGAGGACGTCGAGAACATCCTCCTCAAGCTCATCCAGGCCGCCGACTTCGACGTCAAGCGCGCCGAGACGGGCATCGTGTACATCGACGAGATCGACAAGGTCGCCCGCAAGAGCGAGAACCCCTCGATCACCCGTGACGTGTCGGGCGAGGGTGTGCAGCAGGCGTTGCTGAAGATCCTCGAGGGCACCCAGGCATCGGTGCCCCCGCAGGGCGGCCGCAAGCATCCGCACCAGGAGTTCATCCAGATCGACACGACGAACGTGTTGTTCATCCTCGGAGGGGCGTTCGCCGGGCTCGAATCGATCATCGAACAGCGCATCGGGCACAAGGGCGTCGGGTTCAACGGCACCGTCCGCTCCCGCATCGACCGCGACGCCGGCGAACTGTTCGCCCAGGTCCTGCCCGAAGACCTCGTCAAGTTCGGCATGATCCCCGAGTTCATCGGCCGGCTCCCGATGATCGGAGCGGTCGGCTCGCTCGATCGCGACGCACTCGTGAAGATCCTCTCCGAGCCGAAGAACAGCCTGGTCAAGCAGTACGCCAAGGTGTTCAGCTTCGAAGACGTCGAGCTCGAGTTCACACCCGACGGTCTCGAAGCGGTCGCCGACCAGGCGCTGCTGCGTGGCACGGGCGCCCGCGGGCTGCGGGCGATCATGGAAGAAGTGTTGCTGAACACCATGTACGACCTGCCGGGCCGGACCGACATCGGCAAGGTCGTCATCGATGCCGAAACCGTGAAGGATCGCGTGAACCCGACGCTCGTGCCCCGCGTACCGGCACGGCAGCGCAAAGCCGCATCCTGACGTTCCGGTTGTCCGGACCCGACGTGCTCATGATCGACTTCCACGCGGCGCTCGCCTACCTCGACGAGCACGCTTCGTACGACAAGACCGGTCGCATCGAGTCGCCCTCGCTCGAGGCGATCACGACGTTCTGCGCCGCGATGGGCGATCCGCAGAACGCAGCCCCGGTCATCCATGTCACGGGTACCAACGGCAAGGGCTCGACGGCCCAGATGATCTCCCGCCTGCTGGTCGCGTCCGGTCTCACGGTCGGCACCTACACCAGCCCGCACCTGGAGCGCGTCAACGAGCGGATCTCACGCAACGGCGAGCCGATCGGTGACGACGAGTTGGCCGAGCAGATCGCGGCGATTGCCGACCTCGAGTTGCTCGTCGGCGTCCGGCCGAGCTACTTCGAGATCCTGACGGCGTCGGCGTTCCGCTGGTTCGCCGACGTGGCGGTCGACGTGATGGTGCTCGAGGTCGGGCTCCTCGGTCGTTGGGACGCCACGAACGTGGCCACCGCCGACGTGGCCGTCGTCACCAACATCGGGATGGATCACAACGAGTTCGCCGGCCCGACGCTCGGCGACATCGCCCGGGAGAAGGCCGGCATCATCAAGCCGACGTCGGCCGCCATCGTCGGTGAGACCGATCAGGATCTGGTCGACATCTTCCGTGACGCCGGCTCCGCGACCATGCTGGTGCGGGGGATCGACTTCGAGACGACGAGCAGCCGTCTGGCCGTGGGTGGTCGCCTGCTCGACCTGCGGACGCCGACGACGATCTATCCCGACGTCTACCTGCCGTTGCACGGCGAGCACCAGGGCGACAACGCCATCCTGGCGCTGACGGCCGTCGAGACGTTCTTCGCCGCTCCGCTCGGGCTCGACGTGGTGATGGAGGGGTTCGGCGACGTCGTCATGCCGGGCCGGTTCGAGGTGCTCGGTCATCAGCCGCTCGTGATCGTCGACGGCGCGCACAACCCGGCCGGCGCCGACACGTGTGCGGGCGTGTTCTTCGAGGACTTCCAACCCGACGGCCGTCGCATCCTCGTCGTCGGCACGTTGCGCGACCCGGCCGAGATGCTCGCCGCGTTGCGGGCCGACGAGTTCGACATCGTGTTCGCGTGCACGGCACCGTCGCCGCGCGGCGTGCCCGCGGTCGACGTCGCCGAGGCCGCCCGCCGCCTGGGCTGCGACAACGTGGCCGTGTTCGACACCGTCGAGGCCGCCTCCGCCCGCGCGATGGAGTACGCCGACGGCGACGACGCGATCCTCGTCACCGGCAGCCTGTACACGGTCGGCGCCGCCCGCCCCGTCCTCCAACGCATCGCCAACTGACACCCCCCAAACTCCCGAAATTCTGAGCGGAACGAGCGCTGCGTGCACCCTGGCCGGAGAATTTCGGGGTGGGTGGGCGGTAGGTTGCTCGGCCATGTCTGATCGCACGCTGGTCCTGTTGAAGCCCGATGCCGTGGAGCGCAAGCTCGTCGGCGAGATCGTCTCGCGGTTCGAGGCGAAGAACCTCGACGTCGTGGCGATGGAGCTGCGCCAGCTCGACAGCGACACGCTCGCCCACCACTACGAAGAGCACGTCGGCAAGGGGTTCTACGACGATCTCGTCGCCTTCATGAGCCGCGGCCCGGTCGTGGCGATGGTGGTCGAAGGGCCGGAGGACACGTGGGAGGTCGTGCGCACGATGATGGGCGCGACGAACCCGCGCACCGCGGCCCCGGGCACGATCCGCGGCGATCTCGGCATCTTGTTCACCGAGAACCTGGTGCACGGCAGCGATTCGCTGGAATCCGCGACGCGCGAGATCGGCATTTTCTTCCCTGATCTGTAACATTCCAGGAACTCGGTTCCTGGCACCGTTGACGTGATGCGTCGAGACGTGTCGGACCGCTCGTTCCGCTGGGACGATTCGACAGCACTCGCAAAGGATGGCCAGCGATGGCCCGCAACAACCCACTCAGCCTCGGTCGCGATCTGGCGATCGACCTGGGCACCGCCAATACCCTGATCTATGTCCGTGGCCACGGCGTCGTCCTCGACGAACCGTCGGTCGTGGCGATCAATGCCAACGACGGTCGCCCCGTCGCGGTCGGCCTCGAGGCCAAGCGGATGATGGGCCGGACGCCCAACCACATCAAGGCGATCCGACCCCTGAAGGATGGCGTGATCGCCGACTTCGAGGTGTGCGAGAAGATGCTGCGCTACTTCATCCAGAAGGTGCACACGTCGAAATGGAGCAAGCCGCGGATGGTCATCTGCGTGCCGTCGGGCATCACCGGCGTCGAGCAACGCGCGGTGCAGGACGCGGCCGAATATGCCGGCGCCCGCAAGCCCGTCCACATCATCGAAGAGCCGATGGCCGCGGCGATCGGCGCTGACCTGCCCGTCCACGAACCGTCGGGCAACATGATCGTCGACATCGGCGGCGGTACGACCGAGGTCGCCGTCATCTCGCTCGGCGGCATCGTCACCGCCCAGTCGGTCAGGGTGGCCGGCGACGAACTCGACGAGGCGATCCTGCAGTACGTCAAGAAGGAGTTCTCGCTCGCCATCGGCGAACGCACCTCCGAGGAGATCAAGATCCAGATGGGCTCGGCATGGCCGCTCGACCTGGAACTCACCGCCGACATCCGCGGGCGCGACCTGATCTCCGGGCTCCCCCGCACCGTCGAGATCACCACGGAACACATCCGCGAAGCCATCGCCGAGCCGATCTCTGCCATCGTTGACGCCGTGAAGACGACGCTCGACAAGACGCCGCCCGAACTCGCCGCCGACATCATGGAAGACGGCATCACCGTGACCGGCGGCGGCGCACTGCTCCTCGGCCTCGACCAGCGGCTCGCCCACGAGACCGGCATGCCGATCCGCATCGCCAACGAACCGTTGTACAGCGTGGTGATCGGTTCCGGGCGGGCGCTCGAGAACATCGACGCCATCCGCGGTCTGATGTCGCTCGGCGGCGAGGACTGACGCTCGACCGTCACGTCCTCGAACAACGCTGATGGCCATCTATTCCGTCGGTCGACGACGAGTCATTCTCGCGCTGCTGCTGACTTCCGCGCTCCTGCTGACCGTCGATCTCCGGGGCAACCCGGTGGTCGATCGGGGGCGCGACGTGATGGCCGTGGTGATCGATCCGATCGACACGGCGGTGGGCGTGGTCGCGTCCCCGTGGAACGGGCGTGGAACGGGATCGTCAACTACAACGACCTCGAGAGCGAGAACGAGGCCCTGCAGGAAGAGGTTGACCGGTTGATCGGCACGCAGGTCTCGGGTGAGGCGGCGGTGCTGCAGGCGCAGGAAATCCTGGCGCTCAACAACCTGCCCGCGCTGGCCGGGATCCCGACCGAGCTCGCGCAGGTGGTCGGCGGCGCGGCGAACAACATCGACCAGATCATCGAGATCAACAAGGGGCAGCGCAGCGGCATCGAGATCGGTATGCCGGTGGTGAACCAGGCCGGCCTCATCGGCAAGGTCACCAGCGTCACCGAGACCAGCGCCCGGGTGATGCTCGTCACCGATCCGCGCTACGCCGTGGGCGTCACGGTCACCGCGGCGCTCGACGAGACGGCGACCCCGAGCGGCACGGGCGACGAGCCCGTCACGACGTCGCCGTCGGGGCTGACGCCGGAGGAGATCGCGGCCGAAACGAGTACCACGACGACCTCCACGACGGTGCCGGCCGGTCCGCCGACCGATCCGACCACGACGGCCGCCGGTTCCGGGTTGCCGACCGGCCCGCCGACGCCCGACACGACGCTGCCCGGAGCGAGCATCGAACCGCCCCCGAACTTCGTCGACCCCGTGACCGGTGAACCGATCCCGGCCGAAGAGTTGATCGCGATCGCCGAGCAGGAAGCGGCCGCCGCCGCGGCGGCGGCTGCGGCGGCTGCGGCGGCTGCCGCGGCCGAAGCGGCTGCCGGAATCACGACGACCACCATCGAACCCGTCGTGGTGCGCAAGGAATACGGGTCGCTCGAGGGCCGCGGCGCACGGCTGCTGCCGCAGATCCGATTCGTGCAGGACAACCCGTCGCTCGCCGAACTCCAGGTGGGCGATCTCGTGGAGACGGCCGGCGGTTCGGAGAGCCTGGCTCCGCCCGGGATCCCGGTCGGCCGTGTCGCCAACCGGGCCGATCGACCGGGCTCGGGCGGTCCGCTGCTCGACGTGGAGCTCAACGCCGATCTGACGCGCCTCAACTTCGTGCGGGTCGTGATCTACAAGCCGCTGTCCGAAGTCGAGCCGTCGTAACGCCGTGCTGGCGGCTCTCGTCCAAGGCCCACTCCTCCGGATCATCCCCGTGGGCCTGATCCTGCTCGCCGTCCAACGGACGGTGTTCGTCGACTACAAGGTCGCCGGGGTCGTGATCGAGATCATGATGATCGCCTCCGCCGCCGCCGGTGTGGCCGGTGGCAGCGAACGCGGTGCGATGTTCGGTTTCGTGTTCGGGATCATGTTCGATCTGGCGGAGGGGACGCCGCTCGGATCGACCGCGATCGCGATGACGGTGGCCGGCGCCGTGGCGGGGTTGTTGGCGCTCGTGGCCGCCGACCCGCAGTGGTGGCTGGGGGCCCTGTTCGTCGCGCTGGGCACGGCCGCGGGGGTGCTGACGGTGCCACTCGTGCGGGTGTTCATCGGCGAGGAGCGGCCCTTCACGAACGACCTGTACGTGATCGTGCCGGTCATGGCGGCAGCCGGGGCACTGCTCAGCCCGATCATGATCCCGTTCGCCCGATGGTGTCTGCGGATGAAGACGCCCGAGTGGAAGCAGCCCATCGCCGAAACGCCCCTCTGATTTGCGAGGCCTCACGGAAATCGGCGGCGTGTCGAGCGAGGTCGGCCTCGCTCCGGCTCGTCGCTGGCGCTTCCCTCGCCGGCGTGAGTGACGCCGTTCGAACCCGACACTCGGATGTGACACTCGGATGTAAGGGACAGGTGTGGCGGTTGTCGGCGCCCGAGGTTCGTCGCAACGCGTTTGTAACATGGTTCTGATGGCTATCGACAAGCGGGCAACTCGGTTGGGCGTACTCGCGCTCGTCGGCACCCTGTTGTTCGGCCTCATCGGGGCCCGCCTGTGGTTCCTCCAGACCGTCGAGCAGGAGGCGCTCCAGGCCAGGTCAACACCACCAAACTGCGCACGCTCCCGCTGCTGCCCGAACGGGGACGGGTCTTCGATGCCGACGGGCGCATCATGGCCGACAACCAACGCGTGCTCACCGTGGCGGTCGATTGGTCGGTGTTGCGCCGTGACAAGGACCGCAGCGAGATCTTCCGGCGGCTCTCCGGTTGGATCAACGTGCCCGTCGAGGACATGGAAGACCGCTTCCAGAGTCAGGTGTACAGCCCGTTCCTCCCGATGCCCGTGGCCGAGGACGTCGACGAGCGAACCGCGACCGCGATCCAGGAGCGGGTCGAGGACCTGCCTGGTGTGTCGATCGTGGAGGAGTCGCGGCGTGTGTACCCGTTCGCGCCGCTCGCCAGCCACGTGGTCGGCTACATGGGGCGCATCACCGCCGACACGAAGGACACGTACACGTCGGCCGGCTACTACCTGAACGAACGGGTCGGCCAGTTCGGCGTCGAGTTGAGCATGGAGGACGAGCTGCACGGCAAGTGGGGCTACGTCACCTACGAAGTCGACAACGCCAGCCGGATCGTCCGCGAGGTCACCCGTGTGCCGGCGATCAACGGCAACGACATCCAGCTCACGATCGATCTCGACCAGCAGCAGTTCGCCGAAGAGGCGCTCGAGACGCAGCTCAAGGTCCGCCGGCAGCAGCTGGCGCACAACCCCGCCGACCCCGAGACGAACTTCGAGACCGCGTGTTCCCCGAGTTCCCCCTCGATGTGCCGTACAAGGCGCCGGCGGGTGCGGTGGTGGTGCAGAACTACGAGAACGGCCACGTCATCGCGCTGGCGAGCTATCCGACGTTCGACAACCGGTGGTTCGAATCCGATCTCGGTGACGGCAAGTTCGAGGAGGTCTTCCCGACCGTGGTCGATCCGGCCACCGGCAAGGTCGATCCCGACACGTCGACGCTCGCGAACCGGGCGATCCAGGGCCGGTACAACCTCGGATCGACCTTCAAACCGTTCACGGCGTACGCCGCTCTCAACACCGGCTTGATCGGCGTGAACGACTACTACCAGGACACCGGGCGTTACACGATGGAATCGGTGGAGGAGGACAAGTGCAACACCGGCCTCGTCCGATGCGTGTACAAGAACGCCACCTGTTCCGGCACGCAGCGGCCCTGCGTGTACGGCAACGTCGACGTCGAGACGGCGCTGGCGGTGTCGAGCGATGCGTTCTTCTACCGCCTCGGTGAGCTGATGATGACGCGCAACAACTTCCAGCCGGTGCTGCAGGAGCAGGTGCGGTTGTTCGGCTTCGGGTCCGACCCCGGCATCGACCTCCCGTTCGCCTTCGACGGGACGGTGCCCGACAAGGCGCTGAAGAAGGAATATGCCGACCTCGGCGTGATCAGCGAGGACGAGGGGCAGGACTACTTCACCGGCGACAACGTGCAGCTGGCGATCGGCCAGGGCCTGTTGTCGGCATCGCCCCTGCAGCTGGCCGTGGGGTACTCCACCCTCGCCAACCACGGCTTCGTGATGAAGCCCGAGATCGTCAAGGCGATCTACCAGCCGGGCGTGCCCGACGCCCACGAGTCCGGATACGCCGACCTCTCGCAGGCGCGGCTCGCCGAGGATCCGAACATCGCCGGCGAAGTGATCCGGCAGATCCCGATGCCGCCCGAGATCCACGACGAGATCAACAACGGCCTGCGTCGCGTGATCGCCGGGCCGGGTACCACCAGCGACAGCTACCACCACACCACGGGTGAGAACCTCTTCTACTTCTACCCGTCGACCGACATTCCGATCGCCGGCAAGACGGGCACGGCCCAGGGTGCCGGCAACTATCCGTGGAACGACTCCTCCGCGTTCGCCGCCTACAGCGAGGACCCCGAGCGCCCCTACACGGTCACCGCCTACCTCGAAAAGGCCGGGTACGGTTCGCAAGCCGCCGGGCCTGTGGTCAAATGCATGTTCATGCAGTTGTCCGGCGACGCCCACACCGACCCGGTCGTGTTGTCCGACCAGCTCGACACGTCGTCGACCCTCGCGGCCCAACCGCGTCAGCTGTCCGACACGAGTTGCTTCAACGGCCGGTTCGGCGCCACGACGGGAGGGGATCGAGTAGACGCCCATGGCCACCTCGTTCCTGTCCCGCAAGCCGGATTCGGGGCTCGGGAACATCGGCGCCAGCCCAGGGGACCCGAGCCGCAACATCGACTGGGTGCTGATGTCCGCGCAGGCGGCGCTCACCGTCCTCGGATTGTTCGTCGTGTTCTCGGCATCGCGCACGCGCATCGCCGCCGATCCGTACGCGTTCGTCACCCGTCAGGTGGTTTTCGCGATCATCGCGGTGGTCGTCATGTCGATCGTGATGTCGTTCGACTACGAATGGTGGAAGGAGCGTGCCGCCTTCCTCTACGGGCTCACGCTCGTGCTCCTCACATTGCTGTTCCTGCTCGGCGTGGCGTCGGGGGAGGACAAGATCTCCTTCGACTTGGCCCGTTCAACTTCCAGCCCGCCGAGATGGCGAAGTTCACCACCTTGCTGATGCTCGCGTCGTACCTCGCCGAGGAGCGCAGCGACGAGGTGTCGTACGCCCGGTTCCTCGGCGGACTGATGATCGTCGGCACGCCGGCGGTCCTGGTCATCATCCAGCCCGACCTCGGTGGAGCCTCGGTCATCGTTTCGGTGGCGATGGGTGTGCTGCTCGTCGCCGGAGCCAAGGCGCGCTACATCGTGTTGATCACGTTCCTGTCGATCACCACCGTCCTGGCGGCGTTCGTCGGGCGACTGGTGAACGACTACCAGGCCGCCCGCATCCGTGCCCTGTTCAACCCGTCGGCCGCGGGCGCCGACGCCACCTATCAGGCGGAGAACGCGATGCGGGCGATCGGCACCGGGGGTGTCTGGGGGAAGGGGTGGTTGCAGGGCCCGCTGACGAACGGGCGCGACATTCCCGTGATGTGGGCCGACTTCCCCTTCGCCGCCGTGGGGGAACAGTTCGGTCTCGTCGGCTGCGCGGTCGTCCTCGGACTCCTCGGGATCACGCTCGTGCGGATCTGGCGGATCGCCCACCTCTCCCGCGACCCGTTCGGCACGTACCTCTGTGCCGGTGTGTTCACGATGATGCTGTGGCAGACGTTCCAGAACGTCGGGATGACGCTGCGGATCATGCCCGTCACCGGACTGCCGCTGCCGTTCATCTCCTACGGCGGCTCGGGCCTCATCGTGTACTTCGCGATGTTCGGGCTCGTCCAGAGCGTGCACATGCGCCGGATGCGCTGACCCCTCGCCGCCCCACGGGGCCCGTGGCGGTCCGAACGGCGATCCGGGGGGCCCGGGGGTACAATTCACAGATGCGCTCGACGCGTAGAGTCATTTGTTCAATGTCCATTCGTCGAGCGTTCGCCATCGAACGATCGCCGCGCCGAGCGCGGCGACCTCGACGGAACCACATCGCGTCGCGGAGGTCTGTTGCAACAGGCAAGTGATCTCGCGCGCTGAGCGCCCACATCCGGCGCTCCTCAGAAGGGAATCCCCAACCCATGGAACATCTCGACGCCGACGCCGGCACCCCTGCCGCATCGACGACACCGCCGATCAGCACCGACACGGCCACCCCCGACTCGACCAGTACCGACTCGTTCAACACCGACTCGACCAGCACCGACTCGACCAGGCACCGACTCGACCATCCCTGATTCGTCTGGCACCGATTCGACCATCCCTGATTCGTTTGGCGCCGATTCGTTTGGCGTCGCCGTAACGACCACGAGCGGGTCGGCCGACCCGACCAGCGACGACAACGGCACCGACGACAACGACAACGGCACCGACGACGCGACGCCCGCGACCCCGCCAAACGGCGTCGGGGAACCCGCGGCGGGCAGCGCCGCCGCGGATCCGGCACGGGTGGTGCCGCTCGCGACGACAGCGACGACAGCGACGACGGGATCGAAGAGATCGAGATCGACGAGACCGAAGAGATCGAGATCGAGCTCGACGACGACGTCGAACTTCCCGAACCGATGCGTGAAGGCCGACCGTCGGTCGAGGCCGCCGAACGGGCGCTGGTCCGCCGGCCGAAGATCGGCGACACCATGCCGATCCCCACGTCGCCACCCCCGGGCCCGGCCCGCAAGCCGGTGGTCGACGAAGACACGCCCGCGGGCGGGGCCGCCAAGCGCCGGAAGCGGCGCGGCTCGGGCGGCGGAGGCGCGCACGGGAACGGAGCCGACGCCGACGTCACCCCCGACCGCTCCGAGGGAGGCGCAGGGCCCGGAGACGACACGGCCGCCGGCAAAGGCCAGGCGAAACCGCCGGCGTCGTGGTCGTGGCCGAGACGGTGGGCGGAGCGAAGAAGCGATGGATGCCGCGATGCTCGAGCAGCGTCGCGGCCGCGAACGCAACGGCAAGCCGATCGGTCGGTACTTCATGGCCGTGCAGGTGCGCCCGGGCATGGCCCAGGTGGCGGTCCTCGAAGGGCGGAACCTGATCGAGCACTACGTGAGCCGTCCCGCCGACGACGTCGCCCAGATCCACGGCAACATCTACGTCGGCCGGGTGCAGAACGTCCTGCCGGGGATGGAGGCGGCATTCGTCGACATCGCCACACCGAAGAACGCCGTGCTCTACCGGGGTGACGTGCAGTACGACGCGGAGGACATCGAACAACCCGGCAAGAACCTGCGCATCGAAGACATCCTGCGCAACAAGCAGCTGATCATCTGTCAGGTCACGAAGAACCCGATCGGCCACAAGGGCGCCCGCCTCACCCAGGAGGTGTCGCTGCCCGGACGGTTCGTGGTGCTCATCCCGAACTCGACCACCTACGGCATCTCCAAGCGTCTCCCCGACGACGTACGCAAGCGCCTGCGGGGCATCCTCGACCGGGTGAAGCCGGCCGAGCACGGCCTGATCGTGCGAACGGCCGCCGAGGCAGCCACGGAGGCCGAACTCGTTGCCGACATGACGATCCTGCTCGACCAGTGGGCGGAGATCGCCGCCAAGGCTGCCAAGGCGCAGCGCCCTGCCCTGCTCTACCGCGAGCCCGAACTGGCCGTGCGGGTGATCCGCGAGGAGTTCAACGCGGACTACCGCGGCGTGCTGATCGACGACGAACGCCTCTTCAACGACGTGCGCAAGTACGTGGCCGCGTTCAACCCGGATCTCGCCGATCGCATCGAGTACTACGATCCCGCCTCGACCGGGCTGTCGCTGTTCGAGAAGCAGCACGTGCACGAGCAGGTGCACAAGGCGCTCGACCGCAAGGTGTGGCTGCCGTCGGGCGGCTCGCTGATCATCGAGCACACCGAGGCCCTCACCGTCATCGACGTGAACACCGGCAAGAACGTCGGCACGTCCAACCTCGAGGCCACGGTGTTCCACAACAACATGGAGGCCGCCGAGGAGATCGCCAAGCAGCTCCGGCTGCGCGACATCGGTGGCATCATCGTGATCGACTTCATCGACATGGAGATCCGCGACAACCGGGCCAAGGTCGTCGAGGCGTTCCGCAATGCGCTCGCCCACGACAAGACCCGCTCGCAGATCTTCGACATCTCCGAGCTGGGTCTCGTGGAGATGACCCGCAAGCGCATCGGCGAGGGGCTGCTGCGTGAGTACTCCGAGGAATGCCCGGAATGTCAGGGCCGCGGCGTGATGGTCGACTACAGCCTGCTCGAATGAGTGACGTTCGACGGGCCGGTTGAGATCGGCCGCTCCGCCGCTAGCATCGGTTCCCGCTATGTACGCAGTCATCGCCTCGGGCGGCAAACAGGAAAAAGTGGCCGAAGGCCAGCAGGTCCGGGTCGAACTACTCGATGCCGAAGACGGAAGCGACGTGTCGTTGACCCCCGTGATGGTGGTCGACGGCAGCACCGTGTTCGCCACGCCTGACGAACTGAAGGGTGCCACGGTCACCGGCAAGGTGATCGGCCGCACGAAGGGCCCCAAGATCAACGGGTACACCTTCAAGAAGCGCACCAACCAGCACCGTCGCTACGGACATCGCCAGAACTACCACGTGGTCGAGATCACCTCGATCAGCATCTGAGGAGCCAGCGTCATGTCAAAGACAAAAGGTGGCGGTTCTACCCGCAACGGTCGCGATTCGAATGCCCAGCGCCTGGGCGTCAAGGTGTTCGCCGGCACCAACATCACCGCCGGCACCATCCTCATCCGTCAGCGTGGCACCAAGTTCCATCCTGGCAAGAACGTCGGCAAGGGCAAGGACGACACGTTGTTCAGCCTCGTCGACGGTTCGGTCTCGTTCGGCCACAGCAAGGGCCGCAAGACCATCGACGTCACGCCGGTCGCCGTCGACGCCTGACGCGTCAGTTCTGATCGAGTTTCGACCAGAACGCCACGAGCCCGTCGGCCGCCCGGCCCGGCTCCTCGAACATCCACCAGTGTCCGCACCCCTCCAGCGGGAGCATCTCGGCACCGAGGCGCGTCGCCACGTCGACCGCCAGGTCGGCTGACACGTAGGGATCGTCGCTCGGCACGATGAACAGGGCCGGCGGACGTATCGCTGCCGCCAACCGCTCACCCAGTTCACGCGGGGTCGGCTGTACCGCGTCGCGGTAGAGCGTGAGGATGCACCGGGCCATCTCCTCGCCGGTACCTTCGGCCATCGCCCGGGCGATCTCACTCGGCGCACCGAGTGACTCGAAGAACGCGTGGCGGTCGGGGAGCGGCGAGTCGACCATTCCGGCCACCATCTGCTCACCGGCCTCCGGTGTCTGCCAGATCTGCGCCGCGTCGTGCCACACGTAGTCGGGGTGGATCAGCCCGCCGCAGTCGGCGGCGAACGACCGGACGAGATCGGGGCGTGCGGCGACGGCGCCGAACACGTGACCGGCTCCCCAGTCGTGGCCGACGAGATCGATCGCCTGCCCCGAGGCACCGATCCGTTCCAGTTCGCCGATCAGCCACGACCGGTACGACGCGACATCGCCCACCCAGCCGTCCGGCGTCGGCGCGCCGAACCCCGGAGGCGACAGCAGCACGATGTCGTCGACGTCGCGGGCTCGCAATTCGGCGACGAGCATCGTCCAGATCGCGTCGACTTCGGGGTTGCCGTGGACGAAGACCTTGGTCGTCATGCGTGATGTGTAGCACGAGCTCCGCGTCGGCTCGGATCGTCGCCGCCGTCGGCGACCGCGTACGGTGCCCGGCCATGGAACTCAGCGACCGCTCACGCTCGGCCCGTCGACTCGCATCGGCACTCGAACCGGTCGTCGGCCAGGTGTACTTCTCTCCCGAGTGTCATTCCGGTTACGTGGCGCTCGGCTTCGCTCCGAGCCCGGCTGATGCCAACGGAGTCGCGCTGCCCGATGGCCCCTCCTACTTCGCCAGTCGTGGCAGCGTGATGGGTCAGGTGCCCGGCGAGGTGATCGCCGCCGCGTTCGGCGTGTTCAGCCCGGCGATCGTGGTCCCGCTCGTCGACGAGGCGTGGCAACGCACCGATGCCGCGACGATCCGCGACGCACGAGCCGAGGGGGCTGTCGGTCAATTGCGCCGGTTGCTCGGCGACGCACCGGACGGGGTCGATCGGGCCGCCGAATTGCTGGCCACCGCAGCGGCGGCGCCGCCGATCGCCGGCCGCCCGCTGGCCGCGGGCATCCGCTCGCTCGACGTGCCCACCGACCCGCTCGCGGCGGCGTGGCACCACGGCGACTTCCTGCGCGAGTACCGCGGCGATTCCCACAACGCGGCGTGGGTGTCAGCGGGCTTCACGGCCACCCAGATCGGTCTGCTGACGGAGCTGTACTGGGGCCTCAAGCTGCGCAGCTACAGCCGGTCGCGGGGCTGGACCGAGCAAGAGTTCGACGCGGCCGAAGCGGCGCTGCGCGACCGCGGCCTGCTCGATGGTGACGGGCTGTCCGACGCGGGGCGAGAGGCTCGAGAAGCGATCGAGGTCGCCACCGACAACCAGATGGCACCGGTGCTCGACGCGCTCGGTGACGGCGCGGCTGAACTGTGCGCCATCCTGGAGCCGTGGGGTGTCGCGGTGCGCAGCGGCCTCGGGTATCTGTCGGACGGGCCGCACGATCTCGCCGCGCGCTGATCGTGCTGCATGCGCGACGACGGTGTCAGGGGGTGGTCCGTCGTCGTCGCGGAGCGAGTCTCGACGGTCGGACAGTCGGCGAGCACGTCGCCGACGGCATCGGCGACGGCCGACAGGTCGATGTTGGCCATGAACGTGTTGAGTGTGAGGTGGCTGAGCACCCAACCGGGGTCGAGCGCCCAGGGTGGGAGGTACTTGGGTGGCTTCACGAGGCCACGGCTGCGCAGTTCGGCGAGCGCCGCGATCGACCAGATGTCGAGCTTGCCGGAGAAGATCAGACCGAGCGTGTCGGGCCGGCCGGCGGTGAATGCGGCGCGCACGAACGTCGCCACCGTCAGGTAGCCCGACAGGTACGAGCAGTCCTTCGTGAACGGCGATCCGCCGGTGATCACGCCTCCTCGGAAGTTGCGCCTGGCGGATTCGAACGCCTGCTCGGGCGTCGCGCTGCGGTCGAGGAACCAGCGGTAGATCTCGATGAAATCGGCACCGTCGATCACCATCTGCACCGCGAGGATCCGGTCCGCGAGCCGCCCGAGACGGTCGAGATCGAGCGTCCCCGACACGTACTCGGAGTAGACGGCGAGGCCTTCCTGGGTGCGTGTGGTGCCGGGGTGGCCGATTGCCAGGATCGGGATGTCGGTCTGTTCTCGGCCGTTCTTGCCCGTTGCCACGTGGATGAAGGCCTCGTGGTTCAGAAGTTGGGCAGCGTCCTTCGCCGTGAACTGGGCGTCGCGCCGGATCTTGATGCGGCTGGTGGAGGCAACGGCGTTGGCCGACAGCTCGTCGACGACGAGGATCTCGGGTGCGCCGTCGCCGAAGTGCTCGTCCACGGCCGCCTTCAACTTCGCGGCGATCTCCTCGCTCGTGTGCGTCCGCACGGTCGGCCGCATCAGCTTGACCGTCGTCAACTCGGCAAGGCTCGACTGCACCTTCTCGGCCAGCTCCAGCGGCGTCGCCGGGTCGTACCGCAGGGGTTGGCTCGGGACTCCATACAGCTGGCGGCTGTACGCGTGGAACGCGGGGGTGCCGAGCGACGACAGCATCAGGGCGGTGGCCTCGATCGAAGTGGCCTCGCGCAACAACCACTCGTCGATCGCCGGGCCGAACCGGAGAACCCGGCGTGCCTCGGCGACGCCGTCGAGCACCGGGCCCGGGTCGATCGGCTGGTACGTCGGTTGGGGCAGCTTGGTGCCTCCCGAGGCGAGGAACTCCTCCCGGATCGAGGCGTCCCAGGCGAGCGCCGACAGCACCCGCATCGGCTTGGCCACGTCGTGCAAGATCGTCGCGGCACGGCGGTACCGGTCGTCCTGAGCCTCAGCCATGGCCGAACACTGCCACAACCACCTCCGTGTCAGGCGCCGAGGTCCGCCGGGATCGGCGGGAGCAGATCGACGGCCTCGAGCATGTGCTCGATCCAGGCCTCCTGCAACTCGTCGAGGTACCCGGAGTCGGTGTCGATCCGGTACTGCTCGACGGTGTGGGAGCCGTTGCGGTACACGCCGATGTCGTAGGGCGGGCCGACCGAGAGGTTGGCGTGGGCGGTGCTGACCATCGAACTGAGCGCCATCTTGATCGCCTTCTGGCCCGACACGTGCGCGCGCACTCCCAGCTCGAGCATGAACTTGCCGTACTTGCTCTCGCCGATCTGCAGGAACGGCCGGCTGTCGGAGGCACGGATGTAGTTGCCTTCGGGGTACAGCAGCAAGATGTCGGCCGGGTTGTCCTTCACCTGCCCACCGAGGATGAACGTGGCCGTGGCGTCGGCGCTCACCCAGGACAGACCTTCCCGGTGGCGCGCCGCGACCTCCTGGCTGAGCCGGCCGATGTACAGCGCGGCTTCGAAGAGCTGATCGACGGTGGCCAAACTTTCGTTCGCGACGGGCGAGGCCAGGTCCTGGTGGATGCGGTCGAGCACTTCCTGGGTGGTGGCGAGATTGCCGGCGGACTGCAGGACGAAGGCGCGGTCGGGGCCGGCGTCGATCACGTGCAGCTTGCGGTAATTGCCGATGTTGTCGAGCCCGGCGTTCGTGCGCGTGTCGGACACGAAGACCAAGGCTTCGTGAAGTCGGAGTGCGAGGCAATAGGTCACGGGAGGCTCCTGGTTCGGCGGGACGTTCGGCGTCGGGCCGGGCGGATCGTAGCTCCCCGAGCGCAGACGTCGGCCGGGCCGTAATGTTCCGCTCCGTGCTCGCAGAGACCGAAGGCGCCGTCGACATCGCCCGCCTCCTCCTCGACCTCCTCGTCGTGCTCGGGGCGGCCGTGCTGTTCGGCGAACTCGCGGAGCGGATCGGGACGCCCGCCGTGCTCGGTGAGATCATCGGCGGCATCATCATCGGCCCGTCGGTGCTCGGCTGGGTCGAGCTCACCGGTGATCGCGGCGTGTCGATCGAGGTGCTCGCCCAGGTGGGCGTGCTGTTGCTGTTGTTCCTCGTCGGCATGGAGATGGACCTGATCGACCTGCGACGTGTGGGCGGCGTCGCCACCGCGGTCGCGGTGATCGGGGTGGTCATCCCGTTCGCCACCGGTTTCGGCGTGGCGCTCGCGCTCGGGCAGGAGACGAAGCCGGCGGTGTTCATCGGGGCCGCCCTCACCGCGACGAGTGTCGGGATCACCGCTCGGGTGTTCGGCGACCTCGGCACGCTGAATGCCGACGAGTCGCGGATCGTCCTCGGCGCCGCGGTCGTCGACGATGTGCTCGGGCTGGTGATCCTCACCGTGGTCGTCAAGTCGGTGACCGGCGGAGATGTCGGCGTGGGCACGGTGCTCGAGACCATGGGCCTCGCCGCGTTGTTCCTGGTGGGCGCCGGGATCGTCGGCCTGGTGATCGTGCCGCACTTCATCCGCCTGGTGAACCGGTACGCGAGGGGCGGCTCGACGCTCGTGGTCGTCTCGTTCATGTTGATCCTCGCGTTCGCCGCGGTCGCCGACGTGACCAAGCTCGCCTTCATCATCGGTGCGTTCATGGCCGGTCTGGCCCTGGGGCGCGTGGAAGGGCACGAGCGGATCGTCACCGACCTCGGTGCGGTCGGCAAGATCTTCATCCCTGTCTTCTTCGTCAGCATCGGCATCGCCGCCGACCTCGAGGCGATGATCAAGCCGGCGGTCCTCGGGCTGGCGGGCGCTCTGTTCGTCATCGCCGTGATCGGCAAGCTCGTGTCGGCCTACGGTGTCGGTCGGATGCCGGTCGACAAGCTCACGATCGGGATCGGCATGGTGCCGCGCGGTGAGGTCGGCCTCATCTTCGCCAGCATCGGGCTGGCCAACGGGGTGCTCGACGCCGACGGGTACGGCGCGCTGCTCCTCGTTCTGCTCCTGACAACCATCGTCACCCCGCCGTTGCTCCGTTACCGGGTCACGAGGCTGGCGGCCGCCTCGTCGGGCGATCTCGTCAGTGATAGTCAGCGCTGATCGAATTCATAGAACCAATATCTGCCCTCTTTGAGCGACATCGTGCATACCCTGGCGCTCGTTCACCCCCCAACCACCCCCCAAACCCCCAGAAGGCAAACCACATGTCCTTGATCAACACCAAGATCCAGCCCTTCAGCGCGACCGCATTCCACAACGGCGCGTTCGTCGACGTCAGCGATGCCGACCTCGCCGGCAAGTGGGCAGTCGTCTTCTTCTACCCGGCCGACTTCACGTTCGTCTGCCCGACGGAGCTGGGCGACCTGGCCGACAACTACGCCGAATTCCGGCGCCTCGGCGTCGAGGTGTACTCGGTGTCGACCGACACGCACTTCACCCACAAGGCGTGGCACAGCACGTCCGACACGATCGGCAAGATCGAGTACCCGATGCTGGGCGACGCCACGGGGCAGATCACCCGCAACTTCGGCATGATGCGCGAAGAGTCGGGCCTCGCCAACCGTGGAACGTTCCTGATCGACCCCGATGGCGTGATCCAGTTCGCCGAGGTCACCGCCGAGGGCATCGGCCGCAACGCGGTCGAACTGCTCCGCAAGATCAAAGCCGCGCAGTACGTGCGCACCCACCCAGGCGAGGTCTGCCCGGCCAAGTGGGAAGAGGGCGATGACACGCTGTCACCGTCGCTCGACCTCGTCGGCAAGCTCTGAGCCGACCGTACTGACGCACCACACACAGGTCGGTGTGCCGGATCCTGACCTGCACACCGACCTGTTGCGTTGTGCCTGACCCCGCGCAACAGGTTCACACAATTTCCTGGCCCCACCCCTCCTGGCCCCACCCCCTTGGAAGGTCGACCCCCCATGCTCGATGCCGCGCTCGCACAGCAACTGCGCCAGCACCTCACGTCGCTCCGCCATCCGATCGAACTCGTCGCGACGCTCGACGACTCAGCCAAGTCGGCCGAGCTCGCCGGCCTGCTCGACGAGATCGCGGCGTTGTCTGACTCTCGTGTCCGTCCGTCGTGACGGCACCAACGCCGCGGGTGCCGTCGTTCGACATCGTGCGCGTCGGCACGCCGGTGCGTGTGACGTTCGCCGGCATTCCCCTCGGCCACGAGTTCACGTCGCTCGTCCTCGCTCTCCTCCACGTCGGCGGTCACCCGCCGCGCGTCTCGAACGAGGTCGCCGAGCAGATCCGGGCGATCGAGGGCAACCACCACTTCGAGACGTTCTTCTCACTCACCTGCCAGAACTGCCCCGACGTCGTGCAGGCGCTGAACGTCATCAGCGTGCTGAACCCGAACATCAGCCACGTCGCCATCGATGGTGCGGTGTTCAAGGACGAAGCCGAGCAGCGCCGGGTGATGGCGGTGCCGACGGTGTTCCGCGGAACCGACACGTTCGCCAGTGGCCGCATGACCGTCGAACAGATCATCGCCATGCTCGACACGGGAGCTGCGGCGCGAGCGACGTCCGACATCGACGCCAAGGACCCCTTCGACGTGCTGATCGTCGGCGGCGGACCGGCCGGCGCGGCATCGGCGATCTACACCGCCCGCAAGGGCGTACGCACCGGTGTCGTCGCCGAACGCTTCGGCGGGCAGGTGCTCGACACGATGGCGATCGAGAACTTCGTGTCGGTGCAGCACACCGAGGGCCCGAAGCTCGCCGCGGCGCTCGAGGAGCACGTCGCGCGAGCACGATGTCGACGTGATGACGCTGCAACGGGCCAGCCGCCTGATCCCCGCCGACCAACCGGGTGGCCTCATCACCGTCGAGCTCGACGGTGGAGCGTCCCTGCGCGCCCGCTCGGTCGTGTTGTCGACCGGGGCGCGCTGGCGGCACATGGGCGTGCCGGGCGAGACCGACTACCTGAACAAGGGCGTGGCGTTCTGCCCGCACTGCGACGGCCCGCTCTTCGCCGGCAAGCGCATCGCCGTGATCGGCGGCGGAAACTCCGGCGTCGAAGCGGCGATCGACCTCGCGGGCATCGTCGAGCACGTGACGCTGATCGAGTTCGACAGCATGCTGCGCGCCGACGACGTGCTGCAGCGCAAGCTCCGCAGCCTCCCCAACGCCGACATCGTGACCAGCGCGCGGACGACCGAGGTGCTCGGCGACGGCGACCGCGTCACGGGCCTGTTGTACCGCGACCGCGACACCGACCAGCAACACCGGATCGAACTCGCCGGGATCTTCGTCCAGATCGGGCTGCTCCCGAACACCGAATGGCTCGAGGACAGCGTCGAGCTGTCGAGCCGTGGCGAGATCGTCATCGACGATCGTGGCCGAACCTCGATTCCTGGTGTGTTCGCGGCCGGCGACTGCACCGTCGTCCCCTACAAGCAGATCGTGATCGCGCTCGGCGCCGGCGCCACGGCGGGCCTCGAGCGCGTTCGACCACCTGATCCGCACGTCGGCGCCGGCTGACGAGACGTTCGAGCAGGAGCTGGAAGACTCGGCGGCGTGAACCTGCGCGACCTCGAATACGTCGTCGCTCTCGCCGAACATCACAACTTCGGGCGGGCGGCTGACGCCTGCTTCGTCAGCCAACCGACGCTGTCGACGCAGGTCCACAAGCTCGAGGCCGAGCTCGGTGTCACCCTCTTCGAGCGTGGCACCCGCGAGACCTTTCCCACCGACGTCGGGCGCGACGTGATCGCCCGTGCCCGCGCGGTGCTCGTGGAGGTGGCCTCGATCCGCGAGATCGCCCGATCGAGCCAGAACCCGGCGGCCGCCACGGTCCGCCTCGGCATCTTCCCGACGCTTGCGCCGTACCTGCTCCCGCACGTGATCCCCTCGCTGCACCGCGAGCTGCCCGACCTCGAACTGCTGCTCGTCGAGGAGAAGACCGAGGAGTTGCTGCGACGACTCCGCGACGGCCGCCTCGACGTGGTGATCGTGGCCACACCGATCGCCGACGACGGCCTGCACGGCGAACCGCTGTTCACCGAGGACTTCGTGCTCGCCACGCCGGTCGACCATCCGCTCGCCGTTCGCGGCGAGCCCGTGTCGGTCGCCGCGCTCGTCGGATGAACACATCCTCCTCCTGGAGGAGGGGCACTGCCTGCGCGATCAGGCGTTGAGCGTGTGTCACGTCGTGGGGGCGGCGGAGCGCGAAGGCTTCCGGGCGACCAGCCTCGAGACCCTGCGCCAGATGGTGGCGGCGGGCGTCGCCGTCACGTTGCTCCCGAAGTTGGCGGTGCACGCACCGGTGTCGAACCCCGACGGTGTGGCGCTGGTCCCGTTCACGGCACCGGCACCGCACCGGGAGATCTCGATGTTCTGGCGCGACACGAGCCCGTTCCACGCGTTCCTGCCGCGCCTCGCCGAGGCGTTCCGCCGTGTTCCCTCCGACATCGTGACGCCGGAACGCACTCGGTCGACGAGCGCCTGACCGACGTCTCGATCGGGGTGTCGAGCGGCGCGGTGCTCGGCATCGTCGGCCGGGCCGGCGGACTGCAACAATCGACCGCATGGCAACCAACGACTCGCAATCCGCTCCCGAATTCGACGTCGTCGTGGCGGGGGCCGGTATGGCCGGCCTCTACCAGCTGCACCTGCTCCGCAAGCGCGGCTTCACGGTCCGGGTGTTCGAAACCGCTGACGACGTCGGCGGCACCTGGTACTGGAACCGCTATCCCGGAGCCCGCTGCGACATCCAGACCGTCGACTACTCCTACACGTGGGACCCCGAACTCGAAGCCGAGTGGGAGTGGTCCGAGCGCTACGCCGCCCAGCCCGAGATCCTCCGCTATCTGCAACACGTGGCCGACAAGCACGACCTGCGCCGCGACATCCAGTTCTCCACCCGCATCGACGCGGCCGTCTGGGACGACGGCACCGATCGATGGACGTTGCAGACGAGCGACGGCAAGACCGTCACCTGCCGCTACTACGTGATGGCCACGGGCTGTCTGTCGCTGCCCAAGACACCCGACATCGAGGGTGCCGACCGGTTCGGTGGCGACGTGTACTTCACGAGCAGCTGGCCGCACGAGGGCGTCGACTTCACCGGCAAGCGGGTCGCGGTGATCGGCACGGGTTCATCGGGGATCCAGTCGATCCCGATCATCGCCGGCCAGGCGTCGCAGCTCACCGTGTTCCAGCGGACCCCGAACTTCTCGATCCCGGCCCGCAACGGCCCGCTCCCGGAGGAGCGTCGCAAGCACTTCGAGGCCGATCCCGCCGCCTACCACGCCGAGGCCCGCTTGTCGCGCGCCGGGGTGCCGATGGGCGAGCCGAGCATGGTCAGTGCGCTCGACGTGACGCCCGAGGAACGAGAGGAGGCCAACGAGCGGATGTGGCAGGGCAGCGAACTGCTCCTCGTCGGTTCTGAGTTCAGCGACATCCTCACCGATGCCGAGGCCAACGAGACGGTCGGCGAGTTCGTGCGCGGCAAGATCCGCTCGATCGTCAAGGACCCGGAGACCGCCGAGACGCTGTGCCCGAAGTACCACTACATCAACACCAAGCGCACGTGCCTCGACACCAACTACTACGAGACGTTCAACCTGCCCCACGTCCGCCTCGTCGATCTGCGGAAGACACCGATCACCACGGTCACCGAGACCGGGATCGACACGAGCGTGGAGAGCCTCGAGTTCGATGCCATCGTCTACGCCACCGGGTTCGACGCGATGACCGGCGCCATCGTGTCGGTCGACCTCACCGGCCGCGACGGCGTGACGCTCGCCGAGCGGTGGGCCGCCGGCCCCGAGACCTACCTCGGCTTGATGTCGGTCGGGTTCCCGAACTTCTTCATGATCACCGGCCCCGGCAGCCCGTCGGTGCTGTCGAACATGGCGGTGTCGATCGAGCAGCATGTCGAATGGGTCGCCGACTGTCTCGTCGATCTCCGTGACGCCGGCAACACAACCATCGAGCCGACCGCGACCGCCGCGGCCCGATGGGTGCAGCATGTCAACGAGTGGGCCGATCTCACGCTCATGCCGTCGGCCAACTCCTGGTACATGGGTGCGAACGTGCCCGGCAAGCCGCGGGTCTTCCTTCCGTATGTCGGCGGGGTCGGCCCGTATCGCCTGATCTGCGACGAGGTGGTCGAGCGCGGCTATCTCGGCTTCGCCCTCGACGGCGCCGCGCCACAGTGCAACGACGGTGTGATCCGGCCGTTGAAGCCCGACGTCGAGCTGGTGATCGAGACGATGGCGGCGCTGGGTCTGCCGACCCTCGACTCGCTCCCGGTCGACGATGCCCGGGCCTTCATGTTGGCGTCGGGCGCGATGAGCCCGCCCGGGCCAGAGGTCGGCGAGGTGCTCGACGGAACGCTCACGGGCGCCGCGGGCGACCTGCCGTACCGCCTGTACCGCCCGCCGACGGAAGGTCCGCATCCGGTCGTCGTGTACTTCCATGGCGGCGGCTGGGTGCTCGGAAACCTCGACTCCGACGATCCGTTCTGCCGCCAGCTGTGCCTCGACTCCGACGCGATCATCGTGTCGGTCAACTACCGCCACGCGCCCGAGGACCGGTTCCCGGCGGCCGCCGACGACGCGGTCGCCGCGGTGCAGTGGGTGGCCGCCAACGCCGCCGATCTCGGTGGCGTACCCGGCAAGGTAGCCGTGTGCGGATGGAGCGCCGGCGGCAACATCGCCGCCGTGGCCGCCCAGGCCGCCCGCGATGCTGGCGGACCGTCGCTCAGCGGACAGGTGCTGATCAATCCCGTGACCGACAGCGATCTCACTCGCGAGTCGTACCAGTCCAACGCGGATGGCTACATGCTGACGACGGACCTGATGAAGTGGTTCTGGGACCACTACGCCGACCCGGCCGATCGCACCGATCCGCGTGCTGCGCCGATACGGGCCAGTGACCTGTCCGGGCTGCCGCCCACCCTCGTGGTGACGTGCGAGTTCGATCCGCTCGCCGACGAGGGTGCGGCCTACGCCGAGGCCCTCGCCGACGCCGGGGTCGAGACACGCCATCTGGCGTGCGGCGGGCTGATCCACACGTCGATCACCGCCGTCGGCATGATCACATCGGCGGCCGACGCGCGCGTCGAGATCGCCGCGGCCCTCCGTCAGATGTTCGGCGCTCGGGTCCTCGCCTGAGCGCCGGCGGTCAGCCGGCCGGCTCTGTCTCGACGGGCGCTTCGGTGTCGTCGGGCACGACCACCGCGTCGTCGGCCTCGGGCAGTGGCGGCGGCACGTCGAGCAAGCCCGTCAGTCCCTGGATCACTCCGTTCGTGGCGGCGATGTCGCTCTTCTCGCGGGTCGATCAGCACGCCGTTGACGGTCACATCGGGAGCGGCTCCCGCGATGGTCGAAGTCGTCGCCGTAGAAGTTCAAGAGCGTTGCGCGGCGAGTCGGCCACGATGAACGTTGCCCGCTCGACGAGGTAGTACGACAGGTAGTCCTGTAGCTGCGGTTGGCTCATCGCATTGAGGTCGGCGAGCGTCTGCGGATCGAAGGCAGCGTTCGTCGGCGCGAACACCGTGAACGGCCCGAGGTTCTCGGCGTCGTGGACGTAGCCCGATTTGAGCACGAGTTCGTAGAACGTCCTGAAGTCAGGGTCGTTGGCGAGGGTGGCCAGGAGATTGTCCGTCGGTGGCAGCACTGGCGGTTCGGTGGTCGGCGGTTCGGTGGGAGCGACGGTCGTATCCGGTGCCGCAGTGGTGGGCGCGGCGGTCGTGGGTGCCGCGGTGGTGGGTGCGGCGGTCGTCGCGGGCGCTTCGGTGGTGTCGGGTGCGGCCGGAGTGGTCGTGGTCGATCCGGTGGCGATGCCTCGCTCGTAGATGGCCTGCACTGTCGCGGCGTCGATCACGCCCGTCTCGGGAACGCCGAGCTCGCGCTGCAGGGCCTTGACCGCTTCGGTCAGCTCCGGCGACCAGATCCCGTCGATCGGACCGCTGTAGAAACCGAGGTCGGTGAGCAGGATCTGCAGATCGCGCGTCGAGCTGTTGAACAGATCGGAGAACTCGCCGAGGGCGGCACGCAGGGCGGCGTCCGTCGCCGCGTCGAACACACCTGTCGGGGGGAGGCCGACCGACGCCTGGAACGCGGCGAGCGCAGCGGTGAGCTCGGGGCTCTCGAGCCCGTCGATCGGTCCGTCGTAGAAGCCGAGGAACGTCAGAGCCTGCTGCAGCTTGGTGTTGAACGCGGCCGCGGCGAACGCCGCCTGCTCTTGCCGGAGTGCGGCCACGTCGACGTCGGACGTCTCGATGTTGCCGACCTCGCCGTTCAGGATCGTGGCGGTGGTGAACCGGCCGAACGTGGGGTCGCCGTGTTCGTCGATGCCGATCCGTCCGGAGGCGCCGTCGTAGTCGATGTTCTCACCGGCCTGCAGCTTGGTCAGGCAGTCCGCGTAGGTGGTGCATGTGGTGCCGTCGGCGGTGACGTCGATGACCGCGGCGCTGACGCTGTCGGCTGATCCGTCGGCAACGGCCTCGTTGGCCAAGGCGAGCACCATCGTGCAGTCGTAGGCCTGCGCCGGCATTGGCGATCTGGCCGTTCGGGTCGGCCTCGTACAGGCGCTCGAGGAAGGCCAGGTCGCCGGTGGTGCCGACCATCGTCAACCCGTCGACGAGTTCGGCGTTGCCGTCGGGCGCCGCCAAGGTGGCGATGCGGGGCCGGAAGAACGATTCGAGCCCGATCATCGCCGCCGGGTCGACACCGCCACGAACGAGTTCGGTGACGATCGGAGCGCCTTCCTCGTACGCGACGATCACCGTCAGATCGGGTTGGAGAGCGGTGACCTCGGTCGCGGTGCCGGTGAACTGGACCCGGTGGGCGTTGTAGTCGACCACGGTCGGGACGAGCCCGTGCGAATCCAGCGCATACGCGAGGCCGTTGCCGATGGCGAGGCCGTAGTCGTCGTTGCGGGCGACGATCGCCACCTTCCAGGCGGCGCCCGGTGCCTGCGCGTCACGGCGATCGATGACCATGTCGGTCAGATAGCCGACGGTGACATCGTCGGGAAGGGCGGTGCGGAACAGACCGAACGTCTCCTGCTCCGCGGTGAGGCCGGGCACGCTGGCCGACGGGCTGCACGAGATGCTGTCGGCGGTCTGGACCGCGTCTCGGTACTCGAGGGCGCCGGACGACCCGGTCGGGCCGATGAGTGCTTGCGCTCCTTCGTCGACGGCCGTCGGCACGATGTCGGCCTCCGATCCCGTCGAGCGGCGCCGGCGTGGTGGTGGCGTCGAGCGGCCCGCCGAGCACCCCGCCGCCGTCGGCGATGTCCTCCACGGCGAAGTCGATGCCGCGCTGCTGCCCCTGGAACAACGTGGTGAGCAGTCCGGGCGACGGGGCGAGCACGCCCACGGCAAGACCCTCGCCGGTGAGGCCGGTCTCGACCGGCGCTTCGGTGTCGGTGGTCGGGGTGTCGGTCGGCTCGGGAGCGAGTGTCGTGGGCTCGCCGTCGTCACCGTCGTCGGACGAACACGATGCGAACACCACCCCGACGGCAACCAACGCGCACAACGAACGACGCACCTGGCGTGAGATCACGAACCCTCCCTGGGTTTCTCGACTGCAACGGACTCCGGTGCCCTGCACCTGCGGTCTGTCGACACACATTGGCAGAACCTGGCCAGTTTCACGCGGATTCGGTGATCGTCGTGACGCGCCCTGCGTCAGCCGATCCGTACCGCCAGCCCACCGTCGACGGGGAGCACGACGCCGGTGATGTACCGGGCCTCGTCGGACGCCAGGAACAACGCCGCGTTCGCCGTGTCCCACGCGGTGCCCATCCCGCCGCGCAACGGAACCCGTTCGTTGCGTTCGGCGCGCACGACCTCGGTCGGCACGCGACGCGCCGCGGCGATGCCTCCCACCGCCATCGGGGTGTCGACGAGACCGAGGGCGATCGCGTTGCAGCGCACGCCCCGCGACGCGTTCGACTGGGCGATGCTCGTGGTCAGCCGGTTGACGGCCGCCTTCGAGACCTCGTAGGCGACCTGGAAGCCGCCGGCGAACGACGCTGCCGACGAGATGTTCACGATCGACCCGTGGCCTTGCTCACGCATCGAGGGCAGTGCCGCCTTGCACGTGCGCAGCATCGCCCGCGCGTTCACGGCGAGGATGAGGTCGAACGCCTCGTCGTCGACCGAGTGTGCGGGTCCGTCGCCGCGCCCACCGATGCCGACGTTGTTGACCAAGATGTCGATCCGGCCCCATCGCTCGAGCGCCGCCTCGACGATCGCGTCGCCGGAGCCCGCCTCGGTCACATCGGCCGCGAAGGCGTCGGCTTCGCCGCCCGAGGCGCGGATCGCCGACACCGTGTCGCCGGCGCGGTCCAGCTGGCGGTCGACGCAGAGGACGACGGCGCCTTCACGGGCGAAGGTCTCGGCGATGGCACGACCGTTGCCGATCGTCTCGCCCGGCGTCTGGCCCGCTCCCACCACCACGGCGACTCGGTCGGCGAGTCGGCCGCCGCGTCGCTCGGACTCGGACGCGGAGTCGTGCATGTCCCGAACGTTCGCGCTGGAGGCGTTCCGGTGCCGAACCGGACCGCCGAGGATGGCGGAGCGTCCCGATAGGTTGCTGGCGTACGCGAGCCGAGAGGTGCTGCCCGATGACCGATCAGATCGAGATTTCCGCCATCCGCACCGTGGCGATCGTCGGTGCGCTCCCGCACGAACGTGAGATTCCCCAGCCGTTGCAGATCGACCTCACGCTCGACGTCGACCTCGGTGACGCCGGCCGGTCCGACGATCTCGACGACACCGTGCACTACGGCTGGGTCGCCGACCAGGTCGTGGCGGTCGTGTCGGAGTCGAAGGACGTGCTGCTCGAACGGCTGGCGGCGCGGGTGGCCGACGAGGTGCTGACGTTCGATCGCGTCGAAGCCGTCACGGTCACACTGACCAAGTTGCGCCCGCCGATCGCCGTCGATGCCGCCAGCACGGCCGTGCGCATCAACCGCACCCGCTCGACGGCGGCCGTCGCGGCGAAGTCGTCGCATCGTGCGTTCATCGCGCTCGGGTCGAACCTCGGCGACCGTCGGGAGTTCCTGCGGATGGGTGTCGCCGGCCTCGACCGTGTGGTCGCCATGTCGCAGGTGTACGAGACCGACCCGGTCGGTGGCCCCGACGATCAGGGTGCGTACCTCAACATGGTGGTCGAGATCGAAACGCCGCTCGACCCGTTCGCCCTGCTGCGGCGCTGCCAGCGGCTCGAGGGCGAGGCGATGCGGCAACGGGTGGTGCACTGGGGCCCGCGCACGCTCGACGTCGACATCATCATGTACGACGACGCGGTGATCGAGACCGCCGATCTGGTGTTGCCGCACCCGCATTTCGCGGAGCGCCGTTTCGTGCTCACGCCGTTGGCCGAGATCGCTCCGCAGCGGTGCCCGGACGGATGGGACGAGCGGCTCGAGCCCGCCGGGATCACGGCGACCGGCCCGCTCGATCTGAGCTGACATGACGGGACTGGCATGACGGGACTGGCATGACGGGCGTACGAACCTTCGAGGTCGACGACTGCGCAGCCGATCGGCTCGTCGCGGCGAAGGCCGGGCGCACCGTGTCGGTGTGCATCCCGTGCCGCGACGAGGCGGCGACGATCGGTCCGCTCGTGAGCGTGATCCGGCGCGAGCTCATGGGCGGGGACAACGTCGTCGACGAGCTGATCGTGCTCGACGACCGGAGCACCGACGACACGGCGCGCGTCGCCGCTCACGCCGGGGCCCGTGTGGTGTCGATCGACGACGTCCATGCGACGCACGGATGGGGGCACGGCAAGGGCAACGCGCTCTGGGCGACCCTGGTCGCCAGCCATGGCGACTTCGTCGTCTGGTGCGACGGCGACGTCACGAGCTTCGAACCCGACTGGGTGGTGAAGCTTCTGTCGCCGATGCTCGACGACGATTCGGTCGCGTTGGTGAAGGCCCTGTACCACCGGCCGACCCGGTACGGCGGAGGCGGACGGACCACCGAGCTGGTCGCCCGCCCCCTGATGTCGATGTACTTCCCCGAGCTCACCGGTCTGGCGCAGCCGCTGTCGGGCGAGTATGCGGGGCGCCGTGACGTGCTGGAGCGGCTCGTGTTCCAACAGGGCTGGGGTGTCGAGATCGCGATGCTGATCGACATCTGTCGTCTGTACGGAGCCGAAGCGATCGCCCAGGTCGATCTCGGCACACGCGAGCACCGCAACCGGTCGCTGCAGTCCCTGTCGGTACAGGCCGCGGAGGTGATGGCGACGATGTTGTCGCGCGCCGGCGTCGAACCGCCGGTGGGCGAGGACGAGATGACGCTGCGCCGTGCCGACGGATCTCAAGTGCCCTTGAACCTGGGGTCGCGCCGGTCGTTGCGCGATCTCGGGCTGCATCGTGGGTGAGCCGTCGTCGGAGCCGACCCGGTTCCTGCTCGTGCGCCATGGCCAGTCGACGTGGAATGCGATCGGACGCTGGCAGGGCCGTGCCGACGCGCCGCTGTCGCCGGCCGGCGAAGAGCAGGCCCGTCAGGCCGCGGTCGAACTCGCCCCACTCGGACCGTTCGGGGTCGTCGTCACCTCGACCCTGGCACGGGCGCGGCGGACCGGGGAGTTGCTCGCGGACCACGCCGGGATCGATCTCGGTGGAGCCGACGACGGCTTGATCGAGCGGTCGGCCGGGCAGTGGGAGGGACTGCTGCGATCCGAGATCGAAGCGCGGTATCCGAACTGGCTCGCGCTGCGCCGTCGTCCTCCCGGGTACGAGCCGGATGAGGAGTTGGCCGCGCGCCGCGATCCGTTCGTTGCGCGCCCTGGCCGAGCGCCATGCGGGCACCTCGGTGGTGGTCGTCTCGCACGGCGGCCTGATCACGTCGCTCGAAAGTGCGGCGGGTGAGGAGTGGCGTCAGCTCACCAACCTGGAGGCCCGGTGGTTCGCGTTCGATGCCCCCTCCGGTGACCTGCGCCCCGACGGCGCCCGGATCCGCCTCCTGCCCTCCGAACCCGTCCCCGCCGAAACGATCGAACGCTACGCCTGAACCTGTCGCGCGGGGTCAGGCACTTCGCGACAGGTCGTCACCGCGCCTCGTGCCGGCGTTCGACCGCACGGATCTTGGCGGGGTAGTGGGCACGGCCGAACTCGGGCTGCTGGCGGACCACGATGTCGAGCAGTTCGTCGTGCTGCGCGGTCTCCTTCCACGGCAACGCGATGTAGAGCGGCAGACCGAAGCGGCGGAGTTCGTCGAGATTCGAGTACACCTGCTTCTGGTAGACGAACCGGTCCTCCCACGGCCAGTTCGACGGGGCGAAGCCGGTGCCCGGGTCGACGATGCACCGTGCGCGCAGACCGAACCGGTCGGCGTCGGCCAGGCGGCGTTCGAAGAAGTCGATCATCACGGCGATCGGATCGTGCTCGACGAGGGCCATCTCGCGCGGGTTCGGCCCGGACAGGAACGGCACGACGATCGGCACGTCGTAGTCGGCAGCCACCTTCCACATCTCGTCGGCCTGCATCCCGTCGGCGGCGTTGATCACGGTGGCCCCGGCATCGAGCGCCCGCCGCACCACCTCGGGCCGCCACGAGTCGATCGACAGCTCGACGCCGAGCGCTGCCAGCGCCGGGATGATGTGCTCGACCCGTGCCCACTCGTCGGTCCAGTCGACGACGGACGCGACATCGGTCGATCCCTGCCCGCCGAGGTCGATCCCGTCTGCGCCGTCGGCGAGGAGCTGCCGGGCACGCGCGACGGCGGCCTCGGGAGTCGTGGCGATCGAGTCGCCGGCGAGCGAGTCGGGACTGGCGTTGACGACCCCGTACAAGAACACGCCCGCAACCTATCCACTCGCCCCAGCACACGTTTGCGTCGGGATTTCTGCGGGACGTCCCGCAGAAATCCCGACGCAAACGGTGGCCGGACGGTGTGTGGGGACCGGGATGACGGGCTGGCGTGGTGGACTGGGTCGGTGAATCGGACGGATCGGCTCTACGCACTGGTCGAGGAACTTCGCGCCGCATCGCCGGCGTGGCGCAGTGCCACCTGGCTGGCGGACCGGTTCGAGGTGAGCAGCCGGACGATCGAGCGCGACCTGTCGGCGCTCCAGCAGGCTGGCGTGCCGATCTATGCCACGCCCGGCCGGCGCGGCGGCTACGCCATCGACACGCAGCACACCCTGCCGCCGTTGAACCTCACGGCGGCGGAGGTCGCGGCTGTTGCCACGGCACTGGCGGTCGATTCCTCGACGCCGTTCACGCACGCCGGCCGCAGCGCGCTGCAGAAGATCCTCGCGGTGCTGAGCGAAGTTGATGCCGAAGGGACACGCGAGCTGGCCACGCGGATCCGGTTGTTCGACGACCGCGCCGGACGCGTGCGGCCCCCCGCTGCGGTCGAGCATGCCATCGTGCAGCGGCGCGTGCTCGAGATCGGCTACACCGACAAGACCGGCGAGGAGAGCGCTCGTGTCGTCGAGCCGATCGCCGTGCTCGGCGTGCACCCGAACTGGTACCTGTGGGCCTGGTGCCGCCTCCGCGAGTCGCCGCGATCGTTCCGGCTGGATCGCATCACCGGTGCCGTGATGCTCGACGAGCGGTCGCCCGATCGCGGGCTCGACCCCGGACAGGTGGAGATCCCCGACCTGATCGGGCGCGGCATCTTCGGCATGTGACGCCTGTCGTCGGATCGCGTCGCCGTATCGCTTGGTCGGATCATCGCGAAACACCGACACAGGGGTGTCGCCGAGCCGGCGCATGGTCGGTACATGAGCAACGACACGACCACAACCAACCGCACTCCCAACCCCGTCACCTGGTTCGAGATCCACACGGCGAACCCTGAACGAGCCAAGGCCTTCTACGGAGCGGTCTTCGGCTGGACCTTCGACGACGCCGCTCCGGGTTACACGATGATCGGCCTCGGCGAGGGCGGATCGATCGGCGGCGGCATCGCCGACAACAAGGGCGAATATCCCGACCACGCCCTCTTCATGGTGCAGGTTCCCGACGTGGCGGCCGCGCTGGTGGCGGTGAAGGAGCACGGCGGCTCGATGATCGCCGACGTGCAGAAGACCGACGTCGGGCTCACGTTCGGCTACACGGCCAACCCCGACGGCTCGGTGTTCGGGCTCTGGTGTCCGCCCGACGCCCAGTAGGGCGATGCAGTAGAACCGACGAGAGGCACGCTTCCCCCCGCCGGCGCCGGGTGGCGTAGGTTCGCTCGCGGACCGACGTCACCCGACCCTGCGGAGGCACAGCCATGAAGTACACCAAGCTCGGCCACACCGGTCTCGAGGTCTCCCGCATCTGCGTCGGATGCATGAGTTTCGGTGATTCGGTGACCGGCAACCACACGTGGACGCTCGACGAGGACACGAGCCGTGGCTTCATCAAAGAGGCCCTCGACGCGGGCATCAACTTCTTCGACACGGCGAACGTCTACTCGCTCGGCACGAGCGAGGAGATCGTCGGTCGCGCGCTCACGGATTTCGCCAACCGTGACGAGGTCGTCCTGGCGACCAAGGTCCATGGGCCGATGCGGCGTGGCCGTAACGCCATCGGCTTGTCGCGCAAGGCCATCATGGCCGAGGTCGATGCCAGCCTGCGCCGGCTCGGCATGGACTACATCGACCTCTACCAGATCCACCGCTTCGACCCGCGCACACCGATCGAGGAGACGATGGAGGCGCTGCACGACGTCGTCAAGGCGGGCAAGGTCCGCTACATCGGGGCGTCGTCGATGTATGCGTGGCAGTTCAGCAAGGCCCAGTACACCGCGGAGTTGCACGGCTGGACGAAGTTCGTCAGCATGCAGAACCACTACAACCTCCTGAATCGCGAGGAGGAGCGCGAGATGATGCCGCTGTGTGCCGATCAGGGCGTCGGCGTGATCCCGTGGAGCCCACTCGCCCGAGGGAAGTTGACGCGCGACTGGGACGCGGTGACGGAGCGGTCGGAGGGCGACGACTTCGGTCGCACGCTGTACGACACGTCACCGAGCGATCGCGTGATCGTCGAGCGCGTGGCCGAGGTGGCCGCGGCGCGTGGCGTGTCGCGCGCGCAGGTGGCCCTGTCGTGGATGTTGTCGAAGCCGTTCGTCTCCGCGCCGATCGTCGGTGCGACCAAGCCGCACCACCTCACCGATGCCGTGGCGGCGGTCGACATCGAACTGTCCGCGGAGGAGATCGCCCAACTGGAGGAGCCCTACACGCCGCACCCGATCGTCGGCTTCGCCTGAGCGCAGACGCCTCTCGACGTAAGGGTCAAGCGGGGCAGACGTCGAGTTCGTTCGCCGGTGAGGGTTCGGCTTGGCCCGGTTCGAAGCGGTGCCGGAACGTGAACGCGTACGGTGTCGGGCCGTGCTCCTCGAGGTGCGCGAGGCGTTCGATCGCCTCGGCCACCGGTGGACGATGCCCCGCCGGCACCCACCACAGCACCACCATCGCGCCGTCGAAGCGTTCGAACCACTCGCGTCGCCGCCGGAGGAACTCGGTGTGTGCCGTGCGGTAGACGTAGTCGGCGAGCGTGTCGATCGATTCCCACGTCGAGAAGTTCACGAGCACCGTCTCGTCGTCGAAGGGCCGCTCGGCGGTGGCGTTCCCGTCGTCGGTCTGGAAGCGCCACACGAAGCCGGGACTGGCGTCGGCGAGCGCGTTGATCGGGTCGAGCGCTTCCATGAACTCGGCGACGATCGGCGAATCGGTCGGCGCCCGCAACCGGCCGATGTTCAGCTGGGCGAGATCGAACTCACGCATCTCCGAAGCCTACGCACGCCCTGACCACCCGATCGCCCGCCGAATGCGTGATCAATCTGCGCACCAACGCCGCACATTGTTCACGCGGTCGACGGAGGTGGGTAGGTTCAGAGTCAGACGGGGTCGAGGGCGGCGACGAAGCCGGCGATCAGGTCAGCGACCTCCGCGGCGTGGGTGTCCTCGTGCATCGAGTGTCCGCCGCCGTCGACGACGACGAAACGGGCGTCGGGCATCTTGCGTTCGAGGTACTGACCGGCGCCGGTGTACTCCTGGCGATCGTCGGATCCGGCGAGCACGAGGGTGGGGGTGGCCATGTCGGCGAGCCGCTCCATCACGACCGAGTCCTCCTGCAGGTTCAGCGTGGTGACCTGCTCGGGGACTCCGAAGCGATGGGCGTTCCGGCGGGTCCGGGCGTTCCACTCCTCACGCTTCACGGGGTCGCGGTAGCCGGGCCCGGTGTTCAACACGACCACGCCGCGGGTGACGCCGGGGCGAGTGGCCGCGTGGGCGAGCGCGAGGTAGCCGCCCAGCGAGTGGCCGACGAGGACCGCCGGACGATCGAGCTCGGCGAGCACCTCGTCGATGTCGTTCAGCGCCGCGTCGCGTGTGTATTCGGCGGCATCGTCCGGCACGGGCGACCCGCCATGGCCGAGGAGGTCGATTGCCACCACCGTGTACCGATCGGCCAGCAGGTCCATGCCGGCCGACCATGTGTCGGCGGACGTGCCCAGGCCGTGGAGGAACACGATGGGGTCGCCGGCGCCCCGGCGGACGGTGTTGAGTCGCATGCCTGCGGACCGTACCCAGCACCGCCCGCGTCCGACGAGTGCGATGGGTCGGTCGACGGCCCGGCGCACTCGCGAGCGGTCATTTCGCACGGCGTTCATCATCCGGTAAAGGTGCGAAATCACGGAATCCCTACGGTGGACGCCGATGGGGGATGTCGCACAGGTGATCACCGACCTTCCACCGAACGCCCGTTCCCGGTGGCATGTCGACCAGATGGTCACCCACCGCGTGGATGTCGACGGGCGACCCGCCGTGTACGCGTCGGGCGGTCGCGGTCTTCCCGTGCTGTTCCTGCACGGATGGGGGCTCGATCACCGTGCGTACCAGCGGTCGTTGCGGCGCCTCACCGCCCGGGGGTGTCGGGTGATCGCGCCGTCCCTGCCGGGCTTCGGCGGGACGGCCGCCCTACCGACGGAGAAGCGGACCCTGGCCGGTTACTCCGACTGGGTCGCCGAGTTCGTGTCGACGATCGGCGTCAACGATCCGCTGGTGGTCCTGGGCCACAGCATGGGGGGCGGGGTGGCGACCAAGTTCGCCCACGACCACGGCGAGATGGCCCGCTATCTCGTCGTGCTCAACTCCGTGGGTGATCCGAGCGCCATCGTCGGCAACCTGCTCAATCGGGTCTTCGACGTCCGCGCCCTCGTGGATCCGATGATCCAGCTCTCGCTGCCGAATTCCGACGGAGCAACGGCGCGCCTGGTGCCGCGGGTGTTCTTCGAGAACATCCTGCGCGACCCGGTGGCGATGCTCGCCGCGGCTCGTGTCGCGATGGCGGCCGACCTCGGCGACGAGATGTCGGCGCTGGCGGCCCGGGGGCTGCCGACTCTGGTGCTCTGGAGCGACAATGACGGCGTCATCCCGATCTCGGCGTTCGATACGTTCTGCTCGACGTTCCGCGCCGACGGTCAGGTGGTCGCCGGCGGACACTCCTGGCTCCTGGCCCGTCCCGATGTGTTCGGTCAGGTGCTCGACAACATCGTGCACGTCCAGGCGGCGCAGCACCACGAACAAGCCGCCACGGCCAGCGTCGACCAGCTGCGGTCGCTCCTGCGCGAGACGACCGTGCCCGAGACCGTGACGCGTCGACTCCTGAAGGGCGTGTCGCCACTGTGGGTGCTCAGCGCGCCGCCGGCCGTGCTCGCCGCCGATCTCACGCTGTGCCATCCGAAGCTCCAGCGTGACGAAGTGCGCGCCGTGGCTCGATCGATCCGCTCGTCGAACCTGCACCGCCTGACGGTGGTGGCCCGCGACCGTCCCGGCCTGCTCGCCGACACGGCGGCCGTGCTGGCGATCGAGGGTGCGTCGGTCGTGTCCGCGTCGGCGATGACATGGCCAGGCGAAGGCCTGGCGCTGCACTCATTGACGGTGAAGGCGAGCGGCGGGCTGGACCAGCAGCGATGGGCGACGATCGGGGCCCGCCTGCGCGACGTGGGCGCGGGGGAGCGGGTCGAGGCGCCGTTCGCCGCGACCGGTCGCGCCGACGTGTCGGTCACCGGTGAAGGCGACGGCCGTTCGGTGGTCCGCGTGACGGCACCCGACCGGATCGGGCTGCTGTCGGCCGTGTGCCGATGGTTCGCGGCGAACGAGGTGTCGGTGGAGGCGGCGAGCATCTCGACCGTCGACGGGGTGGCGAAGGACGTGTTCCTCGTGGAGGGTGCGTGCGACGTCGACAGACTCGTCGATTACCTGAGTGGTCGCCGCCGCTGCCCGCTGCGCGCCCTGGTGCCGCCGGGCCTACACCACCACGGCTGACGACCCGCACGTCGGGCATGGGTCAGGGGCGCGGCGGGCGTCGGGAACGTGGAACAATCGTGACATCGACCAGACGCTGCGCTCGAGGCTCGAGTATCTCAAGGTTCGTGCCTTCGGCACCGACGACGATCCCCGCGTCGGCATGCTGGCACGCCCGGCGCGCCTGGCGGTCCGCCCGGCCATCAGACTCCTCTACCGGGCGCACGTGATCGGTGCCGAGCACATCCCCCGTGAGGGCCCTGCCATCATCAGCGCCAACCATCGCTCGTTCTTCGATTCGCCGCTCCTGATGACGATGACGCCCCGGCCGGTCGTTTTCCTGGGCAAGGCCGAATACATGGACGCGCGGCTGACGAAGTTCGTCTTCCCCGCCGTCGGCATGGTGCCGATCAAGCGCGACGTGAAGAAGGCCTCGATGGCCGCACTCACCACCGCCGCCGACCTGCTCGCCAAGGGCCAACTCGTCGGCATCTACCCGGAGGGCACCCGGTCACGTGACGGCCTGCTGCACCGGGGGCATTCGGGAGTCGCCCACCTGGCGATGATTTCCGGCGCGCCGATCATCCCGGTCGGCCTCATCGGGACCGAGCGCGTCCAGCCGATCGGCGCTTCGGTGCCGCGTCCGTTCACCGGTCCGGTGACGATTCGGTTCGGCGAGCCCATCGATCCCGCCGACTACCGCCACGGCGGGAGCCGGAAGCGCCGTCAACTGATGCTCGACGACGTGATGGCAGCCATCGCCGCGATGACCACGCAGCCGCGGTCGGCCGACTTCTCCTCGCACCGTCCTCCCCTCATCCGGGGTGGGAGCGAGAGTGTCTACCGCGTCACGACCCATGGCGCGGCCGGCCTCAGTTGGCGGCATGCCGCGGAACGGGCGGTCGATGACGGATGCCGGAAGTACGACGACGCACGCGTCGGCGAGGTCAGTCGCCTCCGGTGCCACGTGCTGCCGTCCGGCCAGGTCGAGTTCGAGACGGAGTTGAAGTTGTCGACGCGGTTCCGCGCGTCACCGAGACAGAGGGATGCGTCATGAGAACGAGGAACGAGTCATGAGCGGTTCGAGCGTGTATCGCGTCGTCGAACTGATCGGGTCGAGCAGCGAGTCGTGGGAAGCGGCGGCCCAGAACGCCGTGCGCGAGGCCGGCAAGGCCTATCAGGACGTGCGCGTCGGCGAGGTGGTGGAGATGGACGTTCTGATCGAGGACGGCGACATCATCGCCTTTCGCACCAAGCTCCGTCTGAGCTACAAGAGTTCGCCCGACTGAGAACCCGGCGGTCTCATCGCGACGTCGGTCAGTTCGAGAAGGGAACCGATGCCGAACGTGACCGCCATGGCGAGCGCGCCGCCGACCACGAGGCGGGTCACCGCCACGACCCGCCGCGACCGGGCGACCGATGCGCTCAGCAACCCGGTGATCAGGAGTCCGATGAGCACGGCGACGAACGCAACGGCGATTCGTGCCGATTCGGGTGGGACGAGGATGGCGATGAGCGGGAGCAGCGCCCCGATCGTGAAGGCCAGCGCCGACGAGCCGGCCGCGACCCAGGGACTCACGAGATCGTGCTGATCGATGCCGAACTCGACGTCGAGGTGGGCGCGCAGCGCGTCGTTTGCGGTGAGTTCGTCGGCCACGGCGCGTGAGAGGTCGGAGCTGAGGCCCGCTGGCGGAGCATGCCGACCAGTTCGGCGTGCTCCGCGTCGGGCATCTCGGCGATCTCGCGTCGCTCCTCGGCGATGATCGCCTGTTCGGTGTCGCGCTGGGTGCTCACCGACACGTACTCGCCGAGCGACATCGACACCGCACCGGCCACGAGCCCGGCCACGCCGGCGGTGGCGATCTCGGCGCGGTTGGTGGTGGCGGCGGCGACGCCGATCACGAGGCCGGCGACCGAGACGATCCCGTCGTTTGCACCGAGTACCCCGGCGCGCAGCCAGTTGAGCCGGGAAGCCAGGGATCCCGTGTGCGGTTCGTGCTGGTGGGCCTGAAGGTTGATGGCGTCACCGTACACAGCCGCCCCACATGTGTCGGGTAACTGCCGCCGTGCGGTATTTCGAGCTCCCACATCCGGCGCGAAATACTCGACGACACGAATTACCCGACCAATTGGGGCGCTGGGGGGAGGGGTCCGAGGCGGGACCGTGGCTCATCGGCCGCGGGCGCTCCTCGGCGTGGTCTGGAACGTGATGGCCAAGCGGTTCCACGTGTTGATCACGGCGATCGCACCGACGAGGTAGGTGAGCTCGCGCTCGTCGAAGTGGGCGCGGGCCTCGGCGTAGACCTCGTCGCTCACGCCGTGATCACCGAAGCGGGTGGCGGCGTCGGTGAGCGCGAGTGCGGCGCGTTCGCGCTCCGTGTACAGCGGGGTCTCATGCCACACGCCGAGGCCGAACAGGCGAGCCGGCGATTCCCCTGCAGCGAGCGCATCGGTGCTGTGCATGTCGATGCAGAACGCGCACTGGTTGATGAGCGAGGCCCGCAGTTTCACGAGCTCGTACAGCACCGGATCGACCTCCGCGGCGACGTGTGCGTCGAGCGCCGAGATCTGCTTGTAGAGGTCGGGGGCCGCCTTGGCGAAGGAGAGTCGTTCGGTCATGGCGACACTGTCGCGTCCCGGTTGCGTTCGTGTCGAACCTCGCGGGGGATGGGGGCGCCGCAGCTCAGGGGATCACGCCGACGACAGTCACGTCGTAGGTCTGGATCAGCGACGGCGCGAACGGTGCGAGCTGGAAATCGATGTGCAACTCGACGCTTGTGCCGTGGGCGATAGCCACCGCCGACGTCGCCGATTCGGCGAACACGCGAGCCAGGGTGAACGGACCGTGCTGGTCGCGCAGTTCGGCGACCGCCCGTCCGCGCTCGGCAGGAGTCCGATCGAGGTCGACGTTGTCGGCGAACATCGCGTCGGGGGCGGCACCGTTGAGCATCGCCACGAGCCACTGCGATGCCTCGACGAGCGCCGGCGACACGGCGAGCGTCGGCGTCGTCACTGCGCCGGCGGCCGCCAGCGCATCGAGCACGGACTCCGTGGTCGGCGCCATCGGGGCGTAGGTCGAATTGCTCAGTGCAACGAGGCCGACGCCGGTGCCGGCGACCCAGCGCATGTTCGAACCGAACCCGGGCAGTCCGCCGCTGTGCGTGACGACGGTTCCCAGCGTGGGGTGGGGGAGCACGTTCAACCCGTACCCGTACCCGCCGCCTCGCTGCGACCACGTGCCCGACGTGGCGGAGCGCTCCGTCGGATGGGTGCGGGCGACCTGCTGCATCTCGCGCCGCGTCGCGCACGCCGAAACGGCGTCGTGGGCCGCATTCGGCGAACCGAACGCCGACGCCAGGAAGTCGACCCATCGCGCCAGGTCGGTCACACACGAGAACAGCCCGCCCATCGGGGCGATCGCACCGTCACCGAGCATGGGTTCGGCGACGAGGGGCTCGCCGTCGTGCCGGCTGCGGTAGCCGATCACCGCGTCGTCCGGTGCGGTCCATGACGTGCGGGTCATCCCGAGCGGGTGGAGGAGGTGCTCGGTGACGTGCTGCTGGAGGGTGGAGCCCGTGATGTTGCGCACCACGCGCCCGAGGATGCCGTAGCCGAGGTTGGAGTACTCGAACGTCACCCCCGGCATCCAGGCGAACGTCACGCCGTCCGCCACGATGGCGTCGAGTTCGGCGTCGTGGAGGTCGAGGTGGCGGTCGGCCCAGGCGTCGTCGGTGGCCAGACCCGAACTCATCGTCAGCAGGTGCCGGACGGTCACGGGTGGTGCTCCGGGGAGCGGCGAGCGGAGAGCGGCGAACTCCGGGGCGTGCCGTTCGACCGGGTCGTCGAGCGCGAGCCCGCCCGAGTCGCGCACCGCGAGCACGGTCGCCGCGGTGAAGCTCTTCGTCATCGACGCGATCCGGTACACCGCGTCGACCTCGACACCTGACAGCACCACGCCGTCGCGCACGAGGCCCCATGCCAGACTCGGCAGGCGAAGGCGAGCCGCGTGGTACTCGAAGCCGGCCGCGCACAGGCGCGTGGCCGCGTCGCGATCGAGGCCGGCGTGTGGGTCCACGCCCGGAGACTAAGGCAGTCCTGCAAGAGTGGCGGACGTGGCTGTACGCATCGGACGATCGACCGGCTGGCCCGATCATCCGGTCGTCCACGAGATCTTCACGTGGGTGTGGCTCGCCGACCTCGAACGTGTCGCCGGTCGTCCAATGACGTTGGCCGACGTGCCCGACGACGTGTGGGACGACGTGGCCCGGCCGGGGATCGACGCGGTCTGGCTGATGGGCGTCTGGGAACGCAGCCCGCTGGGCGCGGCGATCGCCCGCGCCGTGCCGTCGATGGTCGACGCGCAACGAGCTGCGCTCGACGAGGCGACGGACGCCGACGTGGTCGGCTCCGCGTACTGCATCCGCGACTATGTCGTCGATCCGCGCCTCGGCGGCGACGAAGCGCTGGCGGTGGCCCGGGCAGCACTGGCGGCGAGGGGCGTCCGGCTCGTCCTCGACTTCGTCCCCAACCATGTCGCGCCTGACCATCCGTGGGTGACGAGTCGGCCGGAACTGTTCGTCCACGGGTCGCGGGATGATCTCGAACGCGATCCGACGTCGTTCCTCGAAGTCGACGAGCGAGTGTTCGCCCGCGGCCGCGACCCGTACTTTCCCGCCTGGCCGGAGGTGCTCCAGCTCGATGCGTCGAGCAGTGCGTTGCGGGCCGCCGCCGCCGAACTCGTCGCCGGCCTCACCGATCGCTGCGATGGGCTGCGTTGTGACATGGCGATGCTGATGCTCGACGACGTGTTCCACCGCACGTGGGGCGACCGGGCGTCCGGAGGGCCGGCACCCGACGGAGGCCGCGGCTACTGGCCGACGGTGATCGGTGCGGCGCGGGCGGTCCGCTCGGACTTCGCGTTCTGGGCCGAGGCCTACTGGGACCTCGAGCCGGTGCTGCTCGACCAGGGCTTCGATGCCTGCTACGACAAGCGGCTGTACGACCTCCTCGTCCGCCGTGCGCCCGCCGGAGAGGTGCGGGCGCACGTCGCTGCGCCACCCGAGCTGCAACGGCGCACGGTTCGCTTCGTCGAGAACCACGACGAACCGCGGGCCGCGGCCGTGTTCGACGGTGCACAACACCGTGCGGCCCTCGTCAGCGTCTTCACGCTCCCGGGGGTTGCGCTCCTCCACGAGGGCGAAGCGGACGGTCGACGTGTCCGGGTACCGGTGACACTCGGTCGCCGCCCGCTCGAATCACCCGATACCGAACTCCGACGGTTCGTCGACCGCCTGCTCGCCGCACTCGCGGGCGGCCTCCGCGAAGGCGACTGGACCCTGGCGAGGGTGGACGGATGGCCCGACAATCGCAGTGCCGAACACCTCGCGGCGTGGACCTGGACGAGCAGCGAGTCGCGTCATCTCGTCGTGGTGAACCTCTCCGGCGGGCGGGCCGACGGCATGGTGCATCTCGGCTGGGCGGATCTCCCGGCCGATGTCCCGGCCGATATCGGGGCAGAGGTCGTGTTCGACGACCTCCTGTCGGGGGAGCGGTACGTACGCGATGGCCCGCAACTCGCCGCCGACGGGCTGTATGTCGCCCTCGACGGCCACGGTGTGCACGTGCTGCGGATGCGGTGACCGGCACCCGCTGATTGCTCAGGTGGGCTGGGGAGGAAAGTTGTCGACGAAGCGGGTGAGCAGGTCGGCGAGATCGCGTTGTTCGGCCGGCGTGAAGTCGGCGACGCTCTGGGCGATCCAGTCGTGCCGGGCTCGGCGCAAGCGGATCAGTGCCTCGGATCCGGACTCGGTCAGGCGGTGCCGGCGAACCCGATGGTTGGCGGGATCGCTGGAGCGTTCCACCAATCCCTGGTCGATCAACTTCGCGATCTGACGGCTGGCGGTCGAGGCATCGATGTCGGCCAGCGCGGCGAGCTGATCGAGCCGGGCATCAGGTGCGTCCTCGATCCGCGCCATCAGGGTGAATCCGGAGCGCTCGACGTCGACTCCCGCCCACGCGTTGACGGTCTGGGTCATGCGGGAGTCCGTGAGGCGGCGCACGAGCCGGACGAGCGCGGCATCCACGAGATCGATCGACTCGGCGCAACTCGGTGACGCGAGCGGATCCCCGGCGCGTTGCATGGAACTGAGTGTACGTCGGCGCGCACGTCAGTTGTAGTCTGCAACTCAGCGTCGGCTGCCCCGACCACCACCCCGACACAAACCGACCCCCGACGTGTGAGGAGCAACCGTGAGCGAAACCGACGCCCTGACCGACGAGCCGGCGGCGTCACCGGCGGGCAGGTTGGCGGGCATCCCGTACCGATGGGTGGCGATGGGGGTCGTCCTGTTCGGGGTCTTCATGGTCGTGCTCGACACCACGATCGTGAACCTCGCGCTGTCGTCGCTCCAGCGCGACTTCGGCACGTTGCACGGCGTCGAGTGGGTGGTCACCGGGTATCTCATCGCGGTCGGCGTCACCCAGTTGACGAGCGGTTGGGTGGGTGATCGCTTCGGCCGCCGCCGGGCCTTCATCACCGCCCTGGTGCTCTTCACGCTCGCGTCGATGCTCTGTTCGATCGCACCGACTCTGCCGCTGCTGGTCGGCGCGCGTGTGCTCCAGGGAGTCGGTGGTGGCCTGCTGATCCCGGTGGCGATGGCGATGATCTTCGAGTTGTTCGAGCCGTCCGAGCGTGGACGCGCCCTCGGGTACTTCGGGATCGCCGTGATGGCCGCACCGGCGATCGGACCGGTGCTCGGCGGGCTCGTCGTGTCGTCGATCGGCTGGCGTTGGCTGTTCCTGATCAACGTCCCCGTCGGCCTCGTCGGCATCCCGGTGGCGATGGCGCTGCTGCGTGACACGGGCTATCGCGAGTCGCGCCCGTTCGACCTCACCGGGCTCCTGACGGCGGGTGCGGGGCTGGTGGCCGTGCTCGTGGGTTTGCAGCAGGGCGGCGAATGGGGGTGGACCTCACCCGTCGTGCTCGGGTTGCTCGTGGGCGGGGCGCTGCTGCTCACGGCGTTCACGCTCCACTCGCTGCGGCACCACGCTCCACTCGTCGAGATGCGGCTCTTCGCGACACCGGTGTTCGCGGTGTCGATCGCGGCGCTCTGCCTGATGACGGTCGCCCAGTACGGCCGGCTCGTCTACACGCCACTCGAGCTGGGAACCACGAGGGACATCAACGAACTGCGGATCGGGCTGGTGATGCTGCCGGCCGCGCTCGGCGTTGCGGTGATGATGCCGCTCGGCGGCCGGCTCACCGACCGCTTCGGTTCACGACTGCCGTTCACGCTCGGGGCGTCGATCATGGCCGTGTCGTACTGGGGCCTCGCCCACCTCACGCCCGACACCAACCTGGCGTGGATCTCGCTGGCGCTCCTGTGCGGTGGCTTCGGGGCCGGCATCGGGTCGATGGCGCCGAACGTGACGGCGATGAACTCGGTCAGCGCCAGCTACGTCGGGCAGGCATCCGGGCTCAGCTCGGTGACGCGACAGGTGGCGGCCGCCTTCGGCACCGCGGTGCTCGCCTCGATCTTCGCGTCATCGGCGCCTGACGCGGCCGATCTCAGCGATCCCAGCGCGGTCGATGGCGCCGTCGATGCCTTCAACACGGTGTTCGGCGCGGTGATCGTCGTGCTGCTCGTCGCGGTCGTCGTCGGACTGTTCCTGCCGGGTCGCCGTCGGGCGTCGGAACTCCAGCAGGAGCGTCTCGAAGAGCGCGAACGACTCATCGCGGAGGGCCTCGTGTTCGACGAATCGGCCGCCGAGGCCAGCTTCGTCGAATAGCGCGTCGCGTGGCTCCGGACGTTCACCCGAAGCGGGTGCGCAGACCGGCGAGGTGTTGGTGGAGTTCCGGGTCGGCGCCGGAGCCGAACGCCGCGGCCAACGTTCCTTGTACTCCGGTCGTCGGGTCGCGGACGGCGAACACGATCATCTCGTCGCCGGGATCGCTCGGACCTTCGAAGCGGAAGAGGTGCTCGACGACGACCTGGTCGATCGCGGACACGGCGTCACCGCGATCGCTCCGCAGCACGCCGTCGATCAGCGCGAAGTCGGCCGTGTAGCCGAGCCCGCGGAGCAGCTCCAACGCATCCGTGACCGTGGCAGGGCTGGCGTTGTCGTCCATGGTCCGAGCGTAGGTCCGGAGTCCGGCGGAAGGGCAGCCGCCGACCCGTCACATCAACGTGTCGACGACCTCGTCGATGCGCTGGCTGACGGGCCACGCGCCCCGGCTCTTGTTCGAGATCACGGTGTGGGTGATCTGTCGCTGCCGATCGTGCACGGACACGAACCCGACACCGGCATCGAAACCGTGGATCGACACCCGGCCCGTGCGCGCATCGATCCACAAGCCGAGGCCGTAACACATCGAGTCCTCGGGAATCTCGCTGCGCGGCCGAAGCATTTCCTCGGCGGTGTCGGGCCTCACGATGCGGCCGGTGGTGAAGGCCGCCCACAATGCGTGGACATCGGCGACCGTCGTGTAGACGCCGCCGTCCCCCGACCCGCGAACGGGGAGATGGAACACGTTCGTCCGCAGACCGTCGTCGTCGATGTAACCGATCGCGGCCCGGCCGGGGAGTTCGTCGGAACGCAGGAACGCCGTGTCGTGCATGCCCGCCGGCGCGCACACCCGGTCGTCGACGAGTTCGTGGAAGGGCGTACCAGTGGCCCGTTCCGCGAGGAGCGCCAGCACGACGTATCCGCCGTTGCAGTACGAGAATCGTTCACCGGGCGCGAACTTCGTCGGATGACCGTCGAGGACGCGCAGGAAGTCCTCGGTCGTCGCCAGCTCGTGGCCGGAGACCGGCATCACATACTCGTTCGAGTCGGTGAAGACATCCTCGTCGAGATAGTCGCCGATGCCCGACCGGTTGGCGAGCAGATGCTCCACGGTGACGCGATCGTCGATCAACGGGAGGTCGTTGCCGAGCACCGATCGCGCCGTCGTCTCGAGGCGGATCTCGTCGCGCTCGACCATCGTCATGAGCGTCAGGGCCGTCAGCCCCTTCGCTCCACTGGCGACGCCGAACTGTGTTGCTGCCGTGTTCGGTACGCCGAGCCCGCGGTGGGCCATTCCGGTCGAACGCTCGAACACGACAACTCCCGAGCGGTCGACGCGCACCGTCCCCGAGAGGCCTTCGTCGGTCACGATCCGGTCGATCGCTTCTTCGAGCTCGTGCGCCTCCTGGTTGACGTCCTGCACATCGAGCAGCGTTCCACACCGACCGCGTGGAGTCGTCTTCGATTACGCGTCGGCCACACCCGCGCGGTTCGCCCGTCGATGTGGAAGGGTCGACGACGATGAACGCGAACCTCTTCATCACATTGCGGCGGGCGTACGAATCGCGCCTCGACTCGACGTTCCTGCGCGTTCCCGGCCATGCGCCCTCGACGTACCGCGACATCGAGGAGCGTTCGGCCGCGATGGCTGGGGCCCTGCGCGAATGCGGCGTCACCGTCGGTGACCGAGTCGTCGTCCAGATCGACAAGTCGCCGGATGCGGTCGCGTTGTACCTGGCCTGCCTCCGTGTCGGCGCGGTGTTCCTGCCGCTCAACACGGCCTACACACCGGCCGAGGTCGAGTTCTTCGTCGACGACGCGACACCGGCGATCGTGGTGGCGCGGCCGGCCACGCTCGAGCACCTTTCGGTTCCGGTCGAGGGGCTCGATGTGGACGGCACCGGGAGCTTCGCCGCCCTCGCCGACGCGGCGTCGTCGTTCGACGACGTCGTCGAACGCGGTGCGGACGATCTCGCCGCCATGCTCTACACCTCCGGCACGACGGGCCGGTCGAAGGGGGCGATGCTCACACACGCCAATCTCGAGTCGAACGCGGTCGCGCTCCACCAGATCTGGCGGTTCACGCCGGCCGACGTGTTGCTCCACACCCTGCCGATCTTCCACGTCCACGGGCTCTTCGTGGCACTGCACTGCGCGATGCTCAGCGGTGCGCCGGTGATCTTCCTGCCGCGCTTCGATGTGGACGACGTGCTTGAGCACCTGCCCGAGGCGACCGTGATGATGGGCGTGCCGACGCAGTACACCCGTCTGCTCGCCGACGAACGGTTCGATGCATCCGCCTGCTCGTCGATCCGCTTGTTCACGTCGGGGTCGGCGCCGATGACCGCTGCCGTCCACGCCGAGTTCACCGAACGCACCGGCCATCGGATCCTCGAACGCTATGGCATGACCGAGGCCGGGATGATCACCTCGAACCCGTACGACGGCGAGCGGGTTCCGGGCACCGTCGGGTTCGCGCTGCCCGGTGTCGACCTCCGCGTGGCCGACGACGACGGACACCCCGTCGGTGCCGGCGAGACCGGCGTCGTGGAGATCCGGAGCCCCGGGCTGTTCGCCGGGTACTGGCAGCTGCCCGACAAGACGGCCGCCGAGTTCCGCCACGACGGATGGTTCGTCACTGGTGACGTCGGCTCCGTCGACGACGAGGGACGACTCACGCTCGAAGGCCGGTCGAGCGACATGATCATCAGCGGCGGATACAACGTGTACCCGAAGGAGATCGAACTCGTGCTCGACGCCGTTCCGGGCGTGCTCGAGTCCGCGGTGATCGGTGTGCCGCACGCCGACTTCGGTGAAGCGGTGGTGGCGATCGTCGTGCGCGACGGCACGGTCGAGGTGACCGACGACGACCTGGCGGCCAGCCTCGACGGCGTGCTCGCCCGGTTCAAGCATCCGAAGGTGTACGTCGCCGCCGAGTCGCTGCCACGCAACGCGATGTCGAAGGTGCAGAAGGCCGAACTCCGCGCGCGGTACGCCGACTTGCCCACGTGATTCGATGGGCAGGTGACCACCGACTCGGCACCGGTCGAACAGGCCGTCGCACTCGCGCGACGGATGCTCGCGGACAGCCTGGCCGACGCCACTCGCTCCGAGCGCCGCCGCCAGCACCGGCTCGGCCGGCTGCTCGCGGACCCGCAGGGTCGGGAGCTGCTGTTCGCGCTCACCGACGAAGTCGTGCGGATCGAGACGCCCAGCCGGGCGGCGCGTCGATTCGCCGCCGTGGTGCGACAGCACCCGACCTCGGCCCTCGGCGCGGGCGACCGGCTGCTCCTTCGCGGCGGCGCGTGGATCGCTCCGCTGCTTCCCGCGTTGGTGATGCCCCTGGTCGTCCGACGGATTCGACGCGAGACCCGTGGCATCGTGCTCCCCGCCGAAGACCCGGGGTTTGCCCGGCACCTCCGTGCTCGCGCCGGCGATGCCGTGCGGATCAACGTGAACCCGCTCGGCGAATCGATCCTCTCCGACGCGGAAGCCGAACAACGGATGCGGCAGATCGAGCGGTGCATCGACCGGGCCGACGTCGACTACGTCTCGGTGAAGGTGTCGGCGATCGTCGCCAACCTCGACGCGCTGGCGTTCGAGCACTCGGTCGAGCGGATCGCCGATGAACTCCGCCGGCTCTATCGACGTGCCGCCGTCGCCACACCGCGCACGTTCGTCAACCTCGACATGGAGGAGTACCGCGACCTCGAGCTGACGCTGCAGTCGTTCATGCTCGTGCTCGACGAAGTGGAGTTCCGCCAACTCGATGCCGGCATCGTGCTGCAGGCCTATCTTCCCGACTCGCACCAGGCGCTGGAACGGCTCGGTGCGTGGGCCGTGGCCCGCCATGCTGCGGGCGGCGGCACGACCAAGGTGCGGCTGGTCAAGGGCGCCAACCTGGCGATGGAGACGGTCGAGGCCGAGCTGCACGGCTGGATCGCGGCTCCGTACGGGTCGAAGGCCGAGGTCGACGCGAGCTACAAGGCCCTCGTCGAGTCGGCCCTGCGACCGGAGTGGGCGGACGCCCTCCGCATCGGACTCGCCAGCCACAACCTCTTCGATGTCGCGTGGGCGTTGTGCCTGCGCGACGGAGTTCGAGGCACGTGACCGGATCGACTTCGAGATGCTGGAAGGGATGGCGCCGGCCCAGGCGCGGCAGGTGCACGCCGCCGCCGGCGGTCTGCTGATGTACACGCCCGTGGTGGCCGACGACGACTTCACGGCCTGTCTCGCCTATCTGACGCGCCGCCTCGACGAGAACACCCAGCCGGAGAACTTCCTGCGCTCGCTGTTCACGATGGTCCCCGACTCGCCGGTGTTCGAGCGCGAGGCCGCGCGTTTCCGTGCCGCCGTCGAGCATCGCCGCTCGGTCGTCCACCTCCCGCCGCCGCGCGCCACGGGACCCGACCGCCCTTCTCGACCACGGACGGCACGCGTTCGGCAACGAGCCCGACAGTGACGTGACCGATCCCGCCGTGCGAGCAGCGTTCGGCGCGGCGATGGTGCGGCCACCCCGACCCGCGGTCGAGCGGATCACGGATGTGGCCGCGATCGATGCGGTCGTCGAGCGCGCCGCGGCGTCGTTCGGCCGGGCGGAGCACTCCCGCCGCACCCGACGGCAGTGGCTGCTCGACACGGCCGATGTGATGGGCTCGGCGCGAGCGGACACGGTCGCCCTGATGGCGCACGAGGTCGGCAAGACCGTGCATGAAGGTGACCCGGAGGTCAGCGAGGCGATCGACTTCTGCCGTTACGACGCGACCGAGGGGAGCGACCTCCTCGACGCCGCGGAGGCAGCCGGGCTGGGCGTCGAGGGACGCGGGGTCGTCGTGGTGGTCGGGCCGTGGAACTTCCCGTACGCCATCCCGACCGGGGGCATCGCGGCCGCGATCGCCGCGGGCAACAACGTCATCCTCAAGCCGGCGCCCGAAGCGGTCGCAACCGGCGCGTGGATCGCCGAACAGTTCTGGCGCGGCGGGGTCCCGCGCGACGTGTTGCAGCTGGTCGTCTGCGACGACGGGCCGGTCGGCACCCGGCTCGTGACGCATCCCGGGGTCGACACCGTCGTGCTCACGGGGTCGTTCGAGACGGCGACGGCGTTCCTCGATGAACGCCCCGGCATGCGGCTGTTCGCCGAGACCAGCGGCAAGAACGCCATGATCGTCACGCCGTCGGCCGATCTCGACCAGGCGATCGCCGATCTCGTCCGCTCGGCGTTCGGCCATGCCGGACAGAAGTGCTCGGCCGCCAGCCTCGGCATCGTCGTCGGTGATCTGTACGACGACCCGACGTTCCGGGCCGGTTACGCGAGGCCGTGCGGAGCATCCGCGTCGGACCGGCGACCGAGCCGGCGACGATGATGGGTCCGCTGATCAAGGCGCCGGCCGGACCTCTCCGGCGTGCCCTGACGACGCTCGAGGCAGGCGAGTCGTGGCTCGTCGAACCGGCCCCGATCGCCTCCGACCCGGCGGGCCGGCTGTGGACGCCCGGTGTGCGTCTCGACGTTGCGGGCGGATCGTGGTTCCATCAGACCGAATGCTTCGGCCCGGTCCTGGGGCTCATGCGGGCGCGGGATCTCGACCACGCGATCTGAGCTGCAGAACGGCACGTCCGTTCGGCCTCACCGGTGGGATCCACACGCTCGACACGGCCGAGATCGAGCAGTGGCTGGCGCGCGTCGAGGTTGGCAACGCCTACGTCAACCGGCACATCACCGGGGCGATCGTGCGGCGCCAGCCCTTCGGCGGTTGGAAGCGCTCGACGGTCGGCGGGGGAGCGAAGCCGGGCGGACCGGGACACGTCGCGCAGTTCACGCGGGTGGTCGACCCCACACTCGATGCCGAGACCGCCCGTCGATCGTTCGAACGGGCGGCTGCCGATTTCCTCCACACTGAACACGACCCGAGCGGGCTGGCGGCGGAGTCGAACGTCCTGCGCTTCCGCCCGCTCCGGCGAGTCGCGGTGCGCCATCACGGTGCGCAGGCGGTCGAGCGCGCGGTGATCGAGGCCGCGGCCGCCGTCCTGGGCGTCGAACTGCTCGGCTTCGACGACCGAGGAGGAATCCGATCGGGAGTTCGCCGCGCGCTGCGTCACGACCGGCGTCGATCGCGTCCGGTTGCTCTGCCCGGTGGACGACGACGCTCGCAACGTGCTCCATCAGGCGGACATCGTCGTCGACGACACGCCGCCGGTCGGTGAGGGGGAGGTCGAACTCCGTCACTGGGTTCGTGAACAGTCGGTCAGCCGCACCACCCACCGTCATGGTCGAACGATCGCCTGAGGCGGCGAGCGCCCGACCTACATGTCTTGACATTCATATAACTATCGTGGCATATTGATGGAATGCCGACCACGTTCGAAGTGCTGGCGCAACCGACCCGGCGATCGATCCTCGACGAACTGCGCGTCGGGGAGTGCCTCGTCGGCGACATCGCCGAGCGCACCGACATCACCCAACCCCTGGCGTCGAAACGACCTGCGCGTGCTCGCGCGATGCCGGACTGGTCACGGTGCGGGTCGACGGCCCGCGCCGTTGGTACCGGGTCCGTCCCGGAACCACTCGCCGAACTCGACGACTGGCTCGCCCCCTACCGCTGGATGTGGGAGTCGAGCCTCGACGCGCTCGGCGCCCACCTCGACGAGATGCCTGATCACGATGCCTGATCACGATGCCTGAGATGCCGTCACGATGCCTGATCACGTGCTGATGCCTGACTCGAGGCTCCCGAGTTCCGCGAGGTCGCAGGGCGGCCGACGGTTCGTGTCGAGCGGCACTACCCGCACCCGATCGACAAGGTCTGGACGGCGGTCACCGATCCGCAGCATCTCGGGCAATGGTTCCCCAGCCCGGTCGAGGTCGACCTCCGCCCCGGTGGCGCGATGCGCTTCACCGCGTTCGAGGGCGCGGACGACGCCACGGGCGAGGTGGAAGAGGTGGATGCGCCCCGCCGATTGCAGCTTCCGCTGGGGTGACGACCACTTGACGTTCGACCTGACGTCGCGCGACGGCGGAACCACGTTCGCACTGACGCATTCGTTCGACGATCGGTACGGCGGGCCGAGCTTCGCCACCGGTTGGGAGGTGTGCCTCGGCGGGCTGCGCAGCGTGCTCGCCGATGAGCCGGTACCACCGCCGAGCCGCGGTGTCGAGCGCCACGAGGCACTCGTCCACGAGTTCGGTCTCGACGCGCCCGAGGTCACCCGGACGGACGGCGGATGGACCGTGCGGATCGAGCGGCAACTCACCTGTCCCGCCGAGGTCGCCTGGAACCTGTGGATGGGAACCGATCAGGTCACGGGTGAGCAGCGGAGTGCTCCGGATGTCGGTCAGGTGATGACGCCGTACATGGCGCCCGATGTGGTCATCGGCACCATGACCGAAGTCGACGCGTACCGCGTGATGGCCTTCGACATCGCGCCGACCGGTGGGCCGGGTGAACATCTCCGACTCGAACTGACCGAGGGGACCGGTCACGGAGCCGCGCATCGTGGTGACCGTCACGGGCACGCGACGGGGAATGCGACGAAGCGGCCGACACATGGGGTGTGGGCGCCGTCGGTCATCTCGCGGCGATGGCCGCGTCGTGGGCGCAGGCCACAGGCGACGGCTGATTCAGGATCTCGCGTCGAACGCGGCCTGCACGGCCGAGGCGAACTCGCGCATCGAGGCGAACTCAGCTTCGTAGGCGTACTCGTCCGACCGACTCGGCGCCGCGCCACTGCCGATGCGACCGCGCCGATTGATCCACACCGACCGCATTCCGCGAACCCGCGCCGGCCCGTGGTCGTGGAACAGACTCTGCGCGACGTGCAACAACTCGTCGGGCTCGATGCCGAGTTCGGCGATCGTGAGGTCGAGGGCGTCGAAGTGCGGGTCGGCCGGTTTGTATGCGCCGACATCCTCGGCCGTGATGACCGCAGCGAACCGACCGTGCAGTTGCCGGTTGCTCGCCGCGAATCCCTCGCGGTGCACGTTCGACACGATGATCAACGTGTAGTGCTCGGCCAGCGTGGCCAGCGCCGCGCTCGAGTCGTCGAACGCCGGCCAGTCGCCGACGGAATCGCCGAGGCGACCGGCCCACTCCTCGCTCACATCGCCGCCGACGAGCGTGCCGACCCGGTGGAACGACTCGGCGAGTACGTGCGGATAGCGCAGCGTCGGCAGCTCGCTTTCGACGGCGGCCTCGCTGTCGCCGAACGCGGCGAGCAACGTCTCGTCGTCGGCTTCGACGCCCGCCTCGTCGGCCCACGGCCGGAGCACTGCGAGGATGCCCGTCTCCCAGTCGATGAGTGTGCCGTAGCAATCGAAGCTGAGCGCCCGGAAACCGGCGAGATCCATCGCCCCGAACCGTATCCAACCCGCGCCAGACCGCGGTGGAGCGCGACGTGGGGCCCCTCATCTCCTCGTTTGCGTCAGGATTTCCGGGGACCGGTCCCCGGAAATCCTGACGCAAACGAGGATCGCGGAGGATCGGGATCCATCTCTTTACAAGCGGGTGCAAGTTTGCAAAGGTTGCAGATATGACGGCAGACCCGGCTGACGTCCTTCGGCAGCACGGTTTCAAGGTCACCGCGCAACGGCTGGCGGTGCTGCGAGCGGTCTCGAGCACGCCCCACCTCACCGCAGACGACGTGTACGAAACCGTCAGCGCCGACATCGGCACCATCTCGCAGCGGGCCGTGTACGACGCCGTCGGCCTGCTGGTCGACATCGGTCTGCTCCGCCGCATCCAGCCCGCCGGCTCGCCGGCGCGCTACGAGGCCCGGGTCGGCGACAACCACCATCACTCATCTGCCGCACCTGCGGCCACACGGTCGACGTGGACTGTGCGGTCGGCGCCGTGCCATGCTTGACCGCGGCCGACGATGCGGGATACGTCATCGACGAGGCCGAGGTCATCTACTGGGGGCGTTGCCCGGGCTGCCGGGAGGCAGCCGCGGGGGCGTGACCATGCAGGGTTCGAGCATCCACCATCAACCGGTTCCACACACCACGGGAGAGACATGAGCAACGAAGAGCAGGGCGGCACCGTCACCACGAGCGACGAGCCGTCGACAGCGACGTGCCCGGTACTGAATGCCGCGCACCAAGCGGTCGGCACCACGGCGAACCAGCACTGGTGGCCCGACAGCCTCAACCTGCGGATCCTCCGCCAGAACCATCCAGGTTCCGATCCGCTCGGCGAGGACTTCGACTACGCCGCTGAGTTCAACAGCCTCGACTTCGACGCCCTGGCGGCCGACGTCGACGCCCTGATGACCGACTCGCAGGACTGGTGGCCCGCCGACTACGGCCACTACGGCGGCTTCTTCATCCGCATGACGTGGCACGCGGCGGGCACCTACCGCATCGCCGACGGCCGCGGCGGCGGCGGCACCGGCGCCCAGCGCTTCGCCCCGCTGAACAGCTGGCCCGACAACGTCAGCCTCGACAAAGCCCGCCGCCTGCTGTGGCCGATCAAGCAGAAGTACGGCCAGAAGATCTCGTGGGCCGACCTGCTGATCTTCACGGGCAACCGGGCCCTCGAGACGATGGGGTTCAAGACGTTCGGCTTCGGCGGCGGTCGCCCCGACATCTGGGCGCCGGAGGACGACGTGTACTGGGGTCCCGAGCGGGTGTGGCTCGAAGACCAGCGCTACAGCGGCGACCGTGAACTCGCCAACCCGCTCGGCGCGGTGCAGATGGGCCTGATCTACGTCAACCCCGAAGGCCCGAACGGCAACCCCGACCCCATGGCCTCGGCGCGCGACATCCGCGAGACGTTCGGCCGCATGGCGATGAACGACGAGGAGACCGTGGCGCTGATCGCCGGCGGTCACACGTTCGGTAAGGCCCACGGCGCCGCCGACCCCGACAAGTACGTCGGCGACGAGCCGGAAGGGGCGCCGCTCGCCCAGCAGGCCCTCGGCTGGAAGGGCACCTACGGCACCGGCAAGGGCGACGACACGATCTCCAGCGGCCTCGAAGGTGCGTGGACGAACAACCCGATCCAGTGGGACAACGGCTTCTTCGACAACCTGTTCGGCTACGACTGGGAACTCTCGAGGAGCCCGGCCGGCGCCCAGCAGTGGCGCCCCACGAACCCCGAGGCCCAGGAAGCGGTGCCGGACGCGCACGACCCGTCGAAGCGCACGGCACCGATGATGGCCACGACGGACATCGCCCTGAAGACCGACCCGGTCTACCTGGAGATCTCGAAGCGTTTCCACGAGAACCCCGACCAGTTCGCCGATGCGTTCGCCCGCGCCTGGTACAAGCTGCTCCATCGCGACATGGGCCCGGTGGTCCGCTACCTCGGACCGTGGGTGCCCGACGAGGAACTCCTGTGGCAGGACCCGATTCCCAAGGTCGATCACGACCTCGTCGACGACACCGATGTCGCCGCGCTCAAAGGCAAGATTGCCGACGCCGGCCTGTCGGTGTCGCAGCTCGTGTCCACCGCGTGGTCGTCGGCATCGACGTACCGCGACACCGACAAGCGTGGTGGCGCCAACGGCGCACGGATCCGTCTGTCGCCGCAGGCCGAATGGGACGTCAACGTCACATCGGGTGTGTCGCGTGTGGTGTCCGCGCTCGAGGGCATCCAGCAGGACTTCAACGGTTCGCAGTCGGGTGGCAAGGCGATCTCGCTGGCCGACCTGATCGTGCTCGCCGGCGGTGTCGGCGTGGAGCAGGCGGCGAAGGCGGCCGGCCATGACGTGCAGGTTCCGTTCACGCCGGGTCGCGCCGATGCCACCCAGGAGCAGACCGACGTCGAGGCGTTCGCCGTGCTCGAGCCGACGGCCGACGGCTTCCGCAACTACCTCCAGAAGGGTCACGATCTCGCCGCCGAGCACCTGCTCCTCGACAAGGCGTGCCTGCTGTCGCTGACCGCCCCGGAGATGACGGTCCTCGTCGGCGGGCTGCGCGTGCTCGGTGCGACCGTCGGCGAATCGACGCACGGTGTGTTCACCGATCGGCCGGGCACCTTGACGAACGACTTCTTCGTCAACCTGCTCGACATGGCCACCGAGTGGGAGGCGACGTCGGAAGCCGAGGACGTGTTCAAGGGGAGCGATCGGCAACGGGGGCGGCCGCTGGACGGCACCGGGGTCGACCTCGTCTTCGGGGCGAACTCGGAGCTGCGAGCCCTCGCCGAGGTCTACGCCACCAACGACGCCGGACCGAAGTTCGCCGCCGATTTCGTGGCGGCGTGGACGAAGGTGATGAACCTCGACCGGTTCGACATCGCCTGACCCGCCACCCGCCCCACCCACCCAAACCCCAAAGATGGAGCAGATGTCGCGCTCGAGCGCGACATCTGCTCCATTTTCGGGCGCGGCGTGCAGCGGAGACGGACTACGTTCGCAGGACACCAGGGACCGAAAGGGGATCCGTGCCCGGGTTCGAGTTGCGACCACTGACTGCCGACCATCGCACGGCGGCCGAGATTTTCGCGGCCAGGATCCCGCACGGCGAGCGGGCCTTCGCCGACCGAGCACTGCTGAGCCAGGTATCGGTGGCCAGTTGGACGCAGCGAACGCCGGCCCGCCGAGTCGGTGCCTTCATCGGCGACGAGATGGTCGCCATCCTCACCGTCAACCCGGGCCAGGGATGGATGAGCAAAGTGGGCGAGGTTCGACTGGTGGTGCTGCCGGACGCTCGGGGGCAGGGGATCGCCAAGGCGCTGGCCGACCGAGCAGTGTCGATGGCCGACGAGATGGAGCTGAACAAGCTGTACATCGAGGTGCTCGCCAGCCTCGAGCGCGTGATCGACATGTTCATCGCGCTCGGTTTCGAGCGGGAGGCCGTGCTCCGCGACCATGTGATCGACGGCGACGGCCAGCCGGGCGACCTCTGCATCCTCAGCCGCTTCGTGGAACGTTGAGACACACGTCGCCGCGCCGCTCCAGCTGTGAGCGTGACGGTGGCACGTGCTGTGATGGGTCACCGTTGCGACGAATGGCCAGGAGGCACGCAGATGACCGACACGACGAGTCGACTGACGGTCGAAGGACCGATCACGGGTGGAGATCACGGCTGGCCGTTCGGCCGCCCGTTGTTCGACCTGGCCGAACGCGGCTACGTGGAGGAGGAGTTCTTCCTCTCGGGTGATGCGATCACGTACCGGCAGGTGCCGGGCACCGAGTGGGGCCGCGACGGGCACTGGAGTGCCGAGCCGAACGCCACGGTGCCGTTCACCACGCGCCTCCTCGTGTACCGCCCAGCCGATCCGGAGCGCTTCAACGGCACCGTCGTCGTGTCGTGGAACAACGTCACGGCCGGCTACGAGCTCTTCGGCGCCGAGAGCGCCGAATTCATCGAGGGCGGCTACGCGGTCGTCGCGGCCACCGTGCAACGCGTCGGTGTCACCGGGTTCCCGACCGACAGTCAGGGCCTGGCGGCGTGGGATCCGGCGCGTTACGGCTCGTTGAGCATCCCTACCGACGACGCGTCGTACGACATCTTCACGCGCGTCGCCCGCACCGTCGGGGCGAGCCGTGACAGGTCGGGAGTCGACCCCCTCGGCGGGCTGGACGTCCAGCGGGTCATCGGGATGGGGGCGTCGCAGTCCGCCGCCCGGCTGGCCACATACATCAACGCCATCCACCCGCTCGAGCACGCCTACGACGGGTACCTGCTGCAGATCTACTTCGGGGCGGGGACCGCGCTCGAGGTCGGCGAGGCGATCGTGAACATCAACGCGCCGACTGCGCCGGGCACCGGATCGCGGGTCGGCCTGCGTGGGACCAACGTGATTCGCGACGACCTGGACGTGCCCGTGATGGTGGTCAACTCCGAGCTCGAAGCGATCGCCTGCTACGAGGTCCGCCAGCCCGACACCGACCGGTTCCGGTACTGGGAGTCGGCCGGGACGTGTCACGTGTCGATCCAGTCGATGGATGTCCGGGCGCCGAAGTACGAGCGCGAGTTCGGGACGCCGCAGCCGGTCATGCAGCAGATGAACCGGATCGCCATCACACCCCTCTACGACGCCGCGCTGCACCATCTCAACCGGTGGGTCGGCGGCGGCGAGCCACCTCCCGTCCAACCGTTGATCGAGTTCGCCGGGGATCCGCCCCAGCCCGTGCGCGACGAGCACGGCATCGCCGTCGGCGGCGTCCGACTGCCGCAGGCCGACGTGCCGGTGGCGCAGAACAGCGCCATCCCGCTCGGCCAGGACATCTACAGCATGTTGTGGGGCTCGAGCAATCCGTTCGATCGGGCCAAGCTCGAAGCGTTGTACGGCGACGAGGAGACCTACGTCGCCCGGTTCACCGAGGCCGCCGAGCGCTGCCGTCGCCGCCGGGGTGCTGATGCCACGCGACGTCGCCCCGCTCGTCGACGAAGCCCGCCGCGAATACCGCCGGAATGCGGCGGTGGCATCGTGAGGATCGGGCTCACCGGCGCCGCCGGCAATGCCGAGGGCATCATCCGTCAGGCCGAGCGGGCCGAAGCCGAAGGCTTCAGTTCGCTGTGGTACCCCGGGCAGGTGCTGGGCGACGCCCTGGCGGCGATCACGCTCGCCGGGCGGGCGACGTCGAGCATCGAGTTGGGCACGGCAATCGTGCCGACCTATCTGTGTCACCCCGTGTTCCAGGCGAGCCGGACGGCGGCGGTCGCGATGGCCATCGGATCGTCCGGGCGCGTCACGCTCGGCGTCGGCCCGTCGCACGCACCGGTGATCGAGGCGCTCGGCATGTCGTACGCCACACCGGGCCGGCACACCGAGGAGTACGTCCAGATCGTCACCCAGCTCCTGCGCGGTGAGGCCGTGAAGTTCAGCGGCGACGAGTTCCGCACCGTCGCCGGCCCGCCCACGCTGGTGGATGGCGCGCCGATCCCGGTGCTCGTCAGCGCCCTCGCACCACGGCTGCTGCGCGTCGCCGGGGAGTACACCGACGGAACCATCCTGTGGCTCGGCAACGCCGCCGCGATCGATCGCCACGTCGCGCCCCGGATCCGCAAGGCCGCGGCCGATGCGGGTCGTCCCGAGCCGCGCATCGTCGCCGGTCTGCCCATCGCCGTCCACGACGACATCGCCGAGGCGCGGGCCGCGGCAGCCGAACAGTTCGCGGTGTACGCCACGTTGCCCAACTATCTCCGCCTGCTGCAGGAGGGCGGCGTCACCAGCCCCGCCGACGCGGCGATCGTCGGTGACGAGTCGAGCGTGGCGGCGCAGATCGCCGAGCTGTTCGACGCCGGGGCGACCGATCTGTGGGCCGCGCCGTTCCCGGTCGGCGCCGACGGCTCCGCCTCGCGGGCGCGGACCCGGGCTCTGCTCCGCGAACTCGCGACGAGCTGAGAGCCAATACGGGCGTCGAGCGTGGGACCAACCTGTTGCGTTGTGCCTGACCCCGCGCGACAGGTCAGTGGGCGCCGGGGCCGCGCTTCGCCCGCATCTCGCGGACGTCGAGCGGTTCGTCGCATTCGCTGCACACGACGACCGCATGCATGTCGTGCTCGCACGCCGTGTGGTGCAGCACGAGTGGTGTGCCCTCCTCGCCGACGAGCCAGCGGTCGCCCCACGCCGCCATGGCGGCGAGGATCGGGTACGCGTCGCGTCCCTTCGGGGTGAGCCGGTACTCGTAGCGGACCGGATGCTGCTGGTACTCGACGTGTCGTAACACGTCGTCGTCGACGAGCGCGTTCAGGCGCATCGTCAGGATGTTGCGGCCGATGCCGAGCGCCTGCTGGAAGTCGTCGAAGCGTCGCGTTCCGAGACAGGCCTCACGGATGATGAGCAGGTTCCAGTGATCGCCGAGCACCGCTGCACTGCGCGCGATGGTGCAGGGCCACTCGGAGGTGTCGGTGCGCTTCATGACGTCAGCCTAGACATGCCGGGTCGATGGGTTGCATCATGGAATGCGATCAGCTCACCGCCGCCAGTCGACGGCCCGTTCGGAGCGGCAGCGCCAGCAACGTGACGGCGACTCCGCCCACCACGACGATCCACCAGATGCGTTCGAACGCCGCCAGCGAACCCGAGATGCCTGTTTGCGCGGCGAGCAGCGCGATCGTGAGTGCCACGCCGAAGGTGCCACCGAACTGACGCACGGCTTGGAGCGCCGCACCGCCGACACCGATCCGGTTGGGGGGCAACGCCTGCGCGACGACGCTCGACAACTGCGGGATGCAGCACGCCACACCGATCCCGGTGAGCACCATCGACGGGAAGTAGTGGCTCCAGTAGTCGACGTCCGATCCGAGGAAGATGACGCGCCAGAGGCCGCCGGCGGCATAGACGAGCCCGCCGACGAGGAGAATCGGTCGCTGGCCGATCACACCGGCGAGCTTGCCCATCCGGGGCGCGAGGATCGCCACGAACGCCGGACCGGGGGCGATCCCGAAGCCGGCCTCCAGGACCGACCATCCCCATACGTTGGTCAAGAACAGGATCGAGCCGAAGAACATCGCCGAGAAGGCGATCCCGAAGACGAACATCGACATGTTGCCCCAGCGGAAGTTGCCGATCCGGAACAGGTCGAGGTCGAGCACCGGGGCGCGGGTGCGTTGCTGGTGCAGTACGAACGCGGCGAGGGCGACCGCGCCGAGGGCGAGCGTGCCGATCGTGCGGGCCGACATCCAACCGGCGGTGTCGGCGTCGACGACCCCGTACGACAAGACGCCCGCGGCGATGATGATCAGCGCGACGCCGATCAGCGACGGCACCCGGGTCTCGGAGTCCGACGACTCCTTCAGGTGCTTCCTGCCGGCGACGATCGTGAACACGCCGATCGGCAGGTTGATGAAGAACGCCCAGCGCCAACTGAACGTTTCGACGATCGCCGCGCCGAGCGTCGGTCCGAGTGCTCCGGCGACGCCTCCGGTCGCTCCCCAGATCGCGACGGCCTGCGGCACCTTGTCGCGGGGGAACGCGTGCATGACGAGGGCGAGCGACGACGGGATCAACACGGCGGCCCCGGCCGCCTGCAGGATGCGGAAGGCGATGAGCAACTCGATCGTGGTAGCCAGGCCGCAGGCCATGGACGCGATCGTGAACAGGGTCGACCCGGCCAGGAACGCCCGGCGGTGGCCGAATCGATCGGCGATCTTGCCGGCGGGGATCAGGAGCGCGGCGAACACGATCGTGTACGCGTTGAGAACCCACGACAGCGTCGTCGGCGATGCGCTCGAGAACGTGGCGGAGATGTCGGGGAACGCGACGTACAGGATCGTCGTGTCGAGGAAGGTCGCCAGGGTCGCCAGCGATGCGACCGCCAACGTCACCCGCTCGTGCCGATCGAACCTGCTGGTTGGCGTAGGCGCGGTGGGCGTCGCCGTCGTGGTCATCCCGTCATCATGACAGAGTGAGTTCCATGATGCAACTAATTCGGAGCAATGCGGCGAAAGGCCTGATCATCCGCCCGGAATGGGGAGTCGCTCGACGAGCCAGCTCACGGGTGCCCGATCGACGACGAAACCCAAGGCCGCCGCCACCCAGCCCGGAATCGCATCGCGATCGTTGGCGTCGTCGATCGCCCGGTGCGCACCCACGCGCAGGGCCTCCTCCATGGTGTCCCGATCCCACGTCACGTCGTCGAACGAACTGTTCGGGTCGAGCGACAGCACCAGCCGCTCGCGTGTCGTGTCGAGCTCGCACGCCGCGCCGTTGAGGGCCGACAGTGCGATGCGTTGGACGGCGGCATCCAGACCGTCGCCCGGGAACTGATCCGGCGCCGCTGTGCACGGGTCTTCGGCGACGAACTCGCCGGTATCGCCACCGCTCGACACCGTCGCGGCGACCAACGCGAGCGCGACGACCCCGATGCCGCCGAGTCCCACCGCCGACCAGCGGCGTCGCGCCGGCGACCACCGCCATTCGAGCGGTGGCCGGCGGCGAACGACGAACCAGGCCGGGATGGCGGCGAGCGCCGCCAGCACCGCGGCGATCATGAACGCGGAGCGGAACGAGCGGGTGACGGCGTCGGTCACCGTGTCCATCAGTTCGTCGCGAGCGACAGCCAGCGCGATGTCGTCGCCGGCGCCACGTTCGTCGAACTCGGCGGCCAGGTCGGGCACCTGGCCGCGCGGCGCCTCATCGATCGCGGTGCGCAAGGCCCATGTCACCGGCACCTTGTCGGACAGGGGAAGGTCGGTGAGCAACATGGTCTGCGTCGCACCCAACGTCGCTCGCTCGATACCTGCCGAGAGGCTCGACGAGAGCACCGGCGCGATCAACGCCAGCCCCAGCACGAGGCCGGCGTGCCGGGCTCCGATCGTGACGGCGCCGGCACGGACCGGGGGCTCGTCTTCCGGTACGGCGGCACCGTCGAGCACCTCGTGCACCAGGTCGAAGCCCGCGCCGCAGATGGCGAACGCCGCGGCAGCGAGGACCGGCGCGGCGCCGGGCACGAAGGCGAGCATGACGAGTCCCATGGCGAGCAGCAGGGCGCCGCCGACGGCCAGCCCGACCGCGGGCGCCGCTTGCACGAGGCGGCCGAGGAGCATGCCGAGCGGCAAGGCACTGACGAGCAAGGCCGACTGCAGCGGGTCGTAACGCCACACCTCGATCGCCATGAGTACGCCGAGGAACAACGCGGCGACGAGCGCGCCGAAGACGAGCGCGAATCCGACGTTGGCGATCGTCACATCGACACGGCGAGTCGGGCGGTCGCTGTGGCCCGCCGCGTCGCGGCGCACGCGTGCCCGCTCGTCGGCGGCCACCGCCAACGCGCCGGCGACGATCGGTGCCTGGAAGAAGAAGATCGCGCGCCACGAGAACAGTTCGGTCAACACCCCGCCGAGCGCGGGGCCCATCGCGGCGCCGACCGCCGCGGCGAGCGCCCACCATCGCCGTCCCCGGCCGGGGCCGGGAACGAGGGCGACGAGCACCGGCAAGGAGCCGGCGAGCAGCAGCGCGGCACCGACCCCCTGGGCGGCGCGCGCCGCGAGCAACATCGTCAGGCCGGTCGCCACCCCGGCCACCAGCGAGGCCGCGGTGAACACGGCGGCGCCGACGACCACGAGGTGAAGTGGTCGGGCCCGGCGGTGCAGCGCAGCGATCGGGACGGAGGCGACAGCGACCGCCAGCGCGTAGGTGGTCAGCACCCAGGACACACCGACGATCGTCGTGTCGAACTCGCCGTAGAGATCGGGAAGGGCGAGAGCCACCACCGATGCGTCGGCGAAGGCCAGCGCGACCGCGCCGATGAGCAGGGCCACCACGACGCGTTGCCGGACCGTCACCGTCGACAACGTAGCGAGCGTCCGACGACGTGGATCCGCGCTTCAGGATTGGACGAAAGGTACGCAACTGATGGTTGCGTCAACGCCGGCGATGCGGTACGGTGACTTGCAACCAAACGTTGCAGGAGCCAAACCTTCCAGGAGGATGTCATGGAATTCGGAACCATCGAACGCGAGATCTACGTCGAGGCCTCTCCCGAGGTCGTCTTCGAGGTGGTGAGCAGCCCGGACCACGTGCAGCAGTGGTGGCCCGACGAGGCGCACTACGACGCGGTGCCCGGGTCGACGGGCGAGATCGTCTTCGGAGCGCACGGTGACGACGGCCGGGCCGTGGTGCAGTTCACCGTCATCGAGGCGCAGCCGCCGCGGACCTTCTCGTTCCGCTGGACGCATCCGTTCGGCGAGTCGCCGGCGGCCGGCAACTCGCTGCTCGTCACGTTCGATCTCACGCCGTCGGGTGGCGGCACGCTGCTCAAGATGACCGAGACCGGCTTCCGCGAGATGGGTTGGGAGGTCGCCGTGCTCGAGCAGCAGTTCCACGAGCACAACACCGGCTGGGACTTCTACCTGCCGCGGTTGGTCGTGCACGCCGAAGCGTTGGCGGTGCGACCGTGACCACGAGCGTCGCGGAGCGCATCGACGACGAACTCTGGTCGGCGATCGGCGACCCGACCCGGCGGCGGATCCTCGATCTGCTGCTCGCCGACGGCGATGGCACGGCCACCACGCTGAGCGAGCAACTGCCGGTGACCCGGCAGGCGGTGGCGAAGCATCTCGACGTCCTCGACAGGGTGGCGATGGTGACGTCGGCACCCGTCGGCCGGGAGAAGCGCTACCGCGTCGACGAGGTGCAGCTGGCCCGAGCGGTCGCGGAGCTGGCCTCGGTCGGCAGGGCGTGGGACGCCCGGCTGCAACGGATCAGGAAGCTCGCCGAGGCGATCGAACGCAGCAAGAACGCCTGAACGGCGTCATCAGATCACGAAATCCCCCAAACAAAGGAGCAATGCAATGGTTGACATTCTGCACAGGGTCGGCGTCAAGTCGTCGTCGCCGGACAAGGTGTACGACGCCCTCACGAGCGTCGAGGGTCTCGCCGGCTGGTGGACCGACGACACGACCGGCGACGCCGCGGTCGGTGGGGTGATCGAGTTCCGGTTCCCGCCCGGTGGCTTCGACATGGAGGTCATCGAACAGCGCCCGTCCGAGCACGTTTCGTGGAAGGTCGTCGACGGCCCGGCGGAGTGGGTCGGCACGACGGTCGACTGGGATCTGCGTCAGGACGACGACATGACCATCGTGCTGTTCAAGCACCAGGGTTGGAAGGAGCCGGTGGAGTTCATGCACCACTGCAGCACCAAGTGGGCCACCTACCTGATGAGCCTGAAGTCGCTCGTCGAGACCGGCACCGGTGCGCCCTCGCCGCGAGACGTGCACGTCGCCTTCCCCGACTGACCGGCCGGCGGTCGCCCGGTAAGAGCGATGAGCGAACGGACCACCCCCCGGGCCGTTCGCTCATCGCCGGCGCCCATCTGAACGGGTCAGTCCGGTTCGGCGAGGTCGCCGTCGTCGTCGAACTGCTCGAGCAGGTCGCTGTCGACGAGCACCTCCGGCTCCACCAGGCGCAGTGGCTGATCGGGGTCGTCCTCGAGGTCGGGGATCTCTCGGTCCGCACGGTCGGCGAAGGACTCGTCGCTGACATCGGCGTCGGCGAACGGCAGGCCCACCGGGAGGTCGGGCGAATCGTCGAACGAACCCACCTCGTCGCTCGACGCCGAGTCGGTGCCGACGACCTCCTCGTCCACGCTCTCGGCCATGTCCTGCTCGTCGGTCATTGGTCAGTTGTACCCGATCAGGTGCCGATGATCTCGAACGTGGCCGCCAGTCCGACACCGAACTCGGACCCTGCCGCCTCGGCCGAGGCGCGCAGGAAGCCCTCCGGTGAGCCCATGTCGCCCCCGAGATTCTCGAGGTACGTGCGATGCTCGGCCAGCGATCGGACCCCGACATCGAACGTGTCCGTGGTGTCGACGGCGTGTGTCGGTTCGGGACTGGCGTTGAACGCCACGAGCCGGACGCCGTCCCACGGGTCGCCACGATCGGTGAACACCCACGGGTTCGCTGCGTCGCGCGCCGCGTCGAGAACGGCGCGGCCGACGGCGCGGTGGTCGGCGTGGTTCCAGCTCCCTGGCCCCCACGAGTCACGGAAGTTGATCGATACCACGACCTCGGGCCGGTGACGGCGGATCTCGGCGGCGAGATCGGCGCGCAGCTCCAGGCCCTCGACGATCCCGCCGTCGGCCCACCCCAGGAACGTCACCTCGTCGACACCCACGACGGCGCAGCTCGCGACCTGCTCGCGCCTGCGCAGCGGACCCGCCTCGGTCGGGTCCATCGACGAGATCCCTGCCTCGCCGTCCGACACGAGGACATACGCGATTTCTTTGCCCTGATGGGTCCATCGGGCGATCGCCGCGGCCGCGCCGTACTCCATGTCGTCGGGGTGGGCGACCACCGCGAGTCCCCGCTCCCAATCCTCGGGAAATACCTCGAGTGCCATGTCAGGTGAACATAGTCACCGATCGAGGATCACCTGCCGGTGAAGGTCGCCGCGCGCCGCTCGACGAACGACGCGATGCCCTCCTGGAAGTCCTCGGTTGCCTGGACGGTCCGCTCCATCGCTGGGATCGCCGCGATCGCGGCGAGCTCGTCTTCGTCCAGTGCGACACGGGCATTGGCGATCGTGTGACGCAGCGCTGCGGGCGAGCACTGCAGCATCGCTCGTGCGAGTTCGACCGCTCGTTGGCGCTGCGCGCCCGGCTCGACGACCTCTTGCACGAGTCCGATCCGGTAGGCCTCGTCGGCTCCGAACTCGTCGGCAAGGAGCAAGTGGTACATCGCGTTGCCCCATCCGGCGCGCTGTACGTACCGCACCGTCGCGCCGCCGAGTGGGGCGAGGCCGCGCTTGGGCTCCAATTGGCACATCCGCAGGTCGGAGGCCGCCACGATGATGTCTCCGCCGAGGGCGATCTCGATGCCGATCGTGAAGGTGATGCCCTGCACCGCGGTGATCCGGGGTTTGGTCAACCGCCGGCCGAGGCTGAACGGGTCGACCGGCTCCGACGTCTGGGCGGCCTTGCGCTCGGCGGCGGAGCGCCGCGCGTCGTCGCTGAAGAACAGTGGCATCTCGAGCCCGGCCGTCGTGTGGTCGCCGGCGAACGTGAGGACGCCGACGAAGAGTTCCGGGTCGTCGTCGAGGAGGGTGAGCGTGTCCTGCAGTTCGTCCATGACCTTCGGGGTGAAGGCGTTCTTCTTCTCGACGCGGTCGACCGTGATGACCAGGATGTGGTCGTCGACGGTCTCGGAGCGGACCTCGCCGTGGGGATGCCGATCGCGTTCACCTGTTGTATTGGATTCCATCATGGAACTAAGGTAGCCCAATCGGGGGTCACCCACCAGTCGAGAAATCGCGAAGCAAGGGGAATCATGGACATCACGGGATCGGTCGCCCTGGTCACCGGAGCCAACCGCGGGCTGGGCAAATCGCTCTGCGCGTCGTTGCTCGAGCGGGGAGCGTCAAAGGTGTACGCCGGCGCACGCGACATCTTCTCGGTCACGATGGACGGCGTCGAACCGATCCTGCTCGACATCACCTCCACGAACGACATCGAGGCCGCCGCCCGCGGTGCGGCGACGTGACGTTGCTCGTCAACAATGCTGGTATCGGCACCGGCACGTGCGCCCTGGCCGACAACGCCGCCGAGATGGCGCAACAGCGAGTTCGACACCAACGTTCTCGGCCCGCTCGCCATGTGCCGGGCGTTCGCTCCGATCCTCGGTGCCAACGGTGGCGGTGCGATCGTCAATGTCCTGTCGGTGCTCGCCTGGTTGAGTGCACCGGGTTCGGCGCTGTACTGCGCGGCCAAGGCGGCCTCGTGGTCGCTCACGAACTCCGTCCGGCTCGAACTGCATGCGCAGCACACCCAGGTATTGGCGCTGCTTCGTCGGATTCATGGACACCGACATGACCGCTGCGTCTCGATGTGCCGAAGTCGTCGCCTGACGATGTTGCCGCACAGGTGATGGATGGTCTCGAGGCCGGTGCGTTCGAGGTCATCGCCGACGATGTCGAGCCGGCGCGTTCGGGCCGGACTCTCCGGCGACCTGGCCGGCGCTCTACCCGGTGCTCGACGCCGCACCGGTCCGATGAAGTACGCCGACTGCCCGACCGTGCGAGGTCTCGACCGAGATCGCCGGCGACGCCGGCCGTGGTGTGGGACCTCGTGTCGGACATCGACCTGTCGTCACGGTTCTCGACCGAGGTGAGTGGCGCCGAGTGGTTCGACGGGCACGACGGGCCGGCGCTCGGCGCCCGGTTCGCCGGGCACAGCGCCCACGACGCGATCGGTGAGTGGACCACGACCTGCATCGTCACCGGCTTCGAACCCGAGCGCGTGTTCGAGTGGAGCGTGATCGGTCGTGACGACGACGTGTCGTCGATCTGGCGCTGGACGATCGACGACGTCGGCGACGGCACCGTCCGGTTGGAGTACTGGTTCCAGATGGGACCCGGCCGCGGCGGGCTGAACTACGCCATCGAGGCGATGCCCGACAAGGAGGAGCGCATCGTCGCCCGGCGGCTCGACGAGCACCGGGCGAACATGGAGCGTGTGCTCGCCGGGGTGAAGGAACTCGCCGAGTCGGAGCGGTGCCGGACGTCATGACGATCAGGATCGGGCTGTCGGTCGACCCGGCGATGCCGCGCTTCCTCGAACTCGCCCGCGAGGCCGAACGCATCGGCGTCGACTCGGTGTGGGTGGCGGAGTACTGGGCGTACGACGCATTCACGCCGCTCGCCGCGATCGCCGCGGTCACCGATCGGCTCCGGCTGGCGACCGGGATCGCCCAGCTCGGGGCGCGCACGCCGGCGATGCTGGCGATGACGGCGCAGGGTGTGCAGACGATTGTCGGACGGGCGAATGATCCTCGGCATCGGTGCCAGCGGGCCGCAGGTGATGGAGGGGTGGCACGGCGTGCCGTTCGACCGCCCGGTGCAGCGCACCCGCGAGACGATCGAGATCGTGAAGATGATCACCTCCGGCGAGCGCCTGGCCTACGACGGCAGCGGTGCATCAACTGCCGCTCCCCGGCGGCGCCGGCAAGGCGATCCGCTCGCGTGCCGAGACGGCACCGATCCCGGTGTACGTCGCGTCGCTCGGCCCGGCCAACCTGCGTCTCACCGGCGAGCTCGCCGACGGGTGGATCGGCAACTCGTTCTTCCCGGCGACGGCGGACGCGTTCTTCGACCCGATCCGCGAGGGTGCCGACCGCCGGCCGGTCGGTCGCTCGACGACGTCGACCGTGTCGTCGCCGTCGGCCTCGAACTCACCGTCGACGATCCCGCGGCGATCGCGGCGGCGGGCCGGCGCCACGCCGACGGCTACGCGTTCACGTTCGGTGCGATGGGGTCGGCACGAAGAACTTCTACAACGATGCCTTCGCCCGCCAGGGCTATGGCGACGATGTGGCCGAGGTGCAGCGTCTCTGGGCCGCCGGCGACCGCGAGGCAGCCGCGGCGCGCGTCCCGGTCGAGATCGGTCTCGGCACGAACCTCGTCGGGCCACCCGAGCTCATCCACGACCGTCTCGTCGAGTACGAGCGCAGCGGGGTCACCACGTTGCGCGTGGGTGTCGACGGCACGTTCGACCAGAAGATCGCCGACCTCGAGACCCTGCTCGCCGCAGCCGCACGCGCCGGCGAACAGGTCCGCACCGAACGACCGACCACCGCAGAAGGAGCATCCGCATGACCATCCTCGACCGCACCGGCACCGACGACAGCGACACCGCCGCCGCAACCGCGACCGACATCGTCACTCACGGCGGGTCGGACGGGCCGGCCCGGGACGAATCGGCCTGGCACAAGTCGGCGTGCATCCTCTGCGAGTGCAACTGCGGCGTCGAGATCCGGCTCGGCCCCGACCGGCGCACCTTCGATCGGGTCCGTGGCGACAAGGATCACCCGGCGTCGCAGGGGTACACCTGCGAGAAGGCGCTGCGCCTCGACCACTACCAGAACGGCCGTGGGGAACGGGTGCTCAACCCGTTGCGCCGCCGCGCCGACGGCACGTTCGAAGAGGTCGACTGGGACACCGCGGCGAGGGAGGTGGCCGAGCGACTCGGCGCCGTCCGTGACGAGTTCGGCGGCGACAAGATCCTGTACTACGGCGGTGGTGGCCAGGGCAACCATCTGGGTGGGGCCTACGGCGCCGCGCTGCACAAGGGGTTCGGCGGCCGGTTCCGCAGCAGCGCCATCGCCCAGGAGAAGAGCGGTGAGATCTGGGTCAACGGCGCCATGTTCGGCAACGCCGTGCGGGGCGAGTTCGACGAGTGCGAGGTGGCGTTCTTCGTCGGCAAGAACCCGTGGATGAGCCACGGCATCCCCCACGCCCGCACCACGCTCAAGGCGATCGCCAACGACGAGGACCGCTCGATGGTGGTGATCGACCCGCGGGTCACCGAGACAGCCGAGCTCGCCGACTTCCACCTCCAGGTCAGGCCCGGCCGCGACGCGTGGCTGCTGGCAGCGATGGTGGCGATCATCGTCCAGGAGCGGCTGACGGCCGACGCATGGCTGGGCGAACATGCCACGGGCCTCGACGCCGTCAACGAGCGCTTCTCCACCATCGATGTCGCCGAGTACTGCGCGATTTCCGGTGTCGACGAGGATCTCGTCCGGCGGGCCACCCGACGTCTCGCCCGCGCCGTCGAGCGTGGCGGCGTTCGAGGACCTCGGCATCCAGATGAACCGCCACTCGACGCTCGTGAGCTACCTCGAAAAGCTGGTGTGGACGCTGACCGGCAACTTCGCCAACCACGGCGGCCAGCAGATCCCCTCCACGATGGTGCCGCTCGTGAAGGCTTTCTCCGCCGAACTCGACGCCGAGCGCGCCCCGCGCACGCCGGTCGCCGGGGAGCGGATGTTCGGCGGACTCGTGCCGTGCAACGTGATCCCCGAGGAGATCCTCACCGATCATCCCGACCGATACAGGGCGTTGATCGTCGAGTCGGGCAATCCGGCCCACTCCGTCGCCGACAGCGCCCGCATGCGCGAGGCGCTGCAGGCCCTCGACTTCGTGCTCGTGATCGACGTCTTCATGACCGAGACGGCGCGCCTGGCCGACTACGTGCTGCCGGCGACCACGCAGTTCGAGAAGTTCGAGGCGACGTTCTTCAACTTCGAGTTCCCGAAGAACGTGTTCCACCTCCGCCGCCCGGTCGTCGCGCCTCCGGACGGCCCGCTCGCCGAGCCCGAGATCCACGCCCGGATCATCGAGGCCGCCGGCATGATCACCGCCGCCGACGTCGAACCGCTGCGCGCCGCCGCCGAGCGGGCGCGGCGAGTTCGCCGAAGCGTTCGGCGCCGCGGTCGCCGCCAAGCCGTCGCTCGGGCCGGTCGCCTCGGTCCTGCTGTACCGCACGCTCGGCCCGACCCTGCCGCATGGTGCCGCGGCCGCCGCCGCACTCTGGGCGGCCGCGGAGAAGTCGCGCGCAGATGAACCCGACGGGCGTGGAGCGTGCCGGCTACGGCACCGGCCCGGAGGCGGCCGACCGGCTGTTCGATGCGATCCTCGCCAGCCCCTCGGGGGTGGTGATCACCGACGACGAGCCGGACGCCACCTGGCGACGCCTCGCCACACCTGATCGCATGGTGCATCTCGACATGCCCGAGCTGCTGGCCGAACTCGACGCGCTCGGCGACCCACCCGGTTCCAGCGAGGAGTGGCCGTTCCTGCTGTCGGCCGGGGAGCGCCGCTCGTTCACGGCCAACACCATCTTCCGCGATCCGGCGTGGCGCAAGCGCGCCGGGCAGGACGCGCTGCGCATCGCCACCGACGATGCGGAACGACTCGGGTTGTCCGACGGCGATCGCGTCCGCGTCGTCACCGAACGGGGTGAGTCGACGATCGACGTGGCCGTCGACGCCGGGATGCACCCGGGCCATCTCGCCCTGCCCAACGGCACCGGCACCGATCGGCTCGACGACGGCGTGCGCGTCGTCGACGGCGTCGCACCCAACGAGCTGACCGGCTCGTTCCATCGCGACCGGTTCGCTGGCACGCCGTGGCACAAGAGCGTGCCCGCACGGCTCGAACGCGTGACCTGAGTCCGGGGCCGCGTCCCCCGACGAATGGATCACGCACCTGCCGACGGCTCGACCGCACCGGGCTCGACCGCACCTGGATCGTGGAGGAGGCGAGCGAGGTGGTCGTTCAAGAACACCCCGTCTGGATCGCGTTCTGTCCGCAGGCGGGCGGCATCGGCGAAGCGGGGGAAGCGTCGGCGGACGTCGCCGTTCGACATGGCCGTCACCTTGCCCCAGTGGGGACGGGCGTCGAAGGGAGCCAGCGCTTCCTCCAACGCCGGGAGCACGTCGCGGACGCGGGCCTCGTCGGGCCGCCACGTGAAGTGGATCGCCGTGCTGTCACGGCCGTGGGTCGGGCTGAGCCAGAAGTCGTCGGTGGCGATCGAACGGATCTCGGTGACCAGCACGATGTCGACGAGAAGCTCGCGCAGCTCCTGAACGGCCCGCAACGCGCCGCGGCCGTCGGCGCGCGCCACGAAGTACTCGGTCTGGAGTTCCGCGCCGGCGCTCGGCACGGCGTCCGGGCGGAAGTGGGGGAGTCGACGGTGCCACGGTCCGGGTCGACCACCCTGCACGGTGCACGCCGACGCCTCCATACCGACGACGGGATGCAACGGTGCAATCGCCGCGACGGCGCCGAAGCGTGTGATGTCGGTGTGCGTCCGATCGCTCCGCCGCTTCTGCCACACCTGGTCGAACACGTCGCGGCGCCAATTGGTGAAGAGACTCACGCTGTAGGCCGATCCCAGGATCTCGTCGAGGTGCTCGACCCCGGCGTCGAAAGGCAGATCGATGAACACGTCTTGGGCGACATCGAAGGTCGGTTCGACGCGGAACGACACCCGCGCCACCACACCGAAGGCTCCCAGGCCGACGATGGCCGCCGACCCGAGGTCGGTGCCACGCTCGATCCGTTCGATGTCGCCCGAGGCGGTCACCACGTCCATCGCCACGACCGCGCCCGCGAGGCTCTGGTTTCCGACGCCCGACCCGTGCGTACTCGTGGCGATGGCGCCACCGACCGAGAGGTGGGGGAGCGACGCAAGGTTGTGGAGAGCGAGCCCTTCGTCGTGCAGGGCCGGCGCGAGGTCGGCGTATCGAACACCGGCCTCGACCATCACGGTGCCCGCCTCGCGGTCGATGCCGACGATCGCCGACAGTTGGTCCATCACGACGAGGGTGCCGTCGGTGGCACCGATCGGACTGAAGCTGTGGCGGGCTCCGGCCGCACGCACCCGGCGGCCGGCCTCGGCGGCCGTCGCCACGTCGCGCTGGAGTTGGTCGACGGTGGTCGGCATGACCACTGACTGCGGCGTGAACGTGACGTTGCCCGCCCAGTTCCTTTCGAGCGCGGTCATCGCTCCATCCTGTCAGGGCGGGTTGGCGTCGGCGAGGAAGTCCCGTCGACCATGACTCGGTTCGTACACTTCCGACGTGCTGTCGATCTCCGTGCTGGGACCGCTCACGGTCACCCGTGGTGACGATCCGATCGAACGACAGGGTGCGCGGTAGCCGTGGAACCCTCGACGATGGAGCAGGACGCGACCGGTCATCGGGATGCAGCGACCGGTCGCGACATCACGCGTTGGGCGAGACTCGCCGCGCCGTGGGTTCTGCTCGTGTTGGCGAAGTTGTGGCTGGTCGATGGGCAGCGCCTGACGGCGTACGGATCGCTGACCATCGACGACCAGTGGTTCGTCGAGCGGGCCTCGTGGATCAGTGCAGGCGATTGGTTCGGGCCGTTCGACGCCTACACCCTGATCAAACAGCCCGGCTACCCGCTGTTCGTGGCCGCCGTGCACACGGCGAGGGTGCCGTTGCTGCTCGCCCACCAGCTCGTCTACGTCTTCGCCGTCGCGATCATGATGGTGGCGCTCCGGCCGCTGATCCGTTCACGGTTGCGGCGGCTCGGCGCGTTCGCCCTGCTGTTGTTCAACCCGATGACGATGAACACCCCGATCTCGGCACGCGTGGATCGCTCGGGCATTTATCCCGCCCTGACGGTGCTGCTGCTGGCCTGCCTCGTGGGGCTCGTGTCGTCGTGCGATCGACCGCGCCGGGCCACGTTGGCGTGGGCGGTCGGGTCGACGCTGTCGCTCGGCGCCCTGTGGGCCGTGCGCGAGGAGTGGTTGCTGCTCTTGCCCGCGCTGGCGTGTGGCCTCGTGCTCGCCGTCGTGCGACTGTCCCGCGCCCCGATCGCCGTCGGACTGCGCGTCGCCGCGGCGCTCGGTGTCGTGTGCATCCCGCTGACGATCGTCGTGGGAACGCTGTGGCTCGAGCACGTCAACGAGGTGCACTACGGCGTGGCCATCACCAACGTCGAACAGACGTCGATGTCGGCAGGTCTCGGACCGATGTTCCGCGTCGACCCGGCGACCACGTTCGACCAGTTTCCCGTGACCGCCGAGACGCGCGAGTTGCTGTACGAGGTGAGCCCGACGTTCGCCGCGCTGCGCGGGGAGATCGAGGCGGGCGGCAGTGATCGATTCGCGTCGGTACGTCCCGACGGCGTGCGCGACCTCGGCGGCCAGGTGTTCCAGTGGGTCGTGCTCGACGCCATCGCCGCCACGGGCGCGGCCGCGACCGCTCGCGATCTCGACGACACGTTCCGCTCGATCGGCGGAGAGATCGATGCGGCCTGCGACGACGGCCGGCTGCGGTGTGGCCCACCGCACAGCGGCATCGCCCCGGCCTGGGAGTGGAGCAATGCGCCGCGGCTGGTCTCGCGGACCGCGACGGGATTGCGCAAGACGATCGATCTGAGCGCGTTCAGCGCGTTGTCGCCCGCCGGCGACGGCACCGCTGCCGACCGGGCGTTGTTCGAGCGGATGACGAACGAGCCGCTGGCGCCGGGCCCGAACGATTTCTTCACGAGGTTGCGTGTGCAGCTGATCGGTGCATTGCGCTGGCTGTACCGCCTGCTGGCTGTGGTCGGAATCGTGATCGCCGGGATGAGGGCGTACGCCGCGACGCGGGATCGTCGCCCGCCGGGATGGACGATGGGGACGTTGTTGGGCGTCGGCGTGCTGCTCGTCCTGGTACGGATCGTCGGGCTCGCGTATCTCGACCTGACCGCGTTCCCGGCCTTCTCCGAGACCTATCTCGCGCCGGCGTATGCGGTGACGCTGGTGCTCGGCGTGGCGGTCGCTGTGCGCGACGGCCCGCGCCGAGTCACGGCTCGGTGATCCAGTCGATCCAGTTCCCGTGGGAGTGCACGCGCGCCAGTCGACGCGCCTCGACGTCTCCGCCGTCGACGAGCACCGCGCCGAGCAGGTCGTCGCTCGCCTGGTTCTCGGGTTCGCTCGTGGCGAACTCGCCGACGACACCGGGGTTCTCGGCCGAGATCCACACGACGGGCTGTCGCTCGGACGCGGCGCGGAGGATGCGGACGAACTCGGTCCGCTCGTCGGTCGAGAAGTACCCGAACGCCCAGGTCGTCATGACGATCGCCGTTGCCCCGGCGGGCAGGTCACCCAGCACCGACGGCAGCACCTCGTTGGCGCGGCCGGCGATCAGCCGCGGTGGATCCTGCTGGACGAGGCTGATCGACGCTTCCACCCGGTCGGCGCGCCCGGTGTCGGGCCACACGCACGCCAACAGCCAGCGGGCGTCGGACGGGTTGGTGAGGTCGACGGGGGACAGGTCGATCCCGACCCGCTCGACGAACTCCGGCAACCGGTCGGCGATCGGTGGATCGCCGCCGATCACCTCGCACGAGAGGTGGACGGGTGAGTCGATCGGGCCGGTCGCGCCGTGGGAGCCGTAGTCGATCCGGTAGCGATCGCACAGCAGGTTGATCCCGGCGCTCGCTCCGACATCGATGAGGCAGAAGGGGCCCGGTCGCCGTGTCGACACCCAGGTGAGAGCGGGCCCGATGAGTGCGCTGCGCCCGCAGTCGTTGGTCTGCACCCGCCGCGTCTGCAACACCTCGAGCAGCTCGGCACGGTGCTGTCGGCAGATGTCGATGAACAGCGGGCCGGGGTCGGCACTCGACCGACCGTGGTACACGTCGTCGAGCGGGTGATCGAGTCCATCGAGCAGCAGGTATCGGACTGCGGCGAGCGAGGCCAGCGGCAGATGCGTAGCGGCCGGTGCCTCACGGAGCAGTTCCAGCGTCGCTCGATCGTCGGCCACCGCGGCGGCGATGCGGTCGTAGATCGGCGAATAGCCGCGAAACTGCTGTTCGGCGAACCAACGCCACAGATCGGCGAGATCGTCGACAGCGTCACCCATCCCGGTCGACCCTACGCCCTGCGACGCACCCCGATGACCCGGTGAGGTTCCGTCGACATCGCGATGAGCCAACGGACCGAGGGGTGGACCGTTCGCTCATCGAAACCCCCAGGGACGGTCCACCAGTGAGCCAACGGACCGAGGGGTGGACCGTTCGCTCATCACAATGTCCGGGGCGGCGGGGGCCGTCGCATGGCGTCGGCAATTGTCGAGTCGTCGAGTGCGCGCGCTTCGTGTTCGAGTCCGGCGACGGCTCCGTGTCGATCGGCGTCGGAGCGGTTCTGGCTCAGCTTCGCCTTGCCCTCGACGTGTTCGACGTGCATCTCGATGCCGATGATCGCTCGGAGTTGTGCGGTGATGTACTCGTCGGGTGCGTCGGTGACGTGCCACCGCTCGACTCGGTCGTGTTCGTGCCGGTTGGTGAGGTCGGTCACCGCAGCGAGGAGCCAGGCCGGGTCGCGATGGACCGACACGGTCCCGGTGAGATGGACCGCGAGGTAGTTCCAGGTCGGGACGACTCGACCGTGTTCGGCCTTGGATGCGTACCACGACGGCGAGATGTACGCCTCGGGCCCGGTGACGATGACGAGCGCCTGCATGCCGTCGGTGATGGCGCGCCAGTGCGGGTTGGCCTTGGCCATGTGGGCGACGAGCCGGTCACCGCGCCACAGGATCGGCATCAGGGTCGCCGCCGGCGGTCCGTCTCCGTTGCCGGTCACCAGCCATCCGCTGCGTGCCGTCGCGACGATGTCGCGTGCTCGGTCGTCGTCGACGGCTGCAAATCCAGGGACGTACATGATCGCGGGACTACGGAGCACCTGGCGTCGGGTCCCGACGCGCGCCAGGTCGAGCGGTTACAGCTCTTGGCGGATCGTCTGGGCGGTGCGGAGGGCGAGTGCCGCCAACGTCAATGTCGGGTTGGCGGTGCCCTCGGTGGGGAACACGCTGGATCCGGCGATGAACATGTTGGGCACGTCATGGCAGCGGCAGTCGCTGTCGACGACCGAGTCGGCGGGGTTGTCGCCCATCTTCGTGGTGCCGATGATGTGACCGGCACGAACGCGAACGGAAATCCGACGTGGTGACGTTCAGTGGCGTCGAGTTCTTCGAACAGTCGCTCGTGGAGGATCGTGGCTTCGGCCATGCCGTCACGCACGTATCGACCGATTGTGAAGTTGAACCGTGGCCGAGGGATGCCGATGGCGTCCACAGAGTCGAACGCCGGAGTGACTCGGTTCTCGGGGTTGGGCAACTGTTCCATCAACGAGCCGAATCGGATCTCCTTGGTGATGTGATCTCGCCAGCGATTCGCCAGGTCCGTGCCACCCTCCCGAAGTTGCACGAACGTGCCTCCACCGTCCGGTTGGCTGGTGAACTCGAACGTCGGGTCGCCGATCGGGAACTTCCAGCCGTCGTTGCCGATCTCGACACGGAATGCGGAATGGTCGCTACGGGTGAGTGCACGGCGGGTGGACTCGATTCCGGCAGTGGACAGTGGCCCGCGCTGCGGGAACACGGGCTCGCCACTGAGCGCGTAGGACAACTGGATCGGGTGATCCATCAGGTTTCGGCCGACCTGATCGGACGAGTTGCCCACGCCATCGCCACCGTTGGCGATGAGCATGATCTTCGGTGTCTCGACGGCGTTGGCAGCCAACACGACGATGCGGGCCAACACCGTCTCGTCGGTCCCGTCGGGACGACGGTAGACGACGCCGGCGGCGGAACCGTCGGCGTTGAGCGGGATGTCCCAGACGACCGCGTTGGGGATCAGGTGAGCGCCGTCCTCGACGGCGAGATCGAGGTGGACGAGGGCGTCGTACTTCGCCCCGATGGGGCAGATCGGGATGCAGTTGCTGTTCCCGACACAGTGGTGCCGATCGTTGAACGTCTCGGTGTTGCGAGCCTGCGGCGTTGCTTCGACACGCAGGCCGAGGCGGTTGGCCGCCCTGTCGACCACCTTGTCGAGATAGCTGATCGGCACGGCCGGCATCGGGAAACCCGCCGAGCGGGGCGATCCCTGATCGGAATCATCATCGCCGGCAACGCCGATGGCGTGTTCCGCTGCGACGTACCAGGGTTCCAGCTCGGCGTAGGTGATCGGCCAATCGACACCGACACCGAACGTTCTGAACATGAGCATGTCGGTAGGGAGCAGGCGAGGGCACGACCCGAGCCAGTGCCAGGTGGTCCCACCAACGATGCGCTCGTAGGTGGAGCCGAAGGGGTCGGGACCTTCCTGGATGAAGTAGCCGGTGCCGGGGACGCCGATCTCCAGGACGGACGGGCGCGGTGCCCAGGCCGTGTTCGGATACGGCGATTCGGGGACCTTCGCGGTCGCCGCCCGGAACTCCTCGACGGCTTCATCGCGGTCGATGGGCGGTCCTGCTTCCAAGATCGTGACGTCGGCTCCAGCCTTGGCCAGCTGCCAAGCGACGAGCGCACCGGCCACGCCGGAACCGACCACGACAACGTCGGTGCGGATCATGGCTTGTCCTCCCAGTCCGGAAATCCATAGGGCATGCTGGACACGGTGGCGAGGTCGCCGTCCTTCAACGACTCCCACGCCGAGGGCCTCGAGGTAATCGGCGGTGGTGTCGTTGACCAGCCCGGAGTACCAGAACGTGAGGATCTGCTGGGCGGTCAGCGCGTTCTGATCGTCGTTGAGCGCACCCGTCGCGAGGATCTCGTCGAACGTGCGTGGCGGGTTGTTGCGGCGCACGGTCGCTTGGACCAGTTTCTGGAGGGCGGCCGGGTCGATGGCGACGAAGTACTGGCGGCCGACTTCGTCCCTGAGGCTGAACTCCTCGTCGGTCAACGTCTCGGACAGGGACATGAACTCGTCGAGGGTGGCCGGGCGGGCCCTTGATGCCGAGCCGGCGCCGGTGGCGGGTTTTGACGAACCTTTGCCGCCGGCGAGTGTTTCGGCCGGGCGGAGCGCGATCAGCGCGGCGCTACCGACAAAGCCGAGCACGACCTGGCGCCGCGTCGGGCGCATCTGCGTGTCCATTGGAGACCCCTCTCCCGCACCAGGGAGACCCAGCACGACGCCGCTCATCCTCGCGCACTTTCCTGAAGATTTCTGAAGATTCTGTGAAATCTGACGACGCTCCGACGATCCTCGCCAAGGTCACCTCATCAGAGCTTGTTGAACGGCCCGGTGATGGCGAAGCAGATCCCTTGATCCTGGACGTTGGCGAACAGCACCTTGCCGTCCGGAGCGAAGGTCACGCCCGTGAACTCCGATGTGCTGAGGTGGTTGCGGGCGAACAATGTGACGGCGCCGTTCTTGTCGACCGCCAGCAGGTGTTGGACACCTTCCCCGTCCTCGGCGAGGAAGAACCCGCCGTACGGCGACACACAGATGTTGTCGGGCCCGTCGGGGATGTCGGACGCCGGCTGCGGGTTGACCGGCAGGTACAACTCGAGCGTCAGTGTCTGGTCGTCCGGGTCGTAACCCCACACCTGACCGTCGTGCTCCGCCGAGGAGCCGTCGCCGAGTCGGGCGAAGGAGCACACGATGTGGGCCTTCTCCGCCTTGCGATTGCCGCGCCCGTGGCCCGCGTCGGAACCGTTGCCATTGCCGGTGGCGTCACCCCACCATGCTCCTTCGAACTTGCGGCTACGCGTGATCTGCGTGTTGGCGAACTGCCTACGGATCGACACGGTCTGCGCCTGAGGATCGGGGACCGCCACCCACTCGACGGTGAGCGTGGTGCCGGGTGTCGAGAACACCGACAGGTCGGGAACGTGATTGCCGCGAAGGCTGCAGCTCATCGCCGTGAGCGTGCCGCCGTTGCGCAAGGCGCCGTACGACTGGCTCCGATCGTTCGGTGCGAAGCGATAGACCAATCCGTTCGGTGCGCTGCCGTCCTCGGTGAGGTACAGGTCGCCGCGCTGCGGATCGACGACGACCGCTTCGTGCGGGAAGCGTCCCAGTGCCGCGAGCGGCGTCGGCACGAGGTTGTTCGACGGCGTGCCCGGATCGACCTCGAACACGAACCCGTGGTCGCGATCGGCGTTGGCGCCGGCCAGGGTCTCGGTCTCCTCGCAGGTGAGCCACGTGCCCCAGGGGGTGAGTCCACCGGCACAATTCGACCATGTCCCAGCGAGGCTGACGTACTCGTCGACCCGGTTCAGGTGGTTGTCGAGGGTCAAGGTGGTCGTGCCCCCCTTGGCCCTCGGGTCGTAGGTCAGTTCGGGTGCCGCGACGGTGGGGTTGGCATCACTCGTGCTGATCTCGTGATTCTGGACGAGGCGCAGCCCACCGTTGGGGCCGTCGAACGTCGCTGTGCCGTCGTGGCGGCCCGGGGTGATGCCGCCGCCCGGGAGCGGGTCGCCCGCACGCGACACGACCCGATACGAGAAGCCGGCTGGCAGGTCGAGAATTCCCACCGGATCGGGTACCGGTGCACCGATGCCGGGAGCACCGGCAGCTGCGGGACTGGCCGCGAGCAGGCTGCCGAGGTTGCCGAGTGCGACCGCACCGGTACCCACAGCAGACCACGTCAGGACCTCTCGTCGGGACAACTCCATGACAATCTCCTCCTACGTCGACGGACGCCGCCGGTTCTAATCGGGCGAAATTGCGCTGAAATGAACGACGAGCGAGCCAGCGGTGAACACTCGACAACGTCGCTCCTTGACTGTCGGAACGGCGGCGCCTACCGTGCGCCGATGGCGCGACGGGTGGTGTGTATTGCACGGTTGATCGGCGCGGGCGGCGAATTGGTCGGCCAAGCGGTTGCCGACCAGTTGGGATATCAGTTGGTCGACGAGGAGATCCTGCAACGGGCCGCCGAGTCGAGTGGCGTGTCGGTCGCGGAACTTGCGGACGCCGAGCGCCGGACGAAGGTGATCGACGGGCTGATGCGCAATCTCACCATCGCCGGAGGTGCCGCCGGGGTCATGGCGCTCGGGCCGGTCGGTCCGATCGACCTCAGCGGGGGAACCGACCCGAAGTCCTTGCGGGGGCTGATCCAGACATCGATTCACGAGACCGCCGAGCGAGGCGACGTGGTGATCGTGTCGCACGGAGCCTCGCACACGCTGACCGACGGTGTCGGCGTGTTGCGCGTCCTCGTCACGGCGTCGACCGAAACCGCGCCAGCCGTCTCGCCCAGGCGGCATCGATCGACGGCAAGAAGGCTTCCAAGGCGGTGGCCGACAGCGATGCGCAGCGAGCCGCGTACCTCAAGCGGTTCTACGGCGTGGGCGAGGAGCGACCAACGCAGTACGACCTGGTGCTGAACAGCGACACGCTGTCCGTCGAGTTGATGAGCGACCTCGTCGTCCGAGCCGTCACCGCGCTCTGAGCGCCGATCGGTCGCGTCATCCGCGCTCGGCGCGCCCGTTTCCTCGCTGTGCGCGCCGTCAATCTCCTGTGACACGCGGCATGGTGACGCCGTCCCATCGAGGTGCAAGCATGGTTGCCTGACCACGGGGCGCCCTGGGAGGCGCGCCCTCCGAGAGGAGCACGTGATGGCGACATCGACTGCAGACGACGACACCAGCGGACCATCGGGTTCCGCCGGTCGTCGACCAGCAATCCTGGGAAGCGGCCGTGGCCGAACTGCGGGTGAGGGAGAAGGCGGCAACCCGAGAACTCGACGCCATCGCTGCAGCCCGCCGCCGGTTGCCGATGGTCGAGATGCCCGAATACGTACTCGACGGTGCGGACGGGCCGGTGCGCCTGGTCGGACGTGTTCGAAGGACAAGCGACAACTCATCGTCTACCACCACATGTGGTTCGACGGCGAGGAATGGCAGTGCCCCGGCTGCACCGGCTTCACCAGCCAGTTCACGCGGCTCGAGTTCCTCGATGCCTACGACGCCCGGTTCGTCATCGTGACGCCAGGACCGATCGACGAAGCGCTCGCGTACCGGGAGCGGGTGGGAAACAAGATGACGTGGTACTCGACCGCCAACAGCCCGTTCGGTGCCGACATGGGTGCGCCGGCCGGTGGCGGTTTCCAGGTGAACGTGTTCTTCCGGATCGGGGACACGGTGTATCGCACGTACAACACGCAGGGCCGCGGCACCGAACAACTCAGCCACTCGTTCCCGTTGATCGACCTCCTGCCCTACGGTCGGCAGGAGGAGTGGCAGGACTCACCGGCTGACTGGCCCCAATCACCCACGTACACCCGCTGGGCCGGGGCGGAGGCGTTCGCGCAGTACGCCGACAAAGCCTGACCGCGGCGAACGCTGGCCCCGTTCGGCCGCCGTGATCGGTGGCGGTCAGTAGGGTCACCGGGATGACGCGAAAGAAACGTTGGGAAGATCTCAGCAGCGGCCAGCGTGCCGCGGTCTTGCTCGCCTCGACCGTCGAGGTCGTTCTCACAACGGTCGCGCTCGTCGACCTCGCGCGCCGACCGAGTCGTCGGGTGCGCGGGACCAAGCTGCGATGGGTGCTGCTGTGCTTCGTGCAGCCGGTCGGACCGATCGCCTATCTCACGCTCGGGCGCCGCCCCCGGACGAGGTAGGCCACTTCACCCCGAGGAGAAGGGCTCTTGACATCGTCATATATCGGAGACACATATATATGTCATGAGTATTGCGATGGACTGGCACGGTCACGAGAAGACCGTCGACATCGACGACCTCGTGGCCAGGATCGACAGCCATGTCGACAGGGGGAGCCGTCGCCGTCGCGCTCACCGATCTCGACCATTTCGGTGAGCTGAACGAGACCCGGGGCCGGCGAGGCGGGCGACCGGGTGCTCGAGGTGTGGATCGAGACCCTGACGCGATCGCTGCCTCCGGACTCGATCATCGGACGGCTCGGCGGCGACGAGTTCGGGATCGCCATCCCGAACGCGACGGCCGAGAATGCTCTCATCCTGCTCGAGGAGGTGCGCGCCCATCTGGCCGATCATCCGGTCGACGGGTGGATCATCAACGCCACGTTCGGCATCGCCTCGAGGCCGCCCCACGCCAGCGAGACCGCCGAACTCTTCCGATGCGCGAATGTCGCGCTCGCCAGGGGAAAGCGGGAGGGCGGTGCTCGAGTCGCCATCTACGTCGAGGAGAAGATGGTGCTCAAGAGCAACTACTACACGAGGGCTGCTCTCGACCGGCTCTCCAAGGTCGCCGGCCGGCTCAACCGGACCGAGGCCTCACTGCTGCGCGAAGCCCTCGACGACCTGTTCCAGAAGCTGCGCTGACCTGCGCCGAACGATGTCGCCAACGATCAGGTTGCGAGATGTTGGCCGAACCAGTCGAGCATCGCCTGGTACGCCTCGGCTGCGGCCTCGGCGTCGTATCGCGGGCCGGTGTCGTTGAAGAAGGCGTGATCGACACCGTCGAACACGCGCAGCTCGTGCGTGAGGCCCGCCTCGGTGAGCGCGGCCTCGGCCGCTTCCATCGTTCCGTTGACGCGATCGTCGAGGCCGGCGTAGATGCCGAGCACCGCTGCGTTCGGTGAGCCGGCGAGGCTCGCGCCGGACGGGGAACGGCCCATAGAAGGGGACCGCCGCGGCCAGTCGCGGCTCGCCGGCCGCGAGCAGCTGCCACGTCATTCCGCCGCCGAAGCAGAATCCGATCGTGGCGAGCTTCGCCTCCGGTGCACGGCGACCGAGTTCGTCGAGTCCGGCCCGCAGATCGGCGATCATCCGCTCGCTCGGCGCGTTGCCGAGCGCCGCGGTGGCGTCGCCCTCCCACGGCAGGCTGGCCGTGCCGCCCTCCTCCGACAACAGGTCGATGGCGAGCGCCGTGTAGCCGTCGGCGGCGAGACGGGGTGGGATCGAGCGGATGTGCGGGGTGAGGCCGCGGTTCTCGTGGATGACGAGGACCGCACCGCGAGGTGAGCTCGCCTCGGCGACGACGCCGATCAGCTCCCCGTTCGGACCACTGAAGCGAATCTCCTCACCGGTCGGCGGTGTGGACGGCGCCGGGGCGGTGCTCGTCGTTCCCGGCGCCGCCGCGTCCGTGGTCGGCGGCGTCGTGCTGGCGGCAGTGGTTGGGGGCGCCAGCCCAGTGTCGGCCGGCCCAGTAGTCGGTGGCCCAGTGTCGGCCAGCCCGGTGTCGGCCGTGCCGGTGTCGCTCGGGCCGGTGGCCGACGATCCGGCGTCGTCGTCGCCACACGCCGCGAGCAGGGTCGCCGCCGCGGCGCCGCTGATCCCCATCAGCGCGAGACGACGCAGCGCCTCGCGGCGCGAGAGCAGGCCCTCCTCGCAGTCGAGAGCGACCTCCTGAACGATGTAGTCCTTGAGTGCCATCACCGAACGCTACGGCACACGCGTGGCCGGTCGGGTCGCGGGTCGGTCGCGGGTCAGCCGCCGGTCACCGCAGGTTGAGTTGCCACGTCACGCCGTGGCGGTCGCCGACCCAGCCGAAGCGGGTGCTGAATCCGTAGTCGTCGAGCGGCATGTACACCGTGCCCCCGTCGGAGAGCCGATCGAAGAGTCGCTCGAGTTCGTCGACGTCGTCGCACTCGATCCAGAGCGACACCGCGGGAGTGAACCCCCACGCGTGATCGACGGGGCTGTCGGCACAACTGAACTCGCTGTCGCGAGGCGGAACTTCGCCACCTTGACGGTGCCTTCCGGTCCGCCGTCGCCCGGGCCGTAGTGGTCGATCTCGATCAGTTCGAAATCGTCGAAGACGTCCCGGTAGTGATCGAGCGCCCCGCTGGCGGCGCCGCCCTGAAACGTCAGGAAGGTCCGGAGTTCCTCGTCATGGCGCGAAACGCTAGTCCGGGTGACCGCCGGGGCGAGCGGGGAGTCGTCCCCGGTGTGACCGGCGCGGGTTCTCACTACCTTCGAACGCTCGACCCGGTGATCGCCGGGCGCCACGTCTGCAATCGGAGGAAATCCATGACCGTCATCCGAGTCGAACCAGCAAGCGTCCGTGCGTATGGGCAGCAGGCCCAGGCCATCTTCGACAACATGCATGCCGAACTGGTGTCGCTGGTCAACGACGTCGTCGCCGTCCGATTCTTCGGACCGAACGCCGTGGCCTTCAAGACCGACGCCGGCAAGGTCGCCGCCGAGTTCGCCAACAAGCTGAACGTCGACATGGGCGCGATGGCCGACGCCGTTCGCACGTCCACGTCGAACATCGCGGCGTCGCTCGGTGGCGCGCCGGTGACCATCCAGCTCGATTCGAAGACCATCACGCCGCCGAGCCCGGAGACGGTCGACTACGTCGACGTCGACACCGGAGCTCTCGAGTCGCTGATGCCCACCGTGACCGGCCACTTCACCGTGCTGCGCAACGGGCTCACCGACAACATGGGCAAGCTCCAGGCCACCGACTGGGAGGGCAACGCCAAGATCGCCGCCGTCGACGCCGTGCAGGGGTTCACCACCGCCGCCCGCGCCAAGTGCGATGCGGCCGAGCAGTCGATCACGAACTACATCAACAAGCAGATCGAGGCCGTCACCACCGCCGACCGCTGATCGCTCACATGCGATCGGTGGGCGGCGACACGGAGAGGATGGTCTGAGACATGGGATTGGAAGCTGCCGCAGATGTGCAGTTCGACTACGAGGGCAGCCTGCTGCTCGCCCGGAAGCTGTATGCGCTGGGCGAGGAGGTCGACGAGATGATGTCGAACCGCACGACCCAGTCGAACACGGCGTTGACGGACTGGCTCGGCCCCTACGGGCGTGAGTTCCGGGGCCGAATCGGCTCCGAACGCACCCAGGCGTCCGCCATCGCGTCGCAACTGCGCGAGGGCGCCCGCCAGTGGGCGGCGCGGTGGGCCGAGGCGATGAACGAGCAGAACTCGATCAACCACGCCCGGGAGACCAAGCGGGTCGAGGACAACCGCAGCGGTTGGGACAACTTCACCGGCGACCTGTTCGGCCACGACGACCTGCCCGCAGCCCCACCGACGATCGACGTGCCGACCGAACCCAACTTCTACGCCACGGGCACCCTCAAGAGGTACTGAGATGACCACGTCAGCCGATCCCGGCAAACTCCACGACTTCGTCACCGGCGTCAGGCCCGCCCGGGTCAGCGCCGAGACGAGCCGCTCGAGCGTCGTGTCGACGATCGGCAATCTCGGACCGTGCGATGGATTCGTCGTCGTGCCGGCGGTCGGCGCGCTCGCGACGCTCCTCGAGTCGATGGGCGAGAACGAGACGTTCGTCTCCACCATCCGCACCGAGCTGCTCGCCGCCGACACGGGACAGGGCGGACCGATCACGATCTCCGACGCCGCCGTGGCGTCGGCGCTCGCGGCGAAGGGCGTCGGGACACCTCCGGCGCCGGTCGTGTTCGACCCATTGACCATCGTCGGCATCCCGCAGACCTCCGGATTCGTCGACGACCCGATCTGTGCCGCGAACGGCAACATGATCCACCAGGACACCGACCTGGAGTTCCCGGCCATCGCCGGCGCCCTCGACCTGGTCCGCACGTACAACTCGCTGATGCACGAACGTCTCGGGGCATTCGGTCCCGGCTGGTCGTCCGTGCTCGACGTGACGCTCACGCCGGTCGGCCCGAGCATCGCCGTCCAGCTCCCCGATGGCGCGATCATCACGGCTGTCTCGTCCGACGACGGATGGGTCGCCAACAGCCGCCGCATCCGGCGGGTCGACGAACTCGACGACGGCGCTGGATTCGTCGTGCACGTCGATCACGAGCGTCGCTTCCACTTCGACGTCGACGGGCTGCTCACCGGATGGGACACCACCGCCGGCTCGGTCGACGTCGAACGTCGCGACGGACGCCTCGTCGGCGCTCACGAGACGCGGTCGGGTCGACGGATCGACGTGGCGTGGTCCGGCGATGTCATCAGCTCGATCTCGACCCCCGACGGACGGACGGTCACCTACCGCCGCGACGCCGACGGGCGGCTGGTCACCGCGAGCACGCACTGCGGCGAGTTGCACTACGAGTGGGACGGCGGACTCCTGGTGTCCGTCACCGACGACGACGGCGTGATCGCGTTCACCAACGTCTACGACGACGACGGTCGAGTGCTCGCCCAGACGAGCCCGTTCGGGCGGGTCACCGAGTACTCCTACGACGCCGCCGGCGTCACCGTCATCTCGGACCAGCAGGGTGTCCGCCAGGCAATGGTCCATGACGGCCGCGGCAACCTGACGTCGGTCATCGACATCGACGGCTCGGCGATGCGGATCACGTACGACGACGCCGATCGGGCCGTGCGTATCGTCTCCAAGTCCGGTGCCGAATGGCGCCACGACTTCGACCCGGTGACCGGCGACCTCCTGCGACGGCACGACCCCGACGGTCTCGTCCAGTCGTGGACGTGGGACGACCAGGGCCGAGTGCTCACCGACACCGATCGCGCCGGCGCGACGACGAGCTTCGCGTACGACGATCTGCATCGATCGCCGGTCCGGGTCGTCGGCCCCGATGGCGGCGTCGTCACCGCAGCGCTCAACGACGTCGGCCGACCCGTCGCGATCACCGACGCCGACGGTGTCGTGACGCGATTCGCCTGGGACGCCGACGGACAGCTCACGGCCGTCACCAACGCCCTCGGTGAGACGAGCCAGTTCGAGTTCGACCCCGCCGGTCTGCTCACCCGGATCGTCGATCCCATGGGCGCCGACACTCGACTCGAGTACGAGTTCGGCCGCGTGGTGCGCAGCGCCCGAGGCGAGACCGTCACCGAGTACCGGCGCACCGCCGCGGGACGCATCACCGGTGGTGTCGAACCTGGCGAGGTCGCCTGGTCGGCGTCGTTCGGGGCGCACGGCACGGTCGAGTCGATCACCGATGCACTCGGTTCGACCGTCGAGTTCGAGTACGACGTGCTCGGGGGGACCACCGCCGTCGTCGCACCGGACGGATCCACCTACCGCAGCGAATTCGACCTGCTCGGCCGCCTCGTCGCCGCCATCGATCCGACCGGGGCGCGCTCGGAGATGGGCTACGACGTCGACGGCAACCTGATCGAGGTGACCGATCCTGACGGCCGCTCGATGCGCCGCACCGTCGACGTGTTCGGCCGCACGGTCGAGTCGATCGCGGCCGACGGTGCAATCACCCGCTGGACCCATCACCCGAACGGCGCGATCGCCACCGTGACCGGTCCCGATGGCCGAACCTGGTCGACCGAGGCCGACGCGGCCGGCCGACTCGTCGCCGTCATCGACCCGACGGGTGGCCGGGCCACCCGCACGTACAGCGCCGCCGGACGACTCCTGTCGCGCACCAGTCCGGCGGGCCGGACCGAACGGTTCGAGTACGACATCGCCGGCCGCTGCATCGCGGTCGTGGGGGTCGACGGCATTCGCCGTGACCTCACCCTCGATTCCCGCGGCCAGATCTCCGGCATCGACACCAGCGTCGCCGATGGTGTCGTGGACACCGGCGCCGACACGCCCGAGGGCGACCATCTCGACGTCGTCTGGGACGATCACGGACGCATCGTCGGCTACCAATCCGCCAGCGGTGGCTCATCCAGCGTGGATCGGGACGAGGCCGGGCGCATCCGGGCGACCACCGATGCCACCGGTGTCACGACCCGCTACGACTGGGACGAGCGCGGTCTGCTCCGTTCGGCCACCGATCCCGCCGGTGTCACCAGCGCCTATCGCTACGACGAGCGCGGCCGCCTCGTCGAGCAGACCACCCCGGGCGATCACTCGACACGCTGGGGGTACGACCTCGCCGGGTACATCGAGACCGTCACCGACCCGGCCGACGTCGTCACGTCCATCGTGCGCGACCACAGCGGCATCGTCACCGGCGTTCGTCGCGGTGGTCACGGCTGGGATCGCACCCTCGACGCCGTGGGACGCGAAGCTGAACGGCGCTCCCTCGACGGGACCGTGCTGGGCCGCTACGAGTACGACATCGCCGGTCGCCTGACCTCGGCGACGGTCCCTGAATCGGGGATCACCAGCGGGTTCCTGTGGGACGACAACGATCGCCTGTCGGAGTTCACCGACGCCACGGGCACGAGCACCATCGAACGCGACGCCGACGGTTGGGCGATTGCGTTCACCAACCAGCACGGCGTCAGGACCGTCGTCGAGCGCGACACGTTCGGCCGTGTCGTGGGCCTGCGCGACGGTGAGGCCGGCGCGTACCGCGCCGTCGACGCCGAGTTCACCCGTGACCCCGCCGGGCGCCTCCTGATCGGCCCCGATGCGACGGTGTACCGCTACGACGACGCCGGCCGACTCGCCGAGATCGCGCCACCCGACGAGGTGGCCACCCAGTACACGTACGGCACCGACGGCCTCGTCTCCCACGAGGTCGGCCCGAATGGGACGCGGGAGTTCGGCTACGACGCCGCCGGACGCGTCACGTCGATCACGGTGCAGGGAGCCGGCGAGATGTCGGTCGCCTACGACCCCGCAGGACGACGCAGCGTCGAGACGGGGCCCGACGGCGCGGTCACCCGCTACGTGTGGAACGACCTCGACCAGCTCGTCGGCATCGAACGAACCGGCCCCGACGGTGCGCACAGCGAGGTTCGTCTCGAGCTGGATGCCCTGGGACGGCCGCAACGCATCAACGGTCAGCCCGTCGGCTACGACGCCGTGTCCGGCCGGGCGAACCAGCTGGGCGACGTCCGTCTGCTCAGTGTGGGAGACGTCTCGTGGCGGTCCGACGATCGAGTGTGGACCCGCCTCCGTGACGATCAGCCCGATGGCGTTCCCGTCGCCGGTCTGACACTGCTCGGTGCCCGCGTCTACGACCCGCTGACCCGCCAGTTCCTGACGACCGACCCGCTCCTGGCGGTCCCCGGGACGAACGGCGCCGTCAGTGGGTACACCTACGCCTGGCAGGACCCCGTCAACTACTTCGACCCGACCGGCCTCCAACCGGTGTCGAAGGAGGCGTACGACGCGATCCGCCAGAGCGAGGAGCAGGGCAGCCTCGGCAAGGCCTGGGAAACGATGACCGACGACCCGTGGGGCACCCTCGCCATGGGTCTGGTCGTCGCTGCGGGTGTCGGCCTGCTCTTCGTGCCCGGTGGACAGGCGTTCGGTGTGGGCATTCTCATCGGCGTCGGGACATCCGCCGCGGCCGGGCTCGCGACGGGAACCTTTGATCCGCGCCAGGTCGCGTTCTCCGGCGTGCTCGGCGGGATCACGGGCGGTGTCGGTGCGGCCACCTCCAGCGTGGGGGCAGCGGCGGCGAGCGGCGCCGTGCTCGGAGGAGCCGGCGATCTCGGGTCGCAGATGATCGCCGGGCGTACCATCGACTGGCAGAGTGTCGCCGTGAGCACCGGGATCGGTGCCGTGACCGGTGGCATCGGCGAGAAGTTCGAGCCCGCGGTGCCGGCGCTCACCGGCCGCCCCAGCGTGTCGACGATCACCCAGTCGTCGCTGAACGGGGCCGTGCTCAGCGGCGGCGGTGAGTACGCCCACCAGGCGCTCACGGGCGACGGCAGCATCGACCCTCGGACCATCATGATCCAGGCGGCCGGTGGCGGGGCCCAGGGCGGCGCCGACCACGTGTTCGGCGCACCCGACGCACCGATCACCGCCTCGGCGCCGTCCAGCGGCGGCGCGGGCGGTGTGGACGGCGGTGGCGGTGGTCAGCTCGGCGGCGAGGCACCCAGCCTGCCTGCAGCACGTCCGCCCGCGGCGATCGAGGCCGGGCCCCCTCGGCTGGCGATCGAGGCCGGCCCACCACGCCTGGCGATCGAGGCCGGGCCACCACGCCTGGCGATCGAGGCCGGGCCCACGCGACTGGCGCTGACCGCCGGCTCCGGCGGGTGACCATCGTTCGAATTCAGGCCGGAAGCAGTCCGCGCTGGTCCAGCATCGCTCGGACCGTGGCGCGGTGGTCGTCACCGAACGCGCTCGAAGGGCACGAGGAAGGGCTGCAGCTCCACGCCGCTGGGACCACGTGTGCCCTTGCCGGTCCGCATCTGCGGGGGAACTGGCGGTCCAGCAGCAGGGACCGCAGCCCGTTGAGCCCACCCGATCTCGTCCACAGGATCACGTCGGGGTGTTTGCGGGTGATCGACGACGACAGTCGGGCGGTGCTCGCCAGCTCGACGTCGTCGAGGTCGGTCCAGCCGACGACCTTGCCGGTGAGCCCACCGCGCCAGCCGAAGCGCGACCCATCGACGATGATCGCTTGGCGCCGGACGCCCCGGATCACCCAGGCCGCACCGACGATCGCCACGATCGCGGCGACAATTCCCACCAGCCGTGCCGAACCGCTCGGACCACCGATCAAGACGAGGGCCGCGAGGATCGCGATCACACCGATCGCGACCTGCCCGAGGGTGAGGAACTTGCTCCGCACAGGCATCTCGATCATGCGCGCATGGTAACGCCGCACGTCGCAGCCGCGATGGGCTGACAAGGGTGGCTGCGACCTGTGGGCCACAATGGCGCGATGAGCGATGCGGCCCGGCCGTTCGCGACCGCAGCCCGGCATTATCTGCGGGGCCGGCCGCCCTACTCGGCGCAACTGCTCGAGGTGATGCAGGCCGAGATCGGTCTCGACGGGACCGGCACGCTGCTCGACGTCGGCTGCGGACCCGGGGTGCTCGCCGTGCAGCTGGCACCCTTGTTCGACACGGTGATCGGCATCGACCCCGAGCCGGAGATGCTCGCGCGAAGCGCGACGCCACGCCGCCGACCATGACGTGACGGCGCGCTGGATCGAGGCTCGAGCCGAGGACCTCGCCACGCTCGACCTACCGGCGGCGCGGTTGGTGACGTTCGGGCAATCGATCCACTGGACCGACCGCGAGCCGGTGCTGGCGATGGTGCAGGAGCTGCTCGAGGTGGGCGGATCGGTGGCGCTCATTTCCCCGGCCCCGGAACACGGATCCCCGCCAGACGACCCGCCCGCCCCACCGATCCCGCACGATCAGATCGAGGCACTGCTCGGTCGCTACCTCGGCTGGTCACGCCCGCCGCGGGTCGACACGTTCGAGGCATCGCTGCAGCAGTCGCCGTTCGGCGCGTCGCATGTCGGCTTCGCCCCGGGCCGCACCGACATCGTCCGCACGACCGACGAGGTGGTCTCCGGCTACCTGTCCACGTCGTTCGCCGCGCCCGCTCGCTTCGGCGAACGCCTCGACGAGTTCGTGGACGATCTCGTGGTGTTGCTCACGGATGTTTCACCCGCCGGCGTATTCCATGACTGGCCGGGCGACACGGCCTTCGTGTGGGCGAGGAAGCACAAGTGAGCGCGAACGCGACCGGCTACACGAAGTTGTTGATGACCACGGCGATGAGCACCGCGGCGAGTAGCACGATGGCGAGCGCGGCGAGGCCGTCTCGGCTCGCACCGCGTCGGGCAGCACGTTGGGGTTCTTCGTTCATCGCAGGTCTCCTTTCTGACATTCGGTCACGTCAATTTTCGACGCGGGTGCGGACAGGTTCAAGCATCTATTCGTGACCGAGTCGGGCCAGGGCGCGAGCGGCGGCATTGGCGCCGCACATCCCGTGCGCGCCGGCTCCCGGTGGTGTCGAAGCGGAACAGAGGTACGTGCCGGGGATGCCGGTGAAGTACGGGTCGGTGGCGAAACGCGGCCGGAACAGGAGCTGTGTCAGCGACGATGCACCACCGATGATGTCGCCTCCGACGTAGTTCGGGTTGTAGGCCGACATCTCGGTCGTGGAGCGCACGGCTGTACCGACGATCTGCTCGCGGAAGCCCGGGGCGAACCGTTCGATCTGAGCGATGATCGGCTCCGTCGCATCGCCGGTGTAGCCGTGTGGCACGTGCGCGTATGTCCACAACGGGTTGACGCTGCCGACCGATCTCGTCGGATCGGCGAGGTACTGCTGGCCGACGAGCACGAACGGTCGCTCGGGCATCGTTCCCAGGTGCACGGCCTTCTCGTTGGCCGCGATCTCGTCGGCGCCGCCACCGAGGTGGACCGAGCCGGCCTCGCGCGCCGGCGATGCCGCCCAGGGGACGTGCCCCTCGATCGCGAAGTCGACCTTGAACGCCGCCGGCCCGTGACGGAACCGGCGGTAGGAGCGGGCGACCCGATGGGGGAGCCGATCACCCAAGATGGCGGCGGCGATCGACGGCGACACGTCGAGCATCACGACGTCACTCGGCGGCAGGTCGTCGGCGGAGTTCACGCGCACGCCCGTCTCGATGGTGCCACCGTGGCGTTCGATGTCGGCCACCAACGCGTCGGCGATCGCCTGCGAGCCGCCCTGCGCGACGACCCACCCCTTGGCGTGACAGGCGACGACCAGCATCAGGCCGATGGCGCTCGTCATCGGCCGGTCGAGGCGGGAGAACGCGTGCGCCGGCAATCCCGGTCCAGAGTGCCTTGGCCTGGTCGGTGCTCCACGTCCGGGTCAACGCGGTAGCCGGGAGCATCGCACCCGCGCCGAAACGCGCCAGCGTCAACGGATGGCGCGGTACTCGCAACACCGGCTGCGAGGCGTCGGCGAACAGGTCGTCGAAGTGCGCCGTCGGCTGGCCGAACACGCGACGCCATCGCTGACCGTCGGCGCCGAGAACGTCGGCGGTGCGCTCGATCGATCGGTACAGCACGCCGGCCGAGCCGTCGTCGAGCGGATGCGCGCAGTCGACCGTCGGGTACAGCCAGGTGAGCCCGTCGGACGCGAGGTCGAGTTCGGCGAGGAACGGCGACCCTGCGGCGATGGGATGGACGGCGGAGCAGTGATCGTGCACGCAGCCCGGGGACGATCATCTCGGAGCTGCGGGCCCCGCCCCCGATGGAGTCGCTCGCCTCGAGCACGGTCACGTCGAGGCCGGCACGGGCGAGGCGCGCCGCGGCGGCGAGCCCGTTCGGCCCGCTGCCGACAACGATCGCCGACGTCAACCCGTCACCGTCACCCACTGCCGAACGCGTGAACGAAGTGCGCACATACGCCGCACATTGTTCACGCGTTCGCCGATCGGATCAGACTCGGCCACCGGGTCCGGGATAGGGAACACCCGGCGCAACGTAACCGGGACGCGTCCACGTGATCGTGTGCGGGATCGGCCCGTTGGGGAGCCATGGCTGCTCGTTGTAGGCATCGTCGTTGTGATACCAGCCCTTCTCGACCATGCCGAGCGCGGCATCGATCACCCGATACTGCACCTTCTTGCTGAAGGCCGGCTGCGACTCGGTCCACGCGACGATCACGTCGCCCGGCTCGTACTGGCAACGCTCCTGCAGCGCCTCGATCAGGCGCTCGTCGAGGCAGTGGCCGTCGCCGAAGTTCCAACCCGTGAGGACGTTGCTCACGAACTCGCCCTCCCGCTGGATCCGGTCGTCGAGTCCCTCGGTGTGGCGCAGCAGGGCGGACATGTGCATGCTCCCCATCGGGTGCATCATGCGGAAGGCCACCGCCTTCTGGATGAAGATCTCCGAGATCTCGTTGCCGAACAGAGGATCGAGCTGGTCGATCTGGTTGTCGGCGGCCTTGACGATCCGCTCGTTGATCCGGTCCTCCATCTCCTTGTTGCGGAACGAGAACGAGCCCGCCGCCCAGTTGCCGGCGTACTGCTTCATGCCCGACGAGGAACGAGACGTACTGCGGTCGGAGTGCGCCGAGGACGATCGGGAAGAGCGCAACGGTCACGACGATCGCCAGCAGGGCCGGATTCATGTCGCTGACCGCGTAGCCCTCGCCTGGCGGGAAGTTGAGGAACAGGAACGCGACGACGAACATGAAGAACACGTTCCACTCCAGCGGCACCGCGATCGGAATGGTGGAGAGGATGAAGGTGTGGAGCATCCAGATCGAGATGACCGCGATCCACGTCAGCCACGGCCACGGTGAGAACAGCAGCACGAGCGGCATCACCAACTCGCAGGTGGTGCCGCCGATGTGCGCCAGCAGGTGCGTGACCTTCGACGGCCTGATGTCGTTCGGATAGTCCTTGACCGTTGCCTTGCGGAACCGCTGCGACACCATCCACGGTGTGTTCTGGACCATGATCGCCACGGTCGAGGAGAAGCCGTGCTGCAGCTTCGAGAAGCCGGCGCCCATCCAGATCACGACGATGCAGATCTTGGCGGCGACGATCATGTCGACGAAGTTGCTGAACAAGCCGAAGTACAGCATCGTCGGCACGTACTGCTCGGATCGCGCCGAGAGGAACACGATCTTGTCGCGGAAGCCCATCAGGATGATCAGGCCGCAGTAGGTGACCAGCGCCCATTGCGGCATCACCCCGGCCGAGCCCTCGGGCAGGCCGTCGACCTGTTCGCCCGACAGGAACAGCATCATCACGAGCCAGAACACGATGAGCTTGTAGAGGCCGGTGTCCCACGGTGTCCGCCGGTTGCCCTTCGTGAACGGGACATGGTTCGGGTACGGCGGGACCCGGATGGTGTCGTTCTGCCACCAGTACAGGACGCCACCGATCGGCGGATCGAAGTGGAACGCCAGCGGACCGCACGTGGCGGCGAGCCCGAGGATCTCCAACAGGATCGTCCACACCATCAGCTTCTGGTAGAGGATCGGTTCGTCCCACCAGCCGGCGATGTTGTCGAACTCCAGCCCCTTGGTGAACGCGCCGCAGATGATCAATCCGAACAGCGCGTAGAAGAAGATCTTCCACACGTAGAAGTTGATCGTCTGTTTCGGAGTGCCGAATCCGTACTCCACCCAGTGGAGTTGCAGCATCTTCATCCGCTCGAGGAACGGGATCTTGGCGAACTCGTCGAGTTCGACCGGTGGGAGTTCTGCGGTTCTGTAACCCATGGTCGGCTACCTCCTCACGCGCTTGGCAAAGGAACGCAACCGGCGTTCCTTCTCGAAGTACAGGTCATCGTCTGCTGCCCTCCTGGTGGATGCGATCTTTCCGGTCAGCCGATAGGAGCTCGCGCTCACGAACCCGTTGGCGCTTCCACTGCTTGCGCTTGTTCTTCTGGCGCAGCCGCTCGATGTGATCTTCCTCGGTCTCCGACGTGCCCCGGAGATAGGCGTCCTCGATCTCGCCCATTCGTTCCAGCGCCTCGGCGGCGGGGAGATCGAGCAGGATCTGGCCCCGCGCCATCAGGTACATCCGGTCGGCGTACTTCAACGCCTTGTGGGCGTGCTGCTCGACGATCAGGGCGCCGGTGCCGCGTTCGTCGGCCGCCGTGCGGACCGCGCCCAGGAGCCGGTCGACGACCTTCGGTGCGAGCCCGAGCGACAGCTCGTCGGCGAGCAGGATCGACGGGTTGCGGCTCAGGGCGCGGGCCAAGGCCAACATCTGTTGCTCGCCGCCCGACAGCATTCCGCCCCGTACCGACAGCCGCGGTTCCAGCTCGGGGAACAGCGCCAGCGCCCCTTCGACCGAGCCGCCGCCGAGGCGCAGGTTGTCGCGGGCCGACATCTTCGTGAACACCAGCCGGTCCTCGGTGATCAGGCCGATGCCACCGTCGCGCACCCGCTTGTCCATCAGGGTGAAGGTCGGCACGTTGTTGAACAGCACGATGCCGTCGACCGGCGCCAGCTCGCCGGCGATCGTCAACAGCGTGGTCGACTTGCCCGCCCCGTTCGGCCCGAGCAGGCACACGACCTCGCCGGCTCGACGGTGAGGTTGACCGCTCGCACCACTTCACGCCCCAGGTACCCGGCCTTGAGGTTGCGGGTCTCCATCAACGGCGCCTTCATGACCCGCCTCCACCGACCGGCGCCGGCGACGCTGCCGTCGGGTCGAGGCTGTCGGCTTCGAGCTGCTCGTCGGTCTCGGTGCCGAGGTACGCCGCGATCACCGCCGGATCGGTGCGGACGTCCTCCGGCGACCCGGCCGAGATCAGCTTTCCGAAGTCGAGGACGATCACCTGGTCGCAGACCCCCATGACGAAGTTCATGTCGTGCTCGACCACCAGGATCGCCATGCCCCAGTCATCGGCCAGGCGTCGCACCACACGCGCCAGCTCGATGCTCTCCGCGGAGCTCAGGCCTGCCGCAGGCTCGTCGAGCAGCAGCACACTCGGATGCATCGCCACCGCCCTGGCGATGGCGAGGAGTCGCCGCTTGCCGTACGAGAGGTCGTGCACGTCGCGGTGGAGATCCTCGTCGAGATCGAACTCGGTGATCGCCCGCACGACCTCGGGCCGGAGCTTCGGATTGATGGGCCAGAGCAGGTCGAGAAAGTACGAGCGCAGGTCCTGGGGATCGGCGGCGACGCTGAGGTTCTCGAACACGGTCGAGTCCTCGAACAACTCGAGCGACTGGAACGACCGGGCGACGCCGGCGCGAGCACGGCGCATCGCCGGCAGCTTCGACAGATCGGCATCGTCGAGGAGGACCTTGCCCTGCGACGCGGCGAATCCGCTCACGGCGTCGATGAGCGAGGTCTTGCCGGCGCCGTTCGGTCCGATCAGGCCGGTGACCTTGCCGGGCTCGAGCCGGAAGCTGACGTCGTTGACGGCGACGACCGTGCCGTAGCGCACGGAGAGCCCGGCGACCGTCAGTGTGCGGGGAGGCACCCGCTCCGTGTGGTCGTGTGCGGTCGATGTGTCGGCGACGTCGGACAGCTCGATCGTGTAGGGCTGGCTCCACTTCCGGGTCTTCTTGACCTCCCGTGACATCCGGAGCCACACCGCGGCGATGCCGTCCTTGTAGATGACCAGGGTGAGCAGGATCCCGACGCCGCTGATCAGCTGGATCCACTTGCCGACGCCTTCCCACGTCGTCTCGAGGATCTCCTGGGTGATCCCGGCGGTGGCGAGCGTCGAGCCGACGATCGCACCGAGCAACTGGCCGACGCCGCCGAGCAACGCGAGCCCGACGTAGGTGATCGACGTGAAGTTGCTGAACGATCCGTAGCTGATCGAGCTCAGCCGGAACGCCAACACGATGCCGCCGAGGGCGGCGATCGCCGAGGCGAACGAGAACGCGAACAGCTTGGCGACCATCACGTTGATGCCGAGCGCTGCCGCCGCCCGTTCGTTGGTCCGCACGGCGATGAGCCGTCGCCCGCTGCGCCCACGACGGACGTTGGCGACGACCACGACCGCCAGCATCAGCATCACCAGGGTGAAGATGCCGTACCGCTCGGGAAACGTGATCGATCCGATCTCGTAGCCGAACAGGTCGGGGTTGCCGACCTGGGTGCCCTGCACGCCGCCGGTGTAGTTGCGGTTCTTGAGCAACATCAGCTCGATCGTGCTGCCGAGCCCGAGGGTGACGATGGCGAGGTTGATGCCGCGCGTCCGCACCGCGGGGAGCCCGAAGATCAGGCCGAGCGGCACCGCGGCGGCGACGCCGGCCAACAGTCCGAGCAGGAACGGGATGTCGAACACGGCGACGAGACGACCGGCGACGAACGCTCCGAAGCCGGCGATCGAGTACTGCGCGAGCGAGAGCTGGCCGGCGTACCCGGTGAGCACCACGATCGACAACAGGACGATGGCGACACCCAGCGAGACGGTGATCGCGTCGACCCACTTCGTCTCCTTCGTCACCATGATGAACACGACGGCGCCGCAGGCGAAGAGCGCCCATGCCCACCTGATCCGACCGTTGCCGACCATCGGCAGCTGTTGGAGGTAGTGGTCGCGTAGCGGCAGCGACCGGCCGCGGAACACGAGGACCACGATGATGACGAGGAACGGGAGCGACTGACCGAGGCCCTCCTGATTCCCGAACCGTCGCGACCAACGCCTGGCCGATGCCGATCGCGAAGCCGGCGGCGGTGGCGATCGGAAAGGAACGGAAGTTGCCGACCAGCGCGGCGGCCATCGCGGCGAGGATGAGCGCGGTCATCGCCGTCACCTGCAACGTGATGATCGGCACCACGAGGATTCCGGCGACGGTGGCGAGGGCCGAACCGAGACGCCCAGTTCTGCAGGGCGATCCGGTTGGGAGACAGTCCGATCGCGGATGCGGAACGCTCGCTCTCCGACACTGCCTCGGTGGCGAGGCCGAACTGACTCGAGCGGTAGAGCAGCCAGAGACCGAAGGCGGACGCGCAGCCGATTCCGAGCAGGATCAGACGGTCGACGGTGATGCCGACGTCACCCCACAACGTCACCCGGTCGGTCGGCAGCCAGCTGTCGATCTGATGCGGGTTGGATCCGTAGCGGAGCACGACGGCGGCCTGGATCGTGATGAGCACGCCGAGCGTCGCGATGACCCGTACCAGCGAGCTGGCACGCCGCAGCGGCCTCATCACCACCCAGTGGGTGAGTCCTCCGAGGAACGCCGACCAGGCCACACCGGCGACCGCCGACAACAGGAACGGCCAGCCGGCTCTGTTCTGCAGTTCCCATTGCATGAACACGCCGGCGATGGCGATCGCCCCGAGCGAGAAGTTCAGCACGCCGGTGCCGCGGTAGATGACGATCAGGCCCTGCGACGCGAGCGCGTAGAGGGCGCCAACTCCGAGGCCCAGCAGCGCGAATCTGATGACTTCGTTCATCGTCCCCCTCCCTCCGATCCCCCCACCCCACGTCGTGAAACATCAGAGCGGTCGGCGCGTTCCGGACCATACCGTGTCGCTCGCCTCGGCTCGCAACCGGAGAGCGGAAGGTACCGCTCGCGTCATGCGGGTCAACCGATAGCCGGGCTGTCGGATCGACGAGGAACGAGTCGTCCTGTCCGATCTCCGGGTCTCGAACATCGGATGTGTTGTGCTATACGTCGGAGGTCGGTGCGCGTCCGGCGCCCGCGATATCGGTAATGGGGGAACATGATGTCAGCCTCGAAAGACCCGCGTTCGATTCCGACTGGGCGTTCGCGGAGACGCGCGGCTCGCGCTGCTCACGGTCGCCGGTTTGGTCCTCGTCGCGTGCGGCAGCGACGACGATGACTCGGGCGATGCCGCGACGACCGAGGCCGCGGGCGACAGCGTGGCACCGGCCGACAGCGCGGCACCGGCCGACAGCGCCGCGCCGGCCGACAGCGCGGCACCCGCCGACAGCACGGCCGACTCGTCACCGCGGACCACCGAGGGCACCGGGGAGGCGCCGACCGGCGAGCCGCTCAAGGTCATGACCGTGACGACGCTGAACGCCGCCGGGCCGACGTACGAGAACATCGCCAACACGGCGAACCTGTATGCCGACTACATCAACGAACGCGGCGGGATCGCCGGTCGACCGCTGGAAGTCACCGTGTGCGACGAGCAGTTCGATCCGGCCGTCGCCACCACGTGCGCCCGCCAAGCGGTCGACGAGGACATGGTGTCGATCGTCGGCTCGTTCACGTTCTTCGCCGAGTCGATCGTGCCGGTGATCGCCGAATCGAGCATCACCTGGTTCGGGGCGTGCTGCCCGATCACACCGTCCGAGCTGACGAGTCCGTACTCGTTCAACATCGGCAACCAGCCGATGTACGCGGTCGGTGCGGTCCAGCAGGCGGTCGACGACGGTTGCGAGAACATCAACGCCGTCATCATCGACGGTGCGCAGATCTTCATCCCGCCGATGGAGAACGCCATGGCGAACCTGGCAAGGAGTTCGGCGACGTGATCATCCTGCCGCCGACCGCGCAGGACTACTCGGCCGAGGTGGCCCAGGCCACGACCGACGCCGACTGCGTGATCAGCATCATCTCCGAGACGCCGTTCATCACGTGGAACACCGCGTGGGGCCAGTCGGGGACCGACGCCCAGCAGTACGGACCGCAGGGCAACCTCAACGAGATCTCGGCAGCCGGCAACGAAGAGGCCACCGACGGCAACATCATCGTCGGCATGTACCCCGACATCTCGACCGCGCCGTGGGACGAGTACCGGGCCGCACTCGAGGAATCGGGGCTCATCGATGACGGTCTCGACTACAACTCGCTCGGCGGCATGGGCACGTGGGCGGCCTTCGTCGGCTTCACCCAGATCGCCGAGACGATCGAGGGTGACATCACCGCCGAGTCGTTCTACGAGGCGGCGAACACGACCACCGAGCTCGACCTGAACGGCATGGTGCCGGTGCTCGACTTCACGCAGGAGTGGACCGACGGCCTCGAGGGCTACAACCGACTGTTCAACCGCAGCGTCGTCCTGAGCGAGCTGGACAACGGCAAGGTCGTGCCGCTGACCACCGAGTTCGAAGACGTCGGCGATCTGGCCCTTCCCCCGGGCTGATCGACCTCATCACGCTGATCGGGCCGACAACGAGGTCGGCCCGATCGGCGCTACGACACCGCCCGACCGCTGTCGGTCCAGTACTTCGCCCGCACCGCCTTCTTGTCGGGCTTGCCGATCGGTGTGAGCGGGAGTTCGTCGACGTAGTCGACCGACTTCGGCGACTGCTGCGAACCCTTCACGTCCTTCACGAGCTGTTGCAGGTCGTGGGTCAGCGCGGCGGAGGGTTCGTGGCCGGGCTGGAGCACGACGACGGCCTTGACCGCTTCGCCCCACTTCTCGTCGGGAACACCGATCACCATCACCATGCTGACGGCAGGATGGGTGGTGAGCACGTCTTCGACCTCACGTGGGAACACGTTGAATCCGCCGGTGATCACCATGTCCTTCGTGCGGTCGACGATGTACAGGTAGCCGTCGTCGTCGAAGCGGCCCACGTCGCCCGTGTGCAACCAGTCTCCCGACAGCGCCTCGGCGGTCTCGTCCGGCAGGTCTTTGTACCCGTTCATCACGAGCGGACCACGCGTGCAGATCTCGCCCGACTCGCCGGGGCCGACCGGCCGGTTCTCGGAGTCGAGGAGGGCGACGTGCATCCACGGCACCGGACGCCCGCAGGAGGCGAGTCGTTCAGGGTGGGCGAGATCGTGTTCCGCCTTCTTCATGTGCGTGATCACCATCGGCGCCTCGGTCTGCCCGAAGAACTGGAAGAAGATCGGTCCCCAGTGTTCGATCGCCTGCGCCAGCTTCGCCGGGCTCATCGGCGACGCCCCGTAGAAGATGGTCTCCAGCGACGACATGTCGGCGGTCTCGTAGCGGGGATGTCCCTGCAGTGCGTAGAGCATCACGGGGACGATCAGCGTCGCCGTGATGCGGTGCTCGGCGACGAGGTCGAAGAAGCCGTCCGGGCTGAAACCGTCCATCACGTAGAACGCTCCGCCCGACAGCAGCACCGGGGCGACGAGCGACATCGCCGCGTGCGACAGCGGTGTGGCGATGGCCAGCCGCAGGTCGTCGGGGAATTCCCACTCGGCCATCTGGATCCACGTCATCGCCTGCCACACCCGATGGGTCATGAGCACACCCTTCGGCCGTCCGGTCGTTCCGCCGGTGTAGACCACGGTGCAGAGATCGTCGAGGGCGACGTCGGGCCGTTCCAGAGGGCCTGGTTCGAACTCGTCGGCGAGCGCGAGATAGTCGTCGCCGACGTCGTTGGGTCCGAAGCCGAGCAGTGTGAGATGCGGGTACTGCGCCTGGACCTCGCGGGCGCGCTCGCTGAAGTTGTCGGCGTCGAAGACGAGGCATTCGATCTCCGCGTCGCCGATCACGTACAGGTGATCGGCGAGCGAGCCCATCGGGTGCAGCGGTGTCAGCACGCAGCCGTTGACGAGCGACGCCGTCAGGTTCGTGAGCACCTCGGGGCGGTTCTTCGACAGCACGGCGACTCGCGTACCGCGGGTGACACCGCGAGCCGCGCTGGGCCTGGATCAGTTGGCTGGTGCGGCGCCGAACCTCGGCGTAGGAGGCGATTCGTCCGGCGAGGAAGATGCACGGCTCGTCGTCGCGAGCGGCGAGGCTGCGGATGATCAGATCGGGGAGCAGCGGTTGTTCGTGGAGTGCCGAGTTCACTCGCGGCACAATAGTTTGCAGACATCTGATGTCTTGATCGGACTTGGCGCCGTTCGCCCGAAGCTGCGAATCTGGAAGCGACCACGTGCCTGCAGCTGCGAGGGCATCGATACCCGAAACATTGGAGGTTTGCGATGAGCGTCACGACCAAGGCGATCGACAGCATTCGGGCGATGATCCGCTCTGGCGAACTCGCACCCGGTCAACGGCTGCCGCCCGAGCAGGAGCTGGCGGATCGGCTGGGGGTCTCGCGGGGCTCGCTGCGCGAAGCGGTCAGAGCGCTCTCGCAGATCAACGTGCTCGACGTCCGCCGCGGGGACGGCACGTACGTCACCAGCCTGGCTCCGAGCGAGTTGTTGTCCGGCATGGTGTTCGCGCTGGAACTGATCCAGACGAAGGACCTCGACGAGGTGGTCGAGGTGCGTCAGCTGCTGCAGCCACCGGCGGCGGCGCTCGCCGCCCAGCGGGTGACGGACGAGCAACTGACCGAGATGCACGCGGTGATCGACGAGCTCGATCAGGCCACCGATCCCGACGAGATCGCCCGTCTGCACGACCGGTTCGGTTCGTTGGTCTACGACGCCACCGGCAACGAGACGCTCAGCTCGATCCTGCGCGCCCTGCAGATGCGCGGCGAGAACGTGCGTCGTGCCTGGCTCAGTGCCGATCCCACCCGCCGGGGCATCGCCCTGACACATCAACGCATGCTCCTGGACGCGCTGGAGCGGGGCGACAGCGACATGGCCAAGTCGATCTCCGTCGTGCAGATCGAGCGACGCCGCCGGTGGATCGAACGCCTCCGCACCGGCGGAACGGTCGAGGCCTCGACCGACGGGCAGGCGCTCGCGCCCGAGCAGGTCTGATCGACCGACGACCGACCCACCCGACCGAGCGGACAAGGAGCACCGATGGATCTCGACGAGAACCCACGCACACGTGAGCTGCGCGGCCGGCTCGAAGCGTTCATGGACGAGCACGTCTACCCGAACGAGGACCGGTTCTTCCGCGAGTCGATGGAACTCGGGCCATGGGCCGTGTGGCCGGTCGTCGAGGAACTCAAGCCGCTCGCCCGGGAGGCCGGGCTGTGGAATCTGTTCCTGCCCGACAGCGACCACGACGCCGGGGCTGACGAACCTCGAGTACGCGCCGCTGTGTGAGGTGATGGGTCGCTCCCACCTCGCGCCGGAGGTGTTCAACTGCTCGGCGCCCGACACCGGGAACATGGAGGTGCTCGCTCGCTACGGAACGCCCGAACAGCAGGAGCGATGGTTGGTGCCGCTGCTGGCGGGAGACATCCGCTCGGCGTTCGCGATGACCGAACCCGCCGTCGCATCGAGCGATGCGACCAACATCGAGTGCTCGATCTTGCGGGACGGCGACGAGTACGTCATCAACGGCCGCAAGTGGTACACGACGAACGCCACGCATCCGCGCTGCGAGATCATCATCCTGATGGGCAAGTCCGATCCGGACAACGCCGACCGCCACCGCCAGCAGTCGATGATCCTGGTGCCGAAGGACACGCCGGGCGTCGACGTGATCCGGCCGCTCCCGGTGTTCAACTTCTACGGGATGCCCGATCGGGCCTCGGAGGTCCAGTTCACCGATGTCCGGGTGCCGGCCACGAACATGCTGCTGGGCGAGGGGCGCGGGTTCGAGATCGCCCAGGGCCGCCTCGGACCGGGCCGGATCCACCATTGCATGCGACTGATCGGCCTGGCCGAACGAGCGCTCGAGATGATGTGTCGACGCACGCAACACCGGGTGACGTTCGGCCGGCCCGTCGCCGAGCAGGGCGTGACGCTCGAGCGCATCGCCGAGTCGCGCATCGCCATCGAGCAGACCCGGCTGCTGACCCTGAAGACCGCGTACCTGATGGACACGGTCGGCAACAAGGAAGCCCGGCGCGAGATCGCGATGATCAAGATCGCCGCCCCGAACATGGCCTGCAAGGTCGTCGACTGGGCGATCCAGGCCTTCGGCGGCGCCGGCACGAACAACGACTACGGGCTGGCGGCGATGTACGCCACCGCGCGTCTGCTCCGGCTCGCCGACGGTCCGGACGAAGTGCACCGCAACCAGCTCGCCAAGCTCGAACTGCGGCGACACGCCGGCAAGGGCCCGATCGAGCCACACAGTCGACTATGCCCCGATCGTGGGACCCCGCCTGATTCGCAAGTCCACGTTTGCGTCGCGATTTTCGGGGACCGCCTCCCCACATTTCCTGACACAAACGATGGTCGGGCCCGTTCGCGGTCGGGCGGGTGGGAGGGGTTGGGAGTGGTCGCCCGTTACATGGCGTCGACCTTGGGCATGATCTCTTCCTTCAGCCGCTTGAGATCGTCGAGCGTCTTCGCCACCGGCACGTCGGCGAACGGCGGCCAGAGGAGCGGCATCGTGAGCCCGGCCTCCTTGTAGCGCTTGAGGTTGTCGGCGATCTGCGCCGCGGTGCCGGCCAGCAGGTTGCTGCCCTTGCCCACGCGGCGTCTGGTCGGTCTCCTCGTCGGTGATGACGAACCAGATCATGCTGCAGATCTCGAGGTCGTCGATCGAGCGCGAACTCCCGAGCTCCTCGAGCTCACGCTGGATGGCGCCCCGCCAGTTCTGGAGCTCGTCCGGAGTGTCCTGGATCCCGATCCAGCCCGCGAGGCCGTACTTCGCGATCCGGCTCGCCGAGCGCTTCGGGTCCTTGAGCCCGCTGAAGAAGATCGGGGGATGCGGCTGCTGCACCGGCTTCACGCCGAATCCGCAAGGATCGAAGTCGGCGAACTCGCCGTGGTACTCGAACAGTTCGTTCGTCCAGATGCCCTGCATGATCTCGATCGTCTCGCGCACGTGCGTGTGCCGCTTCGGGAAGATGTGCGAGGCGCTCGCCGCCGCGAACTCCTCGGGCATCCAGCCCGACCCCACGCCGACGTTGACCCTGCCGTTCGAGAGCTGGTCGACGGTGGCGATCTCGGCCGCGAGGACGCCCGGCGAACGGTACGGCGTGTCGGTGATGCTCATGCCGATCCGCACCTTCGTCGTCTTCGCCGCGAGCCACGGGATCAGCGGCCAGCCCTGGAACCACTCACCGCGCGCCGACACCGGCAAGGCCTTCGGGAACTCGCTCCATCATGCCGAAGGAGTACTGGAGCTCTTCCCGATCGGAGGCTTCCGGGACGACGATCCGGTCGAGCGTCCAGACCGAATCGAAGTCGAGCTCCTCGGCGAGTTCTGGTGAGATCCTCGAGCTCCTTGACGGTCACCTTGTCGCGGAAATTCGGCAGGTACAGAGCGAGCTTCATGAGACGGCCTCCCCTCGGCGGCGCGAGATTACCAGGCGCCTTCGGCCTCGGATCGCAGCTGGTCGCGCAGCTCCCGCTTGACGACCTTGCCGTAGTTGTTCGTCGGCAGCGCGTCGACGAACCGGTACTCCTTCGGCCGCTTGAACCGGGCGATGTGGTCGAGGCACGTCCGGTCGAGGTCGTCGACGGACGGCGGCGCGGCGCCGTCGGTCGGTCACGACGAAGGCCACCACCGCCTCGCCCCACTCCGCATCGGGCCGGCCGACGACGGCCGCGGCCTGGACGCCGGGGTGGCGGAGCAGTGCCTCCTCGACCTCCCGTGGATAGATGTTCATCCCCCCGCTGATGATGAGGTCCTTCGACCGGTCCCGCAGCGTCAGGTACCCGTCGGCGTCGAAGCTGCCGACGTCGCCGGTGTGCAGCCAGCCTCCCCGCAACGCCTCGGCCGTGGCGTCGGGTTCGGTCCAGTAGCCGGCCATCACCACGTCGCCGCGGACCACCACCTCGCCGATCTCGCCGATGGGGAGTTCGCGGTCGTTCTCGTCGACGACGCGGACCTCGACGTCGGTGCGCGGCGGCGCCGACGCTCTGCATGCGCTCCCGCCACCGGGGATGGTCGCGGTCGGCGTGGTCCGCCTTCGACAGTGCGGTGATCGTCATCGGCGTCTCGCCCTGCCCGTAGATCTGGGCGAGGCGGGGGCCGAAGACGGCGAGGGCGTCCTCCAGGTCGGCCAGGTACATCGGCGCGCCGCCGTACACGATCGTCTTCAGGTGGGAGAGGTCGGCTGCCGGCGACGGCCGGGTCGCCCGCCAGCCGCTTCACCATGGTGGGAGCGGCGAAGAACGTCATCCCTGGCCACCGCGGCAGGAGGGCGGCGATCTCCGCGCCGTCGACGCCGCCGGATTCCGGCACGACGCTCACCGCGCCCGCGGGCCACGTGGGGGAGTCCGTAGAGACCGGAACCGTGCGACAGCGGCGCGGCGTGGAGGATGCTGTCGTGCGGCGACACTCGGTCGATGTCGGCGAAGTAGCTGAGCGACATCACGAGCAGATTGCGGTTCGTGAGCGTGGCTCCCTTGGGTCGTCCGGTGGTGCCGCTCGTGTAGAACAGCCAGGCCGGGTCATCCGGCTTCCGGTCGACGAGCGGTGCCGGCGACGACGTCGTGAGCCGGTTCCATCGCTCCCCGGGTGCGATCAACGCCGCCCGCAGCGAAGCGACGGTGCCGACCAGCGACTCGACGTCGCCGGCATGCTCGGCGTCGGTCACGGCGACGATCGACCCGCTGTGTTCGAGGATGTAGGCGATCTCGTCGCGATGGAGGCGGGCGTTGACCGGCACCGCCACGATACCGGCGTGCCAGATGGCGAACAACGCCTCGAGGTACTCGGGCCGGTTGCGCATCACGATGGCGACCCGGTCACCGGGGGACAGGCCGAAGTCGTTCCGCATCCCGGCCGCCGCGGCTGCGGTGCGAGCGGCGAACGTCCGCCAGGTGGCGTGGACGCGCTCGCCCTCGGCCAACGCCGGGTCGTCCGGCCGCAGGCGGCCGTGGCGCTCCACCCACACAGCCGGGTTCACGGCGCCACAGTAGCGTCCGGTCCGATGGCCGAGGGGCTGCCGGAATGAGGCTCGCCGACAGCGAGGCGCGGGCGCGATTTGCGGCGCACGACCACGGGATGCTCTGCACGGTGCACGCCGAGCGGGGCGTCGACGCCGTGCCCATCGTCTATGCGATGGACGATGACGGCTACGTCGGTGTGCCCGTCGACCGGGTCAAGCCGAAGTCGTCGTTGCGGCTGCAGCGCGAGCGCAACTTGGAGGCGGACCCACGAGCGACGCTGCTGGTCGAGCACTGGGACCGCGACGACTGGTCACGGTTGTGGTGGGTGCGGGCCGAGTTGCGCTGGCACGGCGACGGAGCGTCCGGAGCGTGAGGAGACGTTGGCCGAGCAGCTGGCCGGTCGCTATCACGCAGTACGCCGACCGGCCCTTCGCCCGCGTGCTCGTGCTGCGCGTCGTCGGCGTGACCGGCTGGGGCGCGTGAGGAATGACGGTTCAGTGCTCGAGGCGGAGGGTGAGGTTCTCGCCGGTCTGTGGGTCGAAGATCAGCATCCGGCGCGGGTCGAGCCAGAGCGTCGGCGTCGCTGTCGTCGTGGATGCGGCTCATCGGTTCGAGCGCGACGACGAGCTGGCTGCGCATGCGCTCACTGTCGAGCTCGCGCTCGAGCTCCACGAGGCCCGCCACCATGCTCTCCGGCGCGTCGTAGGGGATGTAGGCGTACTGCTCGTTGCCGAGCCACTCGATCACGTCGACGTGCACGGTGAACTCGACGCCGCGCTCCTTCTTCGAGTCATCCACGAGCGCCGCGTCCTCGAACGCCTCGGGGCGGATCCCGAGCGTGACGTGGTCGTGGCCCTCGACCAGGGCGGCCATGTCGTCGGGCAGGGCGACCGTCAGGAACGGCAGCGTCAGCTTGTTGCCCTCGACGCCCGCCGGCACGAAGTTCATCGGCGGCGAGCCGATGAACCCGGCGACGAACATGTTCACCGGTCGCTCGTAGAGCTCACGCGGCGTGGCGACCTGCTGGATCAGGCCCTTGCGCATCACGGCCACACGGTCGCCGAGCGTCATCGCCTCGGTCTGGTCGTGCGTGACGTACACCGTCGTCGTTCCCATCCGGCGGTGCATGCGCAGGATCTCGGTCCGCATCTGACCGCGCAGCTTGGCGTCGAGGTTCGACAGCGGCTCGTCGAAGAGGAACGCGTCGGCGTCGCGCACGATCGCCCGGCCCATCGCGACCCGCTGGCGCTGGCCGCCGGAGAGATTGGCCGGTTTGCGATCGAGGTGCTCGCCGAGCTCGAGCGTGTCCGCCGCGATCTGGACTTTGCGGGTGATCTCCTCCTCGCTCACCCACCGCGGAGCCGGAGCGGGAAGGCGATGTTCTCGAAGACCGTGAGATGCGGGTAGAGCGCATAGTTCTGGAAGACCATCGCCAGATTGCGGTTGCGCGGTGCCTTGTCGTTGACCCGCTCGCCGCCGATCAGGACGTCGCCCGAGGTGATGTCCTCGAGGCCGACGATCATGCGCAGCAGCGTCGACTTGCCGCACCCCGACGGGCCGACGAGGATCATGAACTCCCCGTCGGCGATGTCGAGGCTGACGTCGTTGACGGCCTTGAAGCCGTCGCCGTACTCCTTGCTGACGTTGTTGATGTTGATCTCGGCCACGGCCGCCTTTCCCTTCGATCAGCCCTTGACGGCACCGGATGTGAGCCCGGCGACGATGCGCCGTTGGAACAGCAACACGATGATCACGACCGGGATCGTGACCACGACCGAGGCCGCCATGATCGCCGTGATCGGCGACTGGAACTGCGACTGCCCGGTGAAGAAGGTGAGTGCCGCCGGCACGGTGCGCGCCTTGTCGGTCGAGGTGAGCGACGTGGCGAGCAGGAATTCGTTCCAGCAGAAGAAGAACGTGAGGATCGCCGTCGTGAACACGCCCGGCGCGGCCATCGGCACGATCACCTTCCGGAACGCCTGCCACTGCGTCGCCCCGTCGACCTGCGCCGCCTGCTCCATCTCCCACGGGATCTGGCGGAAGAACGCCGACATCGTCCAGATCGACAGGGGCAGGGCGAACGTGAGGTACGGGATGATGAGACCGATCCAGGTGTCGTAGATCCCCAACCTGCGCCACATGTCGAACAGCGGACCGACGAGTGCCGCCTGCGGGAACATGGCGATCGCCAACGCCATCGACAGCAGCACCTTCTTGAGCGGGAAGTCGAGCCTGGCGATCGCGTACGCGGCGAACATGGCGACGACGACCGACAGCGTCGTGGCGATGATCGAGATGCCGAACGAGTTCTTCAGCGCTGACGTGAACAGCTCGTCACTGAAGACCGAGTCGTAGTTCTCCCACGACCAGTCCTTCGGAAGGAACGTCGGCGTCGAACTGCGGAACGTGCTGGGATCCTTGAACGACAGCGACACCATCCACGCGAGTGGGAACGCCGCCCACACCAGGATCAGGAGTCCCCACACGGTCCACCACCGGCTGGTCTTGCGATTGGCAGCCATCAGCCATCACCTCGCACTTGTGACAGGTCGGTCTTGAAGCCCTTGATGAAGATGAACGCGATCACGACCACGGTGAAGAACAGCAGCACCGACACGGCCGACCCCGCTCCGAGGTTCACGAGCGTCACGTTCTGGCGATAGGCGAGGAACGACAGCGTCTCGGTGTTGTTCGCCCCGTTGGTCATGACGAACGGGTTGTCGAAGATGCGCCACGCGTCGAGCGTGCGGAACAGCAGGGCGACCATGATCGCCGCCTTCATGTTCGGCAGCGTCACCTTGTAGACCCGCTGCCACGCCGTCGCGCCGTCGACCTCGGCCGCCTCCTGCAACTCCATCGGCACCTGCACGAGCCCGGCCAGCAACAGCAGGGAGATGAACGGGGTCGTCTTCCAGATCTCCGACATGATGATGACGAACATCGACGACCAGCGACCGCCGAACCAGTTGTAGTCCTCCATCCCGAGCCACTGGTTGACGAAGCCGGAGTCGAGCTGGAAGGCGTACCGCCAGATGTAGGCCGACACGACGGTGATGATGCCGTACGGCACCAGGATCCCCGTCCGCACGAGCGACCTGCCCTGGATGACGCGATACATCACCCACGCGAAGCAGAACCCGAGCACGAGTTCGACCACGACGCTGACGATCGTGATCACCGACGTCGTCACGAAGTCGTTCCACCAGATCGGATCGGTCAGGACGGTGGCGTAGTTGCTGAGGCCGACGAACTCTCTCCCGCCGGGGTCGGTGAGTCGGTAGCGGTAGAGCGACAACACGACCGCGTAGAGCAGCGGGTAGGCGGTCACGACGATCATCACGATGAACGCCGGAGCCGACAGGCTGAGGCCGAGGCGTCGCTCGTGCCGCGCCCGCTCGGTCATCGCCACCTTGCGGCCCTTCTCGATCTGTGGCGAGGCGGTGTCCGCGCCTGTCGTCGACGGTCGTCACAGCAGTCGCTCCCCCTGGAGCACCTGCTCCATGTAGTCGTCGGTCTCCTCCGGGCGTTCCCGGTTCGTCGACGCTCTCCGACGGGTGCCACGTGCGTTGCACCGACACCGAGACGTCGCCGTAGTACGGGGTGACGGGCCGGGCCCCGGCGCCGTTGATCGAGTCGCGGATCAGGTCGGCCATCGGGAACGCCTCGCGTACGGCAGGGTCGTCGTAGGCCGCGGCGCGGGCGGCCGGATTGCCCGACTTGATCATGTACTCGATGTTGCTCTCGAGCGACGTGATGCACTTCGCCGCCGCCAGGGCCTCGTCCGGATACTTGGTGAAGGCTCCCATCCCGAGGTTGATGCCGCCGAGCGGCGGGAGGCTCGGCGTGCCGGCCTCCACCGCCGGGTAGCGCGCCCAGCCGATGTCGTCGACGACCGACTGGTCGAGCGAGCCATCCGCGACCGCCTCCTGGGCGGCGGCGTACACGTACGGCCAGTTGACCATGAACGAGCCGTCGTCGCCCTGGAACACCGAGCGGGACTCCTCCTCGCCGGCCGTCGACATGTCGGCGGGGGCGGCCGAGGAGCGGGCGAGCTCACCGACGATCTCGGCGGCGAGGTTCCCGGCCGGCGACGCGACCGTCGGCGTGGCGTCGGCGCCGAGTTCGGGGTTCTCGATGATCTGCCCGCCACCCGAGCGAACCAGGGCGTTGATCCACACCATGTAGCCCTCGTACCGGCGACCCTGGACGCCGATCCGCTTGCCCTCCGCCTCGGCCGCCTCGATCATCGCCTGCCACGTGAAGTCGGCTGCGGTCGGGTCGACGCCGGCCGCCTGCTGCCACCGACTTGCGGTACCACAGCAGCTGCGTGTTGGCCCAGAAGACCGGAGCGACCAGTTGACCATCCCAGAATGGCGGTATTCCAGCGGTGCCTCGAGCACCCCGTCGTTGAACAACTCGACGTCGGCCGGGTCGGTGACCGGGAGGAGGTATCCGGCGTTGGCGAACTCGGCGACGAAGGGTGGGTCGAGACTCATCAGGTCGATCGATGGATCGTCGGCCGCGAGCCGGCGGACGAGCTGTTCGCGCTGCTGGTCTGCTTCGTTGGGCAGGATCTGCGTCTCGATGCTGAAGGCGCCGTCGGAGGCGTCGCCGCACTTCTTGGCCAACTCCGCCTGGCCACCGTTGTCGGGGTTGATGTACCACGTCAACGTCGGCGGGCCGCCGGCGTCGTCGTCCCCGCATGCCGACACGGCGACCGGCGCCAGGATCGCGAGCGCCAGCAGCGAACGCCTCAGTCGGCCACCGTTCGTGCCCGATCGCCTGCATCCCGGATCCTGTCATCTCACCCCCAATTCGAACTCGAGCCCGTGACCCGACACAGCCGGCCTCTCACACCGAGGCCGTTCGCCCCCGCGGTGCCCGGCGCTTCGGACACTAGCGCAGCCAGAATCTGTCCTCGATCGAACACTCCTCCTTCTGGTCAATCTCGGCCTACAAACGCGGACGGCTTCTTCGAACCGAACCCCTCTGGCGCGTACAGCGTGAACAGCATCACCAGCATGCCGGCGCGGACGGATCGATCACCGTCCGATTCGGCGACCACGGCCCCGACGCACCCAACTCGATCCCGATCACGGACGAGTTGAACTACGCCGTCCGGCTGTACCAGCCACACGCCGAGCATCCTCAATGGCACTGGGGAGTTCCCCACCGCCACCTGATCTGGTTCGGCTGGTCTAAGGCAACTCCGAACCTCATGCCCGCTCGGGCGCGAGTCGCAAGCTGCGAACCGCACAGATCAGCTGATCTGGAGTGTCACCACACGCTGGCTGTGCACTTGTGCCGCGGCTAGCCGCGAGGGGCGGCAGGCGTTCCGCGATGCGCTCGATCTCGGCGCCATCGGACCTTCCAGTAGTAGCGGTCTCGTCCGTGCATGGGGAGGGTGTGGCATCGATGCCGACGGCACCATCGAATCCCTCGCGGAGGATGTCGGCGTGTCCCGCATGGCGGGTCGCGTCGGAGCACCTCACGCGGAGTCGCGAGTCACTTCACCGCAGGGTCGTCGGCGGATCGAGGATTGCTCATGGTGTTCCCGTGCGCTCGTTGAGTCCGGTGCACCGGCCGCGCTTCGCCGGGTCATCGTGCGGCCATCGCTACCCGAGGGACCGCGATTGTGCCCGGCCGGACTCACCAACGGTGGGCGACGTCGATCACCAGCCGGGAACCGTCACCCGGGCCGGCAAGGACAAACACGCGGAACGGCAGCCGGGCGCGCACACCGAGGGCGACTTGGGTCAGCCCTTCTTGTGACTCCGCCCAGCGCACCTGGCGGAAGGTGGCAAACCCGGCGACGTCGACCAGCTCGGCTCGCCCGGCCCCGGAGTAGGTGGGCTGGCCGTTGTCGTCGTGGTCGGTGGCCCCGGCGATCACCGACAGGAACGCCCCGCCGCGCACCACGACTGGATCGCCAGTGGCAAGCCCCGTGACCACCGGCTCGTACTCCACGCGAGATCCCTGCACCGCGCCGCGGACGTCGATCACCAGCCGGTCGAAGCATTCGTGTCGGCCGGCGCGAATGTCGAACAACGCCGGGCCGGGCAGCGGGATCCCACCCTTGGGCAGCGAGCCCCAGGTCACCGCACACGGCGAACCCTCGGCCGCCGCCGGCGCACCCACCGCCACCATGGCCATGGTCATCGCCAGTAGCGCCAACACGGCACGAATCTTCATCATCCGACCTCCGCTCTCACCATGCGCCCCCTTGCGTCAGCCGTCAACGGTCAGTTGAGTGGCAGACTTGAGTTGCACCTATTCGCGATCGGATCCCGGACCGAAACAAGCCAGTTGTTGCAAGATGACGACCCGTTTCGGGGACGACTGAGAGGATGGCGGCCTCGCGGTCCTCGACGGCCTGGGCGGCAAGCGCGAGGAGATCGCCGGTCCCGTCTCCATGGTGAACCAGTGAGCGTCAGTGAGGATGCCGGCGAGACCAAGTCCCACACTTCGCTCGGCGCTTCTTGCGCAACGCGCGATGCACTTCCGGCCTCTTGTCATAGTGGACGGTGACTCGGGGGCTGGGCCAGTCTTCGGGTCGGGGTCCTGGATGGTTCGCTCGGTATTCCGGCTGCCCGTCGCGTTGTAGCGGGGCGTGGCTCTGTTTCGGCTTGCGGCCTGGGCCTCGGACGAGGACGTGGCTGAAGAGAGGTCTGCATTGCTTGAAGAGGCGTTGCCCTTCCTCGTCGCAACATCGGCAACGAGAAAGGAATCGGAGCATGATCGATGAAGTCGTCATCGGGCTCGATCCGCACAAGGCGTCGAACACGATCGCGGTGTTGGACCGCCACGAGACGTTGTTGACGAGACGCCGGTTCGCTCACAGTGACGACGGGTTGGTCGCGATGTTCGCGCCGGTTGCCGAGTACCGGAAGCGGGTGTGGGCGGTCGAGGGCGCGAACGGGATCGGCCGCAACATCGCGCAGCGGCTGGTGGCGTGCCGGCGAGACCGGTGTCGATGTGCCGGCCAAGCTGGCGACTCGGGTGCGGGTCTACTCGACTGGGCATGGCACCAAGACCGATCACACCGACGCCGTGGCGATCGCGCGTGCGGCGATCCACAGCACGCATCTGCGCCATGTGCAGCCCGATGGACCGAACGTGGCGTTGAAGTTGTTGTCGGATCGTCGCACCGAGCTCGTCGCGGTCGCGGACCCAGGCGGTGTGCCGGCTCCACCGGTTGTTGCGCGAGCTGATCTCTGGTGGGGCGCGCCTCGAGCTGTCCGCCGAGCATGCGTTTGACCTGCTCAGCGATCTCGAAGTGGACGACTCGGCGAATCAGATGCGGGTCGAGCTCGCGTTGGAGCACATCGATGACATCACTCGGCTGGACCTCAAGATCGACGAGATCACCCAAGCGCATCAACGCCGCCGTCAAAGCGTCGGGCACGACGCTGACCCGGGTGTACGGGGTCGGGCCGATCAACGCCGCGCTGATCCTGGGCGAAGTCGGAGACGTGTCCCGGTTCGCCACCCGCGACAACTTCGCCAGCTACACCGGCACCGCCCCAATCGCCGTGTCTCTCGGGTGACACAACCGGCATCGACTGTCACGCTCCGGCAACCGGCAACTCAACCGGGCGATCCACATCGCAGCGGTCACCCAGATCCGCAACGACACACCCGGCCGCGCCTACTACCGACGCAAGATCGCCGAGGGCAAGAGCCGCCTCGAAGCCCTCCGCTGCCTGAAGCGACGCATCACCGACGCCGTGTGGCGCCAACTCCAACTCGACCGCCAAACCGACCAACACCAAGACCAGCACTGGCCCCGCTGGCCGTCAACCCGACGGCGGCAACCGCCAGCTACCGATCACCCGCCACGCCCACGCGCACGACGGCAAGCCCGATGCGGCCCCGACCCAGCCAAGGTCTAACCTCGACGTCGGGTTCGGGGTGTGGCCGAACCGAAGAATCAGCACCGAGGCGAAAGCTGATCACGCGGACGGCACACGCCAACAGACGTCCTCATATGCCCACCCCGACCCCGCTCCTTGACAGAGAGGAGCCGAAGCCGAGCGCGGCTGCCGGTTGGGATTATCTCGTGTCACGAATGGGCCGTACTCGCACGTGGCCCAGGCGACGGGAGCCGTGATTATGAGCGGTACGATCGGCGGTCGCGACCCGGCGTGTGAATAGCGCGTTGTAGTTGTGTCCGAGCGCCGGATCGGGCACCGGCGCTCAGAGGTGCGGCCCGTATGGTGAGCGGATGCCAGCGACGCTCCGATCGATGTTGCTGTTCGCTCTCGCTGCTGTTGCCGAGATCGGCGGAGCGTGGCTGATCTGGCAAGGCGTGCGCGAGCACCGCGGCGTGGCGTGGGTCGGTGCCGGGATCGTGGCACTGGCCGCGTACGGGTTCGTTGCGACGATGCAGCCCGATGCGAACTTCGGTCGGATCTTGGCGGCGTACGGCGGGATCTTCGTGGCCGGTTCACTGGCGTGGGGCCGATTGGTCGACGGGTTCAAACCGGATCGCTTCGATCTTGCTGGGGCAGGAATCTGCCTCGTCGGAGTCGCGGTCATCATGTACGCACCACGCTGAGCAACTCGCTGCTTGACCTTCGTGCTGACCCGAAGGTTTATCGTGAGACGCAATGACGACTGGCCTGAAGATCAAAGACGTTGCCGACGCGAGCGGCTTCAGCGCGAACACGCTGCGCTACTACGAACAGATCGGGCTGCTCCCCGAGTCGGCGCGCACGCCCGCCGGATACCGGATCTACGACCAACGCACGCTCGATCGCCTCGCGTTCATCTCCCGCGCCAAGCAACTGGGCTGCACGCTGGAGGAGATCACCGGTCTGACGACGGCCTGGGACGGCGGCCAGTGCGGCCCGATCCAAGACCAACTCCGCCAACTCGTCGCGGACAAGATCGCCGCCGCACAACAGCAACTCGCCGAACTGATGACCTTCACCAGCGAGCTACAGCACGCCGCGACCGCCCTTGAACGCCACCGACCGGAGGGGCCATGCGACGACGGGTGCGGCTGCGTCACCGATCCCGAGTGACACGACCACACGACGCGCCGATCCAAGCCGTCAGCCTCTCGACGAAACCCCGCCCGAGCGATGACGAGCCCGCCATCGCGTGCACTCTGTCGGCCGGATCGATGAAGGGCCGCATCGATGACTGGCAGGCGTTGCTCGCTCACGTCGAGCGACGCGAACGGATCGATGACGGAGTCAGATCCGTATTCGCCACCTCGGTACCGATGTCCGACCTGATCGGACTGGTCGCAGCCGAACAGGACTGTTGCCAGTTCTTCCGATTCAGCATCACCGTCGATACCCGCGGGATCGCTCTGGAAGTCCGAGCGCCACAGGACGCACTGCCCATCGTCGAGTCGATGTTCGGCGTCGCCCGCATGAGCGCCAAGAAGGAGAACGCAACCATCCTCGGTGTTGGAGTCGCCGCCTGCGCGGCATGTTGCGCCGGTCCCATTCTCGGCGTGCTGGCAGCAATCGGATTGGGAACCGCGGCCGGGTTCCTGCTCGTCGGAACCGTCGCACTCTTCGTCGGTGCCGCAGTGATCGCGCTCGTCGTCCTTCGTCGCCGTCGCCGCACCGCCGACTGCACACCAATGGCGGTCGAGCCTGCACCTGTCGAGTTCTCCGGCACGCGAGGTCGAGCGACCGACAACTGAGGCGGGGCCCGCACAGACCGCTCGGCGCTACAGCTCGACCGTTGGATCGTCGACTCGGCCGCGTGATTTCCGTGTGCTCGGCTTGGGCCGCGATGCAGTGGCTCCCGTGTTGACCGAGCAGTGATTATGTGTGCCTGAAATTCGAGCGGTCGCCGGCATGCATCCACAGTTGCGGCGGGCGCACTTACTGGGCCATCGGTGCGGGTTCGGGACTGCGCGGCAGTGTGGTGCTTTGTACGGTAGGTGGAGGCGTCTTGTGGAGATGACATGACCGATTCGTTGCCAGGTGCCGACTTCTCCTCCCAGGACGTGACCGAGGCGTACGTCTACCTGCTGGGCCGTTACCTGGTGATCCGCCAGGAGGCGATCGATGTCGCCGAGCCTGGCGGCGGCTACAACGTGTTGAAGCACAACCCGCCGGTCAACGCCGGCGACACGGCGGGCTCGGCGCCGACGTTCGTCAACCCGAACCTCGACGTCGTCTACTCCGAGGCGTGGCTCGCCGTCGATGCCGACACCCCGGTCGATCTTGGAGATCCCCGAGATCCCGGCCGGGCTCTACTACACCGCCCAGATCGTCGATGAGTGGGCCGAGATCACCCACAACATCAACGAACGCAACGACCCCGACCACCCCGTCGGCCGGTTCGCGATCTGCCTCGCCGGGTCGACGCCCACCATCCCCGACGACTGCAAGCGGATCGACATCCCCTCCACCAAGGCGAAGCTGCTGACCCGGGTCGAGCTCGCCGACGACGTCGACCGCGCCGTACGCCTCCAGCACGCGTTCACCGTCACCTCCGACCGGGACGCCCGACATCACCCCGCTCGTCGCCTTCCCGACGTTCACGAACGCCGCGCTGCCCGGCGTCGCCGTCTTCGAGCAGCCCCAGCTCGACGGAGCGCTCGCCGCCGCCGACGCCTGCGGGCGGGCCGCCGAGATGCACCCGAAGATCCGGGCCATCGCCGAGTACGTCGCCGCCGACCCCGCCAACGCCGCACGCGATCGACGCCGTCATCCACGAGACCGCGATCCCGGCGTTCATGCACTTCGTCATGACGTTCGGCACCGTCATCGACGGCTGGTCCTCGACCGCCGCCTACCCGTCGTTCGGGGACGACTACTGGTTCCGGGCCACCGCCAACTTCGGTGGCATCTGGTGGAACTCCTCCAACGAAGCCGTCTACGAGATGCTCCACACCGACGCCACCGGCAACACCCCCACCGGGGACACCGCCTACACGATGCGCTTCGAGCCCGGCCGCACCCCCGACACCGTCGCCCGAGCGTTCTGGTCGCTCACCATCTACGGCAAACCCGACTACATGCTCGTCCCCAACCCGATCAGCCGCTACAACGTCAGCTACCGCTCCGACCTCGCCACCGACGACGACGGCGCCATCACCATCCACCTCGCCCCCGAGCTACCCGACGGGATCCCCGAGTCGAACTGGCTGCCCACACCCGCCGGCAAAGCCTTCACCGCCAACCTACGCGTCTACCTCCCCACCGACGACGTCCACGACGGCACCTGGACCCCACCACCCCTCATCAAGATGCAACCGACGACACCTCGTGGTCCGAACTGCTCGGCGCTACCTCGCTGCTAACTACATCCTTGGCGCGATCGGCGCCGTTTCCGAGCACTGCATCCGGGCCGCAGTCGCACGCCGTCGGAGAGCACGTCGCAGTGATTACGAGTGCCGAACCCGAGCGGTCTGCGGGCATGTCTCGCCCCGCATGATGCTCGGATCGATAGTGGTCCGGTCAGCTGCAACTCCCATGCCGACAGCGGTACGCCTCTGAATCCTTGACCGACGGCAGTACGGACCGAGCATCGTCGATCACCGGCACATCAGCCCTTCGGGTCGCTGTCGCTCGATGGTCAATCACGGAACCCGGTGATCTCATGTCGAATCATTGCGTCTATCAGGGACGATCCGGTCGACGAGTCAGACCGGTGCCGCTTTGTATCGCCCGATGATGCCATGTGTTGTAGGGATTTGGAGGGTCACGGCCGAAGCTGGCTGGAGGTGCAGCACTCCGTGGGTTTCGGCGTGCAACACAGGGGAACGGTCGTGGGATGCAACGCAAGGGCGGACAGATGTGGTTCCATGACGCTCCCACGAGCGTCATCACGTTTGTCTCCCGTCGCGCGGAGGAGCGATGTGTTCACCGGATAATGGAACAGCTGGGCCACCAATCCGGACAACGTCTGCGGATTCCCGTCACCGAATCGGAGATCAACGTCGACCTGATCGATTTCGATGATCCTGATTGGCCAGCCACGACGGCACGGCACGTCGATCTCAGGTTGCCACCGCTGATCCTGCCCGGCCTGGGGCCTTAACACCCGCGGACGCTGGTCGAGTCACGGGTCTGCGGCGATCGGTAACATGGCGCCGGTTGGGAGAACTTTGAGGGATCGCTCCACCTTGCTTCGCGTCGATGCATCGGTCAAGAAGGAGCAGAACAACTCCACACCGTCCCCGATCGTGAGGTTTGTTGTGACTACCAACTAGCAAATGCTCACCCACCAAGCAAACCGACCGAGGTCGCGTGTTGCACGGCTTCGTTCCGAGTGGAGACGCCGAGTTTGCGATAGATCGCGCTGACTTGTGAGTTGACGGTGTTGCGGGATACGAACAGCCGCTCAGCGATCTCGCGAATGGTCAGATGGGTCTGCAGGTACGGGAGAAGCCTCAGCTCGGCGGGGGTCAACGGCGACGGGCCGCTCACGACCGAGTCTGTCGACACGATCAGTTGACGTAGGGCGGCCACCTCGCGGACCAGGGTGCCGAGTTCGGGCCGGTGAATCAGGACGTCGTTGATCTCATGAAGGAGGTGACGGGCCGTCGAGTGTTCGCTGATTGCCCAGTGAGTCTTGGCGAGTTGGAGTCGCAAGCGCACCGCAATCGTGGGCATGACGAATGTCGCAAGCGCACGCCCACGCATCGCTGCGGCCAGATGACGTTTCGCCTCATTGAGATCGCCTTGGTGAACGGCCAGCCGGGCCGCGGCGGCGAATGCGAGCAAACAAGTCGCGTAGTCCTGCAGCCGAAACTCCTCGATCACTGCCGAGCGCCGGTTCCGGTGTGCTCGGCTGCCTCCGCCCACTGATCGCGATCCATCGCCAGAAATGCGAGCTCCGCCTCGCTCACGACCCGCGCGTCGGTGTTGGACAAAGCAACCGCCACCGCAGCGGCCTCTCGGAACACGGCGGCGGCTCGATCGACGTCGCCGGTCAGCAACAGCGCTTCGGCGTGAAGTGCGAGCGCCGTGTCGCGCCATGGACTCCATTGCGGCTCTTGGGCAAGCGCCAATTCGGCGTCGGCAAGCATCTGTTCGGGTCCTGCTGGAACACACCATGGCGCGCAGCATCGCCCGAGCCGATTCGAACGACGCCGACCCGTCCAAGGGCACCTGATCGAAGTCAGGCCGAATCGGCGAACGCGACCCAGCGCTGCGTCTCGGCGGCGAGCCCCCCGTGGAGTGTGATCCATCCGGCCAGAACAGCGAGCGGGGGGTGATCCTCGATTGCGCTGGCGCCGAGCGTCGACAGCCAGCGCTGAATCGTCGACACTTGACCGGCCTCGAAGGTCGGTAGGACGAGTTCAGTCACCAACCGAACACATCGGTTCAACTCGTGTGCGTGCAGCAGGTGCTCAACCGCCATCGCCGGTGAGCCGCTCGACTCGTACCAGTCGGCGGCGCGAGATGCAGCTTCGGGATGATGTCGGGCTCGACCCGACGCAGCTCGCTCAGCAGGAACTCGCGAAACAGCCCGTGGTATCGGTACCACTCCCGCTTCCGGTCGAGTGGGACCAGGAACAGACTCGAGGCCTCGAGTCCCGCGTCGTTGCGATTGAGCCCGGATTGATCGAGCACCGCGTCGCACAGCGGCGCGCACAGCTGATCGAGCACCGCGGAGCGCCGCAGGAAACATAGGAGATCTGGAGGCAACTTCGTCAAAGCCTCGCTGTAGAGGTAGTCCGCGACGTAGCGGTCGTCGCCCGCGATCAGTCCGTCACCCGTCTTGTCACCGGCGATCAGAGCCGCGAGATAGATGCCGGCCGGCCAGCCTTCCGTGCGTTCGGTCACCGTCGCGGCCGCCTCGCCTGTGAGACTCACGTTTGCGGTCGAGAAGATCTGCGTGGCGCCAGTGGCATCGAGCGCGAGATCGCTCGCCACCAATTCCAATGCGTCGCCCGAGGCGCGCATCCGCGGGATGTGGGGCTGTTCGGCGCGACTCGCTGCGACCAGTTGCGAACCACGGGGAATCGACGAGACCAACAAGCTCAGCACGTCGTGACAAGCCGGGGACTGCAGTTCGTGCAGGTCGTCCATGATCAGCACGAAAGGTGATGGGCTCGTCCTCAGGGCCGACGCCAAGCGCGGCGCCCCACGCCCAAGGGCCGAAAGGCCTCCGATACCGGCGAGGAGGTTGCGGTCGACCGAAACGGCACGGGTAAATGCCGACGCCAACAGCGTCAGGAGGGCAGACGGATCGTCGTCGAGGCGATCGAGCGACACCCACGCGACCGGCCGATTCTCCTCACGCGCCCACTGCGCCAGCAGGGAGGATTTGCCGTATCCGGCCGGGCGCTGACGCCGACCACCGGACAACCGCTCGCCCGAGCAGATCGATCAGCCCGGCACGGCTGACCAAGCCAGAGCGCGCGGGTGGAACCGAGAGCTTGGTGTCGAGCAGTTCTGCGAGAGCGGAGCCGTCGCAACGCCAGTCGACTCCTCGTTCACCGCGCGAGCCTAGCGGTGCCGTCGGTGACGTCGGCGAGCGAGGCGACGGCAGCCTCCATCAGCGCTGCGTTCCGACGAGAAGGAGCTGGATCGAACAATCACGCAGTCTGTGTGACGACATTCGTGATCCGTTGGCGGACACTGGGTTTCCATGGGTGCGACAGACCCGGCGCGTGGATATCCAGATACTGCCGATTTGAACGGGGTGCGATGAGCTTTCGAACACGGTTCCGCCGGCACGAGAGTGCGCTCGAAGGGTTGTGGGCCATGCCGGTGGTCGCCGCCGTGCTCGGTGCGGTCGCCGGCTTCGCCGTCGCCGCTGTTGACGATCAGCTCGATGCTTCGGCCTTGCGGGTGTATTCGCCGTCGACGGCGAGCGCTGTGTCTGACGTCCATCGTCGGGGCATCGGCGGCGCTCACCGGCTTCGTCGTGACCGTGACGGTGCTCGTCGTCCAGATGGCGACCGGAACATTCTCGGCCCGGGTTCTGCGCCTCTGGTACCGCGACCCCTTGCTCAAGGCGACGCTGGCCGTCCTCGTCGGGACGTTGACGTTCTCGTTCTCCGTACTCCGTCAGATCGATGACGACTCCGTTCCCGATCTCGGCGTCACGCTCGCCGGCCTGCTCGTCTCGGTGAGCATTCTGATCTTCATCGTCTTCTTCGATCGGTGCATCAGGCTGCTCCGGCCGGTGGCGGTCGCCGCTGACGTCGCTCGATCGGCGATCTCCACGTTCGAACAGACCGTGCGCCTCGCCCGCCGAACCGACATTCGCTGGGATGACGGCACGACGAGACCGGACCCGACCTTGGAGGTTCGCGCCAGCAAAGGCGGGGCGGTTCAAGGCGTCGATCCCGACGGCCTCGTCAATTGGGCCCGCGCCCACTCGGCGGAACTCGTCCTGCCACATCCGGTGGGCGACTTCGTTCCGACCGGGGCGGTCCTGGTCCGTGTGTACGGCGGAGAATTCGGCGAACTCGCGGCCACAGAACTCGAGGAGATGATCGCGCTCGGCGACGAGCGGACCTTCGACCAGGACCCTGCATTCGCCTTGCGGATCATGGTCGACATCGCCAACCGTGCACTGTCGCCAGCGGTGAACGATCCGACGACCGCCGTGCAGGTTCTCGACCACATCGGTGAAGTGCTCGGCACGATCGGTACGACCGAGTTTCGATCGCGCCGCGATGACGCGGCCGGCAGTTCCGCCGTGGTCGTCCTCGCAACCCGGCGATGGGAGGACTTCGTCACCCTCGCGCTGACCGAGATCCGTGAATACGGTGCGACATCGGTGCAGGTGGTTCGCCGCTTGCGGGCTCTGCTCGAAGACCTGCTCGTCACCGTGCGGCCCGAACACCGGCCGGCACTCGAGGAGGAACTCCGCCGACTCGACGCCGACGTCGAGGCCAGCTGGCGCGGCTCGGTCGACCACGATCGGGCGAGCGTCGCTGACCGCCAGGGAATCGGCGGCCCCGGCTGAGGCCTGCGATCGCCAATCACGTCATCTGTGTGACGACGGGTGCCGATCGGTGTGGTGCAATCGTTGTATGACTGTGATCGAACATCCGACCGTGGACGAGCGCAAGGATCGCGGCAAGACCGCACGATCGAAGGTGCCACTGTCCTCACACGAGGGGTGGGTTCCCGCGCGCGATCGTCCCGACCCGGTCGCACTCCTCGAGGCCCAGAACGCCACTCGGGAGCCCGATCTCGTTCCGGTTCGCCACGGACGCATGGTGGTGTCGCCGTTCACGTTCTACCGCGGTGCCGCCAAGATCATGGCCGCGGACCTGAAGGACACACCGCGCGCAGACCTCGTCGTCCAGCTCTGCGGCGACGCGCATCTCTCGAACTTCGGGGCCTTCGCCTCACCCGAGCGCACGCTGCTGTTCGACCTCAACGACTTCGACGAAACGCTTCCGGGCCCCTTCGAGTACGACGTGAAGCGTCTCGCGGCGAGCTTCACCATCGCCGCGAGGAACAACGGCTTCACCGCAGCCGACGCCAAGCTGGCGTCCCGGACATCGGCGGCGGCGTATCGGACGGCGATGGCCCGGTTCGCCGAGATGCGCACGATGGACATCTGGTACGAGCGCATTGCCGCCCAGGAGGTCGTCGACGCGATCAAGGTGAAGTCGAGTTCGCTCAAAGGTGCCGACAAGAAGCGGGCAAAGGCGATTCACAAGTCGGCCACCAAGACCGTCGCCAAGGGCCGGACCCGCGACAGTCTGCAGGCATTGTCCAAGCTGGCCGAGCACGTCGACGGCCAGTATCGGATCGTCAGCCAACCGCCGATCGTCGTCCCGTTGCGCGACCTGCCCGAGACGACCGGGTACTCGGTCGAGCAGCTCGAACAGATGCTGCACGACCAGTTCCGGGCGTACCGGGAAACCCTTCGATCCGATCAACGCCTGCTGCTCGAACGGTTCCAGATCATCGACATGGCGCGCAAGGTGGTCGGGGTCGGCAGCGTCGGGGCGCGGGCGTTCATCGTGCTCCTGCAGGGGCGCGACCAGCAGGATCCACTCTTCCTGCAGGTCAAGGAGGCCACGAAGTCGGTGCTGGAAGATCACCTTCCTGCGAGCACCCACGCCGAACCAGGCGAACGGGTGGTCCACGGACAGCGCCTGATGCAGGCCGCGAGCGACATCTACCTGGGATGGACGAAGGGGTCCGAAGAGGGCCGGCACATGTACTGGCGGCAATTGCGCGACATGAAGGTCTCGGCCGAGGTGGAAACGATGGGACCCCAGGTGCTGATCGAATATGCCGAGTTCTGCGGACGGACCTTGGCGCGAGCCCACGCCCGCTCCGGTGATCCCGTCGCGATCGCCGCCTATCTCGGTGGCAAGGACGCCTTCGACCGGTCGATCGCCGACTTCTCGACTCGGTATGCCGACCAGAACGACCGGGACTACAAGGCCTTTCAGGCGGCGATCAAGTCCGGGCGCCTCGAGGCCGTCGAAGGCGCCTGAGCGTCAGAGGTCAGGCGCCGACGAGGCCGGCTGCCGTCGCGACGGTGACGGCCTCGCTTCGCGAGGTGACACCCAACTTGCGGTAGACGGCACTCACCTGCGAGTTGACGGTGTTGCGGGACACGAACAGCCGCTCGGCGATCTCCCGAATCGACAGGTGCGTCTGCAGGTACGGAAGCAACCGCAGCTCGGCTGCGGTGAGCGGGCGAGACGCCGGTCACGTTCGCGGTCGATCCCGACTCGAGCTTGCTCCGCAGTGCGGCGACGTCGTCGACGAGCGTGCCGAGGGCGGGCCGGTGCACCATGATGTCGTCGATCTCACGGAGCAGGTGGCGAACGGTGCCTGGGTCACCGATCGACAGGTAGACGTGGCCGAGTTGCACTCGCGTCCGCACCGCGAGATACGGCAGGACATACGTCAGCGTCGGCCGGCACCGCATCGCTTGCGTCAGCTGGCGATTCACCTCGACGCGGTCGCCTCGGTGCAGCGCCAGGCGGGCCGCACCGGCGAAGGCGAGTCCACTCGTGGGGTAGTCGTACATCCGATACTGATCGACGACGGCCAGCGCACGATCGAGGTGCTCCGCGGCCTGCGCCCAGCGCCCGCCATCCATCGCCAACACCGCGAGTTCCGCTTCGCTGTCGACCAGCGAGTCGTTGTTCGCCATCTCGGCGGCCAGTTCTGACGCCTCGGTGAACGCGACGGCAGCCTGTTCGTTGTCGCCGACCAGCAGCAGGGCCTCGGCCAGCATGCACAGCGCCGTGTCGCGCCAAGGACTCCACGTCGGTTCTGCCGCCGTCGCGAACGTTCCGTCGGCGAGCATCTGCTCGGGACCGGATGCACACATCGCGGCGCGGAACATCGCCCGGGCAGATTCGAACGAAGCAGAGCCGTCCGGTGAAGCCTGTTCGAAGGATGCCGTCTCCACGATGGAGGCCCATCGATTGGTTTCTACGGGGTGGCCGGCGAAGAGCGACATCCATCCGGCGAGTACCGCCAACGGCGGGTAGTCACCGATCGTCTCGTCGCCGAGCGAGGACAGCCAGCGTTGCACCGTGGAGATCTGGCCCGACTGATACGTCGGAAGGACCAGCGAGGTGACGAGCTGAACGCAGCGATCGCGTTCGGCTGTGTCCAGGAGGTGTTCGACCGCGAGCACCGGCGACCCGTTCGATTCGTACCAGTGTGCTGCTCGGACGTGCAGTTCCGGCAGCACGTCGGGTTCCACGCGACGCAGCTCGGAGATCAGGAACTCCCGGAACAGGCCGTGATAGCGATACCACTCACGCCGCCGGTCGAGCGGGATCAGGAACGAACTCGACGCCTCCAGCCGGCGCAGGTGGTCCTGCACGCCGGACTGATCCAGGACCGCCTCGCACAATGGCGCGCTGAACTGATCGAGCACCGCGGTACGGCGGAGGAATTGCTGGTCGTGCTCGGGAACCCGCGAGAAGGCTTCGCGATACAGGTAGTCGGCGACGTACCGGTCGTCGCCGGAGATGGTCAGCGCGTCGCCGCCACCGTCCCTGGCGATCAACGCCGCAAGGTAGAGCCCGACCGGCCAGCCCTCCGTTCGCTCGGCAAGCGCGATCGCCATGTCGCCCGTGACACTCGACGTCCGCGTCGGCGAAGATCTGCTCGGCGCCGGCGGCATCCAACGCGAGCTGATGCGGACCGAACTCGAACGCATCACCGCTGGTTCGAAGTCGAACCACGTGCGGTTGCTCCACCCGGCTGGCGGTGACCAGCTGCGAGCCCGGAGGGACACCCGCGATCACGACTTCGAGCACGTCGTGACACGCCGGTGATCGCAGCTCGTGGAGATCGTCGAGCATGAGCACGAACGGGTCCGGAGCGGCTCGGAACGCTGCCGCCAGCCGTGGAGCAGAGCGGCCCAATGCCGAAACGCCGATCCCGCTCACATCGGCGACCAGCTGGTCGTTCCCCGGCAGGACGCGAGCGAACGCCGTGGCCAGCAAGACGGTCAGGGCCGCCGGATCGTCGTCGAACCGATCGAGCGAGACGAAGGACGATCGGGCGATCGTCGAGCTCTGCCCACTCGGCCAGCAGCGTCGACTTTCCGTACCCGGCGGGGGCGATCATGGACACGAGCCGACATGTGCTCGATCTGGCGCTGGCGATGAGGTCACGCCGGCTGACGGTGCCGTCGCGGGGCTGCGGCACCGAGAGTTTGGCGTCGAGCAACCGTTCGTCGATCGCCGGCGCTGCGCGCGATGGAGATCCAGCTGCCGCTCGTCCACGGTCCGACACCATAGACCCGATGTGATAACCTCGCTCTCCCGTTGATCGTCCTCCGAAGACCCGCCGTCAGTGCACGTCGTGGGCGAGCGAGTCGACGGCGACGGTGATCGCCAGCAGCAACACCGTGTCGGTCTCGTCGAACACCTCGACCCCGTACGAGTCGCGTACGCGGAACCACTTCTTGGAGATCTCGGCGACCTTGTCGCCGTCGCGTTCGATCTCGTATTCGTGGTCGACGATGTTCCCGTGGATCTTCATGTCGGCTCCACCGTCCACTTCGACGTGGAAGCGATCGCGGATGCCGACGAGCGCTTTCTTGACGGTCGCCGATTTCCCACCCGGCAGGTCGATCTGGATCTTGTCGCGGACGCTGAGCTTCTTCTCCTGGATCGACGCAACCGTGCTCCCGATGCTGTCCTCGAGCTTGAAGGTGTCCCTGACCCGTGCGGCCTTCCCGTTGACCTTGAAGACCTTGGTGCCGGCCTCGTCCTCGATCCAGTAGTCGTCACCGATCGAGATCATCTTCTCCCGCATCTGGAACCGGCGTTGCGGTTCCTCGCCGCGGCCGCGGAGCAGGCCCATCAGCTGTTGCGCATCTCGCTGCCGTGCGCGGTGAGCGCCCAGATCACCAGGACATCGATCACGACGACGGCGATCGCCCACAGCGGGTAGGCGGGGATGAAGAAGAAGTTCGCGATCAGGCTCAATCCGGCCACGATGATGGCGATGATGCGGGCGATCATCTTGCCGCTGAACAGGCCGATGCCGGAGAAGAGCACGATCAGCCCGACCACGAGATGCGCCCATCCCCACTCGGAGATGTCGAGGTACAGCGTTCGCCCGATTTCCCCACACGACCCATTCGTCGTTGATGACCGCGATCAGGCCGTAGAGGGCGTTGAGTGAGCCGGCGATGATCATCATGATGGCGGCGAAGGTGATCCAGCCCGTCCAGCCGGTCCGTTCTGACTCGTAGGTGGCCGTGGCATAGTCCTGCGGTGCGTCGGTCATTGCTGCTTCCTTCCGATCGATGAGCTACTGGTGCTCCCGAACGCGACTCGTCCGGGTCGGTTCCCATGGTCGACGTCGCGAGCCCGACCGTCATCACGCAATTCACGTGATTCGAGAACTGACTCGTGGCGCAGAATCACGCAGACCATGTGATGCGCTGGGACGCTCGGGCGGCGACATTGGATGCAGCCCGTGCGGTACGCGCGCCACAAGGTCGCGGCGTTGCACGGATCGAGGCAAGGAGTGCCACATGAAGCCGAACGTGAATTCGTGGAGGACGAGCCGCCGCATCGCAGCCTGCGTCGCCGTGGGCTTGTTCCTCGCGGCGTGCGGTTCCGACGATGAGAACTCCGCATCGACGGCCACCGTCGATGCGGGTACGTCGGCCGTCGAATCGCTTCCGCCCGCCTGCATCCGACGCAACCGAGGAGCCGGCGGGAACATCCGATGCGGGCGGAGATCCGTGCGCCGACCGAGACGAATTGCGGTCCTCGATCGACGCGTTGACCGATGTGGACGTCGTCGCCGAGGGCACCAATGGACTCGAAGCGGCGATCGATGCCGTCACCGAGGACCTCGCTGCCGTTCAAGAGTCGGCCGGTGACGACATTCAGCCGGAGGTGGACGCCGTGCAGAGCGCGCTCGACGAGGTCGAAGCCGCGGTCAGCACCGGATCGGCGGAGAATGCCGCCGAAATCGCAGCGTCCGTTGTCGACGCTCGCCGCCGCCGCATCCGAGCTGCTGGAGGCACTCGACAGCGGGCCTGTGCGCGAGTTAGGCACCGAGTCGTCGCAGTCGGCGCAGAACACGTGAAGTGGCCGCATTCACACGATCTACGTGATGCCTCACACCACGTCTCCATCGACAATGAAGATGCACAGTTCGTGTCGAATCGGTGCCGGCATCACACGTTGCCCGCTCGGCTCTGAGTCATCCGGTGACGCGCGGCACTCGCAGAAAGGGAGCCCTTTGGACTACATGGAGCGGTTGCGCCGATTGACGATCAATGCCCCGAACGGCGCGGGCCTGACGTTCTGCGCGAACGATGCGGACGAGCTCGACCCCAGGTCTGCGGCGTTGGTGAGAATCGCCGCGCTGGTGGCCGTGGGTGGCGCCAACCCGTCCTACGGCGAGTTGGTCGACGCCGCGGTGAGCGCTGGCGCCTCAGCGGCGGAGATCGTGGGCGTGCTGGTCGACGTCGCGTCCGTCGTCGGACTTCCTGCTGTCGTGTCGGCGGCACCGAAGGTCGCCATGGCGCTCGGGTACGACGCCGACGACTTCTTCGACGAACCGTTCGAGGAATGAACCAATACTGGTTGACATGTCGATGACGAACACGGGTTGGGCTGAATTGAGCCGCCGGCAACGTCGCCGGGAGATGATCACCACGGGGATCAGTGTCGCGTTGACCTGGGTGCTGCTGCTCGGCGTGTACTACGCCATTCCGTTCCAGGACACGACGAGCCGGGAGGCCGTCGTGCGGCTCATTCTCGGTCTCGTGGCCTTCGCCGTGGTGCTCGGGTGGCAGCTGCGCAGCGTACGGAACGCCGACCTTCCGGTGTTGCGGGCGGTACAGGCGCTCGGAGGCACGATTCCGTTGCTGCTCGTCGCGTTCGCCGCGGGCTACGTGTCGCTGTCCCATGCCGACAGCACGCATTTCAGCGAGCCACTCAATCACACCGGTGCGTTGTACTTCGCGGTCACGGTGTTCTCGACGGTCGGGTTCGGCGACATCACTCCGAAGGGCGACCTCGCCCGGGCGCTGGTGAGCATGCAGATGATCCTCGACCTCGTGATCATCGGTGCCGTGGTCAAGTTGCTGACCACAGCAGCCACAGGTGGACGCGACACCGCGTCCACCTGACTGCGTTCGATCGGTCGAGATCAGGAGTCGGCGTCGGCCTCGGCTTCGGCGTCGGCTACGGCGCCGATGACCATGCCGAGAGCGATCAGATCCTCGACGCTCAGCGAGGGGTGACCGATCACGATCCCGCCGGCGTCGCGCACGGCGTCGCGGAGCGGGACCGCCCAGAGATGTTCGATCGCCAGCACCAGGGCGGAACTGCCTTCCGGAAGATCCTCGAGCAGATCGAGGGCGAGCGACTTCGGCTGCGGTGGGCGCGTCGGGATCCATTTCCTCCGCGAGTTCGACGCCCGCAGCGGCGCCGTCGAGGCCTCCGAGGCCGAGCCCGACGAGTGCCCCGACGGCCGCCCGCAACTCGGCGCGTTGTTCGTCGTCGAGGTCGCTGACCGACACGACCGCGACCTCGTCCTCCTCACGTATCACGAACACGGCATCGATCACGCGGATCTGTCCGATGTCGCTCAGGCGCATCAACTCGTCGGCGATGCGACCCTCGAAGAGGTCGTTCTCCGGAAAGCCGATCAGAAATGCCTGGATTGGTCCGATGGTCATGATTGTGTCTCCTTCATGTGGTTTGGGTGGTGTGAACGGGGGCCGGCCCGGCGTCCGAGCTGAGATCATCCGCTTGCCCTCGGTCGACGGGCGCATTCGTGGGATGGCCGACCTCGGCCAGCCAGCCCTTCAGCACCCGGTGCATCGCCGGTGACGTGAAGATCGGCTCGGCTGGTGCGCTGAGCCCTTGGGGGTACAGCAGGAACGGGTGGGTCTGCGGGCCGCCGAGCCCGCCGTGCGAACTCACCTGATCTTCGAACGCGCTGACCTCCTCGAGCTCGGGGTCGTAGCGGCTGTTGACCATCAGGTCGGCGACGGTCGTGTAGCTGTCGACCTCGGCGACCTGTTCTCTCGTGCGGGGCCCGAATGCGGCCAACGGGTCCTCACCGGTCACCTCACCCGTCGCGACGTCGATGCTGCCCCGATTGCCCAGTGCGACCGATGTTCCTGACGCGGTGCGCACCAGGACGAATCCGATCTCGGGGTGGGCAGCCAGCCCGGGGATCAACGCCGGGTACTTGGCGTCGATCTCTTCGCGTGTCAATCGTCGCGGCTCGCCCGGGATCGTGATCAGCCCGAGACTGCCGGAACCGAGCACGATCGGCACGTCGAGTGCGACCTCGGTCGACCCTTCGTCGTGGCGGGCGTGGCGGAACCACGCCGACGACTCCGTGTTGCCCGATTCGGCATCGGTGTCGCCCGATGCCGCGGCGCCACACAGGTCGGCGACCAGTGCCGCGAGCGTCTGGCCGGTTCGCTGTTCGAACGTGGCCCCTTGCGTCTGGCCGTGGTCGGAGAGCACGACGATCTCGTAGGGTCTCGGCGCGAACTTCGTCGTGCGGGCGATGCGATCGATCTGCCGATCGAGGTCGCGGAGCACGGCGAGGGCGTCGACGCGTTCGGGTCCGGAGTGGTGGGCGACCTCGTCGTAGCCGAGCATGTCGACGTAGATGGCGGCCCGTCCTTCGCACATGTCGTTGACGACTCCCTGCACCGAGACATCTCGCGTGACGACGGTGGTGAACGTTCGCAGCAGGGCGTAGACCCAGCCGCGCTCGACGCGTGGTTCGATCCCGACTCGTCGTTGGTGCATCGCCGCCAGACGCTCGCGTCCGATCTCGACGATCGCCGCGATCAGGGTTCTCATCGCTTGGCCGGGCCGGGCGAAGTATCCGAAGTAGCCGGCTCCGGTCTTGCCTTCCTTGCGTTCCCCGGCACCGCTCATGGTGAGTGCGGAGCGCTCGGCGTCTCCGGAGAACAGGTTTCCGTAGCTCGAGCCCTGGTAGGCGAGCAGTCCGTTGCCGTCCGAGTGGGCCAGCTCGATGAGGGCCGCACTCTTGGGATGGTTGGACACCACCACCTCGCCGGTGGTCTTGTCGATCCAACGGAACGCCGGCATGTCCTTCGTCGATCCGTGGAGGATGCCGCATTGACTCACGCCGGTCTGGGAGGACCAGCCGGTCTCCCACGACACGAGGTTGTGGCTGCCGTCGCGTATCCAGCGGTGCAGGGTGGGAACGTCACCGGATCGGAGCGCTCGTCGCAGCACGGCGTGGGCGACGCCGTCGAGTTGGATGAACACGATCCCGGGCACGTCGGTGACGTTGGCGTCCTTGGCACGGCGGCGGGCCTGTCGGGACAGCCGTTGGTCGAGCCACGAGTTGTCGTCGATGGCGAACAACGCGCTGACGATCGTGGTGATGACCACCAGGCCGAGGACCACACCGAGCGCGGTCCAGAAACCGTCGAGTTCGACCCCTGGGAGCGGGTCGAGCAGGAAGAACACGAACACGACGTTGAGGACGATCGCACCGAGGCCGAGGGTGATCACGGACAGCGGGACGACGAGGAACGCGAGCGCCGGCCAGACGACGGCGTTGCCGATGCCGACGACGAGGCCAGCCAGCAACGCATCGGCGAACGAATCGATCGAGAAGCCGGGCAGGATCGCGGCGAGCAGCCACAGCGCGCCCGCCGTGATCACGGTGACGACGAGCCCACGCCACAGCACACTCCGCACGGTGGGGCGATCCGCGGCCGGGCGGACGACCGTCGACGTCGATGGCCGCGGTCACGGCTCGCTCCTGATGATCGTGTTGTGCTTGGTCGGGTTCATGGGATTCTCGATCTCGGTAGGCGGTTGAAGTGACGGCGGTCAGAGGTAGCGGTGCTTGACGAGCCAGCTGTGGCAGGAGTAGCCCCAGATCGGCGGCAGGTAGAAGCTGGCGAAACGGTAGGCCAGTGCGGTGGCGAACGCGATCTCGCTGGGGACTCCGGCGGAGGTGAGCCCGAGGGTCAGCCCGGCCTCCGACACACCCATCCCGCCAGGTACCGGGAGCAGCCCGGCGAACAACGACACGACCGTGTTGATCAGCACGAGCGATGACAGTGGGAGGTCGCCGCCGAAGCCCTTCAGGCATGCTCCGAGGGCGACTGCGAACAGCACCTGGGAGAGCAGGTTGCCGCCGAACGACTCGAGCAGCTTCTTCGGCGAGCGCAGGACCGAGAAGGCGCTGCTCGCTTTGTGCCACATGGCGGTGAAGCGGCGACGCCACGACGGCACGGCGAACACGAGGACCCCGAGGACGATCACGGCGACGACGACGATCATTGCGATCGTCGCCACGCCTTCGAGATCGCTCGGTGTCGAGCGAGAGGCCGAAGTCGACGTCGGACCAGAAGAACAGTCCGACGAAGAGTCCGATCTGGACGATGAAGCCGGAGACGGAATCGATCGCGCCGGCCGTGGCGGCCGTGGTGGCGTCGACGCCGAAGCGCTGGAAGAAGCGGATGTTCATCGCCACCCGGGCCGCCGTGCTGGGCACCGCGAGGTTGACGTAGCTGATGGCGAACTGCAGGGTGGTCAACGGGCCGAGCGGGAGCGGCCGTTCGATGGCGCCCATCGTGCTCACCGCCGCAGGGATTCGCGGAATCTGCGCCAGCAGGAGCGCAAAGATCAACCACCACCAGTTGGCGTCCCGGAGCGAATCGGCGAAGGCCTCGAGATCGATGCCGCTGAGCAGGCTGATCAATGCGCTCGCGGCGAACACCAGCATCGCCGCGTTGAGCAGTGATCGCCAGGTGACGCGCCGGAGCTTGACGAGTTCCTGTTCGTCGACGCCGAGTGTCGTGGCGAGCCGTGTGCGGACGCCGTCGAGTTCGATCTTCCGGCGCCGGAACTCGGCGCGGGTCAGCGTCGGCATCGCCGCCTCTTGCAGGAACGGGAGGACCGTAACGACCGTGTCATCGCCGAACGTGCGTGCCAGTGCGACGGCGCGCTCCTCGTCGAGCAGCAGGATCGACAGGGCGAGGACCTGTGCCCGATCCAAGTTGGCGTCGTCGGGCTGAGCGGCGACGGTCGCGGAGGACAGATCACCGAACGCCAGCGATCCGTCGGTGGTGACGATCACGCGATCCAGATCGACGCTGCGATGCATGATTCCCGCGGCGTGCAACCGGTGGAGCTGATCCCACAGACCCGCGACGGCTTGCTCCTCGAAGACGGGTGGTGCCGCATCGGCGATCGCCGTTGCGATCGTGTCGCCGATCGGCCGGACGACGAACAACGCGTCACCCAGACCCGCACTTCCCGCGGTGACGACGTCGGGGACGTGGGCGCCGGCGCGCTCGGCGAGCAGCGTGATCAGTGCTTCGTGCTCGACGAGGTCGACCTGACTGTGTCGAACGGTGCGCTCCGCTCCGCGATACCAGAGCCGGCGCCACATGTCGGCGAGCAGTCGGGCGTCGCCGGCATCACGGCCGTACACCTTGACCAACAGCGGGCCGACGTCGTCGCGGCACTCGTACTGCACCACGCCCTCGCGCTGGACTGTCGCGGCGGCCAGGTCGTGCACGACGACCCCGAGATCGCCGAGCGCGAACACGATGCGTGAATCCGTCGGCCGGCCGCCGGGCGACCCGAGGGCGACATGAACGATGGCCGCGGCCAGAATGCCCAACGCGACAGCGGCCGATGCCCCCGAGGGCAGTGCAGCGCCGAGCATGATGGCGCCCACGAACTGCAGCCCGATGAGCCAGTCGGCGAGACTGCGGAACGGACGGGTCAGGTGCGGCGACGCGGTGGACATCACCGCCGTGGCGATGACGAGGAGAACGGGCGGGAAGACGGCTGGCCCGTCGACGTCGAACGCAAGGTCCGTGAAGGCTGTCCCGTCGGTCATGACGATCGAGGCGACGACCGCTGCGCCCGCTGCGCCGAGGATCGCGGCCAGCACGAGATCGAGCGTCAGGGCGAACCGGCCACGCACGATCGAGACCACCACGAGCACCAACGCCCAGGCGACCGGCACCCAGAACATCGCTCGCCACAGCGCGTCGAGAAATCCCGGCACGTCGGCCACCACATCCGAGACGGCTTGCTCGATGTCGGCGAACAGGTGCGCCGCGACGCCGGCGAGCAGCACGACCAGGGCGCTGATGATGGTGACGACAACGTCGGTCGGTCGACGCGCCCGAGGTTCGTCCTGTGCCGATGCGAACAGTTGCAGACCGCCGCGCGATCGCGCCTGTCCGGGGGGAGGCGCGCCGGCCGCGTCGGCGGTCTGCAGACTCGGTTCGAGGTCGACTGCGGGTTGATCGGTGGTCATTGCAGGAGCTTGTCCACGGTTGGTTGGGCTCGGTCGGCGACCATCTCGGCGATGCCGCGGGAGCGGAACCGGGTGATCGCCTCGCGGGCGATGACGTAGGCGGGCACGGCGAGGATGAGGCCGACGATGCCGCCGAGCAGTCCGCCCAGGGCGGTGACGACCAGCACGACCAGTGGATGGATGTCCAGGCTGTTGCCCATCACCTTGGGCTCGACGAAGTTCTCCAGCAACAGGTTCGACGCCAGGACGACCGCCAGCATGATGGCCGCGTCGGGGAGCCCGCCGTCGCCGAGGGCGACGATCACCGCCAGCCCGCCGCCGAGGAACGCGCCGATGTACGGGATGTAGCCGCCGACGAAGTTGACGACCATGATCGTGAACACCAGCGGCAGCCCGAGCAGCAACGCCGCGAGGCCGACGACCAACGAGACGATGCCGGACATGATGCTGCGGCCCTTGCCGTAGTCGCGCAGGATCCGGCACGAGTCGCCGATGAAGCCGTCGACGTCACCGCGTAGCGCAGGTCCGAACATGCGCACGACCGCTCGTCGGAACTGGTTGCCGTCCTTGAGCAGGTAGTACATGATCAGCGCGCCGAGGATGATCCCGCTCACGAGTCCGATGATGCTGCCGACGCCCTCGACGATCTTGGTGACGAAGCCATCGGAGATCATCGGCGCCGATCCCTCGACCGCCGTCTTGGCGTCGTCCAGGCTCTCGGGGTCGACTCCCGTCACGTCGAGTTGCTCCGACGCATTGGCGAGCGCCTCGTCGGCGACCTCACTGATCTGATCGGTCTGGTCCGTGACTCCACGTACCGTGGCAACGACGACGCCTGCCATCAAGAGCAGCAAGCCGAGGACGATCAGGCCGGCGGCGAGGGTGGGCTTGATCTTGTGTCGTTCGAGAACACCCATGAGCGGCTTGAAGACGACCGCCAGCACGGCGGCGAACGTCATCGGCAGCACGATCTCGCTCAACGCTCCGAGCGCGATCACGACGATGATCAGCGCGATCACGGTGCCGACGAAGCTCCACGACCAGATGCCGATCCTCGGCATGGGTGTCGGTGTCTTCGGCGGTTTCGTGACCTCGGCGTTCTCGAGTCGATCACTGTCGAGTATGTGCGTCGCGTTGGTGATGTCGGTCATCGGAATCGGCCTCCTCGGCGTCGGTTCGATAGATCAGGATTGTCTTGTTGTGGTCTCAGCTGTCGTCCGTGCTGTGGAACGCGTCGCGCAGGCTGAGCTCGCGCGTCGGTGACGAGAGTGGTGCCTCCGCGTTGGTCGGCCAGGATCTGCGCGTCGGCGCCCCGGATGATTTCGCCGAGTCGGCCTGGGTCCTCGGCGAGGACCGCGCCGGCGGTGGCCCCGATCAGCACACAGATGGCGGCGCCGGAGAACCACGAGATCAACGCGAGCGCGACGCCGAAGACCCCGAACTGTCCCTCGTTGCTCTCCACCACCCCCGGCATCCAGATCCGCGCCGACGCGGCGTACAGCGACGTCGTCACGGCGGTGATGATCCCGGTGGGTATCAGCACCCGTGCTCGAACGTCGCCCAACAACAGGAGCCATGCACCGAAGCACCACAGTGCCGATGTCACGGCGAGCGCAACGACGACGAGAAAGCCGATGGCGGCTGCGCCGTTGACGGCGCGGCCCACTGCGCCGAGGATCGCCATCGCCGCAAGAACGGCGAGCAGGAAGACGATACTTCGCCAGTACACGCCGATTCCGCCCTTTCTGGGCCGCCGCCAGGCGTGGAAGTACACGCGTTGCAGGGCGGTGGTGAACGAGCTGGCGAAGAAGATCGTCATGACGAGCCCGAGCACGCCGGTCGCTTCGCGCACGTCGCCGGACGATGCGAACGAATCTTGGACCGTGGTCAACGTGTCGCCGTCGAGCCCCAACCGAATGGTCACCGAGCGGATCATCGACGCCTGCACGCTCTCGGGCATGAACGCGGCGACGACGATCACGAGTGGGAAGAACGAGACGAATGCCTTCCCGGCCAGCGCAACGCTGCGGTCGATGAACTCGATCTCGAGCATGCGCTCCCACACGCGCCACACCAAGGTCCGTTCCAACCACGTCCGTACACCGGCCGCTGTCATCGCTACCTCCGAACACGACGACGCGTCGCCGTCAGATCGGTTCCGCTGACACGTGAGGCAGCAAACGAATCATGATGACTCCCCAGTTCTTGACGTCCCGTTGCGACGTGACGCTCACGTCGAACGATCCGATCATCCGACATCCGGCATCCGGTGTCGTCACGCAGAAGACGTGAAATCGTCGCGCCACGCGGATCATGTCAATCGTGTGATGACGCATCGGACCGTCGCCCGTCATGCTCGGTTCATGACACTTACAACGGAAAGACAGCGGTCGCGGGCGCGAGCAGCAGACCAGGGCCAGAAGCGCGTTCAAGATGCTCTCGGCCGAACGGTGCCCGACATGAGCACCGCCGCTGGAGCAGGTGAGCGCCGTCCTCGAGGAAGCGATCAAGGAGACGGTTGGAACGTCGTCCAAGAAGTGGGCACTCGTCCTCGTCGCGTTCGTCGTCGGGGCGACGGCTGCGTTCTGGTTGGTCCGCAAGGCACGATCCGCGCAGCCGACGGTCGATCCCGTCGACCTCGAAACGGCCTGACGATGGGCGCCCACAGCGGTCGATCGGTCGAGCGCGTCGAGCATCGCCGTTGCGGTTCGCCCGAAGGGCCACCTCGCAATCACGTGATGTGTGTGATGCCGTGCCTGCGGGTGCCGTCTTACCGTGGCCACTACCAACGACAAGGGGACTGTGATGACCGATGTGATCAATCCGAACGCAACGATCGGCGACAGCGTCGAGGTTCCACGCCTCGGTACGCTGCGCTACGAGCTGGGCTGCCCGACGCCGGAGGCGTCGCAGAAGTTGTTCGACGAGATGGACTTCCAGCGTGCTGTCCAGGCGTACATGTGGGCCTATCCGGCGGTGTCGTTCGAGTCGATTCGGTTGACCGCCGAGCGCGACCTCGGCATGAACCTCAACGACCTGGGGATCGCCGATGGCTTCGTCGACTCCCGGTCGCTGTGGCTCACCGCCAACGACACGACGATCTACGCCTTCGTCAACATCGACGTCGCCGACGGTCCCGTCGTGATCGAGATCCCGCCCGGGGCGATCGTCGGACTGTTGGACGATTTCTGGGAGCGCTCCCTGGCCGACGTCGGGCTTCCTGGGCCAGATGGCCCCAACGGGGGCAGCTTCGTCCTGCTGCCACCCGACTACGACGGTGACGTTCCATCGTCGGGCTACCACGTCCTGCAGGCCACCATGCACAACCACAATCTGTTGGTGCGCGGCATCATCGTCGACAACGACGTCGACGACGCGGTCGAGCGGATCCGCAAGGTCCGGGTCTTCCCGTGGAGTGAGCGCGACAACCCGACGCCGAACAGATTCGTGTCGATCACGGGCAAGGACATCGACACGACTCCACCGGGCGGGATCGAATTCTGGAACCGGCTGGCCACGGTCATCAACAACAACCCGGTGCAGGAGCACGATCGGTTCTTCATGGCCATGCTCAAGCCGCTCGGAATCGAGAAGGGCAAGCCGTTCACCCCCGACGCACGACAGACCGCGATCCTCGAAGAAGCGGCCCTGTTGGGCGATGCGATGGCGCGCAACGTGATGTTCGAACTGGCGCAGCGCTCCAGCGATCCCAAGCCGTTCCCGGGCACGCAATGGGACTGGGTGATTCTCGTGGCCCCGAGCCAGGAGACCGAGTACTACAGCCAGCTCGACGAGCGTCTGCGGTACACGTACGGGGCGATCTACACGTCGCCGGCGATCGGCGTCATGCGCGCTGGGCCTGGTACGAACTACGTCCAAGCCTTCAACGACAAGAACGGCAACCACTTCGACGGGGGCAAGTCGTACCGCCTGCACGTGCCGGCCGACCCGCCCGCCGCCGCGTTCTGGTCGCTGACCCTGTACGACAACGCAACTCGTTCGATGGCCCAGAACTCGTCGCACGACTCGGCGCGTTCGTCGTACGACGAGTTCAAGGTGAACGACGACGGCTCGATCGACTTGTACTTCGGACCAACGGCGATGGGTGACGAGCGCAACTGGATCGAAACGATCCCGGGGCGAGGGTTCTACCCGATGTTCCGCTTCTACAGCCCGACCGCGCCGCTCTTCGACGGCACCTGGACATTGCCGGACGTCGAGCTGATCTGACCCCGGCCACCCGGATCCGGGGTCTACGGGGTCGGCGAAATCACGTGATCTGCGTGATTCGGCAGGACCTCGATCGCTTCACAATTCGAGTTGGCCCGGACAGCACCGTTCGGGCGTCAGGGAGGAAAAGATGAACGGATCACCCATTTCGGCCGAGGAGCTGGCAGCGGTGTCGACTCCCGACAAGGTCGAGAGTCGTCTCGGCGTGTTGGAGTTCAACGACGGCATCCCGTCGGACGCGACCGCGGAGTTGTTGTACGACAATCTCGACTTCGTCCATGGCGTGCAGGCATTCCTCGCCGCGCTGCCGGCCGCATCGCTGGGTGCGGTGCGTCGCGGTCTGCTGTCGGACGGGGATCGAGGACAATGCGTTCTCGTTCTTCCCGGAACTGATGGATTCGACGTCGCTGTTCCTCACCGCCAACTGCGACACGATCTATTTCTGGGGGTTCATCGACCTGTCGGACGGACCGATGGTGATCGACGTGCCGTCGATCGATGCGCCGTCGGGGATCCTCGGGACGATCGACGACATGTGGTTCCGGTGGGTCACCGACGTCGGGTTGCCCGGCCCCGACCGTGGGGAGGGCGGCCGCTATCTGATCGTCGGACCCGACTACGACGGTTCGTTGCCCGACAGCGGCTTCCACGTGTTCCATGCCCGCACACGACGCGTCACCCTGATCGGCAGAGCGTTCATGGTCGACAACGACCCGACGATTCCGGCCGAGGCGATCCGCAACGGGGTCAAGGTGCACCCCTACGTGCCGGGGGCGCATGGGACCGCCGTCGCCAGCTTTCTCGCCGGCAACGCGCCGCTCGGTGCGGCCACCGCTGTGCCCGAGACCCGATTCGTGGAAGTCACCGGACTGCCGGTCAACACATTGTTCCCCAACGACTTCTCGTTCTGGGAGGTCGTCAACGAACCGATTCAGCAGGAGCCGCCCGAGGCGGGCGACCCGGAGACGCTCGGTCTGCTCGCCGCCGTCGGCATCGTGCACGGCCAGCCGTTCGAACCTGACGCCAGGATGCGCAAGATCCTCGAGGAGGCGGTCGTGGTCGGCAACGCCACGGCCCGCACGGTGACGTTCGCGGCACGGCCCGAGGAAGGGTTCCGCTTCTACGAGAACTCGGCGTGGGAAAGCGCGCTCTTCGTCGGCGGCTACGAGTTCGTCGATCCGCCGGCACAGATCACCCCCGACGGCCCGATTTCGGCCCCCAGCGATGGGGCACGCAAGCTCGACGCGAGAACGAACTTCTTCTACATGGCGACCGGCATCACACCGGCGATGTGCATGCGACTCACCGGGATCGGCTCGCAATACATCTATGCGATGCGCGACAGCCAGGGCGACTACTTCGACGGCGCCCGCAACTATCGCATGACGCTCCCACCGGACATCCCGGAGAGCCGCTTCTGGTCACTGATCCTCTACGACAACCAGACTCGCTCGATGCTGCAGACCGACCAGCGATTCCCCCGTGTCGGCAGCCAGTCCGGCACCGTCGAGACCAACGCCGACGGCTCGACGGACATCTACTTCGGACCCACCGCCCCGGACGGCCACGAGAACAACTGGCTCCAAACCGTGCCCGGCAAGGGCTGGTGGGCAATCCTTCGGCTCTACAACCCACTCCAGTCGTTCTTCGACAAGACCTGGCAACCCAGCGAGATCGAACCGGTCTGAGCGCGCGAGGCCCGACGACGACTCAGAAGGGCGGCCCACCAGGCGGCCGCTAGGAACGTCAATGGAGCGAGACCGGTGCAGGTCAGCCCAACGATCCAGAAGACGTTGGCCTGGTGAGGGCGGTCGCCGCCGAATGCGTACGGCCGCCAGGTCGGGTCGGCCCGTGATCGCCTCCTCGATGCGGTCGATCTCCTCCTCGAAGCGAATCCAGGCGAGCGCGAGGCCGCCGGCCGCGGAGACGACCAGCGTGAAGATCGACGCCCGTAGCCAGCCCGGTACCTCGTCGTAGATGCTGTTGGCGGCGGCACCGGCCGCCAGAGCGACCACGAACGCCGTGAGCCCGGCGCCAACGGCAATCACTTGGCGATTGAGCCGCTCGAGACGAGCCAGACGCGTGGCGTAGGTGTCCTCATTCCACGACCACCGGCCGTCCCGCGACTGCTCGGCGCCGTCGACCGGATCGTTGTCCTCCGTCGTCAATCGACGGATGCTCGCTGCTATTCGTGACGCTCGATCGGCAGGTCCGAGGCGGCCATCGCCCGGGTGATGCGCTCCGGGTCGGGACCGTCATAGGTGACACTGAGCTGTCCGCAATTGCATGAGGATGTACGAGTAGGCAATCTGGGCTCCTGAATTGTTGGCTTCATCGATGGGGGCGGCTGGCGCCGACTCTTACGAGTGTCGACCCAACTGGTGGGACGCGCATCACGCAGAACGTGTGAATGCCAACCGGCACGAGTACCGGCGAGCGTCAGACCGAGAGGCTGACCGGGAACGTCGCCATCCAGACCGCTGTGCACACGAACACGGTGCAGCCGATTCCGAGGGTGATCATCCGCAATCGCTGGCGTGTGCAGTTTGGTGCTGATCCCGGCGAAGAACAGCGACACCGACATCAGCACGACGGCGAGCACGTAGTTCGAGGCGCGTTGGATGTTGCGACCGACGACGAGCGACTCGGCCGCGCTCTGCTGATCGAGCCGGGCCGTCTCGGCGGCTGCGGACGTCTGGTACTCGTCCATGGCGAACGGCGACAGCGGTGCCCCAGGAGTGGTCAACGGTTCGGTCGCGATCCACGCATCGAACGCGACGGCGAACTCGGGCCGGAAGCGCTCCTCGTAGAAGTCCGTCAGTTCCTCGTCGTCGTGCGCGGTGGCATCCACCCACTGGATGAACGTGGCCACGTCGATCTCGGTCTGGCTGTCGGCCAGGCTGTCGGCGCGGGCCGCTTCGATGCGCAACGCGGTGGTGCGACTCGCCGCTCGCGCCTGTTCGCCGTTCCAGCGCATGGCCTGGTAGCTCGCCCACGCGGTCGCGACGGCGGCGACCGCGAGGAGAACGGTGGCGACGACCTCGAGACGATCGATGTGTTTCGGGACGGGCGGTCGTGGGCCGGCGGTGCCGGAACGTCGGCGGCGTCGACTTGTTCGTTCATCAGCCGATCACCACGATCTTGTCGCCCGGTCCCAGTTCGATCGAGTCGTCGGCGTGCGGGTTCAGCGTCAGTGCGTCGCCGTGCTCGGGTCCCCGGCTCCATCCGATCGCGATCAGGTCACGCGCGTACGCGCTGCGGGCGACAGCGGCGAACGTCGTCACGTCGGGAATCCCCAACGCGTCGGGGGTCGATCGCCCCGATGCCCGTCCCCGAACCGGCGTAGAGCTGGAGGAACGCCGGTCGGCGTTCGGGCATCTCCGCGAGCTGAGCGATCATCGAGCTGGCGATGGCGTCGCTGATCACGAAGTCGTCGGAACCGTGCTTCGGTGCGAGGTCGATGTTGCCCGAGTCGAGCAGCTCGACGACAACGGTGGGCGCCGTCTTCCGGTCGGCGAGTTCCCGACGGACCACCATCAGATTGAGCAGCGTGCGGCTGTCCGCCTCCGCGGCGCTCATCGAGTGACGGTAGGCAAGGAGCAGGATCGAGGTCAACAACTCCGGGCTCGGCATGCTGATCGGCGAGCTGGACGGTTCGCGCCTCGCTCGGCGTGAGCGTCACCGTCACGTTGCGACACGACGAGACGTCGACTTCACCATCGAGGAGACGTGGGTCGTACACGACGGTCACGGTCGATCCGGCAGCCGCGCTGTCGTCCAGCTCCTCCACGAGCTGACGGGCGAGCCGGTTCCACCCCACGATCAGCACATGCTCGAGGTGCTGCTCGCGTATCGCCGGTCGCGGAACACCGCCACCGGCTGGGGCGGTCGGACGCCGGAGATGCGACAAGCGGTTCGTCGTCGTCGGCGATGTAGACGAGCCGGGTCGAATCGATCGACGATGCGGTCGGCGTGCGGGCTGAGCTCGACCGCACCGTCGGCCGACATGACGCCGATCGGCCTGGCGCCTCCGTATGCGAGGACCGTGTCGCCGAACCTTCTGCCGGTGAGCTCGGGCAGGTACCGCACATAGAGGTCGGGCCCACGGAAGTCGAGCAGCTCCTGAATGACCTGGATCAGTCCGGGGCCGCGCATCGCGTAGGCCGCGACGCGGGCGATGGCCTGATCGGGGATGATCGGATGCACCGAGGGTCCGCAGGCGTGAACCAGGCTCTGCGCCACCTGCGCATCGCCGAGCTCGACCACGACCGGCAGCGCGCCATGGCCGCCGAGCGCGACACCGATCGCCAGCACCGACTTCACCGCGCCGGAGTCGCCGGCGTCATCGTCCGCCAGCACGATGACCGACCTCGCGGCGTGGAGCGCCACGATGTCCAAGTCGGCCACGCTGGTCGGGTCCCCCCATCGGAACACGAGTCGAGCGCCGTGGAGGTCGCTCGTCGCGTCACGAATCTCGTGGCTCAGTTCGGCCGGCTCGCGGTTCGCCAGGATCACGATGACGTTCTGTCGTCGGGAGCGCCCCGCGAGGGCCAGTTGCTCGACCACCCCAGCCAGGCGCGGCGAGGCGCCGAGGATGACGACATGGTCGGATTCGACGATCTCACTGCGCCCACGCTGCATCGCTTCCAGGCGCATCTCGACCCCGGCGGCGATGATGCCGATCAACGTGCCGGCGATCAGTACCCCGAACATCGTGACCAGCAGGGCCAGCAGGCGACGGCCCCACCCGACGTCTCCCGACATCGTGCCCGGGTCCAGGATGCGCATCGTGCTCTGCCAGAAGCCCTCCAGCCACGATCCGTCCTCGCTCCCACCGAGTTGACACCGAACAGGGTCAGCAGCAGCGAACTGACGAGCAACGTCAGCACCGTGGCCGCACCGAGCCAGAGGAGCACGGCGCCCGTCCCGCGCGACAGCGCGTTGTCGAACCGGTACCGAAGCTGCCGGCGAAGGTTCTTCATCGAGCGGACCAGCGCGCTCGGCCCGGTCCCGTCGGGGGATTCGGTTCTGCGCCGATCGTTCGAGTCATGACAATTGGTCTCCAGGCGGCGTGCGGGGTCATCTCGGAACTCGGCGAGCACTGACGATCATCCCAGGGTCCTGCACTTCAGGCGCGTCTCTTCGCAACGCGGTTTGCGGATCCATTGGTTCGATTGGACCTCATCGGCCGTCCGACGTCATCACGAAGATCACGTGATTGGCTGCCGCGCGCTTCCACTCGCCGAATCACTCGATGTACGTGATGACCGCCCGCTCCTCCCATGGCACGATGGCAGTCGGGGGAGGTCGTTGGCCGTCCGACTCGGCTCACCCGACACCAGAGGAGGTGGTCATGTCCGACGAGGAGACCCTGTTCGAGTCCGAGAAGCAGCTGTCCGTCGCCGCGGTGGTACGGCGCCTTCGTGAGGTCGCCGATGGGGTGGAGGCCGGCGCCCTCCAGTTGGGCGGTCACGCGGTGACACCGGCGTCGCCGGTGAAGTTCGAGGAGGAGTACTCCGCCGAGACCACCGATGAGGGCATCACGTTCGAGCTCGAGCTGGAGCTGAAGTGGAACTCCACCGCAGCAGACGGGAAGGGGGACCACGCGAGCCATGGCTCACGAGTCGTGGCGAGGGCGGGAGTGGCGGGGAAGTTCGAGTTGTTCACGGACGTCGGTGGCAAGTTCCGGTTCCACCTGAAGGCCGGCAATGGCCAGATCATCGCCAGTAGCCAGGCGTATACGACCAAGGCTGCGGCACAGAACGGAATCAAGTCGATGCGAACGAACGCCCCGGCGGCCAGGATCGATGATCAGACCTGAGCACTCGCGACCAGGAGCACGTTGATCTCGTCGATCGCGCTCTGTTGCTGGGCCACGAGCGTTTGGAGTCGTCGGCCGCGACGAATCTCGGGCAACTTCTACATCGGCGACACAATGGGAAAGACGGGTTCGAGCACGTCGGTCATGGTTGATCAGGATTCTCCACATCGGTGTGCAACGCCCCCTCCGCGGCGCCCGATCCGGATCTGCCGCCACCGGGACCGCGCAGCACGAACGCGAACGCGACCGCGATCGCCGCACCCACGATCGGTCCGGCGACATACACCCAGTAGTCCGTGAAGTCCGCGCCGACCAGATCAGGGCCGAAAGTACGCGCCGGGTTCATCGACGTCCCGGAAATCGGGCTCCCCCACAAACCGGCCAGCGCGATGTAGAAACCGACACCAAACGCACCGACGATCCCCACGTTCTGCGCTCCCGAGGCCGTGCCGAGGATCACGCTCACCAAACCGAGCGTCAACACCACCTCCATGAGGAAAGCAGCGAACGCCGAATAGTCCACTGCCGGGTAGTTCGAACCGTGGATCGCCGACACATCGACCACGCCTTGCAGGAACCACGCAGCGAGGGACGCTCCGATCAGCTGGACCACGACGTAGCCCGGCACACGCAGCCACGGGAAATCACCACGAGCGGCAAAGGCGAGACTGACCGCCGGGTTGAGATGAGCACCCGACACCTTGCCCATGAACAGAATGATTGCCAACACCATCAGACCGGGCGCGGTCACTGCGGCCCCCCGTTCGATCGTGTCCGGGAATGCCTGACCCATCATCCCACCGCCGGCAGCCACGAGTACGAGGAAGAACGTCCCGAACAGCTCGGAGAACAAGCGTCGCCATTCCTGTTTCGGATCGTTGAAGTCCTCGATCGGATTGACCACCTCGGTCTCGAACCACTCCTCGAGACGGGCTGAGTTGCGATTGGCCCCGGGCCGCTGATCTGCCATCGCTCGCCCCCTCGTCTCGACCCCATCCCCACAAGCCAACGACACACAGAACCGTCGAATGGCACGAATCGCGCCTCGCAACAATAGACCAGACGAACGGGCTCGATCTCCGCAACTAGGGTCCGACGATCGCGGCATCTCCCCTGCTGCGACAGGCCCCCACCCGAAGGATTTGCACGCGATGACTGACACGCTGCCTGGTAGCTCGCTCCCGATTCCCGATCAGAACTACGTCGGTCCGCTCACGGTCGATGCTCGCAAGCTCGACGAGAAGCAGCCTCCGCTCGAGGTCAAGCGGCCGCCGAAGCAGGCGCCGAACGTGTTGCTCATCCTGCTCGACGACGTCGGCTTCGGTGCGTCGAGTGCATTCGGTGGTCCGATCCACACGCCGACCGCCGAGCGCCTGGCATCGGAGGGCCTCAAGTACACCCGGTTCCACACGACCGCCATCTGTTCGCCGTCGCGCGCGGCGATGCTGTCGGGTCGCAACCACCATCAGGTGGGCATGGGCCAGATCACCGAGACGGCCACCCCGTCGCCCGGTTACCGGTCGACGCGGCCGAACTCGTGCGTGCCGCTGCCGGAGATCCTGCGCCAGAACGGCTACAACACGGCCCAGTTCGGCAAGTGCCACGAGGTGCCGGTGTGGGAGTCGGGTCCGACCGGACCGTTCGATCACTGGCCGCGTTCAGCGGCTTCGAGAAGTTCTACGGCTTCATCGGCGGCGAGACGAACCAGTGGCAGCCCGCGCTCGTCGACGGCGTGTCGCAGATCCTGCCGCCCGACGATCCCGACTACCACCTGATGCCCGACCTCGCCGATCAGGCGATCGCGTACATCAACCAGCAGAAGGCGCTGACACCGGACAAGCCGTTCTTCGTGTACTTCGCACCTGGCGCGACGCACACCCCGCACCATGTGCCCAAGGATTGGATCGCCAAGTACCAGGGCCAGTTCGACCAGGGCTGGGACGTGTTGCGGGAGCAGTCGTTCGCCCGCCAGAAGGAACTCGGTGTGGTCCCGCAGGACGCCGAGCTGACGGAGCGTTCACCGGGCATACCGGCGTGGGACGACGTGACCGACGCGATGAAGCCGATCCTCGCCCGGCAGATGGAGGTGTACGCCGCGTTCATGGAGTACGCCGACCACCACATCGGGCGCGTCGTCGACGCCGTCGAGGCGCTCGGCATCCTCGAGGACACGCTCGTGTACTACATCATCGGTGACAACGGGGCCTCCGCCGAAGGTGGTCCGAACGGCACCTACATGATCACGACGGTGTCGAACGGTGGCGGCGAGTTCGAGACGCAGGAGTTCTGGGACGAGCACGTCGACAAGCTCGGTGGGCCGGAGGCGTACAACCACTACGCCATCGGTTGGGCACACGCGATGTGCACGCCGTACCAGTGGACCAAGCAGGTCGCCTCGCACTATGGCGGCACGCGCAACGGAACGATCGTCCACTGGCCGAACCAGATTGCGGCGAAGGGCGAGGTCGCGGCGCAGTGGCACCACGTGATCGACATCGCCCCCACGATCCTGGAGCTGGCCGGCCTCGCCCAGCCGCACACCGTCAACGGCGTCACGCAGGTGCCGATGCACGGCGTGTCGATGGCGTACAGCTTCAACGACGCTGCTGCCGACGAACGGCACCACACGCAGTACTTCGAGATCATGGGCAATCGCGGCATCTACCACAAGGGCTGGACCGCGCAGACCAAGCACCGCACACCCTGGGACCTGGTCGGCGCCGCCCCCGATTTCAACGACGACATCTGGGAGCTCTACGACACGACGACCGACTGGACCCAGGCCCACGACCTGTCGAAGCAGCACCCGGAGAAACTCGCCGAGATGCAGCAACTGTTCCTGATCGAGGCGACGCGCTACAACGTGCTGCCCCTCGACGATCGCGCCGCGCAACGCATGAACCCCGAGTTCGCCGGCCGGCCGACGCTCGTGAGAGGCGACCGGCTCAAGCTCTACCCCGGCATGATCCGACTCAACGAGAACGTGGCGATCAACATCAAGAACCGCTCGTACTCGGCCACTGCAGAGATCGAGGTGCCCGACGACGGCACGATCGACGGCGCGATCCTCGCTCAGGGTGGGCGAACCGGCGGCTGGGCATTCTTCGCCGAGGACGGAAAGCTCGGCTACCACTACAACTTCTGCGGGCTCGAGCAGACGACCGTGCTGTCCGACACCGCGATCGGCGCCGGCGAGCATCAGGTGCGCGTCGAGTTCGCCTATGCAGGTGGGGGGATCGGCAAGGGCGGCGTCGTGACGTTGTACGTCGATGGCAGCCAGGTCGGAACGGGCTCGGTCCCCCAGACCCACCCGTTGTACTTCTCGTTCGACGAAGGCCTCGACCTCGGCATGGACACCGGCATGCCGGCCTACGAGGGTTACCGTTCGTCGCGCGGCGTGTTCTCCGGCACGATCAAGTGGGCGGAGATCGAGTTGGGGCTCGATGACCACAACCACCTGATCGATCCCGAGGAGCAACTCGCCGCGGCAATGCGCCACCAGTAGACGATCATCCGATCGAGACGATCAGGCGGGTCTGCTCGGGATCCCCACACCCTGCTGGCAAGGATGAGGGCGACAAGGCATCAGTGGAGGCCTTCTGAGATCGTGATGTCGTGCCGTCGTGGCGGGCCAATCGGGATCATCGAAATCGATCAGGTCGACCTCGATCTCCGATTCGGTGACGCGAATTTCACAGACGTGATCCGGGTTGTGCCCGAAGTGTTCGATGATCCGCGCGTACAGCGCTCGCCTCTCGCGTGAGACGTAGCCATCGACTCTGAGGACACTCGCTGCCGCCTGGTCTTCGCGCGTGATCGGCCCGCCCTGGAGGTGCACCCTGCGACGATTCCCCAGGCGATCACCGTCGAAACGCGACGGGATCTCTACCTCACCTGACTCTGCGGGACACGTCGCTCAAGTTCCGACGGGCCGCGGTGTGGCGTTGTTCGGCTTCCGGTGAGGGATGGCGTCGCAGGTCTGCCCACGCCGCCGACTCGGCCTCGCGTGCGGTCACCAGGTCGGCGAGGTCGGCAGTGCTGACGTCGTTGTGAGTCATGGGACGACCCTTACCCAGGTCAGGTCATCGCGAATCACCTCAGGCACGTGGTTGCCAGCCGGATCGCCGTCACGATGACGAGCGGGCCGCCGGCGTCGTCGGGCACCGACACCGGGGGCCGCTCGTTCGGGGAGCGAACCCTTTGGAGGCTGGCTCCGATCCTGAGATACCCCCAGCACGTCCGTGCAAACGCGCCACGACGACATTCACCCAGATGGATGAACGAGCCATCCCCCGGCGGTTCTCATCGTCACCGTCACACAGCGGCAGCGGTCTGGCCGCTGAGTTCGCCGATCGCTCGCATCACATCGCTGGTGATCCGCCGTCGGCATTCGCGACGAGTCCCGGTGTAGCACGCTGGGTCGATTGGGCGACCGAAGCGAATGAGGGCCGGTCGGAACGGCCGCGGTAGGCGCGCCCCGGGTGGCTGAATGTGGTTGGTGCCGACGATTCCCGTCGGCACGATCGACACCCCGGTGTCGACGCTCAGCTGCCCGACGCCGGTGTGGCCGGCGTGGAGCGAACCGTCGCGTGAACGTGTGCCTTCGGGATAGATCGCGAACAACTCGTCGGCTTGCAACACCTCAGCGGCTTGTTCCAGTGCACCGAGCGCGCGTCGAGGGTTGTCCCGATCGACGGCGATCATCCCGAGGGCAGGTAGGAGATACCGGGTCTTCCAGCTGTCGAGGTAATCGATCTTGCCGACGAAGCTCAGCCGCCGGCCGACCGACACGGCGAGCGCGATGTGGTCGAAGAACGACAGGTGGTTGGCAGCGATGATCGCCGGACCGTTGGCTGGAAGATGCTGATCGCCCTCGATGCGTACCCGAAACAACCGCCTGGCGATCGGGCTGAGGACGCCGACCACCACGACTCGCAGCCAGCGAAGTCGGCCGCTCCGGTGCGTCCGTTGCCGAACGAAATCACGGTCGAACATTTTGGCCTCCATATTGGCCTCCTGATGAACGTCACGCCCGTTCGCCGCCCGCTGAACTCGATTCAAGCCGAACGGCACGACCGGATCGACGCGGGCCCACGCGTCGGTGCACGTCACCGGCCTGAAAAATCTGCACAGGCGCCGCGCCGCAGGCACCTCGTAGCTCCGTTCAGAACCCACTGTGCGGTAAAACGTCATGGGTGACGAAATCACCCGATCGGGCGGTTTCGCATCCGAGATCGACGGGTAGGCGCGCGTCGTAACCGGAGCCGACGTGGTCTCCGGAAGCAGACCCAAGGAGGGAATCATGGACAACAGTTGGCAGAAGAAGTGGGACGGGCATTGGGATCAGTTCAAGGGCAAGGTCAAGCAGACCTGGGGTCAGATGACCGACGACGATTGCGACGTCGCCGAGGGTAAATATGACGAGATGGTCGGCCGGATCAAGACCCGCACGGGTGAGGCGGAAGACGCCGTGCGCGAACGGATCAGCGCATTCTGAGTCGAGCGCTCAGCTACGCCCGCTAGGTCGTATCGGTCTGGATCCGGGCAGCCCGGTGTTGGCGGCCCGGGTCATGAACCACACGACGACGGACTAACTGCCCTCGACCCTGGGTCGAGGGCAGTTGCGCGCGCCGCGAGTTCTGAACGGAGCGCCTCGGGTGAAGTCGGACACGCAGTGCCCCGGGAAGAAACGCCGGATCCGCGGGACTCATGACTCCGACCACGACCGGACCGGGTGATCTGCGTGTTCGCACTACGCAGTGGGGAGAAGGCTTCGGACGTAGTCGTGTGCGACCTCGACTGCTGCCATTTGCCGAGCCACGACTGGGCGGAACTCCGGTGATATGTCAGCGGCAAGCGCGTCACGGTACTGCTCGAGGGCGTGGTCCTCACCTGTCTCGGCTGCCCCGATGACGGCGTCGGCGTCGTCTCCGGTGAACGCGTCCTTCATTGCGATCCAGCCACGATGGAGCGCGCCTGGCAGCGTGCTGCGCTGGTCGGCGTCGTCGCCATATGCCTCGGTGATCTGCTTCAGCTCTTCGGACATCGCGGCCCGCTGTTGGGCGAACTCTCGGAACTTCGTTGCGACTTCGGGCCGGTCGCTATCGGCGAGCTTTCGGCTGCTGTCGCGAACCCTTCCTTGCCATTCTCCAGAGTGTGAATGAGGTTGGTTGCGATCGACTCGTCGGTGGACACGATGGTTCCTTTCGGCGGGCGGTGCCCGGATTGAGTGTCGGCGACAAACGCCGATCTGGCTGACGGCGGGTACCCGGCCGAGATCAGACCGAAACTCCCGAACTGGGCTGGACGTTCGATCGCGGGCGAGCGCATGGTCGCGGATTCGTGGTGAGCGTCGTCGGCGTCGAGCAGGCAGCGATGACGACCCGGAGCCGAGGTGGATCAGTCCCGTTCGTCGCGACGCACAGGAACTCGGCGTGGCCATCGGACGCTCGAACGGCGACGAGACCCCCGCAGTCGTTCACGCACGCGGAGAACTCGACCGCCTCCGCAACCGTTGACGCAACCCAGCCCGGTCGGCCGCCAGAGTGCGCCTGTAGCGCGGAACGTCGCATTCGACCAACGGCTTTCGTCACGGGACCGCTGTTCGGTCGGCACTGTCGACGATCTGGCGAAGCGCGGCGACATGTCCATCGAACGCATCCCGCCCGATGTCGGTGAGGCGGACATGGACTCTGCGCCGTCGATTCTCCGTGGGGCGTTCGATGACGATGTAGCCGGCGTCCTCCAGGGTGGTGAACTGCTTGGACAACGCTGAGTCTGAGAGTCCTAGCCGGTCGCGGACGAACGCGAAGTCGACCCAATCGGCGGCGGCTAACAGAGCGACGATCGACAGCCGCGTGCTCGGGTGGATGAGCTCGTCGAATCGGGGCTCGGTGGTCATCGGGCGACGTTGCGCAGCGCCCGCCTGCGCACTGCCGCCATGAGCTCGGGGCCGCCGAGGGCCACCGCGATGGCTGCCATGACACCGGCAATCGTTGCGGGGTGGTTGGCCCCGTCAGCATCGATCAGCAACGCAGCCGCGATGGTGAGCCCAACGAGACCAACCAGGAACAGGATCACCAGTGCGCTGACATGCGTACCGGCCAGCTCCGCCCGCACGCTCAACGAACCCGATCGCCTTCGGCCTGACAGCACGTTCTGCGCCGCCGCCGCGTGGGCGGCACCGAATGTGAGCGTGGCAATCGCCGCCATCCACCCTGGGCCAACGTCGGCGATGAGTCCGAGTCCGATCCATCCCGCAGCCAGGCCGAGCCAGTACCAACGCGGCATGTCGATTTCTGCGATCACCTCTCGGCGGCTGGACTCGACCGTGTTCAGTGCTGAACGGGCATCGCCCGCATCAATCGAGTTCGTCATGAGAACCGATCCTCACTTTCCGAGTCGGAAAGTAACCCTATGGTTTCCTAGTAGGAAAGTCAAGGGTCCGCCAGACAAGGCCAGTTGGATTTCATCGATGGTCAGGTTGGCGTGATCGACCGTGCTGTCGCGGTGCCGAAGAGCGCTGCGATTGTCGCCGCGGTGACACGTTCTTCGTACGAGGCGACGTGTCGGTCTGTGGGAACGAGGACGAACCTTCCGAGCAGGTCACCATCGACCCGTACGGGGATCTCCAGGTGTTCCGGGAGGGTTGCTCGATCGGGGTTCAGCGCGGTCAAGCGGCCCATGAGGTTTCCGTCGGGCAGCAGGATCGGCGCGGTCGATTCACCGCGGCCCGGCTGCCACGTGCACTGTTCGAAGGTTGAGCACGGAGGTGATGTGCTCGGTGGCCGCATCTTCGAGACTCGCATCGTCGATCGTGTTCCGTCACGACACGGGCGAACGCAACGAGGTGACGCAGTTCGTCGAGCCGAGCAGCGTCGCGCGCACGCAGCTGGACCAGGCGTGCGTTGAGCACGCCCACGATGAGGGCAACGCCGAAGAGCGTCACGGCGGCGACGATCTCGTCGGAATCGCTGATCGCGAGGTCGTAGTAGGGCTCGACGAGGAACAGGTCGTAGGCGAGGACTGCACCGGCCGCAGCAACGATTGCCGGCCCGAAACCTCCGAGCAGGGCCACGAGTACGACCGGGATGACGAGCACGAGGACCGCCATCCGGCCGTGGTCGACCCGGAGCGGAATCATCGCCGCCGCCGTCAACACGGGGAGCACGATCGCGAGGAGGTACGCGGCGATTCGTCGCCGGCGCGGGACGCGGGTGCGGTCTGCGGGTTGGATGGTCTCCAGCCCGCCGCGGCTCTGGATGTGCGTTCGTCGCGGTTCCTGCACGTCAATCATCACGTCCCCCGATCGTCTCGAGTCGGAGACCCTTGTCGTCTCGTCGGTCCACACCATCGGTCTACGGCGCCGGACACGTCGTAGGCGCGGAACCTTTGCGGCTCCTTCACGGCCTCGGCCCGAACAATCACGACTTCTTCACACCGTGGCCAGTCGGTGCGGCGCCGGACGCACGGACCGGGACCGACGGTCAGGCGTCGTCGGGTTGGAACCGGTAGCCGACGCCGGCGTCGGTGATGAAGTACCGGCGGCTGCGCGTGGTCGGCTTCGAGCTTGCGCCGGATGTGTCCCATGTGCACGCGCAGCAGGTTCTGGTCGGGTTCGTAGTCGGGGCCCCACACCGCCGTGATCAGCTGCTTGTAGGTGACGAGTTGGTGGGGATGACGCACGAGGTGGCCGATGATGCCCCATTCGGTCGGCGTCAGCCGGACCTCGGTCCGTGCGAGCGGGCGGATCGGTGTGACGAACGCGCGGTGAGCCGACAGGTCGAGTTCGAACTGCGTCGTCTGCACGAGTGCCACGTCGGCCGCTGATTCGGGTGCCCGCCGGAGCGCAGCCCGGACACGGGCGACGAGTTCGGCCATCCCGAACGGCTTGGTGACGTAGTCGTCGGCGCCGGCGTCGAGCGCCAGCACCTTCGAGCGTTCCTCGTCACGGGCGGTGAGCACGATGATCGGGACGTCGGTCCAGCCGCGGAGTGCCTCGATGACCGTGATGCCGCTCATCCCCGGCAGGCCGAGATCGAGCAGCACGATGTCGGGCCGGACGCGGGCCACCTCGGTGAGCGCCGACTCGCCGGTCGCCGCCTCGTGGACCTGGTAGCCGCGGGCTCCGAAGTTGAGCGACAGGGCGCGTCGGATCTGACGTTCGTCGTCGACGATCAGCACGCTGGTCATCTGCCAGCGCCCGCCATCGCCACGTCCGTTGCCTGCGGCAGGATGATCGTCACCGTCAGCCCACCACCGGGTGTGTCGTCGAGGGTGAGCGAGCCACCCATCGCCGTCACGAAGCCATGGGCGATCGACAACCCCAACCCGACCCCGTCGCCGACCGGAACGTCGCCGAGCCGCTGGAACGGCTGGACGACCCTGCCACGATCGTCGGCGGTGATGCCGATGCCCCGATCGACGACACGGAGGTGGACGTCATGTCCGATCGATGCCGCCTCGATCCGCACCGGCTGATCGAGTGGGCTGAACCGTTCGGCGTTGGTGATGATGTTGGCGAGGCTTCGTTCGAGCAGCGCGTTGTCGCTGACGACAGGCGACGAGGTCGGACGGGATGTCGACACGGACGCGCTCGGCGGGCAGGTTCGCGCTGTGGAGCGCGGCCGCGACGACGTCGGCGACCTGGGTCGGCTGCACGTTGATCGCCAGAGCGCCGATCTGCAGGCGGCTGGCGTCGAGCAGGTTCCCGACGAGCATCGTGAGGCGGTCGGTCTCCTCCTCGACGGTGACGAGCGCCTCGGCGATCTGGTCGGGGGTCCAGGCGACGGTCGAATCGCGCAGGCCGGACACCATCGCCTTGATCGACGCCAGCGGAGTCCGCAGATCATGCGAGACGGCGCGCAACATGGCCGTGCGGACGGCGTCGATGTCGGCGAGTGCGGCGGCCTCCTTCGCCTCCGCGGCCAGCGCCTGGTTGTCGATCGCCAGCGAGAGTTGGTCGGCGAGCGCCTGCAGGAGACGTTCGTCGTCGGACGACAGCGTCCCGCCGTACAGCGTCAACGTCCCGGACGCCAGTCCGAGCGTCACGGTGGGATCCTCGGCGGTGTCACCGTCGGCCGCGACGATGGCGTCGTCGCCCCGCGGACCGCGCGGCTTCGAGCCGGGCGCCGGTGAGGTCGAACGTCGAGCGGATCTGTTCCACGAGTCGCTGGATCGGTTCCGGGTCGATGGCCAGGCTGGTCGTCGAGCGGACGAGTGCTTCGGCCTCGAGGCGCGCCCGGCGTGCGTCGAGGGATCGCTGGGTGGCGAGGTCGACGAGCGCGCCGACGGCGACGGCGACGACGATGAACACGACCAGGGAGATCAGGTTCTCGGTGCGTCCGATCGTGAGCGTGCCGTACGGGAAGACGTAGAACCAGTTGACGAGCAGCGATGCGAAGACGGCGGCGACGATCCCGACGAACAGACCGCCGATCGCGGCGATGGCCAGCACGACGACGAGCGCGAGCAGCAGTTCCGTCGACAGATCGATCGAGTCGCGGAACGGCACGGTGAGCGCGACGAAGACCGGCAGGCCGACGATCACGAGCAGCCATCCGATGGTCGTGCGCCGGCGGACGGCGATGCGTCGCCGGCGCCGGGCGGTGTCGGGCTCGTCGGTGTCGGTTCGGGCGATGACGTGCACGTCGATGTCGGGCGCGAGGCGGGTGACCCGTGGCGACGAACGACCCGTGGACGAGTTCGTGCCAACGGCTGCGCCGGCTCGCGCCGAGCACGAGTTGGGTGGCCTTCTCCCGGCGGGCGAACGATGCCATCGCTTCGGCCGTGTCGTGGAGCGACGATGTCGTGGACGGTGCCGCCGAGTTCGCTGACGAGCTTGCGTTGCGCGGCGAGCGCAGCGTCGTTCGGTTGCGAGAGGCCGTCGTCGACGGCGACATGGACGCCGATGAGTTCGCCACCGACGCGGCCCGCCATGCGCGCCGCGCGCCGGATGAGCGCGTCGCCACCGGCGATGCCGGTGAGCCCGACGACCACCCGCTCGCGGGTCTCCCACGATTCGGAGATGCCGTGGGCGTCGAGGTAGCCGGTGAGCGATTCCTCGACGCGGTCGGCGACCCACAGCAAGCGCGAGTTCGCGCAGGGCGCCGAGGTTGCCGGGCCGGAAGTAGTTGGCGAGCGCGGCGTCGACGCGTTCGGCGGGGTAGATGTTGCCGTGGGCCATCCGTCGGCGGATCGCCTCGGGGGCCATGTCGACGAGTTCGAGCTGGTCGGCCCGGCGGACGATGTCGTCGGGCACCGTCTCGCGTTGGACGGTTCCGGTGATCCGGGTGATGACGTCGTTGAGCGACTCGAGGTGCTGGATGTTGAGCGTCGAGATCACCTCGATGCCCGCGTCGAGCAGCTGCTCGACGTCCTGCCAGCGCTTCTCGTTGGGCGAGCCGGGCGCGTTGGTGTGGGCGTACTCGTCGACGAGCACGACCTCGGGCCGCCGCAGCAGGATCGCGTCGACGTCCATCTCGTGGAGCACCGTGTCGCGGTAGTGCACCTCGCGGCGCGGGATCACTTCGAGGCCGTGCATCTGCTCGGCGGTCTGGAGCACGACCGTGCGTCTCGACGATCCCGATCACGACGTCGGTGCCGCGTTCGGTGCGACGGACGCCCTCGCCGAGCATCTTGTACGTCTTCCCGACGCCGGGCGCCGCACCGAGGTAGATGCGGAGCGAGCCTCTGGCCATCTGCGATCAGCCTACATTCGGCCCGTCAGCGCATCGAGCGCCAGGTTGAGCGGGAGCACCTGGACGGCTGGTTCACCGAGCACGACGAGGTCGCGTCCGTCGGTGTGGTCGTCGATCAGCGACAGCACCTCGGCGAGCGTCGAGGCCGCGTTCGGCGGCGACCCGCGGGGCCTGCAGGCGGGCGTTGGCGATCGAGATGGCCGGGTCGAGGCCCGACGCCGAGGCCGTCACGGCGTCGACCGGGACGAGCGCGTCGTCGGGCAGTCCGTTCTCCTCGCGGTAGGCGGCGACGCGCTCGTCGACGGCGGCGAGGAAGTCGGGGTTGGTCGGGCCGTAGTTCGAGCCGGAGCTGGCCGACGCGTCGTAGCCGGCGCCGGCGGCCGACGGCCGGGGGTGGAAGTACTGGGGGGCGACGAAGTTCTGGCCGAGCAGCTCGCTGCCGACGACGACGCCGTCGACCTCGATCAGCGAACCGTTCGCCTTGTCGTGGAAGGCGACCTGTCCGACCGCGGTGACCACGAGCGGATAGGCGACGCCGAGGAGGAACGTGAAGACCACGACCGCGACGATCGCCGGGCGGAGTTGGCGGATGAAGGGTTGCATGTCAGTTGGCTCCCAGTGCGGTGACGACGATGTCGATGAGCTTGATGCCGACGAACGGGGCGACGAGTCCGCCGAGGCCGTAGATCAGCAGGTTGCGGCGCAGCACCAGGGCGGCGGGCTCGGCGCGGAACTTGACGCCGCGCAGCGCCAGCGGGACGAGGGCGACGATGATCAGGGCGTTGAAGATGACCGCCGAGAGGATCGCCGAGCGCGGGCTCGACAGGTGCATCAGGTTGAGCTCGTCGAGCGCGGGCAGCACGGCCGGAGAACATCGCCGGGATGATGGCGAAGTACTTGGCGACGTCGTTGGCGATCGAGAACGTCGTCAGCGAGCCGCGGGTCATCAGCAGCTGCTTGCCGACCTCGACGATCTCGATCAGCTTCGTCGGGTTGCTGTCGAGGTCGACCATGTTGCCGGCCTCCTTGGCCGCCTGCGTGCCGGTGTTCATCGCCACGCCGACGTCGGCCTGGGCCAGCGCCGGTGCGTCGTTGGTGCCGTCGCCGGTCATCGCCACGAGGTTGCCGCCGGCCTGCTCGCGCTTGATCAGCGCCATCTTGTCCTCGGGTGTGGCCTCGGCGAGGAAGCCGTCGACGCCGGCCTCGTCGGCGATCGCCGCTGCGGTCAGCGGGTTGTCGCCGGTGATCATGATCGTGCGGATGCCCATCGAGCGGAGCTGGTCGAACCGTTCGCGCATGCCCGGCTTGACCGTGTCCTTGAGGCGGATCACCCCGAGCACCCGCCACGGTGCGGTGGGGCCGGCCTTGTCGATGACGACGAGCGGGGTCGCCCCGTCGCGCGACACCTGCTCGACGATCGGGAGCAGTTCGAGCGGAACCACTCCCCCTTCGGCCTCGACGAACCGGCGGACCGAGTCGGCGGCGCCCTTGCGGACGAGGCGGCCGTGGTGAGGTCCATGCCCGACATGCGGGTCTGGGCGGTGAACGGGACGAGCGTCGCAGTCGGATCGTCGATCGGCGACGAGGTCGAACACCTCGACGGCGAGCTGCGACGATCGAGCGGCCCTCCGGCGTCTCGTCGGCGAGCGACGACGCCATCGCGCTCTCGGCGAGCTCGGCGCTCGTCGACGTCGTGGACCGGGATGAACTCGGCGGCCTGCCGCGACCCGTAGGTGATCGTGCCGGTCTTGTCGAGCAGCAGCGTCGTGACGTCGCCGGCGGCCTCGACGGCGCGGCCCGACATGGCGAGCACGTTGCGCTGCACGAGCCGGTCCATGCCGGCGATGCCGATCGACGACAGCAGCCCGCCGATCGTCGTCGGGATCAGGCACACGAGCAGCGCGACCAGGACGACGACGTTCTGCTCGGCGCCGGAGTAGATGGCGAACGGCTGCAGCGTGACGACGGCGAGCAGGAAGATGATCGTCAGTCCGGCGAGCAGGATCGTCAGCGCGATCTCGTTCGGGGTCTTCTGCCGGTCGGCGCCCTCGACGAGCGCGATCATCCGATCGAGGAACGTCTCGCCCGGCTTGGCCGTGATCTGCACGACGATCTCGTCACTCAGCACCCGCGTTCCGCCGGTGACCGCCGAGCGGTCGCCGCCGGATTCGCGGACGACCGGGGCGGACTCACCCGTGATCGCCGATTCGTCGACGGTGGCGATGCCCTCGACGATGTCGCCGTCGCCGGGGATCACCTCGCCGGCCGTGACGACGCACAGGTCGCCGACCTGGAGCGCCGACGACGGCGTCTCGACGATCGACCCGTCGGCGGTGCGCACCCGGGCGGTGGTCTCGGCGCGGGTCTTGCGCAGCGTCGCCGCCTGCGCCTTGCCGCGGCCCTCGGCCATCGCCTCGGCGAAGTTGGCGAACAGCACCGTGAACCAGAGCCACAGCGACACGAGGCCGGCGAACACGTTCTCCTGGCCGGTGCTGCTGGCGAAGTCACGGATGAAGATCGCCGTGGTGATGACCGAGCCGACCTCGACGATGAACATCACCGGGTTGCGGTACATCGTGCGCGGGTTCAGTTTGCGGACGGCGTCGATCGAGGCCGAGCCGACGATCGCCCGGTCGAAGATCGACTTCGAGGCCGACTCCTTGGTGCGCACCTTCGGCGGCCTGCGGGTGTCGGGGGTTCGGGGGGTGATGGTTGCAGTCACGCGATCCTCACAGTGATTCAGAGCGACAGGTGTTCGAGGATGGGGCCCAGCGCGAGCGCCGGGAAGAACGTCAGGCCGGCGACGATCACGACGACACCCACGATGAGGAAGCCGAACAACGGCGTTGTTGCGTCGGCATCGTGCCGGCGGTCGCGGGCACCTTGGGCTTGGCGGCGAGCGAGCCGCCGATGGCGAGCGCCGGGATGATCGGTGAAGAAGCGCCCCATCAGCATCGAGAGGCCCTGCGTCGTCGTGTACCACTGGGTGCCGGTGCCCTGGAAGGCGAACGCCGATCCGTTGTTGTTGGCGCTCGAGGCGAAGTTGTAGAGCACCTCCGACAGGCCGTGGGCGCCCGGTTGGTACGTCGCCGCGCTGCGAGGAGCACCGAGGCGGCGGCGAAGGGCAGCAGGGCGAACGGCATCGCGAGGATGTAGAGCGTCACCAGCTTCATCTCGGGGGCCTGGATCTTCTTGCCGAGGTACTCGGGCGTTCGTCCGACCATCAGCCCGGCGATGAACACCGCCAGCAGCGCGAGGATCAGCATGCCGCTGAGTCCGACGCCGACGCCGCCTGGCGAGACCTCGCCGAACATCATGTGCAGCATCGGCGACAGGCCGCCGAGCGGGGTGTACGAGTCGTGCATGCTGTTCACCGCCCCGGTCGAGGTACCGGTCGTGGCGCCGGCGAACAGGCCGCTGCCGGCGTGCGCCGATGCGCACCTCCTTGCCTTCGATGTTGCCGCCCGACTGCGTGATCGACAGCGACTGGTCGGCGCCGGCGGCGGCGAGGTTCGGGTTGCCGTTCTGTTCGGCGAACATGGCGAAGCGCGCTGAACGCGATCGAGGATCGTCGCCATCACGGCGATCAGCACCCGGCCTGGCTCTTGTCCTTCACGAGCCGGCCGAAGGCGACGACCATCGAGAACGGGATCAGCAGGAGCGCCCAGATCTGCGAGGAGGTTGGTGATGCCGTTCGGGTTGCTGAACGGGTGCGCCGAGTTGGCGTTGAAGAAGCCGCCGCCGTTGGTGCCGAGCTGCTTGATCGCCTCCTGTGAGGCGAGCGGCCCGCCGGGGATCGCCTGCTCGGTGATCGCCGTCGCCGGATCGGCGGCGTCGAGCGGCGTCTGGTCGACCGTGACGGCGACGACGCCGTCGCCGAGGTTCTGGATGACGCCCTGGGAGATCAGCACGACGGCGAACACCAGGCTGAGCGGCAGCAGGATGCGCAGAACCGTTCGAACGAGATCGACCCAGAAGTTGCCGAGCAGGCGCGAGCCGGTGCGGGTGATGCCGCGGATCAGCGCGATCAGCGACGGCCATGCCGGCGGCGGCGGACACGAAGTTCTGCACCGTGTTGCCCGAGCATGTTGGTGAGGTTGCTGATGCTCACCTCGCCCGAGTACCACTGCCAGTTCGTGTTGGTCACGAAGCTGATCGCCGCGTTGAACGACACCCATCGGGCTGACGCCGGGCCGGTCGGTCGGGTTGAACGGCAGCGACACCCTGCAGCCGGTGCAGCCCGTACAGGGCCAGCACCGACACGAGGCTGAACGCGATCAGCGAGACGGCGTAGACGTTCCAGCGCTGCTCGCGCTTGGCGTCGACGCCGAGCAGTCGGTAGATGACCCGCTCGATCGGGCCGAAGAACCGGTCGCCGGGCGCCGACCCGTCGGCGCGTGCGCCGTACACGTCGGCCATGTACCGGCCGAGGAACGGCACGGTCGCGACCAGCAGCACGACCAGCACGAGCGCCTGGACGAGTGCCTGCCAACTCATCAGAACCGCTCCGGGTGGATCAGCACGAGGAAGAGGTAGACGATGCCGAGGCCGGCGATCCCGAGGCCGATCCAGTTGTCGATGTCGGCCACCGCGATCATGCCGACGCTCCGACGGTCGGCGTGGCGACGGTCGTCGCGTCGCGTGGTGGTCGCGATCGCCGGCGGCGACGGCTGGGGATGTCACGTCGGGACCGATGATCCGGTCGCACCAGCGGACGTACACCACGCACAGCGCGAAGAACGCACAGATGACGGCGACGAAGATCACGTCAGCCATGACAGGTACTCGTTGTCTCGTTCACGTCGTCCGTTGTACGGCGCTGTCGTCAGGCGGTGAGCGACTTCTCGGCTTCTTCACGCCGTCGGCGCAACATTCACGACTCCTTCACGCCGGCAACGAGGTGCCGGGTGGGTCTGCGCGGAGTATCTCAGGTGAAGTCGGTCACCGCAGGGCCCGCGGTGCGAAACGCCGGATCCGCCGGACTCATGACCCCGACCACCACCGGCCCGGGTGCTCGAACGACCGTGTAGCGCGTACCCAGAACGCATCGTGAGGAGCGTGGAAGCACTCCGTGCTGAGTTCCATCGCCCGCTCGAATGACGCGTCAACGGCTTCTCGGTCCTCGGCTCGCAGGTTCAGGACCACTCCCACGAAACCGTCATGCAATCCACCCCAGAAGCTCGCGAAGGCGGCTTTTTTTTTTTTTTTTTTTTTTTTTTTTTTTTTTTTTTTTTTTTTTTTTTTTTTTTTTTTTTTTTTTTTTTTTTTTTTTTTTTTTTTTTTTTTTTTTTTTTTTTTTTTTTTTTTTTTTTTTTTTTTTTTTTTTTTTTTTTTTTTTTTTTTTTTTTTTTTTTTTTTTTTTTTTTTTTTTTTTTTTTTTTTTTTTTTTTTTTTTTTTTTTTTTTTTTTTTTTTTTTTTTTTTTTGGGGGGACGCTCAGGTGAAGTCGGACACGGCAGGTCCCGCGACGCGAAACGCCGGATCCGCCGGACTCATGATCCCGACCACGATCGGACCGGGTGCACGAACGACCACGTAGCGCGCACCCCAAGAACGCGTCGTACGGAGCACGCAAGCATTTCCGCGCCCAGTTCCATCGCCCTCTCGAATGACGTGTCAACGGCTTCTCGGTCCTTGGCTCGAAGGTTCAGGACAACGCCCACGTAGTCGTCAGGCAAACCACCCCAGTAGTTCGCGAAGGCGGGGCTGTCGATGTCGGCATCGAACCCGTCGACGTCGGCCGGAAACCCGACATGGTGTGACGCCCAATCGCCCCATCCGGCTGGTGGTTCGTCAACGTCCGCTCCGAGCGAGCGGAGGAATCGAGCAAGCGCCGGCGACGTCAGGAACGACGACGTTGATCTGATCGAACTTGAGGCTGCCCATCAACGAAACGTATACCGTCGGGACCCGGTTCGGGCTGGAGCGCCACGAGCCCGTCATCGTCACACTCCTCCCGACTTCACGGACGATCCGCCGCGGGTGTTCATCGTGATTCCATCGCCGACTCGATATGTGCACGTCGCCCTGCGACCCATCGCACGCGACGGGGCCACGATCCTGACGCACTCGAGTACAGCCAACAGCTGCCGACCTGTTCGCTGGCGGACGCGGACGATCCATGCCCAGCCGTCACGTCTATGCGTTCCCGCACGTCTGGCAGACGCTGCCGACGTTCGATCGCGACCGGCAGTTGTTGGCCGAGGTCGTCGAGGAGGAACCGGCGCACGACACCATGCCGTGATGCTGGGCGCGCTCGCCAGCATCGGGATTGCCCAAGGGGGTCGCGTCACTACAGGTGGTCAGCACGCGTCGAGCGGTATGAACCGGCGCACCTTGCCGGTCGCGGGGTTGCGCTCGATCGAGTTCACTCGGAGCAGCTCGACGGTGGCATGGTCGAGGCCGGCCGAGCGCAGCGCGTCCCGCACGCCGGCCGCGGTCGCAGCCGTGTCGAGCTGGTCGGTGGCGACGACGTGGAGGGTGATTCCGGTCGAGGTTTGGTGGACCTGGTATTCGAGCACCTCGGGGTGCTGGAGCAGGGAGCTCCCCACGACGAGCGGGTGAACCTCGGCGGTGCCCCATCGCAGTGGTTCGTCGTTGCGTCCCTCGACCTTGCGCGCAGGTACCCATCGGGCCACTCGCCGGGGACCTGCTGGAACCGGTCGGTGAGCTCGTAGCGGATGAGTGGTTGCACGTGGTTGACGAGGTTGGTCACGAGCACCTTGTCGGCGAACTCGCCCGGCCCGACGGGACGGTTGTCGGCGTCGACGAGTTCGACGATGCAGGTGTCCTCGGCGAAGCAGATCGCGTCGCTCCCCGGCTCGCTCACCCCGCACAGTCCTTCGCTCGAACCGAACGTGTTGGTGACCTGCACACCGAATGCCTCCTCGATCGAACGGCGCATCGGTGTCGGCAGTGGTTCGCTGGTCGCGCTGACCGCCAGCGGCGCGATGGACAACCGACCCGATCGACGCGCGTCGGCGAGACGCACGAGCACGGAGGGGTAGCCGACGAGGACCAACGGTTGCAGGTCGTTGAGTCGGTGGACGATCTCGTCGAACGGCAGTGTTGCCGGAATCGCTGTCATGGTGACTGCTGCGCCGGGTCCGCCGATCAGCTGGCCGACGATCGCGGTTGCGTGGATCGGCGATCCGGCGGCGACGAGCGCGCCCGACACCGGGTTGTCTCGTGTGACGCCGAGCGAGGCGACCTTGGCCATTGTCCGGCGCGCGGTCGACAGCGTGTACGCCGTGAACGCCTCGACGCCCCACACGAACACCCCGCGCTCGCCGGAGCTGCCTCCGGAGGTGATCACCAGGTACCGTCCGTCGAGGTAGGCCAGCGATTGACCGTGAGCAGCGAGATGATCGTCGGCGCGTTGTTTGGTGACGCTCGGATCGGTGAGCACGCTGTCGAACGCTCCCATCATGTCGCGCTTGGTCATGACCGGCAGCGCAGCCAGGTCGGCGAGACGCCAGCCGTCGATGTCGACGCCACCGAGCCGTCGGGCATGGAACCCCGAGTGCTCGACAGCATGCGCGAGCAGCCGACGCATCGCTGCTTCTTGATGCGCATTGATCTGTTCCCGCGACCACGACAGTCGGTCGATGCTCTCGGGCGCGGCGGCCAGCAAGGCCGTGAGATGCCGCCCGACGGTCCAGTCGTCGGCGGTCTGCTCGCGCATCACTGCCCCCTCCGTGGCCGCGGCGTGGACGGTACGGGCGGCACCGAAGATCATCTGGCGGATCAGCGTCACGAGCTCCCGCCGGCCGAGCACACCCGGCGACGCCGCAGCTTCCAGGGTGATCCCGACGTCCATCGCCAACAACGCCGACGCAATCACAACTGGCGGCACGACCGGTTCGATCCCGACACGCTCGAGCACGTCCGTCATCACCTCGGCGAGCTGATCGACGGTCCGCGCATGAACCTGTCGGTAGCGATCCAGCAGGGCCTCATCGCGCGCGGCAGCGACCCTGACCTCGATCACCGCCAAGCGCCACGCCGGATCGTTGCCCAGCATCGACTCGACGAACCCTTCGACGAGCTGATCGAGCTCGATCGAACCGTCGAGATCCTCCACACTGCGACGGTTCTGTGCGGCGCGCTCCTCGACACGGCGTTCCAACACGGTCAGGAACAGATCGGCCTTGCTGTCGAACTGGGAGTACACGACCCCCTTCGAGAATCCCGCCGCCTCGGCGATCTGATCGAGCGTGGCCGCTCCGTACCCACGCTCCGCGAACACTTCCCGCGCCGTCGACAACACGACCTCGCGGTTGTGCGCCACCCGTTCCTCCCGGCCCATCCTCAACCCAGTTGACATACCGAGAGTATTCACATACCAACAGTATCTGTCAAGAGCGTCCTTCCGTCATCGGCGGTGCTGCCATGGTGCCGAAGAGCGCTGCGATCGTCGCTGCGGTGACACGCTCCTCGTACGAGACGACGTGTCGATCTGTGGGATCGAGGACGAACCTCCCGAGCAGATCACCATCGACCCGCACCGGGATCTCCAGGTGTTCCGGAAGGGTTGCTCGATCGGGGTTGAACGCGGTCAAGCGGCCCATGAGGTTTCCGTCGGGCAGGAGGATCGGTGCGGTCGATTCGGTGCGGCCCGGCTGCCACGTGCACTTCGAAGGTTGAGCACCGAGGTGATGTGCTCGGTGGCCGCATCTTCGAGAGCTCACTTCGTCATCGTGTTCCGTCACGACACGGGCGAACGCGACGAGGTGACGCAGTTCGTCGAGGCGAGCAGGGTCGCGCGCACGTAGCTGGACCAGGCGGGCGTTGAGCACGCCGACGATGAGGGCAACACCGAAGAGCGTCACGGCGGCGACGACCTCGTCGGAATCGCTGATCGCGAGGTCGTAGTAGGGCTCGACGAGGAACAGGTCGTAAGCGAGGACTGCACAGGCCGCCGCCACGATTGCCGGCCCGAAACCTCCGAGCAGGGCCACGAGGACCACGGGGATGACGAGCACGAGGACCGCCATCCGGCCGTGATCGACCCGGAGCGGAATCATCGCCGCCGCCGTCAACACCGGGAGCACGATCGCGAGGACGTACGCGACGATTCGTCGCCGGCGTGGGACGCGGGCGCGATCTGCGGGTTGGATGGTCTCCAGCCCACCGCGGCCTTGGAGGTGCGTTCGTCGCGGTTCCTGCACGTCAACCATCACGTCCCCCGATCGTCTCGAGTCGGCGACCCTTGTCGTCTCGTCGGTCCACACCATCGGTCTACGGCGCCTGCACGTCTCAGCATGGAAACTTTGCGGCTCCTTCACGGCCTCGGCCCGAACAATCACGATTTCTTCACACCGTGGTCGTTCATGCGCCCGGAACGCACGAACCGGGAGCGACCGGTCAGGGTCGTCGGGTTGGAACCGGTAGCCGACGCCGGCGTCGGTGATGAAGTACCGGGGCTGCGCGTGGTCGGCTTCGAGCTTGCGGCGGATGTGTCCCATGTGCACGCGCAGCAGGTTCTGGTCGGGTTCGTAGTCGGGGCCCCACACCGCGGTGATGAGCTGCTTGTAGGTGACGAGATGGTGGGGATGACGGACGAGGTGGCCGATGATGCCCCACTCGGTCGGCGTCAGCCGGACCTCGGTCCGCGAGGCTGGCGGATCGGTGTGAACGAAGGCGCGGTGGGCCGCCAGGTCGAGTTCGAACTGCGTCGTCTGCACGAGTGCGACGTCGGCCGCTGATTCGGGTGCCCGCCGGAGCGCAGCCCGGACACGGGCGACGAGTTCGGCCATCCCGAACGGCTTGGTGACGTAGTCGTCGGCGCCGGCGTCGAGCGCCAGCACCTTCGAGCGCTCGTCGTCGCGGGCGGTGAGCACGATGATCGGCACGTCGGTCCAGCCGCGGAGTGCCTCGATCACCGTGATGCCGCTCATCCCGGGCAGGCCGAGGTCGAGCAGCACGATGTCGGGGCGCACGCGGGCGACCTCGGTCGAGCGCCGCCTCGCCGGTCGCCGCTTCGAGGACCTGGTAGCCGCGGGCGCCGAAGTTGAGCGACAGGGCGCGCCGGATCTGACGTTCGTCGTCGACGATCAGCACGCTGGTCATCGGCCAGCGCCCGCCATCGCCACGTCCGGTTGCCTGCGGCAGGATGATCGTCACGGTCAGCCCGCCACCGGGTGTGTCGTCGAGGGTGAGCGAGCCGCCCATCGCCGTCACGAATCCATGGGCGATCGACAAGGCCGAGCCCGACGCCGTCGCCGACCGGAACGTCGCCGAGTCGCTGGAACGGCTGGACGACCCTGCCGCGATCGTCGGCGGCGATGCCGATGCCCCGGTCGACGACGCGGAGGTGCACGTCGTGTCCGATCGATGCGGCCTCGATCCGCACCGGCTGATCGAGTGGGCTGAACCGTTCGGCGTTGGCGATGATGTTGGCGAGGCTTCGTTCGAGCAGCGCGCGGTCGCTGACGACCGGCGGCGAGGTCGGACGGGATGTCGACACGACGCGCTCGGCGGGCAGGTTCGCGCTGTGGAGCGCGGCCGCGACGACGTCGGCGACCTGGGTCGGCTGCACGTCGATCGCCAGAGCGCCGATCTGCAGCCGGCTGGCGTCGAGCAGGTTGCCGACGAGCAGGTTGAGGCGGTCGGTCTCCTCGTCGACGGTGACGCAGCGCCTCGGCGAGCTGCTCCGGGGTCCAGGCGACAGTCGGATCGCGCAGGCCGGAGACCATCGCCTTGATCGACGCCAGCGGGGTGCGCAGGTCGTGCGACACGGCGCGCAGCATGGCGGTGCGAACGGCGTCGATGTCGGCGAGCGCGGCGGCCTCGTTGGCCTCTGCGGCGAGCGCCTGGTTGTCGATCGCCAGCGAGAGTTGGTCGGCGAGCGCCCGCAGGAGACGTTCGTCGTCGGACGACAGCGTCCCGCCGTACAGCGTCAGCGTCGCCGGACGCCAGTCCGAGCGTCACGGTGGGATCGCCGGCGGTGTCGCCGTCGGCCGCGACGACGCGCCGATCGTCGCGCCCGTCGAGCCGCGCGGCCGTCGAGCCGGGCGCCGGTCGAGGTCGAACGTCGAGCGGATCTGTTCGACCAGTCGCTGGATCGGGTCGGGGTCGATGGCGAGGCTGGTCGTCGATCGCGCGAGCGCTTCGGCCTCGAGGCGCGCCCGGCGCGCGTCGAGCGAGCGCTGCGAGGCGAGGTCGACGAGCGCGCCGACGGCGACCGCGACGACGATGAACACGACCAGGGAGATCAGGTTCTCGGTGCGTCCGATCGTGAGCGTGTGGTACGGCGGGACGAAGAACCAGTTGACGAGCAGCGAGGCGACGACGGCGGCGACGATGCCGACGAACCGGCCGCCGATCGCGGCGATGGCCAGCACGACGACGAGGGCGAGCAGCAGCTCCGTCGACAGATCGATCGAGTCGCGGAACGGCACGGTGAGCGCGATGAGCAGCGGCAGGCCGACGACGACGAGCAGCCACCCGATGGTCGTGCGCCGGCGGACGGCGATGCGTCGCCGGCGCCGGGCGCGGTTCGGGCTCGTCGGTCGTCGGTTCGGGCGATGACGTGCACGTCGATGTCGGGCGCGAGCCGGGTCACCCGGGCGACGAACGAGCCGTGGACGAGCTCGTGCCAGCGGCTGCGCCGGCTCGCGCCGAGCACGAGCTGGGTGGCCTTCTCGCGGCGGGCGAACGCGGCCATCGCTTCGGCCGTGTCGTGGCCGACGACGTCGTGGACGGTGCCACCGAGCTCGCTGACGAGCTTGCGTTGCGCGGCGAGCGCGGCGTCGTTCTGCTGCGACGAGCCCGTCGTCGACGGCGACGTGGACGCCGATCAGCTCGCCGCCGACCCGGCCGGCCATGCGTGCCGCCCGGCGGATGAGCGCGTCGCCGCCGGCGACGCCGGTGATGCCGACGACGACCCGCTCGCGGGTCTCCCACGCTTCGGAGATGCCGTGCGCGTCGAGGTAGCCGGTGAGCGACTCCTCGACCCGGTCGGCGACCCACAGCAGCGCCAGCTCGCGCAGGGCGCCGAGGTTGCCGGGCCGGAAGTAGTTGGCGAGCGCGGCGTCGACCCGTTCGGCCGGATAGATGTTGCCGTGGGCCATCCGCCGGCGGATCGCCTCGGGCGCCATGTCGACGAGCTCGATCTGGTCGGCCCGGCGGACGATGTCGTCGGGCACCGTCTCGCGTTGCACCGTGCCGGTGATCCGCGTGATGACGTCGTTGAGCGACTCGAGGTGCTGGATGTTGAGCGTCGAGATCACGTCGATGCCGGCGTCGAGCAGCTGCTCGACGTCCTGCCAGCGCTTCTCGTTGGCGCGAGCCGGGCGCGTTGGTGTGGGCGTACTCGTCGACGAGCACGACCTCGGGCCGCCGGGCAGGATCGCGTCGACGTCCATCTCGTGCAGCACGGTGTCGCGGTAGTCGCACCTCGCGGCGCGGGATCACCTCGAGGCCGCGCATCTGCTCGGCGGTCTGGACGCCGGCCGTGGGTCTCGACGATCCCGATCACGACATCGGTGCCGCGCTCGGCGCGGCGGACGCCCTCGCTGAGCATCTTGTACGTCTTGCCGACGCCGGGCGCCGCGCCGAGGTAGATGCGGAGCGAGCCTCTGGCCATCTGCGATCAGCCTACATTCGGCCCGGTCAGCGTCATCGAGCGCCAGGTTGAGCGGCAGCGACGTTGACGCCCGGCTCGCCGAGGACGCCGAGGTCGCGGCCGTCGGTGTGGTCGTCGATCAGCGGCAGCACGTCGTCGACGTCGAGGCCCGCGTTCGGCGGCGACCCGCGGCGCCTGCAGGCGGGCGTTGGCGATCGAGATGTCCGGGTCGAGGCCCGGACCCCGACGCGGTGACGGCGTCGACCGGGACCGAGCGCGTCGTCGGCGAGGCCGTTCTCGTCGCGGTAGGCGGCGACGCGCTCGTCGACTGCGGCGAGGAGGTCGGGGTTCGTCGGGCCGAGGTTCGAGCCCGGAGCTCGCCGACGCGTCGTAGCCGGCACCGGCGGCCGAGGGGCGGGGGTGGAAGTACTGGGGGGCGACGAAGTTCTGGCCGAGGAGCTCGCTGCCGACGACCACGCCGTCGACCTCGATCAGCGAGCCGTTGGCCTTGTCGTGGAACGCGACCTGGCCGATCGCGGTGACCACCAGCGGGTAGACGACGCCGAGGAGCAACGTGAAGACCACGACCGCGACGATGGCCGGGCGGAGTTGGCGGATGAAGGGTTGCATGTCAGTTGACTCCCAGTGCGGTGACGACGATGTCGATGAGCTTGATGCCGACGAACGGGGCGACGAGTCCGCCGAGGCCGTAGATCAGCAGGTTGCGGCGCAGCACCTGCGGCGGCGGCCTCGGCGCGGAACTTGACGCCGCGCAGCGCCAGCGGCACGAGGGCGACGATGATCAGGGCGTTGAAGATGACCGCCGAGAGGATCGCCGAGCGCGGGCTCGACAGGTTCATCACGTTGAGCTCGTCGAGCGCGGGGAGCACGCCCGAGAACATCGCCGGGATGATGGCGAAGTACTTGGCGACGTCGTTGGCGATCGAGAACGTCGTCAGCGAGCCGCGGGTCATCAGCAGCTGCTTGCCGACCTCGACGATCTCGATCAGCTTCGTCGGGTTGCTGTCGAGGTCGACCATGTTGCCGGCCTCCTTGGCGGCCTGCGTGCCGGTGTTCATCGCCACGCCGACGTCGGCCTGGGCGAGCGCCGGGGCGTCGTTGGTGCCGTCGCCGGTCATCGCCACGAGGTTGCCGCCGGCCTGCTCGCGCTTGATCAGCGCCATCTTGTCCTCGGGCGTCGCCTCGGCGAGGAAGTCGTCGACGCCGGCCTCGTCGGCGATCGCCGCCGCGGTCAGCGGGTTGTCGCCGGTGATCATGATCGTGCGGATGCCCATCGACCGGAGCTGGTCGAAGCGTTCGCGCATGCCCGGCTTGACGGTGTCCTTGAGGCGGATCACGCCGAGCACCCGCCACGGTGTCGGCCGGGCCGGCCTTGTCGATGACGACGAGCGGCGTGGCCCCGTCGCGCGACACCTGCTCGACGATCGGGAGCAGCTCGAGCGGCACCGACTCCCCCTTCGGCCTCGACGAACCGGCGGACCGAGTCGGCGGCGCCCTTGCGGACGAGGCGACCGGTCGGTGAGGTCCATGCCCGACATGCGGGTCTGGGCCGTGAACGGGACGAGCGTCGCGCGTCGGATCGTCGAGCGGGACGAGGTCGAACATCGTCGATCGCGAGGTGCGACGATCGAGCGGCCCTCCGGCGTCTCGTCGGCGAGCGACGACGCCATCGCACTCTCGGCGACCTCGGCGATCGTCGACGTCGTGCACCGGGATGAACTCGGCGGCCTGGCGCGACCCGTAGGTGATCGTGCCGGTCTTGTCGAGCAGCAGCGTGGTGACGTCGCCGGCCGCTTCGACGGCGCGACCGGACATGGCCAGCACGTTGCGTTGCACCAGGCGGTCCATGCCGGCGATGCCGATCGACGACAGCAGACCGCCGATCGTCGTCGGGATCAGGCAGACCAGCAGCGCGACGAGGACGACGACGTTCTGCTCGGCGCCGGAGTAGATGGCGAACGGCTGCAACGTGACGACGGCGAGCAGGAAGATGATCGTCAGCCCGGCGAGCAGGATCGTCAGGGCGATCTCGTTCGGGGTCTTCTGCCGGTCGGCGCCCTCGACGAGCGCGATCATGCGGTCGAGGAACGTCTCGCCCGGCTTGGCCGTGATCTGCACGACGATCTCGTCGCTCAGCACCCGCGTGCCGCCGGTGACGGCCGAGCGGTCGCCACCCGACTCGCGGATGACCGGGGCCGACTCGCCGGTGATCGCCGACTCGTCGACCGTGGCGATGCCCTCGACGATGTCACCGTCGCCGGGGATCACCTCGCCGGCGGTGACGACGCACAGGTCGCCGAGCTGGAGCTCCGACGACGGCGTCTCGACGATCGTGCCGTCGGCGGTGCGCACCCGTGCGGTGGTCTCGGCGCGGGTCTTGCGCAGCGTCGCCGCCTGCGCCTTGCCGCGACCCTCGGCCATGGCTTCGGCGAAGTTGGCGAACAGCACCGTGAACCAGAGCCACAGCGACACCAGCCCGGCGAACGCGTTCTCCTGGCCGGTGCTGCTGGCGAAGTCACGGATGAAGATCACCGTGGTGAGCACCGAGCCGACCTCGACGATGAACATCACCGGGTTGCGGTACATGGTCCGCGGGTTCGAGCTTGCGGACGGCGTCGAGCGAGGCCGAGCCGACGATCGCCCGATCGAAGATCGACTTCGAGGCCGACTCCTTGGTGCGCACCTTCGGCGGCCGCGGGTGTCGGGGGTTCGGGGGGTGATGGTTGCAGTCACGCGATCCTCACTCAGAGCGAGAGATGTTCGAGGATGGGGCCCAGCGCGAGCGCCGGGAAGAACGTCAGGCCGGCGACGATCACGACGACGCCGACGATGAGGAAGCCGAACAGCGAGTTGTTGGTCGGCATCGTGCCGGCGGTCGCCGGCACCTTCGGCTTGGCGGCGAGCGACCCGCCGATGGCGAGCGCCGGGATGATCGTGAAGAAGCGGCCCATCAGCATCGAGATGCCCTGGGTCGTCGTGTACCACTGGGTGCCGGTGCCCTGGAAGGCGAACGCCGAGCCGTTGTTGTTGGCGCGTCGAGGCGAAGTTGTAGAGCACCTCCGACAGGCCGTGGGCGCCCGGCTGGTACGTCGCCGCGCTGCGCAGCAGCACCGAGGCCGCGGCGAAGGGCAGCAGGGCGAACGGCATCGCCAGGATGTACAGCGTCACCAGCTTCATCTCGGGGGCCTGGATCTTCTTGCCGAGGTACTCGGGTGTTCGTCCGACCATCAACCCGGCGATGAACACCGCGAGCAGGGCGAGGATCAGCATGCCGCTCAGCCCGACGCCGACGCCGCCCGGCGAGACCTCGCCGAACATCATGTGCAGCATCGGCGACAGGCCGCCGAGCGGCGTGAACGAGTCGTGCATGCTGTTCACCGCGCCGGTCGACGTGCCGGTCGTGGCGCCGGCGAACAGGCCGCTGCCGGGTGCGCCGATGCGCACCTCCTTGCCCTCCATGTTGCCGCCCGACTGGGTGATCGACAGCGACTGGTCGGCGCCCGCGGCGGTGAGGTTCGGGTTGCCGTTCTGTTCGGCGAACATGGCGAAGCGCGCTGAACGCGATCAGGATCGTCGCCATCACCGCGATGAGCACCCGGGCCTGGCTCTTGTCCTTCACGAGCCGGCCGAAGGCGACGACCATCGAGAACGGGATCAGCAGCAGCGCCCAGATCTGCGAGGATGTTGGTGATGCCGTTCGGGTTGCTGAACGGGTGCGCCGAGTTGGCGTTGAAGAAGCCGCCGCCGTTCGTGCCGAGCTCCTTGATCGCCTCCTGCGAGGCGAGCGGCCCGCCGGGGATCGCCTGCTCGGTGATCGCCGTCGCCGGATCGCCGGCATCGAGCGGCGTCTGGTCGACGGTCACGGCGACGACGCCGTCGCCGAGGTTCTGGATCACGCCCTGCGAGATCAGCACGACGGCGAACACCAGGCTGAGCGGCAGCAGGATGCGCAGCAACGTCCGCACGAGGTCGACCCAGAAGTTGCCGAGCAGTCGCGAGCCGGTGCGGGTGATGCCGCGGATCAGCGCGACGACGACGACCATGCCGGCGGCGGCCGACACGAAGTTCTGCACCGTGTTGCCCAGCATGTTGGTGAGGTTGCTGATGCTCAGCTCGCCCGAGTACCACTGCCAGTTCGTGTTCGTGACGAAGCTGATCGCCGCGTTGAACGACCCCATCGGGCTGACACCGGGCCGGTCGGTCGGGTTGAACGGCAGCACTCCCTGCAGCCGGTGCAGCGCGTACAGCGACCAGCACCGACACGAGGCTGAACGCGATCAGCGACACGGCGTAGACGTTCCAGCGCTGCTCGCGCTTGGCGTCGACGCCGAGCAGCCGGTAGATCGCACCGCTCGATCGGGTCGAAGAACCGGTCGCCCGGTGCCGAGCCGTCGGCGCGGGCGCCGTACACGTCGGCCATGTACCGGCCGAGGAACGGCACGGTCGCGGCCAGCAGCACGACGAGCACGAGCGCCTGGACGAGCGCCTGCCAGCTCATCAGAACCGCTCCGGATGGATCAGCACGAGGAACAGGTAGACGATGCCGAGGCCGGCGATCCCGAGCCCGATCCAGTTGTCGATGTCGGCCACCGCGATCATGCCGACACTCCGACGGTCGGCGTGCTCGACGGTCGGCGTCGTGGTCGCGCTGCGCCGGCGCCGGCGGCTGGGGATGTCATCGTCGGGACCGATGATCCGGTCGCACCAGCGGATGTACACCACGCACAGTGCGAAGAACGCACAGATGACGGCGACGAAGATGACGTCAGCCATGGCGGGAACTCGTTGTCTGCTTCACGACGACCGTTGTACGACCGTGTCGTCAGAGCGCTGAGCGACCTTCTCGTCTTCTTCACGCCAGCGGCGCAACATTCACGACTCCTTCACGCCGTACGTGACGCCGTCACAGAATCGCGCACCATGACCGTCACCGTCAGGCAGTGTGGGGGAGTTCGCTCGCTCTCCCTGATCACAGCGAGGGCTGCGGGGTGCGGCGGGAGATCGATCCCGAGGGCGCGATGTAGATCCCGTTTACCGTCGGGTGGCAAGCCGACGCTTGAGTACTTGCCACCACAGCAACACGCCTGCCGCGACGACGACGGCCAGCGACGCCACGATGCCGCCGTCATCTGCACCCTCGTCAGCCGCTACGGCGATGGCTGCGACGGTGACGAGTATCCAGGCGCCGCCCGCTGCCCAGATCGCGAGGCGTTCCACTTTGGTCAACTCGGGATCGTTCGCGACTGCGGATCTGCTGGCGCCTTCCGCGCGGAGCAGCTGATCGAGCCATCGAACCGGTGCGGTGACCACGGCGACGAGCGATGGGGCCCAGAGGGCTGTGATACAGACCAGCCACAACTCCTCGGTGGGTCCAATCATCGTAGAGTTTTCGAGTACCGCAGCGGCGGCGAACACGGCGAGGGCGGTGGTGAGAAAACCGGGCAGCGCTTTCACGTACCGGAAGACGATCACCTGCACCCGCAGGATGTGCCGAGCGATCCCGTACTCGATCTTGGCGACCTCTTCGATGAGTGACCGATCGCGTGAGGCCGTCAGCTCGAACAGGCCATCGGCGCGTCCGAGGTCGCCGTCGACATCGTGTCGCCCCAGACCCCCGTAGGCGTCGAGTTGGCGATCGATACACGATCGCGCCCAGATCGTTCGAGGGCACCAGAAGGTCGATGTTCGCGGTGGTCCGCACGGTGGTCAAGTCTTCTCGCGCCGTCCCCGAGTTCGTCGGACGGGAGCCGGATTCCAGTCAGCGTGAACCGGGGTGTGAACACGTCGTGGCCGTCGTGGGTCACGTGTAGCGCGTGGAAGTAGAACAGCGTCAGGTCGCGCAACACCAGCCAGAATACGGCGAACAGCAACGCCAACAAAGCGACCATCGCGGCGAGCAGACAGACATGCGCAAGATCGAGATCGCCCGACACCAACGTTCGAATCACCGACACGATCGAGTCGCGAGCGATCGCTGGCAGCAACACCATCAGACCGGCACCGGACAACAGCGCGGTGGCGACACGATGCACCGTGGACAGCCGAACCTCGCAACGTTGCAGGAACGCACGCATCGCAGCTCGCTCGTCGGGCTCGAGCGGATCCACGCTCAGAGTCTGCTCATCGGCCGCGACCGACAGGTGGATGGGCGAGCGGTCGGTGCCGCAGTGGCCGCTGGCGAGCCTAGTCGGCTGGGCGGTGGGGGTGAGCGGGACGATCGATCAGACATCCGGCTGCCGCTCAGGTCGGGTCGGGGTTCATCTCCCAATGGTCGGGTGATCGCCACAGGGCGCTGGCCGTGACATCGGATCCAGTTCATCTCGTTCGGCAGCCGGGTGTGGAGCTTCATGAACAGCTCCTCGACGTCGAGCAATTCGGCCTCCCACTCCTTGCGGTCGATGGACATGCAGGCCCGGAACTCGTCGCTCGGTGAAGTCCTCGAGGCCTTTCCAGTCGAGGTCTGGTAGCGGGGCATCCAGCCGAGCGGGCTCTCGATCCGACGGCCCGGCCGTGCGCGCGGTCGACGATCCACTTCAGGACCCGCATGTTCTCGCCGAAGCCCGGCCAGAGGAACTTGCCGTCGTCGTTGCGGCGGAACCAGTTGACGTGAAGATCCGCGGCGGGTTCGGCATGTTGCGGCCGAAGGCACCAGTGGATGAGGTAGTCGCCCATGTTGTAGCCGACGAACGGCAGCATGGCGAACGGGTCGCGGCGCACGACGCCCTGCTGCCGGACGCGGCGGCGGTGGTCTCGCTGCCCATCGTCGCCGCCATGTACACGCCGTGGACCCAGTTGAAGCTCTGGAAGACCAGCGGGATCGTGCCCGTGCGCCGGCCGCCGAAGACGAACGCGCTGACCGGCACGCCCTTCGGGTCGTCGCAGTCCGGGTCGAGCGCCGGGTTCTGGGTGGCCGGCGCGGTGAAGCGGGAGTTGGGGTGCGCGCCTTGTCTCCGACGCCGGGCGTCCAGTCCTGGCCCTGCCAGTCGATGGCGTGGGCGGGGGTCGCCGTCCATGCCTTCCCACCACACGTCGCCGTCGTCGGTGAGGGCGACGTTGGTGAAGATCGTGTTGCCCGGATCGACTCCATCGCCGTCGGGTTCGTCTAGTACGTCGTGCCCGGGCACGACGCCGAAGTAGCCGGCCTCGGGGTTGATCGCGTACAGCTTGCCGTCGGCGGCCGGCTTGATCCAGGCGATGTCGTCGCCGACCGTCGTCACCTTCCAGCCCGCGTCGGGAACGCGGGCGGCGGCACGAGCATGGCGAAGTTCGTCTTGCCGCACGCGCTCGGGAACGCCGCGGCGACGTACGTCTTCTCGCCCTCGGGTCGGTGACGCCCATGATCAGCATGTGCTCGGCGAGCCAGCCCTGGTCGCGCGCCATGTCGAGGCGATGCGCAGGGCCAGGCACTTCTTGCCGAGCAGGGCGTTGCCGCCGTAGCCGCTGCCGTAGCTCCAGATCGCGCGCTCCTCGGGGAAGTGCACGATGTACTTGACGTCGGGGTTGCACGGCCACGCCACGTCCTGCTCGCCCCGGCGCGAGCGGCGCGCCGACGGTGTGCAGGCACGGGCACGAACTGGCTGTCTGCCGAGCACCTCGACGGCGTCGCGCCCATGCGGGTCATGATCCTCATGTTGACGGCGACGTAGGCCGAGTCGGTGATCTGGACGCCCAGCTGGGCGATCGGCGAGCCGAGCGGGCCCATGCTGAACGGGATCGACGTACATCGTCCGGCCCGCATGCAGCCGTCGAACAGCCCGCGCAGCATCTCCTTCATCTCGGCCGGGTCCATCCAGTTGTTGGTCGGCCCGGCGTCGTCCTTGGTCTACGAGCAGATGAACGTGCGGTCCTCGACCCGGGCGACGTCGCTCGGGTCGGTGCGGGCGAGGAAGCTGTTCGGTCGTCGCTCCTGGTTCAGCCGGATGAACATGCCGGCCTCGACCAACTCGTGCGCAGAGCCGGTCGTACTCCTCGTCGGATCCGTCACACCAGTGAACGTCTGCGGGCTTGCACAAGGCCACCATCTCGGCGACCCATCGCTCGAGACCCTCGTGCTGCACGTACTAGGGAACTTCCATGGCGCCAATGGTGACGCGATTCGGCGTCGTCGTCCATGCCGACGTGCATGCGCGACGGGGGCGAGCCGCTCGACGACGAACCTCCGGCACGTGCCCGCACTCGAGGCGGCCGCCACCGCTCGAGCGTCACCAAACGCACCGCAGGTACGACCGCCTGTGCTGGCGTGCCTACGCTCGGCCCGGTGGTCGACTTGTCCCGCGGACGATCCCGTCCTGCTCGCGTTCTCTGGTCGTCGGCATCGGTGCCGCGATCGGAAGCATCCGGATCCGGGGAATCTCCATCGGCCCGGCCGGCGCGTTGTTCGTCGGTCTCGCCGTTGGCGCGGTCGACGAGTCGCTGAGCGGCGCCGATGGGCTCGCCATCCTCCGCGAGCTCGGTCTCGTGCTGTTCACGTACACGGTCGGCCTTGCCGCGGGGCCGACGTTCTTCGCCGGCCTTCGGCGGGGCGGCATCGGCACCGTCGCCGTCACCGTCGCGCTGGTCGGCGCGCTCGCCGCCATCGTGAGCGCAGTCGCGGCAGGGTTCGGGTTCACCGCCGCAGAACGGGCGGGATTGTTCGCCGGCAGTGCGACGAACACGCCATCGCTGCAGGCGGCGGTCGAGGCAGTCGACGACGGCGACCCGGTGGTCGCCTACTCGCTCGCCTATCCGGCCGCGGTGGTGTCGATGCTGCTCGTCCTCACGCTGCTGATCGGTCGCCGGCTCCGCCTTCCGACATCGCTCGAACCGCCCCCACCGCCCCCGAAGGCGGCCGATCTCGTCAACTGGACGGTCACGGTCAGCGCGTCCGGCATGCCCTCGTTGGGCGAGTTGCGTGATCGCTACGACGTCGGCTTCAGCCGGATCGGCCACGACGGCGTCGTGTCGGTCGCGGTCGACGACCACCTGCCGGTGCCCGGCGACGCACTTGTGGTGGTCGGGCCGCCCGACGAGGTCGAGCGATTCTGCGTCGACGTCGGCGAGCGCAGCGACCGCCATCTTCCGCTCGACCGCTCGACGCTCGACTTCCGGCGGGTCCTCGTCTCGAACCGCCGCCTCGCGGGCAAGCGACTCGTCGACCTCGACCTCGTCGGCCGGTACGGCGTATCGGTGACCAGAATCCGGCGCGGCGACGACGACATCGTCGCCGACGACCACACCGTGCTGGCGCTGGGTGACCGAGTGCGAGTCGTCGGACCGACCGAAGCGATCGGCCACGTCGCCCGAGTGCTCGGCGACTCCGAGCGCGGCCTGTCCGAGGTCGACGCGGCCGGGCTCGCGATCGGCATCGCCGCCGGGCTCGCGCTCGGCGCCGTGACTCTTCCATTGCCGGGTGGCGGCGAGCTGTCGCTCGGCGCGGGCGGCGGTCCGCTCATCGTCGGCCTGCTCCTCGGCGTCATCGTCGCGGGTCGGACCGATCACGTTCCAGCTGCCCCATGGAGCGAACCTCGTCCTGCGCCAGATCGGCGTACTCGTGTTCCTGGCGGCGGCCGGCCTCGGTTCCGGGTCGACGTTCGCCGATGCCCTCGGCACGGGGACCGGGCTGCAGCTGATGGCCGGCGGCGCGATCTGTTCACTCGCGTTCGCATTGCTCGTGCCGCTCGTGATCGAGGTGGTGCTCCGCAAGGATCACGTCGCCACGGCGGGCCTCTTCGCCGGTGTCGAGACGCAACCCGCGGCGCTCGCGTACGCGATGGAGCGCACCGACGGCGACGAGCGGGTGAACATGGCGTACGCGCTCGCGTTCCCCACCGCCATGATCGCCAAGATCATCGTCGTCCAGTTCCTGGTGTGAGCCCCGCCCGCGTCACCGGGCCCGGTTGCCAGTGCAGCCGGCCACGTGCCTCCAGCAGGACCCGAGCGTGGGGTCAGTGCTGGAGTCTGAGGGTGAGGTTCTCCCGGTCTGTG
>CAWHJP010000014.1:0-206609 GCA_963829675.1 Ilumatobacteraceae bacterium
CTGACGTCGCTCCCCTTCTTTCCGTCGTGTGTCGCGGAAAGCGGGATGCACGACGGGACGAACCACGGGTGGGCTGCCTACGCTGCCCGGCATGCGCGAACGTTCGTGGGTCGTCGCCGTCGTCGCGATGGTGGGAATGCTCGTGATGGCCGCCTGCTCCGGCTCTGACGGCACGTCCAGCGCCGGTTCCTCGCCAGACTCGGCAGTGCCCGCGCCGCCGACCGCCGCACCGAACACGGCAGATACGACCACGGCCGCACCGACCACCGCCGCGCCAACCACTGCCGAGCCGACGACGTCCACGACGGTTCCGACCACCGCCGCGCCGTCCACGACCGAGGCAACCACGACCGGGCCGGGCACGTACGACTTCTCCGCCGTCTCGCCGATCGTCCAGTCGTTCGTCGACGAGCACGGCCTGAACGGTGCCGGGTTGATCGTGGTCGACCGCGACGATGGAGTCGTCCACGAGGACTATTGGGGCGAGTTCGCCGCCGACCGGATCTCCCTCGTCGCCTCGTCGAGCAAGATGATCGCGGGCGGCGTGCTGCTCCACCTCGCCGACGAAGGACTGCTCGACATGGACGCACCCGTCGCCGACGCCGTCGACTGGGGATCCGGCAACCCGACCATCACGCCGGCCCAGCTCGTGTCGAGCAGCTCGGGCCTCGTCGGCCTCCTCGATGACCCGGGCTACCCGCCGTACGTCTGCCAGTTCCTCGTCGCCGGCGCCCTCCAGGACTGTGCCGCGCAAATCTTCACGACACCCGACGACGACACCGACGTGATCGCGCCCGACACGGAGTTCCGGTACGGCGGAGGACAGTGGCAGGTCGCCGGCGGACTCGCCGAAGCGGTGTCGGGCAAGTCGTGGTCCGAACTGATCGACGAGATCTACGTCGCACCGTGCGATCTCGACACGCTCGCCTTCACCAACCCGTGGACACAGCGCGGACTCGGCGCCGACGGCTTCAACTACCCGTCGCTGTTCGACGGTGACGTGACGAAACTCGTCCCGACCGACAATCCGAACATCGAGGGTGGGGCCTACGTCACCACAGGTGACTATGCGAAGTTGCTGCTGATGCAATTGCGCGGTGGCATGTGCGGTGACGACCAGGTGCTGTCGCAGGCGTCACTCGACCGCATGCATTCCGACCGGATCGGCGAGGTCTACGGCGGCGAGTCCCGGCCTGGTGTGGGTTACGGCATGGGGTGGTGGGTCGACAAGGCGAGCGGGAGGATCGACGACCCCGGGGCGTTCGGTGCCGTGCCCTGGCTCGACCTCGAAGACGGCTACGGCGCGTATCTCGTGATCGAATCAGACGCCACGACCGGCTACATCCTCGCCTCCCAACTCTTCGACCCCGTCGACGCCGCGGTCCGTGCGGCACGATGACGGCGTGACCGACTTTCCTCTCCCCAACGCATCGTTCGACCTCACCGGGCAGGTTGCCCTCGTCACCGGCGCGACCTCGGGTCTCGGATGGCGGTTCAGCCAGGTGCTCGCGGCAGCTGGCGCCACGGTCGTTCCCACCGGGCGGCGCGAGGACCGGCTCGCCGAGCTGGCCGAGCTGATCACCTCCCAGGGCGGCACCGCCGTGCCGTTGCGGATCGACATGACCGACGCCGACGACATCATCGCCACGGTCGCCAGGGCCGAGGAGGCGGTCGGCACGGTCACGATCGCCATCAACAACGCGGGCATCCCCGACGCTCAACGAGCCCACAAGATGTCGATCGAACTCATCGACCAGGTGCTCGATACGAACCTGCGCGGGCCCTACATCCTGTCGTGCGAGGTGGCGCGACGGCTGATCGCCACCGAGCAGCCCGGGCGTATCGTCAACATCTCGAGCACGGGCGCCTTCAACTACTCGGGCAACGGCGCGGCGCTCTACTCGATCACCAAATCGGGGATCGCCCGCATGACCGAGGTGCTGGCGGTCGAGTGGGCCCGCAACCACATCAACGTCAACTGCATCGCGCCGGGTGCCTTCGCCTCGGAGATGATGGACGGGATGATCGGGCGGCTGGGCGACTTCAGCCAGCACTTCCCACGCAAGCGCCTCGGCGACCCCGCGCAACTCGATTCGACCCTGCTCTACCTCTGCGCGCCGGCCTCGGAGTTCGTCACCGGAACGATCGTCAAGGTCGACGACGGCCAGGGCCCGCGCTGACCTGACGGCCCCTGACGACCCGACACTCAGCGGCGGCGAGGTGCGGCTTCCAGCGCGATGCGCTTCTTCGACGCGGCGAACGAGCAGATCGGGCACGCCGTCAGATCGTGGCGCAGCGCCGGGCAGTACTCGCGGCCGAAGTAGATGATCTGCAGGTGGCGCGCGTTCCACGTGTCGCGCGGGAACACCGCCTTCAGGTCGCGTTCGGTGCGCTCGACGGTCGAGCCGTCGGACAGGCCCCAGCGCGAGGCGAGCCGGTGGATGTGCGTGTCGACCGGAAAGGCAGGCACCCCGAACCCCTGTGACATGACGACACTCGCGGTCTTGTGGCCCACGCCGGCGAGCGATTCGAGGAACTCCCAGTCGCCGATCACCTCGCCACCGGCATCGACGATCTGGTTCGCGGCGAGCCACAGGTTCTTCGACTTCGTCGGCGCGAGCCCCACCTCGCGGATGTATCCGAGGATCTGATCGGGATCGAGCGACGCCATCTTCTCGGGCGTGTCGGCCACCGCGAAGAGGGCGGGCGTGACCTGGTTGACCTTCTTGTCGGTGGTCTGGGCGGACAACGCCACGGCGACGAGCAACGTGTACGGGTCGGTGTGGTCGAGGGGAATCGGCGGCTGCGGATACAGGTCGTCGAGCACCTCGCCGATGCGGTCGGCCTTGTCTTGTCGTCGCACGAGGCGGGACGGTACCGGTCGAAGCGCGGTCGGACACCGTCGACGCCTGCTCGACCGTTGCGATGAGCGAACGGACCGACGTCTGGACCGTTCGCTCATCGCAAGTCGCGACTGGGAGGGCTAGTGTCGCGGGGAGTGGGCACGTGGCCGCGCCACGCGGTGCTCGCGACCGTGTCGCTGATCGTGGTCGCCTCCAGCACCATCGGGTGGGGGCCCAGCGGCGCGCTGCTGGCGCAGTCTGATGAGCCGCCCGACATTCGCGAGGTGATGCTCGACGAGATCAGCGGCCTCGAGCTGACCGACGAGTCGACCAACCAGGGCGGCGCGTTCACCCGCCAGTTCGCCGGTGCTGCCGGCGAACTCCAGATCACCGGCTTCGGGGTCACAACGCCGCCAGGCGCTCAGACCGTCTTCGCGGCGACGCCCAGGATCGACGGCATCGAGTTCGTCGACCATCCATCGCTCGCCAGCGCGCGGTGGCTCGTACCGGCCGGCACGGCGCCGGGCGAGAACGGTCGGTCGGTGCTGTACTTCGCGACCCGCGACCACATCTTCACGATCATCTTCAACGCGGCCGATCCGTCGTTCGACGGGCCCGGTGCGGTCGAAGCGGTCGCGCGGGCCCAGATCGAGAAGGCCGGCCCGCCGCGCGACACCGCGGCCGAGACGCCGGCCACCGAGACCCCGGCCACCGACACGCCGGACGCTGGCACGCCGACGGAGCTCGAGGCGCGGCTCGGCGCGATGATTCCAGAGCAACCGCCGGCCGGCTACGGGTTGGACTCGGCGTCGGTCCGGCTCCCCGGTTTCGGTCGAATCGAGAACGACGCCATGGCCGACACGGGGGTGGTCGACTTCCTCAATGATCGTGCCCGTGGATTCACGGCCGCGTGGGCGGGCGCCGGACTGTCGGCCGGGGTCGGGATCTCGAAGTACCCCTACGAGATCTTCGCCGCGTCCGACCTCGCCCAATACGGCAAGCTGCCGCGGGCGCCGATCCCCGACGGCTCACCCGCTCCGCCGCAGGATGCCGTGGTGTTCAAGCACGATGACAAGCCGCCGCGTCGGCGTTGCCTTCCGCCGGGGCGATGTGCTGGTGCTGGTGCTCGCCGACTACGTCGCGCCCGCCACCGCCAGCACCGCGACATCGTTCGCCATCGAGGAGGCCAACCTCGTCGAGCGGGAGTTGCCGGCCGGCGGGTCGACGCCCTACAAGGCCCCTGCACCACCGTCGAAGTTCGCTGGTCTCGCGCTGACCGCAGGTTTCGTCATCGCCGCGGTCGGCGGCGCCACGTTCGTCGCCCGGCTGCGCGCCCGACGGGTCCGCCGAGCGTGGTCGACCGATGGCACACCGGACGTGTGGCCCGATCGGCGGGCCGGCACCGAACTCGTCCAGCTCGACGACGACGCCGCCGCGCTCCGCCATCGCGGGGCTGTCGTCGCGGTGGTCCAGCTCGTCACGATCGTCGTCGGAGTCGTCGCGCTCGCCGGTGATTTCGCGTGGCGCGGCGCCGGCGTGGCCGCCGCGTCGCTCGTGGTCGGTCTGGTGTTCTCGCACCTGTGGCTGCGGCACGAGCACCGCCTGCTCGGACCGACCGCGCCGCCCCGAGCGTTCCGGGTGCCTCGTCCGGCCGGGGCGGTCATGGGCATCGTCGCGTTCGCGGTGCTCGGCTTCGGCGTCGGCTTCCTGTTCAAGGGCGCGCGATACCTGATCCTCGGGACGACGCTGGCCCAGTTGCGATGGGCCAATCTGCTCGGCATGACGCCTCGCGATGTCGGCATCTTGTTCGCCTTCGGTGGGCTCGTCGTGGCGATGATCGGAGCCGTGCTGTGGCGCATCGCCCGGGCGTTCGGCCGGGCCCGCGTCCGCGAGGTCCTGGCTGCCGATCCTCGTCCGCCGGTGCTGTACCTGCGCTCGTTCGCCGACGACTCGGTACCCCTGCCGATCATCGCCTCGGCCCGCCGGCCGCTCTTCGAGCTGTTCTCGGTGCGCGGTGCCGATCCGTTCGAGGAGTGCGTGGCCTGGGAGCTCGACAGCTACGGCCCGGTGGTGGCCGTCGGTCGACCCGGCGGCAGGCTGGCGTCGCTGGGTGCGGCGCGCGAGCACCTCTCGAACGACACGTGGCACGACGAGATCGAGGGCCGGATGCGCGACGCGGGGTGGATCGCGCTCGCTCCGGGCGACACCGACGGGCTGGCATGGGAGCTGGAGGCGATCGTCAGCGGCGGCCACCTCAGCAAGACGATCTTCGTGTTCCCGCCGCTCGCGCCGCCGAGCTCGACCGTCGCTGGGCGCACACGTCACGCGTGCTACGCGCCGCAGGTGCGATCGTCGACGAGCTTCCCGCACCGTGCAGCTTGGCGCACTACGTTGCAGCTCGGCGGCGACGATGCGGTGCGCGTCACGTGGGCGTCCACGCGCGACGAAGCCACCTACCGCACCGCGGTCGACCGAGCGCTCGAGCGTGGACGATCAGGAGTGGAGAGAGCGGCGCGACCGTCGCCCGACGGGAGCGGTGCGAAGTCGGGTTGATGGAGTGCGAGGGACGCTCCGGTGAGCCACCAACCGCGGTAGACGAGCGCCGCCACGAGGTCGGCGGACAACTGGTCGAACACGGTCGGCACGAACGCGAGATCGCGTTCGGTCCCCTCGTCGGAGAACGACCGGTGCTCGGGGAACCGCTCGACGAAGTCGGCGAAGGCAGGGTTGCGGCGATCGGTGTCGCCGATGTCGGTGGCGAGACCGAACAGCACGCCGCGGCGCGCATCGGGTGCGGGCTTCGGCCCCCGGCGGCGTCGCCTGCCAGGCCAGGAAGCGGCCGACCATCGCCCGCGTCCGGAGCGTCGTGCTCTGGCGGTAGAGCAGCGAGTTCGCCCGGGCGAGGTCGCGGACGAGCGGGATCTTCCCGTAGGCGCCCGTCACGAAGACGCCACCGGCGTTGATCGAGACGGTGAAGACGTCGTGGTACCGGTTGCTGTCGATCGCCTCGAGACCGCTGTTGTCGTACGCGCCGCCGTCGAGGAGTTCCGGAACCCCCGCCCCGCGCACGGGAACGTGACCTGATCGATCTTCATCGCCGCGAATGCGCCCGGGACGGCGGCCGATGCCGCGACGGCCTGGGCGACGCGGAGCCCCGATCCGCGCCGTCGGGGCGAGGCCGACGACGTAGTCGCCGACGACATCGCGTTCGAACCCGAACCGCGTCCCGGTGACGAGGTTCGAGCGCGTTGAAGATCCAGCGACACTCGGCGTCGAGCGACTCGAGTTCCGCCTTGTCGAACAGCCAGTCGTCGAACGCCCACGCCAGCACGTCGGTCCGGTTCTTGCGGAGGGCGGCCCGCCACACATTGCGGATCAGCTTCGTCTTGAGCGAGGACGCGACCACGTGCTCCACGAGTGGTCCGATGACGAGCTCGTCGACCGCGGCCGGCGAGAACTGCCGCGCCCGCAGTGCCGGCCATCGGGTGGCGAGCAACCCGTTCGCCACCGATCCTCCCGACACCGACGACGAGTAGCGCAGATCGCCGAGCACCCCCGCGTCGGCGAGGTAGCGCACCACGCCGAGCGCGGCGAACGTGGCGCGGAATCCGCCACCGGAGAACGTGGCGCCGATCGGTGTCCGCGTGGCCGGCGGCGGCGACGCGGGCCGCAACGAGTCGTGGCACGGCGCGATGAGCGACGACAGCGACGATCCGAGGGCCGGGGACTCGAGCGGACGCTCGGACGCCTGAGGTGACGAAGCCATGCACATCTCCTGTCGGTCGATCGGGTCGACCAGATCCCTGCCAATCCGATCCTGCCGGCCCGGCCGCGGCCGACGGTAGCAGACCGAAAAGCGCTGTTCTTCCGATGCCGGCGGTGAGATACTGGCGCCGTGGGGTGGGCGTCGACCGTGCGGGCCGTTGGCGGCGCCCTCGGGCTGTGGCAGGAGCACGCGGTTCCACTCGGCTGCACCGTGGGGCGCGCGGTGTTCAAGGAGACCAAACGCTCGGCCCAGATCGCCAATCTCGGACGCGTCCGCACGCCCGTTGCTCCCGGCCACGATCGAGCGTGTCGGCCCCCTGTTCCCCCACCTCGACCTGAGCACGGTCCGTGTGCGGGAACGATGCCGGTTGCCCTCGAACAAGTTCCACACGTCCGGGTCGATCTACGCCATGACCTTCGGCTCGACGATCTACTTCCGCGACGACCTCGACGAGCAAGATCCGGCAGAACTGGTCCACCTCATCCACGAGTTGGTGCACGTCGATCAGGTCCGGCGCTTCGGCGGCGAGCCGGCCTTCGCCTGCGAGTACGGCCGGGGCTACATCGACGGCGGCGGTGAGCTGCCGGCGTACATCGACCATCCGACCGCATACCACCGCAACCCGCTGGAGGCCGAGGCGTACACCTTCGAGGCCCAGTTCCGCGACGCCCACGGACGCGTCGACCGGGCCCGGCTGCCGGCCCTCGGTCCGGCGCCGAGCGGGTGACCGTGGTGATCCGCACCGCCTCAGGCGAGGTTGCCGAGCAGCTTCCTGGTGACAGTTCGCGGGTCGTGTTCCTCGAGCCGTCGGGCGACGGCCACGCCCCACGAAGCCGGAGCACCCGGGTTGGCGACGAGATAGGCGAGCACGCGCACCATGACCGTCGAGCTTCCGTGACCTCGGCCGCACGATCCGGCGGGACGGTCCGGTGCAGCCGGACGGCCGTGTCCCACGCGCGTGTGCGGGCCACGCGCAGCGAGAAGTCGAACATGCGGCCACCGCCCCGCGAAGCGACGACGTTGACCCAGCGCGACACCGCGCCGAGGCTGGCGAGCACGCTCGGGAATCGTCTCGGCGAGGATGTCGTTCACGGCGTCGAAGTCGGTGCGCAGGTCGGTGAGGTCACCCGACGCCGGAGCGCGCTCGACGACGACCTGCGGCAGGTCGTGGTTGACATGGGCATTGATGCCCAGCAGCAGATGTTGGACGATCATCAGGCCGTCGTCGCCGGCGACATCGAACGCCGCCCGCCAACAACCGGGCACGTGCGGTCTGCCCGGTCCGCGGTCGGACGTACCAGTCGCGCGAATGCGTGAGCGAACTCCTGCATCCGTTGCGGATCCTCGAACCGCCCATCCGCGGCAGCGGTCTGGATCCGGTCGGTGACGCGCGGCGTACAGCGCCGGGAAGTACCCCGCGGCGTCGCCGGCGTCGAGCGCAATGGTGCGCAGCTCGTCGATCGTCGTCGCCAACATCCCGGCGCACGGTACCCCACCTCCGTCCACCGGGTCGGTGGACCGGTGCCGCGCGGCGAGGGTCCGGCGATGAAGATCTTCCTGAGTTATCGCCGCGACGACACGGGCGGACGCGCCGGGCGCCTCTTCGACGTGCTGGTGGCGCGGTTCGGCGCCCACAACGTCTTCCAGGACGTGAGCTCGGCGGCGCCCGGGTACGACTTCGCGGATCGGGTCGAGCAATCCATCGCGACGAGCGATGCCGTCCTCGTCGTGATCGGCCCGTCGTGGCTCGACAGCACGACTGCCGACGGGCGTCGACGCATCGATCAACCCGACGACTTCGTGCGGCACGAGGTGAGCTCGGCGCTGGCGAGCGGGATGCCCGTCGTCCCCGTGCTGGTCGACGACGCCGAGCTCCCGCTCGCCGACCGGCTGCCCGAGGACGTGCGCGCGCTCGTTCGGCGCCAGGCCGTGAGCGTGCGTGACGCGTCGTGGCGTCAGGACGTCGACGATCTGATCCGGCGGCTCGAGGGACGCGAGCCGGCGACGTCAGGGCGGCGCCGGCGACCCTGGCTGATCGCCGGGATCGCGGCGATCGCGGTCGTCGCCGTCGGCGTCGCGATCGCCCTGGTCCGCAGCGGTGACGGGAACGACGCCAGCGACGACGGCGATGCGCCGCCGAGCTGTACGACCGACAGCACGTTCACCGACGTCGAACTGGCCACGGACCGCTCCGCGAGCTTCCTCGACGAGAAGGGGCGCGCGCTCGAGGCCGAGATCGTCGGGGCCAGCACGCGCCCAGCCGGGCCCGCCGATGCCGATCACGGGGCCGTTCTCGTCGAGCTGTCCGTGGCGAACAATGCGGAGCCGGTGCCCGACACGTTCCTCGATGACACCTACCTCGGTGCGGGGGCGATCCGCAGCCTGCTGCTCGACGGTGTCGACCAGGGTGCGATCACCTGCATGTCGGTGGTGGGCGATCCGGAGATCGAACCCACCGAACGGGCGATCGCGACCATCGGGTTCGACACCACCGCCGATCCGACAGGGGCTCCGATCCGACTCGTGATCTACAACGGCATCGACCTCGCGGTGGCGGACTGATGGGACCGGCGATCCGGCTCGTCGAGGTGGAACTGCTCCGCCGCGGGCCTCGTCACAACCAGTTGCTCTCCCCGCTCACCGACTATCTCGCGGTGTGTGCCGACTTCCCCGGCGGGGTCGTGAACGTGCCGTACGAACAGTCCGACGCGGAGAATCTGCTGGATGATCTCCGCTACACGGTGTCGTCGTCGGAGACGTCCGAGCGGCTCGCTTCGGTGCGCGAGCCGTGCCGGATCGCAGCTCGCGGCGATGCTCGAAGCGATCCCCGGGCTCGGCGGTGTCCTCGCGACCGACCACGGCGATGCGGTCTCGCTCACGCACCTCCGCATGGTCACCTCCGCTGCCGAGCTGGCGCTGCTGCCGTTCGAACTGTCGAAGGGGCCGGTCGGGTCCGGAGGCATCGGCGACGACTGGTTGTTGCTCCAGCCAGATCGCCCGGTGTGTTTGACCCGGCACGTGCGCGGCGTCATGCGCGCCACATCGTGGCCCCTCGAACCGACGGATCCTGTTCATCAGCGGTCATGACGTGCCGCTCGAAGCCCATCTCGACGTGTTCGAGCGCGTGCTCGAACCGTACCGATCCGATCGGCTGCGCCCGGTCGACGACCGCCCGCGCCACTGGACCAGCAACCATCTCACGGTGATCGAGGAGGCGACCCTCGACGAAGTTCGCACGGTGGCCGCCGCGGGCTTCACCCACGTGCACGTCCTCGCCCACGGCGCCGAGATCGAGTTCCGACGATCGTCGCGTCACGGCCTCGCCCTCGGTGACCGCGTGGTGACGGGGGCCGAACTCGCCCTCGCCCTCGCATCGTCGATCGACGATCGGCGTCACCTGCCGAGCGTGGTCACACTGGCGTCGTGCGACAGCGCCGCGCAGGGGTCGGTCACGACGCCGGGTGGGAGCGTCGCCCACGATCTCCACGCATCGGGCATCCCGCTGGTGGTCGCGTCACAGTTCCCGATCAGCGAGCAGGCTTCGATCCCCTTCACCGAGACGTTCTACCGCGGGCAACTCGCGGGTGAACACCCGCTGGTGTCGATCACCGACGTCCGTCGCCAGCTGGCCACCGAGTTCAGCGACGAGCACGCGTGGGCCAGCGTCGTCGTGTACGAGGCGCTGCCAGCCGATTTCGATCACAAGCTCGAGGAACTCTGCTACTGGCAGTCACGACGAGCGCACAACATCGCGCTCGCCCGCCTCGAGGGGGTCGCCCCATCGGACGTCGAGCGCATCGAACAGCAGCGCGACACCGGGCGCGCCCTTCCCGACGACTTCGTCTCACCGACGCCGGAGCAATTCGACGACGCTCGTCGAGACGGTGACTGCCGCCAGCGACCAGCTCCCCTCGACCGGGGAGTACGCCGCGGAATGCGACGGGCTGCGAGCCGCCGCGGCGAAACGCACGGCGGAGGTGGCGTACTGGCTGAGCCTCGCGCCCGACGTGACCTCGGAGCGTCACGACGAACTCGTCAGCCGGTGCATCAGCGAGCTCGAGAACGCACTCGACCTGTACCTCTCGACGGTCGGGTCACTGCTGTCGACGTCGGACGGGCGGGCCAACCGCAAGGTCACGATGCACTGGATCGCCGGTCAGGTGCTGACCATGCAGGCGGTCCTGGGAGCGCCGATCGACGCCGATCTGGCTGGGCTGGCGAGAGCCGCGGCGGGGTTCGATCTCGTCCAGGCTGACCCGCAGGTGCGCGGTTGGGCCAGCGTGAGCCTGATCGAACAGGCGCTGCTCGAACTCGCCACGCACGGGCCGTCCGCCGAAACGTCGGAACGGGCCGTCGAGTTGGCGCAGGAGTTGATGCGAGCGTTGGGTGAGGAGTCGGAGCACGTCGTGTCGACCTGCCGCCAGATGCGCCGGTTCGCGGCGTGGTGGGGCGATCCCGAATTCATCGATGTGGAACGCCGGTTCGGGGTCGAGCGCGCCGTTCCGTGGGACGCCGAGCAGGGCGTGGTCGCCACCGCCACGGCGGTCATCACGGCGCTCACGCCGCCGCGGCACGCGGTCGTTCGGGGTCGCCGACCGACCGATGGCGCGTCGGGTCGGTCGAGGCCGACGCGTCGGATGATGTCTGCTGCGCCACTCACCCAAACCCCGGCCGTCGCGACGTCCCCGGGCGACCAGGCCGGTCACGCCGAGCCGACCCCGGAGGTGCGGTCGGGCACGTTCGACATCGAACTCCTCCCGGCGCGCAACGGCGACTGCCTGTGGTTGACGTACGGCGAACCGGCCGACCTCCGTCACGTGATGATCGACTGCGGGTCGGTCGAGGTGGCCGCGCTCGCCCGCGAACGCGTGTTGTCGGTCCCGCGGGTCGAGCTGTTCGTGCTCACGCACATCGACGCCGATCACATCAGCGGTGCGGTGCCGTTGTTCACCGACGACGACGTGTGCGATCGGTTCGATGACGTGTGGTTCAACGGGTGGGATCAGCTGCGCGGGTTCCTCAGCGTCAAGCAGGGCGAGGCCTTCTCCGATCTCCTCGGCCGGCCGGACCGCCGGTTCCGGTGGAACCGCACGGAGCGAGGCAACGGCGCGATCCCACCGATCGTGACCGACGGGGTGGCCCATCCGGAAGTTGTCCTCGAGGGAGGGCTGAAGCTGACCGTCCTGTCACCCACTCCGTCCGGCCTCCAGCGGCTCGCCGCGAACTGGCGCGCAGCCCTCACGGAGTTGAACCCACAAAAGGCCATGCTCGGCCATCGCGCCCGGCCCAGCCCGCCGGCCGATCCTGCGACACTCGACCTCGCCAAGCTCGACGCGGACGGCCCGACGAAGGACTCGAGCATTCCGAACCTGAGCAGCATCGCGGTGCTGGCGGAGTTCGGCGGGCGAGCGGTCCTGCTGACAGGCGACGCGCACGCCGACGTGCTGGCCGGCTCGATCCGGTCGCTCCAAGAGCAGCGCGGCAGGGCCGGCGAACGTCTGCGACTCGACGCGTTGAAGCTCGCCCACCACGGCAGTGCGAACGCGACAACGAACGAACTCCTCGACACGATCGAGTGCTCGAACTATCTGGTGCCGAGCGACGGGTCGATCTTCTATCACCCCGACCGGGCGGCGATCGCCCGGGTCATCCTGCGGGGCGGTCCGCATCCGACCATTCACTTCAACTACTGCACGGACCTCAACGGGTTCTGGGCGGACCCGGGTCTCCAGGCCCGGTACGGGTACACGACCGAGTATCCCGACGGGAGCGACGGGTCTACAGCTCCCCCTCTGAGTCGGTGCGGCTGAGTCGGTGCGGTGAGTCAGTGCGCCACGGGCGACAGCAGGATCGTCGCCCGCACGGGTCGATGGTCCTTGATCCGCCGCTCGACGTCGTAGAGGATCGGGTGGTACGCGCGGGGATGATCGCTGTTGGGCTCCCACGCCTGGATGGCCGCGTTCGACGGTGCCCACAGCCGTTGGGCGAGGCAGTTGAGGAAGTTGTGATCGAGATCGATGCGCCACGCGGCGTCGATCCCGTCGACCTCGGCGACCAGGTCCTGCCAGGTGTGCGCCGCCGGGCCTTCGTGCGCACGGAAGAGCGACAAGGTGTAGCTCGTGGTGTCGTCGATCCCTTCGACGACACGCGAGTCGAGCGGGATCCCGGCCCACGATGCGTGGTCGCCGTCGGCGGGAAGATCCAGGACGATGCGGTGGCACGGTCGGTAGTGGTAGGTGTTGGTCCGGCGCTCGATGCTCGATCGCTCGATCGCCTCGGCGAACTCGGCGACGATCCGTTCCGCCACTGCGACCAGCAGGTCCGGTTCGACGTCGGGCACGAGCGCGCCGCGCTGCCAGTCGTCGGACATGCGCCACGGCGTCGTGCACAGCGGCTCGAGGAACAGCCGCACCGTGCTCGTCACGTCGGCGCTGACGCCTTGCACCTGATTCAACGGACCGGGAGGCAAGCCGTGGGGGTCGTACAGGCAGACCACCGATGACACGTCCTCGGCCTCGAATCGCGTGAACAAACCGACCTCGAACAGGCACCAGTCCCAGTTCTGCGCCGGGGTCGTGAACAGCAGCACGAGGAGGTGACTCTCGGCGAGGTTGTGCTTGGTCTGCCGGTTCCAGTCGACACCGGCACTGAGATCCTGCCCCGACAGCCAGCAATCGATCCCGCCTCCCCCGAGCGTCTCGAGTTCGTGCGCGACGAGCTCGGCGAGCTTCTTGTCGGACAGCTTGTGGCTGATGAAGATCTTGAAGGTCTCCTGTTGCAACCTCGTCATGGAAGCCCTCTCCCGCTACCGAATCCGAACACGTCCTCCGATACCGCCCCCAGCGGATTCGGGTGCACAGAGTAGTCGTTCGGCCCGGACCGTCGATCAGGGAGCGAGCTTGCTCTCGGCCACGAAGTCGCCGGCGTCGAGGCGCACGGACCGCATCATGTCGAACACGTCGCGGGTGTCGACCGACGACGTCGACAGGGGCGCGAACACCAGCTCGTTCAACGCGTCCGTCGCGGCGAGCGCGCGACCACGGCCCGCGTCGGTGATGACGGCGAGGGTGGCGCGCCCGTCGGTGGCGTGCGGTCGGCGTTCGGCGAGCCCGTCGGCTTCGAGCCGGTCGATGGCGTTGGTGACCGACCCGGCGTGCACCTGGAGTCGCTCGCCGATCTTGCCGAGGGGGAGCGCACCGGCGGCGCTGAAGTGCAGCAGCATCAGCACCTCATAGCGCGAGAACGTGAGCCCCATGGGGCGCAGGATGCGCTCGATGCGGTTCGTGAACAACTGCTGGACACGCGTGATCGTCGTGACGAGCGCCATGCCGTCGGCGGCGTCGTTCCAACCGTGGTCGACCCAGTGGCGCCGGGCCTCGTCGATCGGATCGAGTCGGAGTGTCATCGAGGTCTCGCGAATCGTGCCGTGTCGAGTCGTCGAGTCGGTCCGGGATCGTGGCGGCTAGATCGTCGGCACTTCGACGTGCCGACCGAAGACCCCGGCCAGCGTGCCCATCATCTCGCCGAGCGTGACGTACGCCTTCGACGCCTCGATGAGCGACGGCATCAGGTTGACCTCGGGATCGGCGGCTTCGGTGGCGAGCGTGGCGAGCGCCCGTTCGACGGCGTCGTTGTCGCGGTCCTGGCGCACCGCTTCGAGCCGCTTGAGCTGGCGGGCCTCGTCCTCGTGGGTGATGCGCAGCAGCGCCATGTCGGTGTCGTCGTTGCCGTCGGTGTAACCGTTGACGCCGACCACCACGCGGCGGCCGGAGTTGAACTGCCGTTCCAGCTCATAGGCCGAATCGGCGATGCGACCCTGGAACCAGTTCTCGTCGATCCCGGTGATGACGCCGTCGAGGATCGATCCATGGCCGAGGCGGTCGAGGTGGTCGAAGATCTCCTCGGCCTGCCGTTCCATCTCGTCGGTCAGCGACTCGACGAAGTACGAGCCGCCGAGCGGATCGGCCACGTGGGCGACGTTGGTCTCCTGGGCGATCACCTGCTGGGTGCGCAGCGCGATGCGGGCCGCCTTCTCGGTGGGCAGGGCGAGCGCCTCGTCCATCGAGTTGGTGTGCAGGCTCTGGGTGCCGCCGAGCACGCCGGCGAGCGCTTCGATCGCCGTGCGGACGATGTTCACCTCGGGCTGCTGCGCGGTGAGCGAGACGCCGGCGGTCTGGGTGTGGAAGCGCAACTGCATCGAGCGCTCCGACGCCGCGCCGTAGCGTTCCTTCATCCAGCGCGCCCAGATGCGGCGGGCCGCGCGGTACTTGCAGATCTCCTCGAAGAAGTCGATGTGGGCGTTGAAGAAGAAGCTCAGCCGCGGAGCGAACGCGTCGACGGGCAGGCCTGCCTGCAGTGCGAGTTCGACGTAGGCGAAGCCGTTGGCGAGCGTGAACGCCAGTTCCTCGACGGCGGTCGAGCCGGCCTCGCGGATGTGGTAGCCGGAGATCGAGATCGAGTGCCACCGTGGCATCTCGGCGGCCGTGAACGAGATCGTGTCGCGCACGAGACGCATCGACTGGCGCGGCGGGAACACGAACTCCTTCTGCGCCTGGTACTCCTTCAAGATGTCGTTCTGCAGTGTGCCGCCGAGGCGTTTGCGCTCGATCCCCGCCTTCTCGGCCTGGGCGACGAACATCGCGAAGATCGGTGCGGCGGGCGAGTTGATCGTCATCGACGTGGTGGTGGCGCCGAGGTCGATGCCGGCGTAGAGGTCCTCCATGTCGGCCTGACTGTCGATCGCCACACCGCACCGGCCGACCTCGCCGAGCGACATCGGGTCGTCGGAGTCGAGGCCGAGCAGGGTGGGCATGTCGAACGCCGTCGACAGACCGTCGCCACCCGTCTTGATGATCTCCTTGAAGCGCCAGTTCGTGTCGTCGGCGGTGCCGAAGCCGGCGAACATCCGCATCGTCCAGAGCTTCGACCGGTACATCGACGCGTACGGCCCGCGGGTGTACGGGTACTGACCGGGGAACTCGCCGTCGTCCGGGCCGTACACACCATCGAGCGGGATGCCCGACATCGTCGCGAAGTCGGCGTCGCGCGTCTGTGAGGCGTCGGCGGCGGTTTCCCAGTTCTCTCGGTTCGTCGTCACACACGCAATTTACTTCAACGTTGAACTATCCGTCAACCGACCCAGGTCCCCGTCACCTTGCGATGAGCCAACGGTCCATCCCCCCGTCGAGTTCTGGGGTCCGTTCGCTCATCGCGACGGGCCGCCGATTTTCTGGCCGAATCGTTCGGGATGAGGCAACCTTTTCCGATGTTCGGGCGTTTCCAAGGGGTGGATGACGACTTCGCCGGACGGTTCGACGAGCTGTACCGCGTCGCCTATCGGGCGTCGTACGGCATCCTCGGCAACCGCGCCGAGGCGGAGGATTGTTCGCAGGAAGCGCTCGCCCGAGCACTCGTCCGATGGAGGCGGATGCACGACTACGCGCCGGCTTGGGTGGCTCGGGTGTCGGTGAACCTCGCGCTCGACCGGACACGTTCGGCCCGGCGTGCGGACCGGGTGGCTCCGCCGGCGCCGCGGGCCGCGGCGACGGACGGGTACGACCTGGCGGCGCGCCGCCGTGATCTTGCGGTGGCGCTGTCGGCTCTCCCCCGCCGGCAGCGCGAGGCGGTGGCGCTGCGGTACCTCGCCGACCTCCCCGAGGCCGAGACCGCCGGCGCGATGGGCTGCACGGTGGGCACGGTGAAGAGCACGGTCGCCCGCGGCCTCGATCGGTTGCGGGTCGAACTCGGACCACAGTGGGCGCTCGAGGACTGACGGACGAATGACGAGACGACCAACCATGTTCGACGAACTCCACGATCCCAACCCACCGACACCGGGGCTCCACGAGTTCGCGGCGGTCGCCGAACGCGCCCAGCAGATCCGTCGACGGCGCAACACGTGGATGGTCCGCGCCGCCAGCCTCGTGGTGGTGGCCGGGGCAGCACTGGCGTGGTCGCAGCTGTCGGATCGGACCGCGCTGGCCCCAACCGCCGCACCGGCCACTTCTCGCGCGGCGACCACGGTCCCGGTCACGACGGTTGGGTCGATGACGATGCCCTTGCCGGAGGCGATCGGCTCGACGCGGCTCCCGGCGATCGGGTTGGGTCCCGGCGTGCTCACCGTGAACCGCGATCCGATCGTCGAGTTGTTCGAGGACGCGGACGGGCGAGTCTGTACGCAGATCGACAGCGTGGTCGTCCGCGACAGCTGCGCTCCGGTGGGGACGGGCTTCTATGCGACGGCGTGGCCCGGCGGCCAGGTGATCGCGATCGACCCGGCGGTCGACGCGAGCGTCGATGCCGTCGATGCCGGCTGCTCGCAGCAGTTCCCCGACTTCGCGGTCGTCCAGGTGTGGATCTGCTCCGACCTCGATCTCGCGACGGCGACCGTCGACTTCGTCGACGAGCGGACCGTCGTCGTCCGGGCCGACGATGGGTGAGACGGTGGCGGTCGTCGTGGCCGGCGGGTCGTCAGCGGTCGGGATCCCTCAGCGGTTTGGTTCGAGGTCGACCACCGGCGAGGTCGCGGCCGGCGGACGGCTCTCGTGACCGGCCCGGCCCTTCGTTCGTCGCCGCTCTTTCATTCGCGACTCGTGCACGTGCCGCTGGCCGTCGAGGTGGTCGCGTTCGAGCGCGCGCACCGCATCGACGGCGGGCGCGTAGTAGAGGTCGTCGAACTCCTCCACGACCTGGAACGTCCAGCGGCCGTCGAGCACGTTGCGCCCGACGACCTCGTCGCGCATCGCATCGGCCGCGTCCTGCAGCCCGCACTGCTCCAGCAAGTCGGCCGCCGCACCGAACTCGAGGTCGGCGTGGCCCAGCAACTGGTGGAAGGAGTAGAGGTGTCCCCGGGCGCGCTCGACGTACTCGAGTGCCTCCGAGGCCTTGCCGATCGCCTCGACCAGGTCGTCATCAGGTGTCGTCATCACCAAACGATCGCACAGCCGCCGATCGTGTCACGACGCATGTCACCCGCACAGGGGGTGCGTGGGATCTGATGGGCGTGATGGTTGGTGACCTGGCCGAGTGCTACGCGAAGCACTGGCGCGGGCTCGGACGACGGCGGCGGCGCGACGTCGTGCTCCCACCCCCGGAGGTGTGGACCGAGATCGATGGGCACGATCCACGGAGTGATCGGATCATCGTCGCGCTGCGCTCGTTGAGCGTGCAGCAGCGGGCGGTCGTGCACCTCACGTACTGGGAAGACCTGACGCCCGCCGCCGTCGCGGAGCGTCTCGGCGTGTCCGACGGAACGGTGCGGCGGCAGTTGGCCCGTGGCCGCGATCGGTTGAGGAAGGTGCTCGATGGACAGCAATGACCCACTACTTCGGGCTGTCGTGCGTCGGTCGCTCGAGATCATCGGCGACGCCGCCGATCCTCCACGACCGTTCGACGAACTCGGCGTATCGTCGGGCACCGCCGGTGACGAGCACGCCCAACGTTCGCGCCGCGGACGGGCGGTCATGGGTGCGCTCGCGACGGTCGTCGCGCTCGTCGGTGGCCTTCTGGTCGTGCGCAGCGCGACCGACGACCCCGCTGAAGTCGGAGGCGTCGACACGATCCCCGCCGCCCCAATTCCAGCCGGCCTGGCAACGACGGTGCCGCCGGCGCCAGTCACGGCACCGGACGCCACCGCACCGCCCACCACGTCGGTCGACACGACGGTCGTTTCCACCGTGCCACCGACCACGTCGGTCGAGCCGGGCCTGAGCGTCGAGGACGTCAGGGCGATGCAGGCCGCCGCGCTCCGCGCCTTGCCCGGTTTCACTGCCACCGTGGCCAAGACGGTGTTCGATCCGGTCAGCAACGAACCCCCTTCAGAGGAGACCGCGCAGATAACGATCGTCGCCGATCGTTCGTTCTGGGCCGACCGGGGCCTGCGCGGGTGGGGTTCGTACGACCCGCGGACACACATCGTCCGTGGTGCGTTCGCCTTGCCCGACGGCACGCTGGGCTACCAGGAGATCGTCGGGCAGCCCGACGGCTTCACGCCCCTCGGCATCCTTGTCGGCTACGACCCGACCGTGCTGGTGATGGCGACGCCGGACGGTCCGATTCTCGGAAACTCGACCGAGGTGATCGAGACCACCTTCGAGGGAAGACCGGTGTGGGAGGTCACCATCATCCAGGCGTTCGACGCTCCATGCTTCGAAGTCTGCAGCGAAGAGGACGACACGAAAATCGTGCAGACCGAGGTCAGCACGGTCGACCAGGAGACCGGGATCGTGATCCGCAAGTCGACGACGAGCACGCAACCGAACCAGACACCACAGCTGTCGGTGCTGCGAGACATCCGGGTGACCGACGCGATGCCGGCACCGTTCCCGGGCACGTTCCCCGACGACGCGGTCGTCGATCGCAGCGGTGACCCGAATGCCGCCGCCGTCGGCGGCATGGCCCGTGTGCAAGCCCTCGCCGACGCGTTCGGAATCGCAATCCCGTTGCCGACCGGCCCGATCGAGATCTCGACGCGGGAGAATGGCGGCTCGCTGATGGGCCCGGACGGTGTCGACGTGCCGGGTCGCTTCCACACGATCGAGGTGGCATCCCACGAAGGATTCGTCACCGCCGCGGCGGTGAACCTGATGTTCTCCGCTCCCGTCGCCGAGAGTCCAGTCCCGGACGGCTGGACCGTGGTGAACGGCCTGTACTGCACGAGCCCCACGGACGACGGCGTGTGCGACGAACGCAGCTTCGGGAACGTCACCGAGATCGAGTCCGGTGCGCTCGCCGGCGGCAAGCTCATGGGCCCCGCAGACGCGCCCTACGGCTCGATCACGTTCGGTCCGTTCCAGATCGGCATCAGCGCGCCCGACGCAGCGACGGTGTTGGCGATCGCCAACCGGTTCGAGATGGTCGAGCCGTCCTGACCGGGTCAGGCGCGGGGCAGTGCGGGCGGTGGCCGTGATCACCGCATCAGGTGCTTCGCGATGACCATTCGTTGGATCTGGTTGGTGCCTTCGTAGATCTGGGTGATCTTGGCGTCGCGCATCATCCGCTCGACGGGGAACTCGGTGGTGTAGCCGTACCCACCGAGGAATTGCACTGCATCGGTCGTCACCTGCATGGCGACATCGGAAGCGAAACACTTCGCCATCGCGCCGGCCATCGACAGTTCGCCGTCCGGATCGCCGTCGTCGACGATCGAGCACGCCCGGTAGACGAGGCCACGCGCTGGCCTCGATGCGCATCGCACAGTCGGCTGCCATCCACTGCAGACCCTGGTTGTCGGCGAGCGGCCGACCGAACGTCTTGCGCTCCTTCATGTAGCCGACGGCGTAGTCGAGCGCACCCTGTGCGATGCCGACCGCCTGGGCACCGATGGTGGGTCGGCTGCGGTCGAGCGTGTGCATCGCCACCTTGAACCCGGCACCGATCTCGCCGAGCCGGTGCGTGTCGGGCACTCGTACCCCGTCGAGCCGGATCACACCGGTCGGCGACGAGCGGATACCGAGCTTGTGTTCGAGCTTGTCGACCTCCACGCCCCACCCGGCCTCGACGAGGAAGGCCGTGATACCGGTGTGCCGGTCGTCGGAGGTGCGGGCGAACACGGTGTAGACGTCGGACACGCTGGCGTTGGTGATCCAGGTCTTCGATCCGGTGATGACCCAGTCGTCACCGTCGCGCACCGCCCGGGTGGTCATCGACGCCACATCGCTGCCGGCGTCGGCCTCCGACAGCGCATAGCTGGCCTGGATCTCTCCCGACGCGATCCGCGGCACGTACGCCTGCTTGAGCTTCTCCGACCCGAAGTTCAACACCGGCAGCATGCCGAGCTTGGAGATCAGGAACATCAGGCTCGTCGACGCATCGACGCGTGCCAACTCCTCGGTGGCGATCGCCTGGTCGACGAGCGACGCTCCGCGATCCCCCGTACTCCTCCGGGTACGACAGCGCGGTCAGCTCCATCGACCGCAGCGCCTCGAACGCGGGCCACGAATACTCGCCCAGCCGGTCGGCCTCGGCCGCCAGCGGGGCGATCTTGTCGGTGGCGAACTGTCGGATGACCGACCGGAACTGGCGCTGCTCCTCCGTCGGCGTGATGGTCTGCGTCATGGCTTCAGTCTGACGGGACGTCGGCGCGATCGCCAGATCGATGGGCCAGCTCGATCTGAGGGTGGTTCAGGTGCCGCGCAGTCGGCGGAGCCAGCTCTCGCTGTAGCGGAGGCGGCGTTCGAGCTGCTCGATCGTGGCGGTGGCGACCGAGCGGACGCCGGCCAAGCGGTTCATCTCGCCCTGCACCCGAGCGTGGTTCCAACCGGTGAGGTCGACCAGTCGTTTGGCCACGTCGGCATTGCGCGTGCGCAGGTCGTCCTTCTGCTCGGCCACGCTGAGCGCACCCCAGGGAACACGGCCGGCCTCCGTCGGCACCTCGGGCAGGTCCAGCGACAGCGACGGATCCTCGGCGAACCGCGGTTCGGGTGGATCGGGTTCCTCGTCGAAGAACTGCACGCCGTCCTCGGTGACGGCGTGGACACTGATGCCGGTGGCGGTCGATGACACCACGCTGAACAGCGACATCTGCTCGAACATGTCGTCCGCGCTGACGAGCGGGTCGAGTCCACCATCGGGCGAGAACTCGTCGTCGCGTTCGGCGGGCGGGCGCAGCACATGGCGTCGCGCCTCGGCGATCTGGAACGCGTGGACGCGCAGGCGCGGATCGTCGGGGATGTACACGAACGCCTTCTGGCTGGCGCGACCCGCCTGCCACCGGACGAAGCGACCGACCGCCTGGCGGAAGAACAGCTCGGTCGAGGTCGTGGTGGCGTAGACACCCACACGCAACCGCGGGATGTCGACGCCCTCCGACACCATCCGCACCGCCACCAGCCAGGGCCGGTCGTTCATCGCGAACTCGGCGATCTTCTTCGACGCGCTCGGGTCGTCGCTGACGACCACGTCGGCGACGACGTCGAACCGGTTGCGCAGCAGGCGGGCGATTCCGTGCGCGTGATCCTGGTCGGTGGCGATCACGAGGCCACCGGCATCGGGCTGCTGCCGGCGCACCGCCCGGAGCCGGTCGTGCGCCTGACCGAGCACCGTCGGCAGCCAGTCACCGTCGAGGCTGAGCGCCGTGCGGAGTCGGGCCGACACCTGGTCGCGGGCCAGCGCGTCGGCGAACGTCGCCCGCAGCACGTCGCCCGACGGCGTGCTCCACTCCATCTGCCCGTCGACGCGGGGGAAGTAGACGGGGCGCACCACCCCGCCGTCGCGGAGGGCATCGGCGTAGCCGTAGATGTAGTCGGCGTGGGCGAGATCGCCTTCGGCGGTGACGTCGTAGCGGACGAAGGGGATCTTCGAGCTGTCGCTGCGGAATGGCGTACCCGACAGCGACAGTCGCTTGGCCGCGAGCTCGAACGCCTGGAACACGCCGTCGCCCCACGCCCGCTCGTGGCCGGCGTGATGGATCTCGTCGAGGATCACCATGCCGTCGGCCGCCAGGCCGCGCAGCGCGTTGGCCGCCTTGTCCGTCGCGACCTGCTGGTAGGTGGTGACGAGGCCGTGCACGTCGCGGGCGAGGCCCTGGCCCGGCGACCAGTCGGGGTCGAGCTGCAGACCGAGCCGGTGCGCGGCGAGCGACCATTGGATCTTGAGGTGGCTGGTCGGGGCCACGACCACGAGCCGGCGGCTCGCCGCGTCGCCAGGCCCGACCCAGTCGGCAAGGGTCGACCGAGCACAGGCGAGCGCGAACGCGGTCTTCCCGGCGCCGGGCGTGGCGACAGCGAGGAAGTCGGGCGCCGGGGAAGCTGCGGTACCTGTCGAAGGCCGCGCGCTGCCACGGTCGGAGGGTGACGGTCGACATGGGGGGCTGCCGATTCTGTCGCGGCCGGACCGCGCCCCCAACCCGCCCCGGCGGAACTTGCCAGGATCGTTGCGATGAGCGAACGGACCGCCAGGAAAGCGGAGGGGTGGACCGTTGGCTCACCGCAATGACAGGCCTGACCCGAGCGATGAGCGAAGGGTCCGACAGGTGGACCGTTCGCTCATCGTTGGATTTGCATTGTAATCTTGTAATCACCGGCGTAAGGTTGAGCTATGACAACCGCCTCGGACACCAGCTCCATCTCCATCGTCTCGTGGTTCGTTGGTCGGCTCCCCGCCGAGTGGACCGCCGCGGCCCCGCCGTCGATCGACGTCGACCGCGATGAGATCACCGTCACGCTCACGATCGATGCGCCGACGATGTCCGGCGATCCGTCCGACGTCGACGTCAGCGAGATCACGATCGGCCGAATCGCCGGCTTCCGCGACGACACCCGCGAGCGCCGAATCGCGATCGCCCGCGAAGCCGAGCATCGCTTCGAACGGAAGGTCTCCTGGGCGGTGGCGTGCGGCGACCGAACCGAGCTGTTCACCAATGTGGCCGCGCCCGTGATGACCCGGCTCCGCCAGCCCGAGCGGCGGGTGCTCGACACGTTGATCGAGGCCAACATCGCTCGCTCGCGTGCCGACGCACTGGCGTGGTGCGTTCGCCTCGTCGGCAAGAACGCCGACGACTGGTTGAGCGAGTTGCGCGAGGCGCTCCGGAACGTCGAGGAGGTTCGCTCGACCGGCCCCGACGTGAGCTGACGCCGTCCGCGCGACCTCAGGCGAAGATGCGGGCGGACGCGATCTCGCAGCCCTGGGCGAGCGAGGCGAGCTTGGCGAAGGCGACGTCGGGGTCGATGCCCTGCATGCCGACGTGCACCGAGAAGCCGCAGTCGACGCCGACCATCAGGCGCTCGGGATCGACGACGGTCGCCCACCGCTCGATGCGCTGCGCGACGACCTCGGGGTGCTCGATGTAGTTCGACTGGGGCTCGATCACGCCGGGGCAGATGACCTTGTCGTCGGGCACGCCGATCTCGGCGAGCACCGCCCACTCGTGCGCGTGGCGCGGGTTGGCACCTTCGAAGAGGACCGTCGCGGGCTTCGCCTTCCACACCAGATCGGCGATGTCGGCGATCGAGATGTCGCAGTGGTGCGGACCCGGATAGTTGCCCCAGCAGAGGTGCATGCGCAGCTGCTCGGTCGGGATGTTGCGGACCGCATGGTTGAGCGCCTCGATGTTGATCGCGATCGTCCGGCGGAACTCGTCGTCGTCCATGTCGGCGTACGCGGAATGGCGACCCATGGCGAGATCCGGACAGTCCAACTGGACCGTGGCGCCGGCCTCGGCGATCGCCTCGTACTCCGCCCGCATCGCCTCGGCGATGGCGAACACGTACGACTCGTGGTCGGGGTAGTACTCGTTGCCGAAGAACAACGACACCACCCCCGGCGACGCGGCGCTGGAGAAGATCGGGTGGCCGTCGGCCGCCGCGGCCAGACGGTGCATGTCGTCGATCGCGGGCTGCGGGTCGGCCACCGAGATCGGTCCGGTGCACGCCGGCGCGGATCGCTTGCGACGGCCGGGGTTGCTCGCCACCAACTCGGCGCTGCGCGGGAAGTCGACGAGGTCGGCGAAGTGGTAGCTCTGCACCGACTCGCCCTCGAATCCGCTCAGTCGGTGCTGCACGTACGTGGCGTACGACGGCTTCGACATCTCGCCGTCGTTGACCACCGAGATGCCGGCGTCGACCTGCCGGCGCACCACCTCGCGCACCGCGTCGTCGATCTGCGCCTCGAGCGCGTCGGCGTCGACGGGTACACCGTCGGCTGCGGCCCACATCGTCGTGACGAGCCGGTCGGGGCGCGGCAGGCTGCCGGTGTGGGTGCACCTGATGGTTCGCTCGGTCATCGACGGTTCGCCCTTCCGCTACACGTTGCGGGTCGAGTTGAATGGACTTGGCAAGATCAGTAGCGTACGCACAGCGGCGATATGTCCGCTGCACGGGCAGCGCTCCACGACGACTGGAACGAGAGATCCATGACGACCACCAATACCACCACGGGCAGCACGACCGGCACCGACACGACCGGGCCGGCAGCGCAGCGGCTCCACCACACGGCCTATGTCACCAAGGACCAGGCGGCGACGCGGGCCTTCTACGAGGACATCCTCGGGTTCCCGCTGCTCGCCACCTGGGCCGAGGCCGACGAGCTGTTCGGCGCGGAGCGCGTCTACTGCCACACGTTCTTCGGCCTCGCCGACGGCAGCGCGCTGGCGTTCTTCCAGTTCGCCGACAAGGCCGACCAGGATCTCTTCGATCCGGACCTCACCCCGTCACCGTTCCGGCACATCGCCATGAAGGTCGACGCCGAAGGTCAGGCCGCCATCGCCAAACGGCTCGAGGAGGCGGGGTGGAAGCCCGAGGGCACCTACGTGCTCGAGCACGGCTACTGCCGCTCGCTCTACACCGAGGACCCGAACGGGATGCTCCTCGAGTTCACCGTCGACGTGCCGGAGGCCGACGAGCTCAACAAGCTGCGGCGGGCCGATGCCCACGAGACCCTCGAACGCTGGCTGGCCGGCGACCACACCGGCAACAACCCGTATCGCTAGTTCTTGCGGCCGGCCTCGGCTCCGGCCGGTGCGGCGACGGGGAGACGTGACAGGTTCGACCACTCCTCCGTCACGGCCCGAGCGGTCGACAGAAGAAAGGGAAGGTAGTCACCGGTGAGCGTGTCGATCGAGGTTTCGGCCGCGTGCACGGTGACGTTCATCGCCGCCACGGTCCGACCATCACGGTCGCAGACCGGCGCGGCGATCGACCGGATGCCGAGCGACAACATCTCGTCCGACAGCGCCCACCCGCGTTCGCGGATCTCGGCCAGGTCGTCGTCGAGCTCGCGCACGCGACAGCGTGACGCGTGGGATGACCCCCGATCGCGAGGGAGTGGCCAGCACCTCCTCGAGTTCGTCGCGGCTCCAGGTCGGCGAGCAGCACCCGGCCCATCGACGTGGCGACCGCCGGGAACAACGTGCCGATCGAGACGGCGAGGGCGATGATCTTCGGCACGGGAACACGGGCGGTGTACACGATGTCGCTGCCGTCGAGTTGCGACATCGAACTCGACTCGCCGGTGTGGCCCACGAGCGTGACGAGATGCGGCCGGGCGACGTCCCAGATCCCCTGCGCCGCGATGCCGGCCGTACCCAGGCGCAGCACCCGGGTGGTCAGGGAGAACGAGCCACCGACCGAGCGCACGTACCCGAGCTGCTCCAGCGTCAGCAGCAGTCGACGCGCCGTCGGGCCGGGCGAGACCGGTGCGGCTGGCGACATCGCTGACGCTCAGCTCGAGTGACGTCGGCCCGAAGCACGTGATCACGTCGAGCCCCCGGGCGAGCGCCTCGACGAATTCACCGTTGCCGGCCTCGGCCCGACTCGGCCGGCTGTCGTTCACCACGACGATCCCCACCAACCCCTCGCCCGCCCACACGTTGAAAGTGACCCCTCGATGACCGACTCCCCACCAACGACCGAGCCACGAGTCGCCGCCTGAATCGCGACGGGGTCCGCTCGACGGGCTGATCGTCGCCGACCTGTCCCGCGTGCTCGCCGGCCCGTACTGCTCGATGCTGCTGGCCGACCTGGGGGCGACCGTGATCAAGGTCGAGAGCGCCGAAGGCGACGACACCCGCACGTGGATGCCTCCCGAGAAGGACGGCGTCTCCACGTACTTCATGTCGATCAATCGTAACAAGCGCTCGATCGTGCTCGACTTCCGCGATCCGGACGACGTCGCTCTCGTCCACGAGTTGTTCCGCCGGTCCGACATCGTGCTCGAGAACTTCAAACCGGGCGCACTCACCAAGTTCGGGCTCGACTACGAGTCGGCACGCGCGGTCAACGCGTCGTTGATCTACCTCTCGATCAGCGGGTTCGGCACCGCCGAGGGCAGTTGGCTGCCGGGCTACGACCTCGTCGTCCAGGCGGTGTCCGGGTTGATGAGCCTGACCGGCGCCCAGGACGGTCCCGCCTTCCGCGCCGGCATCTCGGTGTTCGACGTGATGACCGGGCTGCACGGCACGATCGGCGTGCTGGCGGCGCTCAATCAACGGCGCGAGACCGGCGAGGGCCAGCACGTCGAGGTGAATCTCCTGTCGTCGGCGATGTCGGGGCTCGTCAACCAGACGGGAGCGTTCGTGGCCGGCGGCGTGGTGCCGCACCGGATGGGCAACGAGCACCCGAGCGTCTACCCGTACCAGACGATGCCCACCAAGGACCGTGACATCATCATCACCGCGGCGAACGACCGCCAGTTCCGATCGTTGTGCGAGGTGCTGGACGTTCCCGAACTGGCCGACGACGAACGCTTCCGGCTCAACGCCGATCGCACGGCGAACCGGGCCGAACTCCATCCCATCCTCATCGAGCGCCTCTCGACGTGGAGTGCCGACGACCTGTTCGTCGCACTCAACAAGGTCGGGGTGCCCTGCGGTCCGGTGAACTCGATCGCCGAGGGGGTCGAACTCGCCGAACGCCTCGGTCTGAACCCCCGGGTGACGGTCGGATCCGGCGAGCGTGAGGTCGACGTGGTCCGCAACCCGATCACGTTCAGTGCTGCCGAGATCCGCTACACGTCGGCGCCGCCGGAACTGGGCGAGCATTCCGACGAGATCCGTGACTGGCTGTCGCAGCCGTGACCGATTCGCCACAGGAGGCGTCGATGACCGGAACCCCACCCGGCACGCCGACCTATCGCACGGGGCTCGGCGCGTCCGACGCCGACCACATCTGGCTCCTCGGACACGACCTGGCCGCCGACCTCCTGGGCAAGGTCACCTTCGGTGAGCTGGCCTACTGGATGGTGGCGAAGCGTCGACCGACCGAGGGTCAACGGGTCCTGTTCGAGGCCGTGCTGGTCGCCCTCGCCGATCACGGGTTCACCCCCACCGCGATCGCCGCACGCGTCACGTACCTGAGCGCACCCGACTCGCTCCAGGGGGCGATCGCGGCAGGTCTGCTCGGCGGTGGCTCGCGCTTTCTCGGCGTCACCGAGAACTCGGCCAACTTCCTCCACGACGTGATCGCCGGCCTCGATCCGCTCCCCGGCGACGACGAGGGATGGGACGAGGTCGCCGCCGCGGTGGTCGCCGACACGAAGGCGGCCGGCCGGTTCGTTCCCGGCCTCGGACACCCGGTGCACAAGCAGGGCGACCCGCGCACACCGGTGTTGTTCCGGCTGGCACGCGAGCACGAGGTGTTCGGACCGCACCTCGCGCTGTTCGAGGCGATCGGACGGGTGCACCCCGACATCCTCGGTCGCACGTTGCCGCTCAACGGCGCCGGCGTGTGCGGTGCGGTCCTCGCCGACATCGACCTGCCGCTCGGTGTCACCCGTGGGTTCGCGCTGCTCGCCCGTTGCGCCGGACTGCTCGGCCAGCTCGCCGAGGAGATCGTCGATCCGATCGGCAACGACATCTACATGAACATCGACCGCAACACCGACTACCAGCCTCCCCGCGACTGAGACCCGTCCCCTCAGGCCCTGCCCGCCAGGTGGTACCTTGTCCACCCAATGGACATCGTGTCCAGGTGAATGGGGGTTCACATGTCATATGCACATCCAGGACAGCCGTCTGCTCGCTGGCAGGACTGGGTCGAGAACAAACCGATCCTGAGCCTGTTGGTGGTCGGCATCGTCGCCACGCAACTCGGGACCTTCTTCGGATACGTCTTTCCAGCGATCGGGATCCCGGTGCTGCCGTGGCCGCTGTACAACGGCATCCTCGGCACGACGATCGCCGACGGCTTCAACGGCGCGTCGGTCGAGGGCTTCACGGTGTCGAGCGACGCCTTCTTCGTCGGCCACTCGATCCACTTCATCAACGGCATCGTCTTCGCGTTGCTGTGGGGGATCATGTACCGCGAGGACGTCGCCAGGTTCTTCAAGAACAACATCGTCAACGGCATGTCGTACGCCGTCGTCATGTCGATCATCAGCGCTGGGCTCCTCGTGCCCTACGCCTACGTCCCCAACCAGGGCTACGGGTTGTTCCTGTTCGACGGCCCGGACGGATGGAAGCTGCCGTTCGGGATCCTCGTCTGGCACCTGATCTACGGCGTGTTCCTCGGTCTGCTGTGGAACCCGTCGCCGGTGCCGTCGCGCGTCGATTTCGACGTGACGCCGACGACCAGGACCACCGTGTGAGAAACGGGGTGATCGGTACGTCGGTACCGATCACCCGCGGTCCATGGGCCGGTCATCCGGCCCGTTGACACCGCGGGCACGTCTCGGGAAGACTTCGTCCGAAGACTACGCGTGGACATTTGTCCGACAGTCGGGCGCTCCGGGGGTGGAGCCGATCACGTCTCGAGCGTGACCGCGCGATCTCACTGGCCCGGCCATTCGAGCCAAATCCCACGAGCCAGATCACACGAGCCAGCACACATTCAGGAACCAGCCCAGATACCCAGCCCAGATACAGGGAGCAGCTAGGAGCGAACATGAAGACGACCACCCTGACGGCAAGTACGCCGCTCGCCGAGCGCGCCAAGGCACTCATCCCTCTCCTCGACGAACACGCCGCGTACGCCGACGCCAACTGCCTGCTGGCTCCGGAGGTCGTCGCCGCATACAACGAGGCCGGGCTCTTCAAGATGTGGGTCCCGGAGGAGCTTGGCGGGTTCGAACTCGGGCCTCGCGATTCACTCGAGGTGCTCGCGCTCACCGCCTACGGCGACCCGTCCGCCGGGTGGGTACAGATGGCAGGGTCACTGTCGATCGGGGTGGCCGGGTCGTTCCTCGGCGAAACCGCCGTCAAGGAGTTGTTCGGGGAAGGGAGGAGCCCCGTGATCGCCGGCCAGGGGACCGCCCCCGGCACCGCGACGACGGTGGACGGCGGGTACCTGCTGAGCGGGTCGTGGAGCTTCGCCTCCGGCCTGCGGCACGGCGACCACATCCACACTCTCGGCATCATCCAGGAGACCGGCGAGCCACGCATCTTCGTGGTGCCGGTCGACAAGGCCGAGTTGGCGCTCGACAGCTGGGACGTCATGGGGCTCCGCGGGACCGGGAGCATCGACTACACGCTCACCGACGTGTTCGTCCCGGAGGACTACTGCCACTTCGCGTTCACCCGCGAGCCGCTGCACGGCGGTTCGCTGTATCGCCTCGGGATCATCGGGATCGCCGTCGTCTGCCACTCCGGTTGGGCGTCGGGCGTCGGACGGCGGCTCCTCGACGAGCTGACCGAGCTCGTGCGGACCAAGCGGGGACGGCCCGGATCGTTGGCCGACTCCGATGCGTTCCGGACCGACTTCGCCAAGATCGAGGCCCGATTCCGCGCCGCCGTCGCGTTCGTCAACCAGTCGTGGGCCGACGTCGAGGCGTCGATCAACGCGGGCCGAGCGATCACCGTCCGCGAAGACACCCTGGTGCGCATCGCGCTCGGGAACGTCACGAACGCGCTCGCCGATGTCGCCAACTTCGTCTACCTCTCGGGCGGCACGACCGCCCTGCGCAAGTCGAGCCCGATCGAGCGCATCGTCCGCGACGTTCACGCCGGCACCCAGCACATCACGTCGGGGCCAGGGATGTGGCGGGCTGCGGGCCAGGAGCTGATCGGGCCGAGCGAGGGCAAGCAGTGGGTGCTCCTCGATCTCGTCGACGCCGCGCCGCCCGCCTGACTCGATGAAGAGCACGGAGCTGTTCAGCGTCGAGGGCTACGGCGTCGTCGTCACCGGCGGCGCGAGCGGGCTCGGGTTGGCGTTCGCCGAGGCGCTCGCGGAGAACGGCGCGGCGGTGACGATCCTCGACGTCGACGGCACCGCGATCGATTCCGAGGTGACCCGCCTCACCGGCGCGGGCTACGACGTTCGCGGCGAGGTGGTCGACGTGACCGATCACGCCCGCCTCGACGCCGCGTTCGACGCCGCGGTCGCGGCGCATGGACGGCTCGACGTCGCCTTCGCCAACGCAGGCATCGACTCGGGCCCCGGCTTCGTCAAGCGGATGGGCGGGAGCCGAGCGGCCGCGCAACGACGAGGGCGCGCTCGAGTCGTACAGCGACGAGCGTTGGAACCGAGTGATCGACGTCAACCTGAACGGGGTGTTCGCCACGATCAGGTCGGCGACGCGACACCTGCGACCGCAGCGGTCAGGCCGGATCATCGTCACCACGTCGTTGGCGGCGATCAAGACCGAACCGGTGATCGGTGCCGCGTACATGGCGGCCAAGGCCGGCTGCGCGCACCTGACGCGCAACGTGGCATTGGAACTCGCCGCGTACGGCATCACCGTGAACGCCATCGCCCCCGGGTTCTTCGTCACCAACATCGGCGGCGGGCACGCCAAGGATCCCGCCGCCCAGGCCGCGATGGCCAAGGACATCCCGATGCACCGCGTCGGGTTCCCCGACGACATCAAGGGCCTGGCGCTGTTCCTCGCGTCACCCGCGTCCGCGTACGTGACGGGCCAGCAGATCGTCATCGACGGCGGATGGGGCCTCGGGCTCGCCGACTGATGCACACCCGAACTGACGCACACAACAGAGGGGTCCGACCATGACCGACATCGATCCGCAGATCAGAGGCCGTGCTCGACGCGATGGCTGCCCAGCCACAGCCGGACGAACCGCCGTCGCTCGATGAGGTCCGTGCGGGTGCGAGCGGCGGTCATCGGGCGCTCTGTCCCCCGCTGGTTCAGATGGCGTTGATCGCGGAGCGGGTGATCCCGGGGCCGAACGGTGACATTCCCTGCATCGTGAACAAGCCACAACGGTCGGACGACCCCTTGCCCGTGCTCGTCTACTTCCACGGCGGCGGGCTGATGTTGCTCGGAGCCGACGAGTTCCAGCCGCTGTGTACCGCGCTGGCGGCGGCGGCCGATTGCATCGTCGTCAATGTCGACTACCGGCTCGCGCCCGAGCATCCCTTCCCGCAACCACTCGACGACGCGGTCACCGCCTACCAGTGGTGCCTCGAGCACGCCGACGAGATCGGCGGCGACGCGTCGCGGATCGCGGTGGGGGGCGACAGTGCCGGCGGCTATCTCGCCACCGCGGTGTGCCTCGATGCCAAGCGCCTCGGGCTGCCGCAGCCGCTCCACCAACTGCTCGTCTATCCAGACATCGACGGAGCGAACCGGTCCGAGAGCATGGTGACGATCGACGCGTTCGTCAACCTTCCGATGATCGCGTCGTTGCACGCCGCCCATGCCGGTGACGATCTCACGAATCCGCGGGTCTCCCCCATCCATGCCGACGACCACAGCGCGCTCGCGCCGGCGACGATCCTCGCCGCGAGCTACGACCCGTTCGTCGATCAAGGCCGCGCCTACGCGGCGGTGCTGCGGGCGAGCGGCGTGCCCGTGACCTACTCCTGCTACGACGGCACGATCCACGCCTTCATCACGATGGGCGGCGCCGTCGACGTGGCCAACCGGGCGGTCGCCGACGCGGCGTCCGCGCTTGCTGCTGCATTCGCCGGGTAGCGCCGATGGACACGACCCGCGCCGCCGTGCTGTTGCTGCCGGGTCTGCTGTGCGACCACACCATCTGGCAGGCGCAGGCCGACGGTCTCGACGACATCGCCGACATCAGCATCGCCGACTTCTCGGACCTCGACGATCTCACCGACATGGCCCGCGCCGCGCTCGGAACTCGTCGCGGACGATCCGTCGGGACGGCCGGCTCGACGTCGTCGGCCACTCGATGGGCGGCCGCGTCGCCTTCGAAGTGTGGCGCCTCGCTTCCGAGCGCGTCCGGTCGCTGGTCGTCCTCGACACCGGTGCCCATCCGGCGGGACCGGACGAGGCCGCCAGCCGGCAATCCCTGCTCGACGTGTCGGCCCAAGAGGGGATGGCGGCGCTCGCCGCAGAATGGCTGCCCCCGATGGTCCATCCGGACCGCTGCGACGACCCGTCGATCATGGCGCCACTGAACGCCATGGTGATGCGGGCGACACCCGAAGTGCACGCCCGCCAGATCCGCGCCCTGCTCCACCGCCCCGACGCGACCGCACTGCTCGGCACCATCACGGTGCCGACCCTCGTGATCGTGGGTCGGCAGGACGGCTGGAGCCCGATCGCGCAGCACGAGCAGATCACGGCCGCCATCGCCGACGCGCGCCTCGAAGTGGTCGAGGACGCGGGCCACATGGTGACCGTCGAACAACCGGAGGAGGTGACCCGACTCCTGCGTGACTGGCTGGTCGACCGAGGATCAGGCGACGAGGCGTAGATGACGGATGACCCACGGTTGTTCGGTGGACATGTACTCGATGCGACGTCTTCGCCGACTGTCGGTGCCGGGTTCGTGGAGTCGGAGTCGCCGTCCGACCGGCAGGATCGGGGTGCCGTCGGGCCGGTACTGGACGAGGGTGCCGTTGGCGTCGCGGGCTTCGGTGATCCCCAGGCGGTGTTTGCTCCGGTTCTGGCCGCCGCACTTGACAGCACCGTTGGCGACGTCGGTGGTGCCACCGTCACGGACCCACTCGGCGATGTGATCGATCTGACAACTCGTCGGGCGGATGTCGCAACCGACGTGCTCACAGCCATCGATCATCACCTTGAGCACCTCACGGGCGGCACCGGTGAACAGGCGTCGCTTGCGTCCGACGTCCACAACGACACCTCGACCGTCGATCACGAACGCGTCGCACGTGTCCGGTGAGCGCCGCACGGATGATGTCGTGGCCGATCACCGCGATCCCGTTCTCGGTCTCGCAGTACTGGCGCAACAAGTCCTCGATGACGCCGGTGTACGGCCCGTTCATCGCGTCGATCAGTCCGTACTTCGCGAGCTCGTGCTCGAAGCGTTCCTGGGACACCACGACGTCGAGCACCAGGCCGGGCAGTGTGGAGCCAGCCGGCATCGCGCCGGCCGTTTCGAAGATCTTCAGCAACGCGTCGAATCGACGCTGTGCGCCAGTCCGTGGCAGCAGCGAGGCGGGCGCATCCTTCCCGTACTGTTCATCGCGAGCGGCCACGTCGGCTCGGAACTCGCCTTCCACGAACTGATCGAAGATCTTCGTCATCAACCCCGCCGCGATCGCCGATCCACCGCTGGCGCGTAGCTCGATTCCTTCGTCGACGGGATGCAACGACGCGGTACGTCGTTCGTTCGTGACCTCTGCGTCGTGGTGTGCGCCATCCGCGTCGGTGAGGTTCTCCCAGCGCTTCACCACCTTGCAGAACGCCGGGTAGTCCAACTGTTCGCCGTAGTCGACGAGTTGATCGATCACCTCACCCAACTCGTCACCGCAGCGCGGGTTCGCCCGCACACGTGCCAACTCAGCCACCTGGGCAACGCCGAGATGCCCGTCCAGGAGTGCGTCGCCCACAGTCGGGTGCTCGTTCACCAAGCGGGCCTTGCGGCGGGCCGAGTTGACCTCGGCCGGTGACCAGTTGCCGTTCGCTCGCAGCCAGCCCTTCACGGTGAGATGACCATCTGCCAGCGTACACACCACGGGCGTCGGCCACGGCGATCAACGCCAACAACTCGGCCTCGTCCCGACGGCGACGCAGTTCCAGTTCGCGGAACCGTTCGGTCACTTCGGCGTCGTCGAGCCCCATCAGCTGTTCGACGACGTCTGCAAACATGATCCAAGGATATCGATCATATGTACGATTTGAAACCACAATTACGTACATATTTTCTATACCTGGTTCGATCCGAGATGGCGGCGACGTTGTGCCGATTTTTTGCACTTTCACCGTAAGGATGTGGTAAGTTCACCGGCGGACGAAGGACGGTCTGGTGGGGGTTGCGGTGCAAGGCGCTGAACGCGTGCATCGTCGCTGTGCCGGAGCGCGGGAACGGGCGAAAGGGCGAAGGATGGACATGGCGCATTTGGCTCCCCTGGTGATGCGAGCATCGCTATTGGGTCCGTTGGTGGTGACTACTGCACACCAAACGCTTCGGGGCCGAGACTTCGGCGGTGCGAAACCGCGCGGAGTGCTCGAGCTGCTGCTGCTGGCGCGGGGCAAGAGCGTCAACAAAGACGTGCTCGCCGACTCGCTGTGGGACACGGCGCCACCGAAGAACGTGTCGGGGACCATCGAGCAGTATGTGAGTCTGCTGCGTCGCAAACTGTGTGAAGGGTCGTCGACCCCACCGAACCGGGTGATCGTGACCGAAACGCACGCGTACCGCCTCGACACGTCGGAGATCTCGGTCGACCTCGACCTGTTCGACTCCCTCGTCGTGCGGGCCGAACAGGTCGACTTCACCGCACGCCGTGATCTGCTGTCCGAAGCGGTCTCCCTGGCGGTCGGCGATCTCCTCGAGGACGAGCCGTACGCGCCATGGGTGCAGTGGGAACGGCACGTGTACCGGGGCCGCATCTCGCGGGCACACATGGCGCTCGCCCACGACAGCGTGATGGTCGGCCACTACGCGTGCGCCGTCCGACACAGCGAGCAGGCGCTGCATTTCGCGCCGTACTCCGAGCACGCGTTCCAGACGATGATGATCTCGAACCACGCCCTCGGGCGCAGCGACCTCGCGCGCAATGCGTTCGTGAGTTGTTGTGAGGCGGCGGCATCGCTCGATGTCCGGCCCTCGCAGGAAGCCGTCGACATCGCCGCGGCCATCGACGCCGGACGACCCCCGAGCGAACTGATCGAGCGGTACATCGCACCCTGGTGTGCGCGTACGAACACGATCGTGCGCGTCCCCGCCGACCGCCACTGAGCGTCGTACCCGCCTGGCGGGAAGTTGATCCTCGCCCGACCTGACGCGACGGCCCTCGCATCGGCGGTGAGGTCACCGCCGTCGTCCGGCCATGATGCCAAACCGGCCATGGCCGTCAGCACGTCGTCGCTGCCACCACCAGATTTGGTGTCGTCCTACGCGCTACCGATCCAGCAACGCCACCGCTCGACGTCTATCCGTCGGGGGAGGCGACCAACATCGACGACCACTGCTGCCGACGACTGCTGACGGGCGCCGCCGCCTGGCGGGGTGAACTGCGGATCGCGTGTCGTGCCGGTGACGCGAAAGTACCCGGTCCCTCGCCGCGGGCGGCGGCGGCGAGGGACCGGGCGCACACCATGGTGCCGATGTCCCTCGCTCGCACTGGATGTGCAAGGGGACGGGAACCGTGGTGAGAAACAATCGTGGTGAGAAACCGCTGAGACCGTCGAGGACCCTATTTCATGTGCTCCCGGCGGCCGGGTAGCGCTGGTGACGGGGACGACGGATGGTCCCCGTCACCAGCTGAACCGTTGATGCCTTGCTGCGGCGGGGGTGTTGACGGAACACCCCCGCCGAAGTCTCCTTTTGGTTGAGTTACAGGATGAAGTTGCGCAGCAGACCAGGGGCTGCGGCGCACCTGCCAGCAGGATGCGGAGGTCCACGCCGCCGTTGTTGTTGGTGTCGGTCTGGACCTGCGTGTTGGCTCCGACCACCTCCCATCGCAAATCTCCGACGATGGCGTTGGAGAAGGCTGCTGGCCGCGGAAGGTGTGCGGCGGGTCGCCGGCCGCGGCCTGGTTGGCATCGATCGCCGACACGTTGATGATGTCGCCGCCGGCGCCGGGCAGGAAGTTGGCGATGGTGTCCGCGCCCGGCGACACCGGGACCGCTCTCGGCCTCGTTGGTGTAGAGTATACTGTCCACCGCGCCGTCGACGCTGTTGGCGAGGGTGTCATTGCCGTCGCCACCGGTGATCGTGTCGGCACCGCCGAGACCGTTGATGTTGTCGTTGCCGCCCTCACCGAGGATCACGTTCGTTGCCGTTGGAGCCGGTGATCGATGTCGGCACCCGCACGACCCTCGATCTGGGTCACACCGTTGATGGTGAGCGCAGCGCTGAAGTCGAAGACCTGCGGCGCCGTCCCCACCAACGATTGCGCGGTTGCCACCGTTGACGGTCTCGAACTGGCTGATCGCCTGGAGGGTGATCGGCGCTGCGAGCGTGTTGGTGAACGTGTCCTGCCCGACGCCACCATCGATGCTGTCGATTCCAGTATCTCCGGGTTGGATCAGGACGGTATCGTCGCCGCCCTGGCCGTTGACGGTGTCGTTTCCGACCCCACCCCGGATCAGGTCATTCCCGGCACCACCGTTGATGGTGTCCGCACCGGCCCCACCCTGGAGGTCGTCGTCACCGCCGGCACCATTGATGATGTCGGCGCCGCCGAGGCCGCTGATGAGGTCGCTGCCCGCCGTACCCGTGAGGGTGTTGGCGTTCGCATTGCCAGTAACGATCGCACCGATGACCGGCGTGGGTGCCCCGACGATCTGCTCAGCGCTTCCGAGGAGGTCGGTGAAACTGACCACCGCCCGGAGAACGAGCCCAGCTTGGGCAGCCGTCGGAGTGAACGTCGCCGCCGTCGCATTCGGGATGTTCGTGAAGGCCACCCCGTCCGTCGACTGCTGCCACACCAACGTCCGCTGCGCAGGGCAGGAACGCCGTTCGGGTCAGTGATGCTCTGCGTCGCCGTCAGGATGTTGCCCTGCCGGAACGCTGCTCCGTTGGCCGTGGTGATCGCCACCGTTCCCGTTGCCGGGATGTTTCCGGCGGCGCCGATGGTGATGAACACATCGTCGGTGGGGTCCTCGAGTGTGTTGCTCTGGAACCGCAGCTGCTCGACGCTCAGCACGGTATCCGTGCCATCCGTGCCGACGTTGTCCACCACGGTGAACCACCGGCGGCGGCGACGTGATGTCGTAGTCGGCAGCCGGCCCGGTGAACCAGGCCTCGTCGATGCCCAAGCCGTTGCTCGGCTCGATCGACCGGCGGATTTCCAGGTCGCCAGGGTCGACGGTGCCCGCGAGGGCGCCGACCTTGTATGCGTTGAGACTGCGGCTGGCAGTTGGTCGGCACCGTCGGACTGCCGTTGCAGAGCTCAGCGTTGAACCAGCGGTCGCCGTCGATGATGTCGTCGCCGCCCCTGCCCTCGAGGACGTCGGCAGCTCCGCCACCGAAGATGATGTCGCCATCATCGAAGACGGGTTGCCGTACCATTGTCCGGCCGTCGTCAGCGGTACGGGCACCCCGGCCGCAGCCAGGAACTCCCGCAGACCGAAGACCCGGTCGACACCGGCGACGGTCAGGACGTGGTCGATGCCGGAGAGCCCGGAGATCGGTCAGCGACGTTGTCGGTGCCTCGAAGGATCGTCCGACTGGTTGTAGCCCGAAAGCGATTCGGTCAGGTCGAAGCGGTCGCGGAGCTCGCCGAGGTTCGGCGCCACCACCACCCGAATGTTCATGTCGGCGTCGACCGGCAACGGGTCGCCCCGGTAGGTGGCCCAGTCGAAGCCGAGCATGCCTTCCAGACGCTGCGTGCCGAGCACCGTGGAGACCATGACGTCGTCGCCGCCCTCGGAGTCGGTGTCGCCGTCGCCCTTGCCGGACGACGATGACGTCGTGACCCTGGGTCGGGTCGTCCTGGAACTGGTTGTTCTCGTCACCGACGAGGAGGTTCAGCTGAGGACCACCTTCGAGCCAGTCATCGCCGGCACCACCGAAGGATTCGGTTGCGCCGTCGCCCGTGTACATCACGTCGTCGCCGGAGCCGCCGAAGAGTCTCGGACTGGTCGTTGCCGGCGAGGATGAAGTCGTCGTTCGCGTTGCCCTGCAGGAGGTCGAGACCCGGGCCACCGGTGATGACGTCGTCATCTGGGCCGCCCTTGAGGACATCGTCTCCGAAGAGGTCCTTCACGATGTCGTCACCAAGACCGCCGATCACGTTGTCGTTGCCGGATCCGGCCTCGATGACGTCGTCGCCGCAGTTGCCGTGGATGGTGTCGTCACCCTCGCTGGAGTGGATGCGATCCGGCGGGCCGCATTCGATGACGTCCTCCGTGACCGGGTCGTCCTGGATGTCGGAGCCGTTCCAGATCGCGTGCAGGCCACCGAGATATTGGATCGTGCTGTCGGCCAACTTGACGAGTCGCTCAGCGGGCCGTTCGAAGGTCCGCGCTGGTCATCAGGCCCTCGTCGCACCCGTCGTCGGACGGATCGTCCAGTCCGAAACTGGTCGCGAGGAAGTCCATGTTGAACACGCAGTCCGGCTTGAAGAACGCGACTGCCGGCAGACCGTCGGCGGTCGAGTTGCGTCCGATCAGCTCGGCAAACGAGTTGCCCTCGAGCTGCGGCAGGAAGTTCAGGCCGTCGAGACGCTCCAGGTAGTAGAAGCGGTCGGCGTTCTGCAGGTTCTCCAACTGCGTCTCGAACACGGCGGTGAACGTCGAGCCGAGCATGCCACCGAACGGCGGCGACCTTCTCGGCCAGACCGCCGACCCACAGGTCGACGAAGTTCAGGCCGGTCTCGCTGGCCCGCATACTCACCGGTGCCGAACATGAAGTCCTTGCCGTCGGAGTCCCCAGGCGTGAACGCCGCATCGACGAGCGCCTGAGCGGCCGCACGCTTCCCAGACGATCGTGGTCGGGGCGGTGGTCGCCGGTGAGGGACTCGTGGTGCCGTAGGCGGCCACGAAGTTCGTCAACGACCCGAAGTGCTTGAGATTGAAGCCGAACTCCACCCAGTTGGGATAGGGCTCGAGCTCCGAGCTGCCAGTGAAGTCGAACAGCTGTTGGCGCACCACGTTGAGCGGGGCGACACCCTCACTGCGACCACGGGCAATGTTCAGCACACCGAGGTCGAGCGGAAGGCCGAGCAGCTGGTTGCGCAGCACATCGACGATGAACTCGTCGATCTCCATGCCCCGCTGGCGGGAGCCACCCTGGAAGATCGCGCCGGCCGCTTCGGCCGCGTTGACCGTCGTTCCGTTCCTTGTCGTTGAACTCGAGCGGGTTGAGGAATCCATCGAACAGCGAGATCGGGTCCGTGGTCCCGTCGTCCCACGTGCGGTCGATCGTCTCGTTGAGCATCGAGTGGCCGAGGCGGTACACCTGGTGAGCGAACTCGGCGGTGATGGCCGGGTTGGTGTCGCTCTGGAAGTTGATGCCGTCACCTTGGAAGAGGTTGATCGACGGCACCAGCGTGCGAGCGAACTCCTCGAACACCAGGTGCTGGTACTGCATCTCGGTCACGAAACGGGCCGCCTGGAACAGACGCTCGCCATAGCCCCAACCACTGGGGTCGTGCCAAGCGTCAAACTCCGTCTCGGACACGATTCCGCCAGGCTGCTCACCCACCGGATCACCGAGCGGGTCGATGAGGGCGTCGATGTTCTCCGCCAGCCGGTTGTGCTCGGAGTGGAAGATCGAGTGGACCGCGGTCAACGCGATGTTCTCGTTACCACGACCGTCACCCGTGATGAAGTGAACGACCGAGCAACTCGTCGTCGTACGTCGTGCAGTACGTGGTCGTCGGGACCCGGAACGGCGTCGGCGTCAGGCGCCTTGTCGCCCGGCGGGGTGCCGGGCGGGCACTCCTGGGGCTGCGATCGGCCCGGGCGCTGCGTGGTGGGCGATGTCGTTGAGGAACTCGTGATTCGAGCTCACGGCAGTGGCCGTCGAGATCGGCGCCGTCCGGGTTGCCTTCGACGAGGACATCGTCATTGGTGCCGGGCAGGCCATCAGTGCCGTTGCCCACGACCATCTGCGGGAAGCCATTGGGCCCGGGGATGAAGTGACCGTACTGGTCCGTGTCGCAGCAGCGGGACGTCGTCGATGTCGCCGTCGACCAACGCGATCCCGAGGAGGCTCGCGGCCTGCGCCTTGACCTCGTTCCAGTTGCCGATGTTGCCCGCGATGGCTGTCCGTCGATCAGGCGGCCCGTCGGCGTCGGGTTCGCCCCGACCGTCGAGTTCGTACTCGCGGAGGAACACCTGGTGCGACGGATGCGACGTGTAGGTCTGGTTCTGGTCGACGAACGGTGTCGTCTGGTTGATCGCATCACGCCGGTCATCGCCGGTTCCGAGGATCCCATCGGGACCGGAGAAGTCCGCGGAGGACCGGCTCAGCACCATGAAGCGAAGCGATGGCGGCAGGTCGTCCGAACTCGCGACGCACCCTCAGGTACGTTCGGAGCCGTACAGGTGTTCAATATTCCGTCGGGGCCGGGAACCAACGGGTCGTCGTCCTTCAGCGGCACGAACACCGTCCCGCCGCCCTTGTTGGCGAGGTCGAGGCCGTGGTCGAAGAACTGGCCGAAGAACGTGAACATCGAGTTGAACGGTGCCGACAACCCCGCGTCGGGTGCGACGTTGAGGATCTCGCAGGTCTCGTTGCCGGGGGTGTTCTCATCGTTCTGCGGCGCAGCCCTCGGATGCCTCGACCGCGGCCGGGTTGGAAATGGTCTGGTCCACGATGAGGTTCGTGATCACGCGGGGCTGCGAGTCGACCACGGTTCCCAGTGTGTGCTGTTGTCGTCGTAGCTGGTGCCGCCTCTCCGCGTTCGACGGAACAGCGGTGACGTCATGCGCGGGAACTTCTGATCGGACGCGCCGAACATTCTCCTGTCCCGGCAGGAGGTGGTTGTACGAGCCGTCGACCGTGCGCAGGCCGAACGGCAGGCGCGGTTCGGGAATCAGGCTGCCCGGGGCACACAGTGTCGGATCTCCCGGCACTTGTATGCACAATTCGGCGGCGCCCGTCGCATGGGCCTCCGCCGTCTGAATCTGATCCAGGATGAATCAAGGTCGTTGGCATCGAGCCTGAAGTCCGCGCCGATCGGTGCAGCGGATGATCCGCTCGACATGATCGGCGTGATCGACGCAACTGTCGCCATGACGAGGGCGCCGCTGATCACCAACCCCGCCCGTCTCCGCCTAGGCCTTATGAGGCCGCCACTCATCTGCTTCGCACGCCCGATCCGTCGCATCATGATCCCCTTTGTTGTGACCGATGTGATCCCCTAGTTGTCACACGGTGATCGCACCCTGTGCCCCGCGTCTTTCGAGAACCCATGGGGAACCGTTGGGGAACCGTTGGGGAACCGTTGACGAACCATTGAGAAACCTTTGATCGTCGGGTCGGCAACAGCGAGACTTCGCCGCGGACCGGGTCCGATCAGGTGGAAGGGGCGTGACAGCTGGCCGCCGTGGGGATCACGTAGGGCCCCTCGGGCACCACGCCGACCCGACGATCACCCGATCGGGCGACGCTGGCGAGCACCGCATCGGCGACCGAACCGGTCGTCTCCACCCCGGTGATCGCCCGATCGGCCGGCGTCAACCCGTCGCTGTACAGGTGCACCCGACCCGCTCGTAGCGCCTTCAGCAACATCTCGGTCTGCCACTCGTCGATCGCCGCGTACTGTTTGGCGCCGATCTCGTCGAGGAAGCGTTCGGGGCCGATCTCGACGAGACGACGCTGCGACGCGGCGAACTCCGACGATCCGAACCCCTGTTCACACGCCGAGGCCACGATGAGGTCGCCACCCGGCTCGAGGATGCCCAACGCGCCGACCATCCCCTTCACGGTCTGGTAGTAGGTGGTGTCGAGCGGATAGCCGGCGGCACTGGTGACCACCGTGTGGAAGCGTTCACCCACCTCGACCTCCGCCGCCGCCGAGATGAACTCGACGGCTGCGAGATGGCTCTCGACGATCTCGCCGAAGTTGACGAAACACAGCCGTCGTTCGTCGTCGATGACCGTGTTGAGGGCGAACGCGCCACCCACCATGCGCACGATCTCGAGTTGCTCCTCGTGCAGCGGATTGCCGTCGAGCACGCAGTTCGCCGCACTCGGGTGCTCCATGAAGCGGGCGGCGTGGAATGTCGTGATCGTCGGCGCGCCGGCGACCCCCGGAGCGACGACCTTGCGTCCTCCGCTGTAGCCCGCCATGAAGTGTGGCTCGACGAGGCCGGTCGCGATCCGCACGTCGGCCTCGACGAACCGGCGGTCGATCGACACCGGCGTGCCGCGAGTGGGAGTGACACCGAGGTCGACGTGGGCATCGGCGTCACGGGCGATGTGGTTGGCGACCACGACGGTGTCCATCACCCATGGGTCGCCGATGACCTCAGCGAGTTCGACGCCTTCGTTCGGGCGGTGGAGTCCCGTCGCCACCAGCACGGTGATCGCCTCGGGTGCGATGCCGGCGTCGAGCAACGTCCGCACGAGCGGGGCCAGGAACAGGCCGTTGGGCACCGGCCGCGTGATGTCGCACACCAGGATGCAGGCGTGGCGTGCTCCTCGGGCGGCGTCGGCCAACGGGATCGAACCGACCGGCCGGGCGAGCGCATCGGCGATCGCGGCCACCGGATCGCCGAGGACCTGCATCGGACGCTTGGTGACGATGGTGACGTCGAGTTCGTCCGGGAGGTCGACCGCCAGCGTGCCGCGGCCGTAGTTCAGCCCGATCTCCACGTCAGGCACCGTACGCCAGGCGCAGCCCCGGCTACTACCCTTTGCCGACCACTGTCCGGATGGCTCGCATGAGCGAGTCCGGCGCGACCGCAATCGGGTAGCGAGGACGCCATGACGCAGTCGAAAACGAGCCGTTCCTCAGGTGCGAACGGCGGCGAAGCGGACGGAGCTGGTGGACGACGATGGACGGACCTACGAGTCGTCGTGACGCGTGCTGCCCTGGTCGCAGCGATCATCTTCGGTTTGATGCAGCTGGTTCCATACGGCTGGTGGCACGACAATCCGCCCGTGATTCGAGCTGCGCCCTGGCCCGACGAGGCGAGTGAGCAGATCGCGCGTACCTCGTGCTACTCGTGTCACAGCAACGAGACCGAGTGGCCGATCTATTCGTACGTGGCTCCGATGTCGTGGATGGTTCGTTACGACGTCGAGCGAGGTCGTGACGAACTCAACTTCTCCGACTGGGACCCCGGCGACGCCGACGATGCGATCGAGATGATCGAGGAAGGCAACATGCCCCTCGACCGTTACGTGCTGATCCATCGAGATGCTCGCCTCGATGACACCGAGAGCGCCACGCTGATCGCTGCGCTCGAGACCATGTCCGACGACGACGATGACGATGACGATGACGGCGGCGGCGGCGGGGACGACGATTGACGTCCACCGGATCGGAGCCCTGACGCGGGCCGACACGGGCTCGGGAAGCGGACGGTGCTTCCCGAGCTCGTGTCGGAAGGACGCGGGCAGGAAAGCGGGGGGTTGCTTTCCGGGCCCGTGTCGGGCTGACGCGGGCCCGGGAAGCTGACGGCGCTTCCCGGGTCCGTGTCGGATCGACGTCAGCGAGTGCTCAGAAGGCGCCGCTGACGTCGATGATCACGTGCGTCGTCGCCAAGGAGAAGACGCAGACCGATCCGGTAGGGCTGAGCGTGGCGATCGCCGTGTTGGCGATCGGCTTGCCCAGCCTTGTAGTTGAGGTTGGATGCGTTGGGAAGTGTCCCGCAGGCAAAGACGGTGAGGTACCCGTCCGCCTGTGGTTCCGCCGCCGTCACCGTCAACGCCGCCGCCACGTGCTCCGGGGGTGACAGCCGGCGAGGGGAACCTCGACGATCGTGCCTGCCGCCACCGGTACCGGAGTCCCGTTGACGGGTGTCGAGCACCCGGGTCGGGGTCAGGGCGGTGTACGTGGCTCCCGCCGCAAACGAACCGGCGAGGTCGACCAGCAGGTGGGTCGGTGCGCTGTTGAAGATGCACACCGCCCCGCCCTGACCGATCTTGGCCAGCACCGCTCCCGGGATCGTCTGACCGGCGACGAAGTTCACCGACGACGCTGTCGGCTGCGCCTACCACAGGGGAACACGGTGAGGTACCCTCCGCCCCCGCATTGACGGCGGTGACGTTGAGGGCCGCTGCCTTCGCGTTGCCGGCGACCCCGTTGGCGCCGGCCACGGGCACCTGGGTGACCGTGTTCGCCGGTACCGACCGCACCGCTGCGGGTGTCGAGGAGCCGCACCGGCGTGATGGCGTCGTAGGCGAAGCCCGCCGGCAGGTAACCGCCGACGTCGACGATCAGTTCGGTGCCGATCGAGTTGAACAGACAGATCGTGCCCAGCCGCGCTCGGCGTGGCGAGCACCGCGTTGGCGATCGTCTGACCACCAACGAAGTTGAAGTTCGACGTCTCGGGCTGGCCCGCATCACACGGGATACACGGTGACGAAGCCGGCACCAGTGGTCCCGGTAGCGGTGACATTGAGCGACACCGCCGTCGCGTCAGCCGGCACACCGGCCGATGTCCACATTGACCGTCGTGATCGACCCCGTCGGGACCACCGCCGCTGTGTTGCGAGTGTCGAGCGACCGGAACGGCGACGACAGACCGACGAACTCGTCCGCCACCGCCGGGGGCGGCGCGCGGCGGCGGAGCGGGTCGGCGGACGGCGTCGGCACAACCGGCGTCGGCACAACCGGCGCCGAGACCACAACGGCGGTGGCCGCCGAGGTAGCCGTCTCCGCGGCACCCAGGTCGTCGGTGTACGTGACGACGACTCGCAGCTGCTGGCCGACCTGCGAATTGGCGACGGTGAACGTCGACCGGTGGCGCCGGGGATGTCCGTGAACGTCGATCCGCTGCCTGCCTGCCAACGGCGTTGGAAGACCGACGTGGAGGTGCCGTCGAGGTCGCTCGGGCCGGAGGCCGTCAGGACATCGCCGACGACTGGCGCCAGGTTGTTGATCGCGAGACCCGTTGGTGGGTCGTTGACATTGATCACGGCCGCCGTGGCGGCCGACACCGTCTCCGCTGTGCCGTGCAGATCGGTGTACGTGACCACGACCCGCAACGTCTGGCCGATGTCGTCGTCGCTGGGCACGTACGTCGTGGCGTTCGCCCCGGGGATCGGGGTGTTGCCGCGGAACCATTGGATCCCGAACGCCGGCGGCTTTCCGTCGTCGTCAGCGATGGAGCCGTGACTGACGGTGAGCGGCACGTTGACGCTCGGGGTGTTGCTGCTGATCGTCGGCGCCCGCACAGGGACGTCGTTGACGTTGATCACCGGCTGGGTCGCAGCACCGGTCACCTGCTCCGGGCGCGCCTTCGAGCCGTCGATGAAGTTCACGACCGCCCGCAGCGGCAGACCGACCACGACTGTCCGACGGGGTGAACGTCGGTCCCACGTGCGCCTGCACCCAGGTGCCGACGTCGATGATCCGCCTGCCACGTGATCGTGAAGGCGCCGAGACCGTCGACGTCGGCGATGGCCGCCGTGTTCACCGTGAGTGTCTGGTCCTCGGTCGGCGAGTTGTCGCTGATGTCCGGCCGTGCCGGTGGCCGCGATGTTGGTCCCTGCCAACTCGACCGACTGGTCGGTGAACGTGAGCCGCTCGATGTTCCACAGGGTGTCGATGCCGTCGGTGGCCGTGCCGCCATTGTGGTTCACCGTGACCGACCCGTTGGCGTTCGTCGGTGATGACATAGTTGGCGCTGACATCGGAGAACACAGCAACGTCGACGGCGGTCGAGCGCTGGTGGCGGCGTGACGATGGAGCGGAAGATGCTGATGTCACCGGGGTTGATACTTCCCGCAGCAACCGCAGACCGCAGCGCCGTGGTCATTCCCGGGTACAGCGTGTTCCCGACCTGCAGTTCGGCGTTGAGCCACCGGTCGCCGTCGATGACGTCGTCGCCGCCGCGACCCTCGATGATGTCGGACCCGTCGCCGCCGAGGATGATGTTGCCACCCGTGAACGACGTTGCGCCGGCGGAGAAGGTCGCTGAGCCCGTTGATGCGGGCGATGCCCTCAGCGGTGAGCTCGTGTCCGTCGAGGCCCGTCTCCGGGTCGGTCCGAGGCCGCGGCTGTCGCCGCGGAGGATGTCGTTGAAGTTCCAGCCGGACAGGGCCTCGACCCGGTCCATGCGGTCACGGTTGGTCTCGACCGACGGCAGCACCGCGATCGTGAGCTCCATGTCGGTGTTGCCGGGCGACGGATCGCCGCGGTGGCTCGCCCAGTCGAAGCCGAGCTGGCCCTCCGCACGCTGGATGCCTCCGCCGAGGAACATGATGTCGTCGCCACCTTCGGCGTCGAAGTCCTGCTCGCCGCCGTCGCTGTCCATGACGTCGTGTCCGGGTTCGTTGGGGTCGTCTCCGAACGGGGCGCCGTTGTCGCCCTGCAACAGGTTGAACGGTCCGAGCCCGCCTTCGATCCAGTCGTCGCCATCGTCGCCGAAGACGGTGTCTTCGCCGTCGCCGGCGAAGACGAAGTCGTTGCCTGCTCCAGCAAACGTCTCGGTCATGTCGTTGCCGCCGACGATGAAGTCGTTGCCACGGCCGCCCTGGTTGAGGTCGCCGCCGAAGCCCTGGCCGGACGACAGGTAGTCGTTGCCGTCGCCGCCCTTCAGGGTGTCGTCGCCGAACAGGTCGGTGAGGAAGTCGTCACCGAGACCGCCGATGAGTTGGTCGACACCGTCGCCGCCTTCGAGGCGGTCGTTGCCGCCGTTGCCGCGAAGTGTGTCGTCGCCCTCACTCGACCGGATCCGGTCGTCGGCGAGTTGTTCGCCGTGTCCCGTCCGTTGAACACGACGTGCTCGGGGCCGGCGTAGCGGATCGTGCCGTCCGGCATGCGGACGAGCTCCTGCGTCTCGTTGACTTCCGTGGCGTCAGGTCGTCGATGATCGGTCCGCTCGCGTTCTGCGCCCTGGTGTCGAAGATGAATGCGGGCCGGGAGAACGAGTCCGCCGGCAGCGCTTCGACGTCGGTGTTGCGCATGATCAGCTCGGAGAACGAGTTGCCCTCGAGCTGGGTGAGCATGTTGAGGCCGGCGGTGCGGGACAGGTAGTAGAACCGGTCACCGTCCTGCAGGTTCTCCATCTGGTTCTCGAAGACGTAGTTGAACGTCGGGCCGAGCAGCCCGCCGAACACCATCTGCTTCTCGGCGAGACCGCCCATCCACAGGTCGATCGCGTCGACACCGGTGGTCGTGATGCCGCTCGGCGGCGATGCGTAGAGGCCGGTGGAGTTGAGGAAGTCGTACGCGTCCTGGCCAGCCGGCACCCCGTCGGCCGCAACGTCGAGACATCTGCTGCCGACGGCTCGCTTGCCGGCGGCTGGGCCGTCACTGCCGTGATCGACGGGTGCGTGCCGTAGGCGGCGATGAAGTTCACCAGCGAAGGCGCGTTCCTGCATGCTGAAGCCGAAGTCCGCCCAGCTGGTGTACGGCGCCAGGGCGGGGTTGCCGCTCTCGGCGTAGAAGTCTCGCCGTGCCGCGTTGAGGCTGGGGATCCCGGTGTCGCGAGCGCGAGCGATGTTCAGCGTCGCGAGGTCCAGCGGGAGGCCGAGCAGCCGGTTCCGCAGCGCGCCGGTCACGAACTCGTCGAGCTCGTTGCCGACCTGGCGAGTCATCCCTCGGATGACGTTGCCGGCCGCGTTGTCCGGGGTCTGCCCGGGCGCCATGAAGGCCGGCGGGTTGAGGAACGCGTCGAGCAGGTCGATGTTGCTGTTCGACGCCGGCCGGGGTCCGTACGGTCGACGCTCTCGGTGAGCATCGAGTGACCGAACCGGTACACGGCGTGGGCGAACTCGGCGCGGATGGCCGGGTTGATCTCGGTGTGATAGCCGGTACCGCCTTCGCCGAACAGGTTGACCATCGGCTGGACCTTGCGGGCGAACTCCTCGAACGCCAGGTGCTGGTACTGCATCTCGGTCACGAACCGAGCGGCCTGGAAGAGACGCTCGTTGTAGTCCCAGTTCGCCCGGTCTGCCGACACTGCCTGCCAGTCGGCGAGTTCCGCGGCGGTGAAGAGCGTGGGGTCGTTCAGCATCCCGTCGATCACGCCGACGAGGCGGTTGTGCTCGGAGTGGAAGATGTGGTGCACGGTCGTGAGGCCGATGTTCTCGTTGACCCGGCCGTCACCAGCGATGAAGTGCGCGGCGAGCAGCTCGTCGTCGTACGTCGCGTCGTTGTCGTCGTCGGCAGAGACCACCGTGTCGACATCCGCTGTCCGGTGTCGGGCTCCCGGGGGGACCCTGCATCGGACCAGGAGTGGCGTGGTGGGCGATGTCGTCGAGGAACGCATGGCCCGTCTTGACCTTGCCAGCGGTGTTGACCGGAAGGGTCGGAGTTCCGAGACGAGTCGCTCGTCGTCGGGCGTGCTCGGATTGTCCACCACACCGTCGAGCACGAGCTGGGGGAAGCCGGTGTCCGGATCGGGGATGAAGTGCCCGTAGAGGTCGGCCGCAATCAGCGGCACGTTGAAGACGTCCGTGTCGGTCAGCTGGATGCCGAGCACGTTGCGCGCCTGCTTCTTGATCGCGTCCCAAGTCGCCCATGCCCCCTGCGGGACCGGTGATCAGGCGTCCGGTGATTACCGGTCCGGCGGCACCGAGGTCGTAATCACGCAGGAAGACCTGGTGCGACGGGTGCGACGTGTAGGTCTGGCTCTGGTCGACGAACGGTGTCGTCTGGTTCGTCGCCTCGCCGTTGACGTGCGATGCGCGGGTGAGGATCATGAACGGCGGGGTGCCACGCCGGCAGCGGCTGCAAGCGGATCATCGGCGCCGACAGGGTACGAAGACCTGCTCGCGCCGCCCTTGTTGACCAGGTCGAGACCGTGGTCGAAGAACTGGCCGAACAGGGTGAACCACGAGTTGTACGGCGCGGACAGGCCGACGTCGGTCGCCACGTTGGGGATGAAGTACGAGCCGTTCACGAGCGGGACATCGTTCGGGAGCGCAGGATGTCATGCCACTTCGACCGCCGCCGGGTTCGTCGGGGTCTGGTCGACGATCAGGTTGCTGATGCGCCGCGGCTCGGGGTCCTGCACAAACGGCCCGGCCGGCTCGTCGTCGGCGCGTAGCCCGGCTTGAACTGTGCATCGACGTGACGCGGGAACGAGCTGGTCGGCCGCTCCGAACTTGTTCTGGTCCAGGCCGATGCTGGTGTCCTTCAACAGGTTGTTGCACGTGCCGTCGACGGTGCGCAGGCCCCACGGGAGCGTGATGCCGACGTGCCCGTCGTCCGGGATCTGGTCAGCCGCAGGCCCGAGAAGCGCGCCGCAGGGGGCGTTCGCCACCGTCGTTTCCGCGACGTGGTTCTCGGCGATCTTGATCTGCTGCAGGATGAATCTGAGGTCGGACCGATTGAGGTTGAACCCCTGTCCGACCGGGGCTTGCGCGCTTGCGCTCGGCACGCCCGGTACCGCCACTACCGCGAGCAGGCCGAGCGCACCAGCGAGCACGCCCGCTAGTAACCCTCGCCTGGGCCGCGCGTGGCCCACGTCAATCCGCTTCGTCCGCCCTATCCGCCTCATTTTGATCTCCTTTGTTGTCACCCGGGACCGCTGAGCCACGGGTGATTGCTGATTCACCGGTGACCGCTATTTCACCGGTGCCGCCACTATCGATCATGCGACTGTCAGGAAGCCGTGACGGAGCCCTCACGAAGCCGTCACAAAGCCGTCAGGAACCTTTGATGCCCGTTTTCGGGGCGCGCAGGACGACATCGAACCATCGATCTCGACCGCAGGTTGAACGTTGGCGGCTCGGCTCCGGGAGACGATGGCAGCCGTCGAGGGCGATCGTGCGGGCCTGACGATCGAGGCCGAGGGCCACCCGCGCCAGCAGGCGACCATGACCTCAGATGGTCAGGCGCGGCGAAGAGGGGGACGAGAACCCGCGTCGGCCGCGAGCAAGACAGATCTTCAGGGAGGCTGACCGACGCCGCCCCTGCGGGCGGTCAGCCTCCCAGAACTGCGGCGACCGTCAGCGACGGTCGGCGAGGATGGGCGCGTGTGAACGCGCGCACCAGGGTGCGATGTACCGCTCGATCAGTTCGCTCGGCGGTCGTCCGGCGTCGATCGCAGCAGCGATGTCGACCGCCTCCGCGGACGGATTGACGTCGAGGGATTCCGCCGCCTCGCAACAGCTCACGAATGCATTGCGCGCGAGGTCGCCGCGCCCGAGGGCGTAGTTCGAGATCATGATCGTCTGGAACGCATGCTCGGAGTACGGCGCGAAGCGCAGGGCTTCCTCACTGTGTCGGACGGCGCTCACGTAGTGGCCGACCATCACGCTGTCGTGGGCGATCGCCATGTGCGCCCGCGAGATGCGGCCCTGGTACACGTTCCGTTCCCATTGCACCCACGGCGCGTACGGCTCGTCCTGGAGGAGGTCGCCGGCTGCGAGGGCGACCGCCTCGGACAGCAGGTCACGGCGTGCCGTGACGTCGGCGTGTTCGGCCCGCACGAGGAGGGAGTCGAAGCGATCGAGGTCGACGGAGATCTCCGACGTGTCGAGACGATACGCGTGCGCTTCGGTCACGATCACCCGCTTCGGTGCGGTCGACGACACATCACTCAGTCGGCGGCGCAGGAAACTCACATACTGCTCGATGGTTCCCGGCACGTCCTTCGGTGGCGCCGTGTCCCACAGTGCGTCGGCCAGCACGTCCTTGTCGACGCTCTTACCCCTGGCCAGCAACAGCAGGGCGAGCACACCACGCGGTTTTGCACCGCCGAAGTCTCGTCCCCGAAGCACTCGCTCTCCGGTGGTCACCACCAAGGGACCCAATAGCGACACGTGCGTCACCATAGGAGCTATATGCGACACGTTCATTTTTCCGCCCTTCCCGCTGCTGAGCGACGATTCACGCGTGTGAACGCGTTCCCGTGATCGTGCACCCAGTTTGTCCGTCCGGTGACGAACATACCACGACCGAGGATTGCGGTGTGTTAAGAATCGCGGCACAATCACAGGCCCCGCGATCCTGGTTCGCGACCGCCGACCGGACCACAATCGGGGTGATGACGCGACGCTTCGTCCAGGTCGACGTGTTCGGCAAGTCGCCGTTCCTCGGCAACCCGCTCGCCGTCGTGCTCGACGCCGAGGGCATCGACGACGACACGATGGCGACGATCGCGCACTGGACGAACCTGTCGGAGACGACGTTCGTGCTGCCGCCGACGACCGACGCCGCCGACTACCGCGTCCGGATCTGGACGCCGTTCGGCGAGCTCCCGTTCGCCGGACATCCGACGCTCGGCACGTGCTGGGCGTGGCGCGCCAACGGCGGTGTCTCCAAAGAGCCGGGCGTCACCGTCCAGGAGTGCAGCGCCGGTCTGATCACCGTGCGCGACGACGGCGACCGGTTGGCGTTCGCCGCACCGCCGCTCGTGCGCAGTGGACCGGTCGAACCGGAGCTCGTCGCCGACGTGATCGACGCGATGCAACTCGATCCATCCGATGTCGAGGACTCACAGTGGGTCGACAACGGCCCGGGTTGGATGGCCGTGCTGCTGCGATCGGCCGACGCCGTCCGAGCGGCGCACCCGAGCCGGATCCCCACCAAGGTGGGCCTGGTCGGTCTCGTCGGCCCGATCGGCAACGAGTCAGTGCAAGAGGGAGCGGCCGCCGACATCGAGGTGCGGGCGTTCTTCCCCAAGGACGGCATGCCTGCGGAGGACCCGGTCACCGGCAGTCTCAACGCCTCGCTCGGCCAATGGCTCATCGGGTCGGGTCGCCTGCGTTCGCCGTATGTCGCCAGCCAGGGCACCGCCCTCGGTCGCGCCGGGCGCGTGCATGTCAGCGAGGACGACGACGGGCAGATCTGGGTGGCCGGCACCATCCGCACACTGATCGAGGGCACGATCGACATCTGATTGAAAACACGAGTGCCCGGTCGCCGCGTTCGCTCGTCATCGACCGACGAGGACGACGAACTGACTCGGTTGGCGCCGTCGGCGCAGGCGCGCCTTCCACGGCCGCAGCGCCCATTGCCAGCCGTACCACGTGCGATGGCGAGCCCATCGAACCCCGAGCTGTGTGCCGATGTCGGCGAGCATCGCATCGGTGAGGTACTCGATCGAGGCGACGCTGTCGGAGCGCGTCCCGAAACGCCGCTCGAAGTCGGCGTGCCGCTCGGCGACCATCTGCCTGCCCGCCTCGTCGCGACCGTAGATCGGTGAGTCCATGATCACCACGACCCCGCCCGGCCGCAGGACGCGCCGCGCCTCGCCGATCGTTCGCACGTAGTCGGTCGAGTAGTGCAGGCTGGCGTTGAACACGACGACGTCGGCCTGCGCGTCGGCGAACGGAAGCGCATCCATCTCGGCCTGGTATCGCGGCCAAGGAGGTCCGTAGTGCCGCGCCGCGCCGAGCCCGTCGTCGTCGTCGACGGTGAGATCGACGGCATGGGGGAAGTGGCCGAGTTCGTGGAGACGATTCGACAGCCATCCGACACCGGCCCCGACGTCGATGACCACCAGACCGTCACCCAGCTTCGGAAGCACCCGGTCGCGCACCGTCGCCCACGTGCGCCTCCGGATGTTCCATTGCCACTCGATCGGTCCGCCCGCGGTCGGTTCCGGAAGCCGCCGGAAGTAGTCGACGTCTGCCGTGCCCCGCCCCTCGGCCAGTCGGACTGCGGTGTAGTCGCGGAGGAACGGCTCGTAGTGGGCGAGCGCGCGACGTCGGCAGGAACCGATGGATCCCGTCGACCAGCGGATACCGCTCGCCACATTCGCCACACGTCACGCCCGTCGTTCGATCCGGTGTAGTTCGAGCCGGCGTCGTTCGGCCCGTCGAGCAGCGCACGACAGTTCGGGCAGGCGAGCTGGATCATCGACGCGTCACCTCGATCACGTAGTGGTCGGCGAGCTGGGCAACACCCGGCCAACGATCGATCCGACGTTCGGTCCGCGCCAGCCACGCCAGCACACGCGGGTGCCGTTGCGCCCACTGCTCGGCATACGACGGCGGGACCAGTGCGCCGAGGGCCCACACCCGGCGCACCTCGAAATGCGGGGCGAGCAGCCGGCGCGTCGACCGGATGGAGGGATACCGGATCGCCAGACCGCGCCACCACGTGACCTTGGCGAATCGGCGGAATGCCCGACGCGGCTGCCCGTGCAGCAGGTACCAGCCCCACTCCCACGGCACCGCCGGTCCCATGATGCAGAGCAACGCCGAACCCCCCGGCCGGAGGCACGCGGCGAGCCCGTCGACCACTGCGCCGAGGTCGGACACACAGTTCAATCCGCCGAAGTTCGACAGCGCCCCGTCGAACGGGCCGAGTGGCGCCAGGTCGCCGATCGACTCGGCGCGCAGTTGGCGCGCGTCCACACCGCGTCGCTGCGCCACGGCAACCATCTCCGCGGCAGCATCGGTGGCGACGACCGTGACTCCGCGCTGACCGAGCCAGGCGGCGTCCACTCCGGTGCCGCAGTTCAGCTCGATGACGCGACTGCCTGAAGGCCACAGCTCCCCCATCCGGGTCCACACCGCGGCGCGCATCGCCGAGCCGATCGCGCTGTCGCTGAACGTGTCGTCGTAGTCGGCCGCCATCGCGTCGAACGGCGACGGTTCGACCTCGCTCAGACGTCCACCTCGTCGGCACACGCCAACAGGCTGAGACGGGCTTGCTCGGCCTCGTCGGCCTTGACGGCCGCGGCGACCGGATCCGTGTCGACGAGGCGGTGCGCAGCGACGGCGTTGTTGAGCCACGAATCGGCGTGCTTGTAGTACGTCTTGGTGTGGCGACCGACGACTCGCAGCTCACGATCGGATGCGTTGTTCCAGTCCGACGAGAAGATCAACTTCTTCTTCACCTTCTCGTAGTACCCGGTGTTCTTGATCGGGTACGCGACGGTGGTGAAGAAGATGTCGGGGTTCGACTCCTTGACGTGATCGATGGTGGCTTCGATGTCGGAGAGCTCCTCACCCTCGTAGCCCCACATCAGGAACATGCCGACCTCGATGCCGTACTTCTTGGCCATCTTCGTGGCCGCCTGCACCTCTTCGACCTTCACGCCGCGTTGCATCGCGTCGAGGATGCGCTGACTCCCGCTCTCCGAGCCGATCCAGATGCGATAGCAACCGAGCTCGGCGAGCGCCGACAGCACCTCTTCCTTCTTCATCCTGTCGGCACGGGAAATCGTCTCGAACGGGATGCGCATGTTGCGCCGGTTCATCTCGTCGCGGTACTCGAACAACCACTTGTGGCTGATCGTGAACACGTCGTCGGCGTACCACACCTGTTCGGGCTGGTACCGCTCGACGATGTGCTGCACTTCGTCGACGCAGTCGATCGGGCTGCGCCGGCGATGCGAGTAGCCGAACACGGCATGGCTGCACCAGTTGCACTTGTACGGGCAGCCGCGAGCGGTGATGAGGTTGACCGAGCCCATCCCGTGATGCGTGCGCCATGTGTCGACGTACTGCTGCATGTCGATGGCCTCGCGATCGGGCCACGGCAGGGAATCGATGTCGTGGACCTTGTCGCGCGGGTCGTTGTGCACGACCGCCCCGTCCTCGTCGCGGAACACGGTCCCGGCGACCCCGTGCAATCGGTGCGGGCCGCGGTCACGCAGGGCCGGCAGCAACTCCTCGAGGGTGTTCTCGCCTTCGCCGAGCACCACGACATCGGCGCCGCGCTCGATGTAGTCGTCTGGATAATTGGCGCTCTCGGGACCACCGAAGATGACCGTCCAGCGATGGAGGTGGGCCTGCTCGGCGATCCAGATCGCGTTCGCCCGGGTCATCAAGTTGGTGTACACGCCGACGACACCGCCGGGCGTCGCGGCGAGTCGGGCGACGAGCGACTCACGATCGCTGAAGGTGGTGTCGAATGTTTCGACGTCGAAGCCGGCCCGCTTCAGGTAGGCGCTGATGTACAGCAGCCCGAGCGGCGCGTACGGCTTCATGATCTCGCGCTCTTTCTCGTCTTCCCACAGGAAGTAGCCGTGCGTCAGCAGCAGATCGGTCACTCGCGACAATGTACTCCCCGATCCATTCGGGCCACCCCGGAGCGGCGGTTGGCGCTGACGCAGATCAGCCCGCGCCGCGCAGGAGTTGGTTGACGCGTGCGGCCTGGTGGGCCTGGTGGGCGCGTTCGGGCACGCTCGGCGCGTCACGAGCGGCGTCGGCGTAGAGGCGGGCCGCGGTGCGCAGATCGCCGTTGCGCTCGTGGAGGTGGGCCGCCACGGCGCTGCGACGCGGAACGTCGTCGGCAACCTCGGCCAGCGCGGCGAGTCCCGCCGGGGCGCCGTCGGCCTCGCCGACCGCGACGGCCCGGTTGAGCCGCACGACCGGTGAATCGGTCAGCCGGAGCAGCTCGTCGTACCAACCGACGATCTGCACCCAATCGGTCTCCTCCACCCGACGGGCATCGGCGTGCAACGCGGCGATCGCCGCTTGGGCCTGGTACGGGCCGAGCTGATCTCGCGCCAGCGCTGATTGCAGCAGCACGACCCCTTCGGCGATCAGTGCCGTGTCCCACCGGCTGCGGTCCTGATCGGCCAACGTCACCAGGCTCCCATCAGGCCGTGTCCGAGCAGATCGACGAGCGTGGTGCAGGAGCATGAGGGCGAGCAGTCCGGCGACCTCCGGGTCGTCGGACATCGTGACGAGCTGGCGGGTGAGGCGGATCGCCTCGGCGGCGAGGTCGACATCACCGGAGTACCCCTCGTTGAACACGAGGTAGAGCACGTGCATCACCGTCGCCAGGTCGCCCGGCTGGTCGAGGCCGAGGTCGCTCACCGCTCGTTTGGCCCGGCTGATGCGCTGCGCCATCGTCGCTTCGGGCACCAGATAGGCCTGCGCGATCTGCGCCGTTGTCAACCCGCCCACCGCGCGCAGCGTCAATGCCACCGCCGACGCAGGGGTGAGCGCCGGATGGGCGCACAGGAAGTACAGCCGGAGGGTGTCGTCGACGCTCGGCACCTCGCCCGGCGGTGGTTGCGCATCAACGCGCAGTTCTCGGCCCCGGCGGGCCGATTCGGAGCGGGCACGATCGATGAACGCGTGCCACGCCGTCGTGATGAGCCACCCTTTGGGATCGCGAGGTGCGTCGTCGCGCCAGGACGTGAACGCCTTGACGATCGCATCCTGAACGGCGTCCTCGGCCGTCGCGAAATCGGCGCCGCGACGGACGAGGACGTTCAGGACTTCGGGCGCCAGCGCCCGCAGCAATGGTGCATCGACGTCACCCGTTCCGCTGGCGCTCATCTCGTTCACTCGGTCCGGTTCACTCGGTCCGGTTCACTCGGTGACGGTCGGCGGGTTCTCGAGGAACGGTCGCACCTCGAGCCACTCGTGGATCGGCTCGCCACCCGCGCCGGGTGCCGACGAGAGCTGGCCGGCGAGTTCGACCGCCCGGTCCTTGGTGTCGACGTCAATCACCATCCAGCCCGCGATCAGATCCTTCGTCTCGGCGAACGGGCCGTCGGTCACCGGCGGACGGCCGGCGCCGTCGGAGCGGACCCACATCCCGTCCGGGGACAGGGCCTGACCGTCGACAAACTCACCGGACTGCTCCAGTCGGTCCGCGAAGTCCCGCATGAACTGGATGTGGGCGTCGACCTCCTCGGGTGTCCACTGGTCCATCGGCACTTCGTTGACGGCGTTCGGGGCGCCTCGGTAGTGCTTGAGGAGCAGATACTTCGCCATGTCGGTTCTCCTTGATGATCGGCGGTCCATTGTTGCCGCGCTCACCCCTGGGACGGAGCCGGCCGACCGGTCTCGACATCGGCCGACCATTTTCCATGGCGGCCGGCAACGATGTCTTCGAGCCCGGCACGGACCGCCGATTCGAGTTCCTCGAGCGACACCGCGTTGTTGCTCGATGACGTGCGGCGCGCCAGATCGACGAAGTCCATCATCGACAGGTACGGCGCGGTCGACGACACGGTGAGTGTGGCCAGCGCCACCTCGGCTGCGGGATGGCCGACGCGGTTGAGCAGCGAGCTCGCATACGACACCGGGATCAGGTCGACGAACGACGGACGGGACGCAGCGGCGTCGAGCTGGGCGAGTAGACCCTCCGCCGCGAAGCGTGGGTCGAGGCCGGCCAACAAGCGTGAGGCGCTCCCGGGCAGGGTCAGGCGAGTGAGGGCGGGGACGCTGCCGATGTCGCTCATCGCCCGGTGCACCAATTGCACGGCGCCGCCCAGGGTCGGCCGACGCGATCCCCCACGCGACACCCAGCAACGCGGAAACCCGCTGCAGCGCCACCTCCGACCGATCGGCGATCTCCAGCGCCTCGTCGATGAGTCGATGCGTGTCGGCCGACGCGTCGGTGAGGCTGAAGTGGTCGAGCACGGCGATGCTGACGAACATGTCGCGGGTCGATCGTGCGAGGCGCGGATCGTCGTGCGGCCGACACGCAAATGTCGACAGCCCCGACGAAGTCGCCGCGCCACACCGACGCCAGCCACCGCATCAACGGGCCGAGCCCGGTGCGATCGACATCGTCGAGGTGTTGGACCTCGGTCGCCCAGCGGGCGAGCTGACCACCGTCGGTGCCGGCCGCTCCCGACACGCACAGCGCGCAGAGCAGCGATCGGCGGGCGTGCGGATCAACGTCGCCGACGTCGAGCAACGGCCGCACGAGGTCGGCGAGGTCGTGCCGACCGAGGAGGAAGAACTGCGTCGGTGGTCCGCAGAGTCGCCCGGCCAGTTCGCTCGACCGCAGTTCGCCCGCCAGGAGCATCGCCGCTCGCCAATTGTCAGCCTCCCGCTCGAGGCGGATCGCGTTGCGCTCGACGGCGGCGGTGCACGGAGCCTCGACCGGAAGATCGGTGAGCGTCGTCATCCACTCCGCCTGCGCTCGCGCCGCGGCGCTGTGCTCGTCGCTCTCGTGCAGTTTCTCGAGGGCGAACGAGCGCATGGTCTCCAGCAGCCGGAACCGCACCCGGTGAGGTCCAGCGTCGGCAGTGACCATGCTCCTCGTGACGAGGCCGGCAACCAGCCTCGTCGCCGTTTCGTCGTCGGTGCCGATGACCCGCCGCGACGTGGATCGCCGCGTCGAGTTCGAATCCGTTCGCGAACACGGCCAACCACTGGAACAGGCGTTGTTGGGTGGGGTCGAGCAGGCGATACGACCAGTCGATGGTGGCACGCATCGTTCCATGGCGATCCGCCGTTCTCGGTCGCAGGCTCTGCAGGACGTCGAGCCGCTCATCGAGCAACCGGACGATCGACGACGTGCCGAGCGCGGCGACGCTCGACGGCGACCAATTCGATCGGCCAGCGGAAGGCCGTCGAGCCGGCTGCAGATCAGCCGGGCATCGTCGTCAGTCGACCATCCGGGTGCGACGCCGGCCGACCTGGCGCGCTGATGGAACAGTTCGACGGCGGTCGTCCCGGGATCGAGTGGCTGCACCGGAGACACGCACTCGCCGTCGACACCGAGCGGCTCGCGACTGGTGGCGATCACCGACAGATCCGGACACGCGGTGAGCAACGAGTCGACCGTCGTCGCCGCGGCCTCGACGAGATGCTCGCAGTTGTCGACGACGAGCAACATCGGCTTTGTCGCCAGAACCGCTCGCGCCGCGGCGAGCGGTTCTGGCGCGGTTCCCGCGTCCAGGACCCGGGCGATCGCGCCCGGCACGTCATCGGGGTGCGACACGTCGGTGAGGTCGACGAACCAGACCCGAGCGAAGCGCGCGGGCGCTTCGGAGGCGATCTGGATGGCGAGCCGCGTCTTGCCGACGCCGCCCACACCCGTGAGCGTGACCAGGCGGTGGAGCCCGAGCAGTTCAACGCCTCGCGCGACCTGACAGGCCCGTCCGACCAATGAGGTGCGCGGGTGTCGGAAGATTGCTCGAGGCTCCACGCCGGCCGCCCACGGGCGCCGACCCGGTCCGCAGGGCGGGATGGGCGACCTGCCAGATGCGTTCCGGTTCGGCGAAGTCCCGGAGATCGTGCGTTCCGCGATCGAGGAGGTCGACCGGGTTCGGCCCGGTCGTCACGATCGCGGCGGTCACGTTCGACAGGAGGATCTGGCCGCCGTGGCCGATCGCCATGATCCGAGCGGCGCGATTGATCGTGCGGCCTCGGAAGTCGGGACCGACACGTTCGGCCTCGCCGGTGTGGATTCCCATGCGGACCCTGAGACCCAGCGGTGGCAGGTCCAGCTGTGCGCTGACCGCCGCGTGCAGAGCAGCCTCCGCCGACGGGAACGAGGCGGCGATCCCGTCGCCCATCGTCGCGAACACGATCCCCCGAGTTCGCCCACGTGATGCCGAAGCACCTCGAAGTGCCGTTCGACCCGGTCGTGCATGTCGGTGAGTTGCTCCCACTGGCGGGTCGATCCTTCGATGTCGGTGAACAGGAAGGTCGTCGTAATCAGTGGGTGGTCGAGGGATGCGGCGTCATGAAGCGGCGCATGGTGCATGGGAGTCGAGATCTCGGACGGTGTGGCGGACATGGCGGTTTCCTGCTGACGTGGTGGTCGTTCCATGGCCAGTGTCGAACGAACCATGACGTACGGCATCGGTACCGGATACCGGTCGGACCGTTGCGGTATACCCACGCGTCGTGAACGGGCGCGCCACGGCGGTGCTCCGCTGCCACACTGGCGTCGTGGCAATCACGTGGCCCTTGACCGGACGGGGGGCGTTGTTCGAACGGCTCGGGCGCATGTACGCGGACCGCTCGATCGGTGGGGTGGTCCTGACCGGTCCGGCCGGCGTCGGCAAGTCGCGGTTGGCCGAGGAACTCCTGGTCGCCGCCGCTGGTCGCCCGACGGCGCGCGTGGTCGGCCACCCGGCGACGCAGTCCATCCCACTCGGCGCGATGGCTCACCTGTTGCCCGCCGATCTGACACGCAACATCGGGCTCGGCGACGACGACCGCGCCTCGCTCTTCCATCGCGCCCGGCAGCATCTCGCCGATCGCTCTGGACCGGAGCGACTGCTGGTCGTTGCCGACGACGTCGACCAACTCGACGAGATGTCCTTGGGCGTGCTCATGCCGTTCACGGCCGAGCGGAGCATCTTCCTCGTGGCCACCATCCGTGCGGGGCGACCCCTTCCCTCCGTGATCGCATCATTGCTGAAGGACGAGCACGTGATCCTGATGCCACTGCCGCCGCTGACCCACGACGAAGTCTCGACGCTGCTCCATCGGGCTCTCGACGGGCCGGTCGACACTGGCGCTGCCGAACGGCTGGCGGTTGCGTCGAACGGCAACCTCCAGATCCTGCGCGAACTCGTCCACCTCTCGCTCGATCAAGGAGCCCTGTTCGAACGGGACGAGCTGTGGTGCCTCAGCGAGATGCCGACATCCTCGACGCTCGAGGAGCTGATCGCCTCGCAACTCGCGGAACTCGACGCCCAATCGACGACGGTGCTCGAGATGCTGGCCATCGCGGGACAGACAGGACTCTCCGACATCGAGGAGATGACCGACACCCCGGAAATGACTGGCAGCGCGGTGCTGCTCCGGCTCGAGCAGCGAGGGCTCATCCAGGTCGGCCGTGATCAGCGACGCACGTTCATCGCGCTGAGTCATCCGATGTACGGCGAAGTCATCCGGGCGCGCCTCACCGTGCTCCGGGAACGACAGCTGTTCCGGGTCCTCGCCGACCGTCTGGTGTTCCACGGGGCACGCCGTCGTGGCGACGCGATGCAGCTCGCTCGCTGGCGGCTCGAAGCAGGCGGAGAGATCTCGGTCGAAGAACTGATCGAAGCAGGTCGATTCGCCGTCCTGGGCCGCGAACCGGAACTCGCGAATCGCTTCGCCATGGCCGCCGCGGATCGTGGACGACCACACGATGCCGCGCTGATCAGCGTCGAGTCAGCGATCCTTCGCGGCGACGCACCCGAGGTCGAGCGCGCCGTCGCCGCGGTGTGGGACAGTCCGACACTGTCGGACACCGACCGGTCGCACCTCGCGCGGCGCCTCGCCGCGCACACGGTTCTTCCTCGGGGATCTCGACAACGCGTTGGCAGCACTCGAGGCGGGCGATCGACGGCTCAACGAACCAGGGCCGATCGCCGCTGTGCGCGCCGAGCGGGCGCTGCTGCTGGCGACCAACGGGCGCCCGCTCGAAGCACTCCGGTTGGTCGCCGAGATCGGCGACAACGCCGACCCCCGCATTCGAATCGATCTGGCGACAGCCCAGAGCATCGCCTGCTTGAGTGTGGGCCGCTTCGACGAGTCGATCGCGGTCGCCCGGGTCGGGGCTCGGACCCAGGAGGAACTCCCCGATTGGCTGCGTCGTCGGGGTGCGGCATCGCACCTCATCAACGAGGCCCACGCCCTCGGCTACAGCGGCAGATTCCGCGAGGGGCGCGAGCTGGTTTCCAGTGCGCTCGTCCGCGCCCGGAATGCTCACGCGCACGCGGCGATCGTGTGGTTCGAGGTCGGGGCCGGCGAGATCGAACGCGACTCTGGACACGGGCGCGCGGCCGTGGAGCACTTCAGCGCGGCGACCGAACGTGCCGAGCACGCCGGCCAGCAGGCTGCCCTCGTCTGGGCGTGGGTCGGCGTCGCTCAGGGACATCTGCTGTTGGGAGACGTCGCGCAGGCGACAGTCGCGCTCGACCGCGCCGATGAGTGCACGAGTCCGATCGCCACCTCGTGGTCGACACGCGAGCGCACCCGCGCCTGGCTGCTCGCGGCACGTGGGGAGCTCGGTCCCGCTCGACAATTGCTCGCCGAGGTTGCAGACGCGGTGCGGCCCGATGGCCTGTGGAACTTCGAGACGGGGGTCGTCCACGATCTCGTGCGGTTCGGCGCGCCGGACGAGGCGGTGGATCGCCTCGACGAGCTGGCGCATATGGTCGAAGGCCCTTACGTGCATGCGCTCGCCGTGCACGCGAGAGCGGCGACGGACCAGGACCTCATCCTGTACGACCAGGCGGTCGACGAGTTCGAAGCGATGGAATGCCTGGCCCTGGCCGCAGAGGCGGCGACCGAGGCGGCCGAACTGCATCGACGGTCCGGCGACCAGCGAACTGCCGCCGCGATGGGACAACGAGCGCTTCGATCCATCGAGCTGGCAGGTGGAGTCCGCACGCCTGGGTTGATCCGCGGGAGCGGCGTCGAGCCACTCACCGCACGAGAGCGAGAAGTGGCGATGCTGGCTGCGGGGGGCTTGAGCAGCAAGGGGATCGCCGAGCGGCTCATCGTGTCGAAACGGACCGTCGACTCGCATCTCGATCGCGTGTACCGGAAGTTGGGTGTGAGTGGGCGTGACCAGATCTCCCGAGCACTGCTGTCGAACGATGGAGTCGACCGGCCTCGGTAGGGAGGCACGGCGGACCGGTACTGCGTACGGATGCCACCCAGCTGCTCGGTCGTGCACGCTGAAATCGACGTGCTGCGGAGCGACAGCTCCGTGCTGATCCGAGAGGCAACCACAGCAGATGAACCGAGACGAGGTCGACATCGTCGCCGCCAGTTGGCGCCGCGCCCGATCCGATCCCGACCTGCTGCACGCCGCCATCGTCGAGCGACTGCCAGGCATGTTGCCGTTCCGCGTCGTCCGCGCTCAGTGGATCGTCGATGCGGTGACGCAGCTGGCTCCGGCACTCGATCGACCGGCGACCTTCGTACCTCTCGCCGGTGACCTCCTCGAGGCACGAAAGCCCCTGACCCTGGACGAGTTGGCCGTCGACCGCGACGCGCTGTTCGGGGCGCTCGGCGCAATCGGCGAACCGATGACCGCGTGCGATCAGCGGAGGGCGTGGGAGATGGCGATCGAACTCTTCGCCGAGATCGTGACGTCGGTGTGTCTCGCTCCGTTCGGTCCGATCGACGAATCACGGACGGGAGCCTGACGCCTACCTGTGGGGCTCCAGTCGCTCCTCGATACACACCGTGACGCGGTCACCGGCTTGCTTGTCGATGGCCAGCGCGAAGCGCGGCCTTGATCGGCAGCTTGTGGGTTCCATCGCCCATGGCCATGAACGAACTCTCGAACGACTGACCATCGATCGTTCCGCGAACCTTGACCAACCCACGAGTGCCGAAGAACTCCGCCGAACCCGGCATCACGACATAGGTCCAACCTCCCTTCGCCGGGCTCTTCACCAGCACGGCGTCGAACTGGTGGGGTAATTCGGGGGTCGAATGCGCGGTCATCAACGCTCCTTGCTTTCGATGGGCTGCAGCAACACCGACGTGAACTGGCGGCGACGGATCTGCCAATCCTGCCACCGTTGCACCACGAGCCACGCTCGAGTGCCGAGCGGCGCGCTCTACTGGACCAGCTTGTCGAGCAGCCAGTTCGGCCCGACCACCTCGGCGTCGACCGCACGGACCCGCTCGGCCAGTCCCCTGTCGGCGGTGACCACGATCACCCCGACCCCGACCCCGACCTCGGCCTCGGCGAGCACGACGATCGTGTCGTCACCCTCGCCCGACGCGTGCACCACCGCGACGCCGTCGACGAGGCCCTCCGGGACGCCCTCCCGGAATCGACCCTCGAGCACGATGGTCACGGGTGAGTCCAGCCGCCCGGCGCTCACCGAGGCGCGCACTCGCTCCGTGAAGCGCCCTGCCGCACCGGGTCGATCGCGCCACCAGCCGGTAGGCCGCGACCCGATGACGTTGGCGGCATCGACGAGCAGCATCGGGAACAGCCTCGCGCCGCCCTCCGGGGGATCAGTGCTCCACGCAATAGTCAGTCGGTGACGATTCATTAGTTCTGCTCTGAATATTGTGCGGAAGTGCGTCGAGCTCCCCGCTTCCTGATGTCCGCAGTGGTCGTTGTCGGCTTCCTGGGCGCGTCGTGCGGCTCGGACGACGCCGGCTCGGACGACACCGGCTCGCGACGACGCCGGCTCGGACGATGTCGGCTCCGCGGTGGAAGGCGACGTCACGGTGTTCGCCGCAGCGTCGCTGACTGCGGCGTTCACGGAGGTCGGCGATGCGTTCATGGCCGCGAATCCTGATTCGAACGTCGTGTTGAACTTCGCGGGGTCGTCCGACCTCGTCGCCCAGATCGGCGAGGGAGCCCCCGCCGACGTGTTCGCCTCGGCCGACCTGGGCAACATGGCCAAGGTGACCGATTCCGGCAAGAACGCGTCCGAGCCGGTCGTGTTCGCGACGAACGTCGCTGAGATCATCGTCGAGGCGGGCAACCCGCATCGGCATCGCCGGGGTGGAGGACCTTGCCGACCCCGACCTGATCGTGGTCCAGTGCGCCCCGGAGGTTCCGTGCGGCAAGTACGCCGCGCAGATCTACGAGAACGCCGGGGTCACGGTGACCCCGAAGTCGCTCGAGGAAAGCGTCAAGGCGGTCGTCACGAAGGTGACGTTGGGTGAGGCGGACGCCGGTGTGGTGTACGCCACCGACGTCACCGCGGCCGGCGCCGATGCCGAAGGGGTCGAGATCCCCGACGACATCAACGTCGTCGCCGAATACCCGATCGCCACCCTCGACGACGCGCCGAACGCGGCCGGCGCGCAGGCGTTCGTCGACTTCGTGCTCAGCGAAGCGGGTCAGGAGATCCTCGCCTCGTACGGCTTCCTCGCTCCGTGAGCGCAACGACAGCGGGACCGGGGCACGCAGGGCCGGCGTCGGGCTCCGCAGGTGCGACGATGGTGCTCGTGGGCCGATCGACCGACCAACTCCTGCTCGGCGAATGGGCCTGCCTCGGAATCCTGTACACGGCGCCCACCCACGGCTTCGCCATCGCCGCGCGGCTCAAGCCGGAAGGCGACATCGGGCGGGTGTGGTCGCTGTCGCGGGCGCTCACGTACCGCTCGATCGACAAGCTCGTCGCACGCGGGTACATCCGCCCGGTCGCCGAGGAGCCCGGGATCGCCGGTGGCAATCGCACCGTGCTCGCCGCGACGCGGACCGGACGGGCCCAGCTCCGAAGGTGGCTCGCAACGCCGGTCGGCCACCTGCGTGATCTCCGCAGTGAGCTCCTCCTCAAGCTGATCATCGCCGAGAAATGCGAGATCGACATCTCCGCCATGCTGACCGAGCAGCACCGCCACATCGCCCACCTGGCCGACACCATCAGCGCCGAACTCGACGCCCGATCCGGTGACGTCGTCACGCTCTGGCGGAGCGAGTCATCGGCCGCCGCGCTCCGATTTCTCGACCGGCTCACGGAGGTGACCCCGTGACGTTGCGGTGTCGCGTTCGGGGCCGATGACGCCAACGAGTGCGTCGACAGCGTGCGCGCGTTCATCGCCGATCGGTACGACCTCGTGCCCGCCGACGTGGTGCCTGCCGGAGTCGACGACGGTTGGCCGCAGATGGCGCACCGGCTGGGCACGATGGTCGCCACTGGTGAGGTGGCGTACGGCATCGTGATGTGCTGGACGGGAACGGGCACGGCGATCGCCGCGAACAAGGTGCGCGGCGTGCGCGCGGCACAGGCGTCCGACGCCTGGACCGCGCGGAACGCACGACGGTGGAACGACGCCAACGTGCTCGCGCTGAGTTCGCGTCGATTGGCCCCCGACACCGCCGTGGAGTGCGTCAAGGCGTTCCTCGAGACGTCGGACGTCGACCCCGACGAGCAGGCTCGCATCGACGAACTTGCCGCGCTCGACGAGTGAGCAACGTGCCGCCGGTGCCGGCTCAGCCGAGGCCGAGCACGCGGATCGCGTTGTCCTTCATGATCAGCGGCCGCACGTCGGGCTTGATGTCGAGATCTGCCTCGAAGCTGGCGATCCAGCGATCGGGAGACAGCACGGGGTAATCCGATCCGAACAGCACCTTCTCGCGCAACAAGCCGTTGGCGGCTCGCACGAGCTGCGGCGGGAAGTACTTCGGGAGCCAGCCGGACAGGTCGATGTACACGTTGGCCTTGTGCGTCGCCATCGAAATGGCGGAGTCCTGCCACGGCACCGATGGATGAGCGAGGATGACCGTGAGCGTCGGGAAGTCGGCGGCGACGTCGTCGAGCAGCATCGGGTCGCTGTAGCGCAACTTGATGCCGCGACCGCCGGGCAGCCCGGCCCCGATCCCCGTCTGTCCGGTGTGGAACACCGTCGGCAGATCCGGCCTCGGCGATCGCCTCGTAGATCGGGTAGTACCGGACGTCGTTCGGCTCGAACTGCTGCAGGCTCGGATGGAACTTGAAACCCTGCGCGCCGTGGGCCACGAGCGAACGCACCCGAGCCGGCGCGTCGTCGGCGAGCGGATCGACGGACGCGAACGGGATGAGGATGTCGGCGTGCTCGGCGACGAGATCGATGATCTCCTCGCTCGACAGCGCCGGATGGCCCATCGCCGTGGTGGAATCGACCGTGAAGACGACCGCGCCGATGCGGCGCTCGCGGTAGTAGGTCGCGAGGTCGCCGACGGTCGGCGTGCGGTTGTCGTTGCCCTTGAAGTAGGCCGCCGACGCGTCCATCAGCTCCTGGTCGATCGAACAGCATCCGTGCGAGTCCTGTTCGACGTGCACGTGGGTGTCGATGGCGACGAGGGAATCGAGATCCCAGCTCACCGGACGTTCCTCATCGGTCGGGGCCTCCTGGGAGATGGTTGGTGCGGGCCTTGGCGACCACGAGCTGTTCGAGGAGCTGGTCGCGCTCGTCGGCCATCGCGCGTTGGTCGATGCCGTCGAGTTCGTCGTCGACGCCCGCCACGACGGCGGCGCGCAACTCGGGCGTCCACTCGGCGGACTGCATCGTCGCCCACCACTCGACCATCGGCGGGCCGAGGTGCTCGAGCACGTGGGCGATCCCCCCTTCGCCGCCCGACAGGTGTTGCGTGGCGAACGGTCCGAGCAACGCCCAGCGCAGGCCGGGCCCCGACGAGATCGCCCGGTCGACGTCGGCCACCGACACGACGCCCTGCTCCACGAGCCAGTACGCCTCCCGCCAGAGCGCGGCCTGGAGCCGGTTCGTGACGTGGCCGGGAAGCTCGACACGGATCCGGACCGGCGACTTGCCGATGGACGCATACGTGGCCATCGCCTGCTCGATCGCCGCCTCGGAGGTCGCCTCACCGCCGACGACCTCGACGAGCGGGATCAGGTGCGGTGGATTGAACGGATGGCCGACGAGCACCCGTTCCGGGTGGCGGCCGCACCCCTGCTGGAGTTGGGTCGGCATCAGCCCGGACGAGCTCGAAGCGATCACCACGTCGGGCTCGGCGACGGCGTCGATCTCGCCGTACAGGTCGAGCTTCAGGTCGAGCCGCTCGGGTGCGTTCTCCTGCACGTACGACGCGCCGTCGACCGCGGCGGCCACCGACTTCGCGACCGTCACCAGGTCGGGGGAGCCGGCGTCGACGACGAGACCCTGGCGGACCAACGACGGCCAGCACGCCTCGACATCGCGGCGGAGGGCGACCTCGGCGTCGGGACGCGGATCGCTCGCCGCGACGTCGTATCCGTGCGCCGCGAACAGGGCGGCCCAGCTCGCCCCGATCACGCCGGTGCCGATGATCGCGACGCGGGGCATCAGCGGCGGGCGATCGCGTCGAGGACGCTGTCGAGGGCCGAGGGATCGGCCATCGCCTGGCGGGACACGACCGTGTCGACGGGGACGCCCCGCAACACCTGCTTGACCGGCACCTCGAGCTTCTTGCCGGTGAGGTTCCGCGGGACACCGCTCACCGCGAGGATCCGGTCGGGCACGTGCCGCGGCGACAGCGCATCGCGGATGGCGGCGCCGATCTTCGAGCGCAGTGCGTCGTCGAGATCGACGGTCTTGGCGGGTCGTCGGCGGGGCGTTGCACGAACAGGAGCAGTTCGCCGAGGCCACCCGACGCGTCTTCGATGTGCACGACGAGACTGTCGTCGACCTCGTCGAGCTGTTCGACGACGCGGTAGATCTCGGCGGTGCCGATGCGCACGCCGCCGCGGTTGAGGGTGGCGTCGGAGCGGCCGGTGACGACGGCGGTGCCGCGTTCGCTGAACCGCACCCAGTCGCCGAAACGCATCACCCCGGGGTACTGCTCGAAGTAGGTGCCGCGGTACCGCGTCATGTCGGCGTCGTCGCCCCAGAAGCGCACCGGCATCGACGGCATCGGCTCGGTGATCACGAGTTCGCCGAGCTCGCCGACGACCGAGTTGCCGTCCTCGTCGAAGGCATAGGCCGCGACGCCGAGGCACTTCGCCGACATCTCGCCCGCATACACCGGCACGATCGGGTAGCCCTGCACGAGCCCGGTGCACACGTCGGTGCCGCCACTGCCGACGTAGATCGGGGCGTGGCTGCCGAACTGTTCGTGCAGCCAGACGAACCCTTCGGTCGGCATCGGTGAGCCGGCGGCGCACAGCATCCGCAACGACGTCAGGTCGTACGCTGCGGCCGGCTGCTTGCCCTGCTTGACACACGTCATGACGAACGCAGGTCCGAGGCCCATCATCGTCGGCCGCACGTCCTCGGCGATCCGCCACTGCGCATCGAGGTCGGGCCACATCGGGTTGCCGTCGAGGCACACGATCGAGGCGCCGGTGAGCAGTGTCGACACGAGCGCGTTCCACATCATCCAGGCCGTGGTGGTGAACCACATCAGCCGGGCGCCCGGACCGAGGTCCCAGCTCAGGACGTGGTTCTTGTACGCCTCGAGCGATGATCCCGCCGTGGCCGTGCACGATCGCCTTCGGGAGTCCCGTGGTGCCCGACGAGAACAGCACGCACAGCGGATGGTCGAACGGAACGGGCTCGGCGACCAGGTCACCGCGCTCGCTCGTGAACGTGTCCCACGGGATCGTGTCGTCGACCGCCGAGCCGTTGTAGGTCAGCGCCACCGTGTGGCTGCAGCGTCGGCAGCGCGGCCCGGATCGCCGCGACGCGTTCGCGGATGTCGACGTCCTTGTCGCCGTAGCGGTAGCCGTCGACCGTCAGCAACACCGACGGTTCGAGCTGGCCGAAGCGATCGATGACCGCCTGCGGCCCGAACTCGGGCGCGACCGCGGCCCACGTGGCACCGAGGCTCGCGGTGGCGAGGAACGCGGCGACGGTCTCGGGCACGTTGGGCATGTACGCGACCACGCGGTCGCCCCGGGTGACGCCGAGCCGGACGAGGCCGGCGCGCACGCGGGCGATCTGTTCGTTCAGGTCGCCGAACGTCCACGTGACCTTCTCGCGGGTCTGCGACACGCCGATCACGGCGACGTCGTCGTCGCGGCCGGCGGCGGCACGGAGATACTCGCCGGTGTAGTTGAGCCGAGTGCCCGGGAACCACTCGGCGCCGGGCATCTCACGACGGCCGAGCACCGGGCCCACCGGCGTCGAACGACTCCACGCCGAAGTAGTCCCACAGCGAACGCCAGAACGCGTCGATGTCATCGACCGACCACTGCCACAGCTCGCCGTAGGAGTCGAAGGAGAGGCCGCGGTCCTCGGCGAGCCAGTCCATGTACTGGCCGATCCGCGAGGTCCGCCGGACCTCCGGCCCGGGCTCGTAGATGATGTCTCCGTCCGTCGACCTTCACGATGTCTCCATCACGAGCGTCTCCTCCACAACCACCTTCGCCGCACGTCCGGCCAGGAACTCCTCGAGGAGCTCCTTGGCCCGGTCGGACCCCTGGCTGATCGCGGCCATCAACGACTCGACGAACAGCCCTTCGTTCGGGCCCATCTCGGCGATGCGCGGCAACGCCTGGAGGACCGCATAGTTCGTGACCGGGTTGTTCTCGGCGATGCGCTCGGCGAGTTGCACCGCCTTGTCGAAGCCCTCGTCGTGACCGACCAGGTACTGCGAGATCCCGAGATCGAGGCCGGCCGACGCGTCGAGGACCCGGCCGGTCAGCATCATGTCGGCCATCCGGTGCACCCCGATGACGCGGGGCAGGCGGACCGATGCCCCACCGCCGACGAAGATGCCGCGGCTGCCTTCGGGCAGCGCGTAGTACGCCGACGGTTCGGCCACCCGGATGTGGGTCGCCAGCGCCAGTTCGAGCCCGCCGCCGATCACCGCGCCGCGCAACACCGACACGACCGGAATCGTGCCGAGCTGGATCTGGTTCAGCGGCTCGTGCCAGCCGCGGCTGTGGAGGACGCCGTCGAACACCGAGGTGCCGGTGAGTTCGGTCAGGTCGAGCCCGGCGCTGAAGTGCTCGCTCGACGAGGTGAGCACGGCAGCCGCGACGTCGGCCGGTGCGTCGGCCAGCAACGCGCCGATTGTCCGCACCATCGCGGTGTCGAGCGCGTTGCGCTTGTTCGGCCGGTCGAGCGTGATGATCGCGATCGGTCCGCGCTGCTCGTACCGGACGAACTCACTCAGGCTCGACTGGCCCCCCATGCGCATCCGACAGTACCGACGATCGCGATGCCTACCGCGCCCGCAGGTAGCGCGAGCCGGCGACGGCCACGACGAGCGTGACGCCGTAGAAGAGGAACTGGGTGTAGTCGTCGGCTCCGAGGATCCGCAGGCCCTGGACGCCGGTCGCCAGGAAGAGCACGGCGATCATCGTGCCGATCGGGTTGAACCGCCCGGGTCGGATCGTGGTCGCGCCGAGGAAGACCGCGGCATACGCCGGCAGCAGGAACGGCGAGAACGACACCGGCGACATCGAGCCCGAGTTGCCGACGAACACCACCGCGGCGAATGCGGCGAGCACGCCCGCCGCGACGAACGAGCCGAACCGGATCCGGTCGGAGTTGATCCCGCGACAAGCCGGGCCACGTCGCGCGACTTGCCGACGAACAGCCAGCGGACGCCGAGCGGCGTGTGTTCGGACACCCACCAGATCACGAGCATGATCGCGATCGCGTAGAAGAACTGGATCGGGATCACCCACACCTTGGTCTGCAGCGTCCAGGTCGACAGCCCTCGCGCGACGTTCGTGACCGTGTTCGAGTCGGACACCCACAGCACGAATCCCTGGAAGATCGCGCCGGTGCCGAGCGTCATGATGAACGGTTCGGTTTTCAGCTTGACCACGACGATGCCGTTCAGCACTCCGCACGCCGCACCGATGAACAAGCGCGAGCAACGCCGCCGGCACGATGCCCCATCCGTGTTGGGTGTTCAGCACCGCCATCACCATCGCCGCGAACGCCCCCGAGAACCCGAGCGACAGGTCGAGATCGCCGGACATCGCCGGGAGCAGGGCGGCGAGGGCGAGGATGAACAGCGCGGTCTGTGTGCCGAGGATGCTGCCGAGATTCGCCTTCGTCGGGAACAGGTCCGGTGACTTGAACGAGAAGAAGAGGATGATCAGCAGCCAGGCGAACGGCAGCGCCAGTTGCTCGCCGTAGCGCGAGAGGAACGACGGTTTGGACGCGGCCTCCGTCGACACGGCCTGCGTGGCGGTCATGGTGTTGTCACCGTCATGTTGTTCTCACCGTCTTTGTTGTTGTGGCCGTCTTGTTGTTGTGGCCGGTCGGACTGGACGCCGCGTCGGCGTCTTGTTGGCCGGCGAAGACCCGCGCCGTGATCGATTCGGGGGTCAGCTCGTGGCCGAGCATCTCCGAGCTGGCGCGGCCGTTGTTGAGCACCAACACGCGGGTGCACGTCGTGGCGAGCTCCTCGAAATCGCTCGACACCCACACCACCGACATGCCGGCGTCGGCGGCGGCGATGATCTTGCGGTAGATCTGGGCACGAGCCGCGATGTCGACGCCCTGCGTCGGCTCGTGCAGCAGCAGGACGGCCGGCTGCGTCTCGAGCCACTTGGCGAGGACGACCTTCTGGGCGTTGCCACCGCTCAACGTGCTGGCGTGCACGTCGGTGCGCCGCGGTCGGACGTCGAACTCCTCGGCCCGCTCCACCGACGTCGACCGGAGGCGGCGGTTGCGCAGCCGCCCACCGGCCGTGAACCGCCGGAGCACGAGCGCCATCATGTTGCGATCGATCTCGATCTCGCGGGCGATGCCGTCCCGGTTGCGATCGGCAGGGATGAACGACAACCCCAGGCCGACCGCGCTCGCCGGCTGGTGCCGGGTGAGATCGACGTCGCGCCCCTTGACGCGGATGGTCCCGGCGGCCGCCCGTTGGGCACCGAAGAGCAGGTACGGCACCTCCTCGGCGCCCGATCCGAGCAGGCCGGCCAGCCCGACGATCTCGCCGGGGCCACCTCGAAGTCGAGGCCGCGCACCCGGTCGCCGACGAGGCCGGACACGACGAGCTGCGGCGCACCCGAGCGGTCGACCACGCGGTCGAGGTGGAACTGCCCGCCGTGCTCGTGCAGTTCGCGCGACTTCGCCGGTCCGACGATGAACTCGACGATCTGCTCGTCGCTGACGTCGGCCATCGATGCGGACGCGGCGGCGACCTTGCCGTCGCGCAGCACGGTGACGCGGTCGGCGATCGTGCGCACCGCGGCGAGATCGTGCGAGATGAAGATGACGCTCGAACCCTGCGCCACCACCTCGCGGATGAGGTCGAACAGGAACTGCAGTTCTTCCTCGGGCAGGAACACGGTCGGCTCGTCGAGCACGAGTACCGACGTGGTCGAACCGGAGCGTTCGCGATACTCCCGCAGTTCCTCCGCCGCCCGGGCGATCGCGACGAGCGCCTGGCCGACCGGCGGGAGTTCGTTGACGACCGTCCGCGGATCGATCGTGACGCCGTACGACTCGAGCATCGTGCGCGCCTTCGCGCCCTCGGCCCGCCAGTCGACCCGGAAGCGGGAGTACTCCTCGCGGGCGGCGGCACCGACGAGGTTCTCCAACACCGTCAGCGGGCGCGCCAGGCCGAGGTCCTGGTGCACGAAACTGAGGCCGACGTCGTGGAAGCCGCCGGCCGGCATCGGGAGCGCGACCGGCTCGCCGCCGATCTCGAGCGTCCCGCCGGGCTCGGGCTCGTGCACGCCGGCGAGCACCTTGATCAGCGTCGACTTGCCGCTGCCGTTCTCGCCGAGCAGGGCGTGGACCTCTCCGTGTGCCACGGAGAGGCCCACGCCGTCGAGTGCCCGGGTGGCGCCGAACTGCTTGGATATGTTCGAGAGTTCGAGCGCGGTCTCCATCGATGAAGCGCCTGTCGAGTTGGGGGTCAGGTCGGGTTCAGGTCAGGGCGTGTACGGCTCGGATGCAGGATGGTTGGTCCACAGGTCGTAGTAGCCCTGGAGGAACGCGTCACCGAATCCGGCGCCCGGTGCCTCGCCCTTCTCGCCGGCGTTCTCGCTGGTCCAGAGGCGGTACGGGGCGAATGCCTCGTCCGACGGGATCACCGGTTCGCCGGTCATCGCCCGGAACAGCTGATCGGCACCGCTGTAGGCCATCCACAGGAAGTCGGGACCCATGTCGGTACCCATCGCCGAGTCGGGAGCGGTCATCGTCGACACCACCGGGAAGTCGCCACCGAAGCCGTAGATCTTGGCATCGGAGCCGTTGGCCTTGATCGAACCCTCCACGACCGGAGCCATGAAGTCGTACGACAGGAACACCGCATCGAGGTCGGGGTTGGCGACGAGTGCGGCGTCGATCGTCGACTGTCCGGCGCCGCCGAAGAAGTCGGGGATCGGCACGTTCTGCGACTCGAAGGTGCACGCCGTGCACAGCTCGGCGAGGGTGTCCTGCACCTCCTGCTCCATGCCCACCGACGGCGGGTTCTCGTTGGCGGTGATCATGAACACGTCGATCGGCTCGCCACCGGAGGCGAGAGTGCGGAGTACACGCCCATGCGCATCGACTTGTTGAACTCACCGTTGGTCTGCCCGGCGATCAGCGGATCGGCCGGGACCGACACGTCGGCGAGGTGCATGTCGACCACCTGGATGCCCATCCGCGCGGGCCTCTTCCATCTGCGGGGTCAGACGCGTTCGGATCGATGCCGCAGACGAGGGCGACGCCGTCGTAGCCGCCGTTGATCGCCTGCTCCATGCCGGCCTGCCAGGCCTGCGGTCCACCGTCGTTCTGGTAGTAGAACGACTCCTCCATCCCGACCGACTGGGCGATGCCCACGACCCACTGGGCCATGTTGTCGCACCCGGTGAGCGAACTCGCCACGGGCATCGAGAAGATCTTCTTGCCGGCCAGCGACGACACGTCGAACGCCGGCCCCTGCGGTGCGAACTCCGGCGCCTCGGCAGCCGCGTCGACCTCGGCCTGCAGCTCGGCGAGCTTCTCCGCGGACACGCCGCCTTCGGCGCCACCGGACGCGGCCGAGTCGGCGGTCGTTTCGGCCGTCGTATCGGCGGGAGCGTCCGCGGACGTCTCCGCTGTCGCGTCGCCAGCCGAGTCGGCCGGAGCGGCTGCGCTCGTGTCCGCCGGCGCGTCGCTGCTCGAGTCATCGTCGCTGCCGCAGGCGGCAGCCGTGAGCGAGAGCGCGACGACGGACGCGACGACGAGTCGTCGTCGTGTCGATCGTGTGGAAGTTGGCCTCATGGTTGAATCCCCGTTTCTTGATGCCAGTTCTTGCGTGAGTGGTGTTGCATGATTGGTTCACGGTGCGGACAGCAGCCCCGAACAGCCCCTCCTGCTCGTGCCTGGCTGACGGTGTCTGGATTGACGGTGCCTGAACGTTCGACGGTTTGGATGACGGTTTGGATGGCGTGCTTCCAGCGCCCACACCGGCCCCCCGACCGGCTTGACTGTCCCATCATCCGGACAATAGAGTCCGGATGCCGAAATGAACGGTAGCTGACTCGGCGACCGTGATCAAGTGATCGGTCGATGCAGTACCCGTCCCATGCCTGATGAATCCGTCCAGTCCGTCGAGCGGGCCATGTCGATCCTGCTCTGCCTCGACGCGAACTCGCCGAGCCTCGATGCGGCCACGCTGAGCATCCGCACGGGGCTCTCGCGCTCGACGGTGTACCGGCTGCTCGGCACGCTCGAACAAGCCGGCATGGTCCGCAAGCACGGCAGTCGTTTCGAACTCGGGCCGAACGTGTTGAAGCTCGCCGGTGGGTTCCGGGCGGCGAACCACATCAGCCTGCACGCCAAGTCCGTGCTCGACGAGTTGGCCGAGCAGGTGCACACCGGGGTGACGTTGGCGGTCCTCGACGGCGACGTCGTGGTGACGGTCGAGACCGGGAACGCCGTGAACGGCGACTACGTCCTACAACCCCACGAACTCGGACGACGGATCCCGGCGACCGCCACATCGGTCGGTCGAATGCTGCTGGCGTTCCAGGAGGCGGAACTCGGCGGCGCGGCGGCGGACGAGCCGCCCGGCGGGCGGAACACTCCGTCGTCGGAACAGATCCGGGCGCAGGGTTACGCCCTCACGACCGGTCTCCTCGAGACGGGCGTGCGGACGATCGCAGTGCCGGTGTACGACCAGGCCGGCACCGTCGTGGCCGGGTTGGGCATCCTGGCGCACGCCGACCGGATGTCGGCCGACGAACTCGCCGGCGAGCACCTCGTCAAGCTGCGCGCCGCGGCCGACCGGCTGACCCAGCTGGCCTACTTCGCCCCCGCCCACTGACCCTCCCACAACCCGTTGCGGTGAGCCAACGGACCGAGAGGTGGACCGTTCGCTCATCGCAAGGATCGTCTGGACGCGTCGGGCGGAGCGCGTTAGCGTTGTTTCCCGCCGATCAGACACTTGTGTCCGTATCGTGGGAATGACCTGGGGGGAATCGGGGATGAGAGGAGGAGGTCCAATGACCTATCCGAAACGCAGCTGGTATGTCGTCGCGTCGACCGGGGAGATCGGCACCGAGCCGGTCGGGCGCACGGTGTGCGGTGATCCGATCGTGCTGTACCGCACCACCGACGGCGTGGTCGTCGGTCTGGACGACCGGTGCCCCCACCGCGGCTATCCGCTGTCGGCGGGCACGCTGTGCGGTGACGAGATCCGCTGCGGTTACCACGGCCTGCGCTTCACGCCGGACGGGCGTTGTTCGTACGTGCCCGGCCAGGATCGGATCCCGTCGCGGGCCAGAGTCACGCCGCGACCGGTCGCCGAGCGCGGTCCGTGGGTCTGGGTCTGGATGGGCGATCCGCAAGCCCCCGACTTCGACCGTCTCCCCGACATCCCGTGGGCGACCGACGAGGCATGGGCTCATGTCGACGGCATGGAGCTCCTCGACGCCCGCTACGGCCTGCTGATCGACAACCTGCTCGACCTCTCGCACGAGACGTTCCTCCACGGCGGTCTGATCGGAACACCCGAGGTGGCCGAGACACCGATCACGACGACGATCGACGAGCAGGAGGCCGTCGTCCACGTCAGCCGCCGCATGGAGGGGGTCGAGTGTCCCAAGTTCTATTCGGGATCGACGGGCCTCCGCTCGCCGATCGACCGGTGGCAGGACATCGAGTACCACGCGCCCGGGTACTACCTCCTCCACGTCCGCGTCGCGCCGGTCGGCTCGACGCCCCACGACGACCGCGACGATCCGCAGGCTGCCCACATGAAGGTGCTGTACGCGATCACCCCGATCGACGATCACCGCACCATGGACTTCTGGGCGGTGTGTCGCGACTTCGGGATCGGCGACGCCGAACTCGACACGTTCATCGCCGAGTCGAACCGCGCCGTCGTGCTCCAGGACGTCGAGGCGCTCAACCTCATCGAATCCCGAATGGGCGACACGTGGGACCCAGCCGAGGTCAGCTTGAAGATCGACACGGGGGGCCTTGCCGCGCGCCGCGTGCTGAGCGCCTTGATTGCGTCCGAACGCGAGACGGCGGTGTCGGTCGGGGCGCTGTAGATCGTCGCCGGAACCTCGTTCACTCCGACCGATAGCGGCCAGCGAGGTCCGTCGCAGCCTTCGCCAGGAGGGTGAGGTCGACACCGACGGCGACGAAGGTCGCGCCACGCGCGGTCCAGCGCTCGACGAGTTCGGGCGTGGTCGCGAAGACACCGGCCGGCAGGCCGGCGGCGACGATCCGATCGATCGCGTCATCGACCGCGGCGACGACGTCCGGGTGCCCGGATCGGCCGATCAGGCCCATCGACGCGGCGAGGTCGGACGGTCCGACGAAGAGCGCATCGACCCCCTCGACGGCGGCGATCGACTCGATCGCCTCGGTACCGGCCACCGACTCGATCTGGCACACGACGCAGATCTCGTCATCGGCGCCCGCCAGGTACCCGTCGATCATCCCCCAGCGCGCGGCCCGGTTCACGGCCGTCGCCACGCCGCGCACACCGGCGGGCGGGTACCGGGACGCGGCGACGATCTGGGCAGCCTGGTCGGCCGACTCGACCATCGGGACCAGCAGCGTCAACACGCCGAGGTCGAGCAGACGTTTGATCAGCACGGTGTCGCCAGTCTCGGCACGGACCAGCACCGGCGTGTCGTAGGCGGCGGTCGCCTGGAGCTGGCCGAGGATCGAGCGCAGGTCGTGCGGTGCGTGCTCGCCGTCGATCAGCATCCAGTCGAACCCGGCGCCGGCGACCACCTCCGCCGCGGCGGGATCGACGAGGCCCGAGAAGAGCCCGAACGTCACGCCCGGTCGGGCGAGCTGGCGCTTGAACTCGTTGCGTGGCAGATCCATCGTTCGCTCCCCTGTCATTCCGCTCGAGTGTGATGCATCGGATCAGTCGTCCACCGCGAGCGTCAGCACGCCGAGTGGCCCGAAATCGGCGTGGATCCGGTCGCCGGGCCGGAGGTCGATCGGCCGCGTGAACGACCCGGCCAGGATCGTCTGCCCGGCCACCAACGGGATGCCGAGGCCGTGCAGCCGGTTCGCCAGCCAGACGACGCCCTCCACCGGATCGTCGAGCACGCCGGCACCGAGACCGGTCTCCTCGACGATGCCGTTGCGCTTGCAGATCGCGCCCGCCCACCGCAACGAACCCGCCGCCGCGTCGCCCGGTGCGATCCGCTCGGTGCCGACGACGATCCCGGCATCGGCCGCGTTGTCGGCGATCGTGTCGCGCACGGTGCGCGTGCGGCCGTCGGCCGGGTGGACGCGGTACGAGCGAGCGTCGATCAGTTCGAGCGCGGGCACGATGTGATCGGTGGCCGCGTACACGTCGGCCGGCGTGACGTCGGCCCGATCGAGCGTGTCGCCGAGCACGAACGCGAACTCCACCTCGATCTTCGGGTCGAGGTAGTCCGCGGCGCTGATCGTCGTGCCGGACTCGAGGAACATGTAGTCGAACAGCGCACCGAAGTCGGGCTCGTCGATCTTCATCGCCATCTGCATCGCCCGGCTGGTGAGCCCGACCTTGTGACCCGTGACCGTGGCGCCACCGGCAAGTTGCAGATCGATCCACGCGGCCTGGATCGCGTACGCGTCGGCGAGCGTGATGTCGGGGAACGTCCGGGTCACCGGATCGATCGGCACGGCGGTGATCCGCGCCTGCTCGTGGGCCGCGGCGAGCTCGTCGACCTGCGCCGGGCCGAGCGTGCGGCTCACCGGACCTGCCCCAGGGCGGCGATGGCGTGCGTGTCGTAGGCGATGGCGATGTTCTTCGTGTCCATGTAGAAGTCGAACGGAGAACTCCGGGCCGCCGTCGCGGCCGATCCCGCTCGCCTTCGTCCCACCGAACGGAGTGGGCAGGTGGCGCACGTTCTGCGAGTTGACCCACACCATGCCGACGTCGAGATCGCGGGCAACACGATGGGCCCGACCGGTGTCGCCGGTCCAGAGGTATCCGGCGAGCCCGTAGTCGGTGTCGTTGGCGAGCGTGACCGCATCGGCCTCGTCGTCGAACGGGATCACGGTGAGCACGGGCCCGAAGATCTCCTCGCGGGCGATGCGCATGTCGTTGGTCGCACCGGTGAACATCATCGGGTTGACGTAGCACGACGCCGGATCCGTGGCGTCGCCTCCGCCCACGACGACGGTCGCCCCCTCCGCCGCGGCGGTCGCCGCGTAGCTGCGCACCTTCGCGCAGTGGACGGGATGGATGAGCGGGCCGATCTCGGTGGCCGGGTCGAGTGGATGGCCGATCCGCAGGGCGCGCACCCGACCGGCGAGACGATCGGTGAACTCCTCGTGGATCGAGCGCTGGACGAACAACCGGCTCGACGACGTGCAGCGTTCACCGTTGAGGCTGTAGATCATGAACACGACGGCATCGAGCGCCCGGTCGAGGTCGGCGTCGGCGAACACGATCACCGGGTTCTTGCCGCCGAGCTCGAAGTGCAGACGTTTGAGGGTCGGGGCCGCCTGCGCCTGGATGAGCGATCCCGTCGCCGACTCACCGACGAACGCGATCGCCTTGATCGACGGGTGTTCGGTGAGCGCCCGACCGGCCGATTCGCCCAGGCCGTGGACCGTGTTCAGGACGCCGGGCGGCAGTCCAGCCTCCAGTGCGATCTCGGACAGCAGGGCGGCCGTGCACGGCGACCATTCGGCCGGTTTGTGCACCACCGTGCAGCCCGCCGCGAGCGCCGGTGCGATCTTCCACGTCGACAGCATGAACGGCGTGTTCCACGGTGTGATCACCCCGACCGGACCGAGCGGCGACCGGCTGGAGAAGTTCAGGTGGTGCTCGTCGGGCATCGAGCGCCCGTTGGGCGCGTCGGGCGCGTGGTCGGCGAAGAACCGGAAGTTCTCGGCACCGCGGATCGCCGCCGCGCTCATGAACCGGACGGTCTGGCCGGTGTCGACGCATTCGACGGCGGCGATCTCGTCGGCCCGCTCGACGATCAGGTCGGCGACGTCGTGCAGGATCCGTTTGCGCTCCTGCCCGCTGCGACCCGACCAGTCACCGAACGCGTCGGCGGCGGCCCGCGCCGCAGCATCGATGTCGCCCGGACCCACCGCTGGCCACGGTCCCCAGCAGCGCGCCGTCGATCGGCGAGTGGTTGTCGAACGTGTCGCCGCTCACGCTCGGCGTCGGCTCGCCATCGATCAGGTGCAGCAGCGGGCCGTCGGCGAAGCGGGCGAGCAGCGCGCTCGCCGCGGCGCAGTTCTCCTCGAAGGTGCGGGTCGTGGCGGCCATGTGCAGCTCCTTCGCAGCCCGGTCAGGCTGTGCCAGTTCGTTGTGGGCCGGTGCGTTCGGCGATCACCGTGCGCAGATGGTTCTCGTTGATCCGCCAGGCCGGATCGATCTCCTGGTATTCCACGCTGAGCATCATCGTCGCCGTCGCGTCGCCGAGGTAGTCGGTGAGCGCATCCATCAGCGCGCGGACGAACCTCGCCTTGTCGTCGTCGGAACGGCCGGCGCCGAGGCGGGCGGTCAGCGCGACGAACTTGTTGTCGGGATGCCGGTCGCCGATCGCGTAGTGCTCACGGGCCGCGGCACGTGTGCGCAGCGCGTCGAGTGGGGCGATGCCGGTCGCCAGGGCGGCCGAGTGGACCGCGTCGACGAGACCGTCGATGTCGGCGACGTCGGCCACGTTGACCGAGTACTCGATGACCAGATGGGGCATTGCACTCGATTATCTAACATGTTATGTATGAGTGCAAGATGAGGTTGCTGAGCTTCTCCCACGAAGGCCGATCCGACGTTCGGCGCCGTCGTGCACGCCGACGGCGACGACCGGGTCGTCGATCTCGGCGAGCGTGCTCGACGGAGTGCGCGACCTGTCCGATCTGCTCGCCCAGGACCGGCTCGACGACGCCCGGCCGCCGTGGATGTCGCGTCGATGCGGCCACGCGCACGCCCGAATCGATGCTGCCGCTGTCGGCCATCACGTTCCTCCCGACGATCCCGCGGCCCGGGAAGATCTTCTGCATCGGCGTGAACTACGGCGGTCGCAACGCCGAGTACCGCGACGGTCAGGAGGAGGCGACGAAGCCGAGCGTGTTCGTCCGCTTCCCGAGTTCGCTCGTCGGCCACGAGCAGGATCTCGTCCGGCCGCCGGAGAGCGAGCAACTCGACTACGAGGGCGAGATCGTGGCGGTCATCGGCACGGCCGGTCGGCGTATCCCCGAGGAGCGCGCCCGCCGGCACATCGCCGGCCTCACCCTCGGCAACGAGGGCACCGATCCGCGACTGGGTGCGGCACGCCAAGTTCAACGTCACCCAGGGCAAGAACTGGGAGTCGTCCGGCTCGCTCGGGCCCTGGATGGTGACGCTCGACGAGATCGGCGTGTTCGACGACCTCCACCTCACCACACGCGTGAACGGCGAACTGCGCCAGGACGACACGCCCGCCTCGATGGCGTACCCCATCGAGTTCCAGATCGCCTACCTGTCGACGTTCTGCACGTTGGAGCCGGGCGACATCATCTTCACGGGCACGCCGACCGGTGCCGGCGCCCGGTTCGATCCGCCACGGTTCCTCCGTCCCGGCGACCACGTCGAGGTCGATGTGCCCGGCATCGGCACGTTGCGCAACGGAGTCCGCGATGAGTGAAGTGATGAGCGAGCAGGTGCTCCACGCCGCTGGCCCGGCGATCCGCGGGTTCGACCGGTCGCTGCCGATGGCGCTGATGCGGGCCCGCGAGGCGGTCATGCGCCACTTCCGCCCGAGCCTGGCCGAACACGATCTCACCGAACAGCAATGGCGGGTGCTGCGCGCCCTCGAGGACGCCGGCACCGCGCTCTCGGTCGGTGAGCTGGCCGAGCGCACCTACCTGCTCGGGCCGAGCCTGTCGAGGATGCTGGCACTCCTCGACGACCGGGGCGTGATCGCGCGATCATCGGTGCCAGGGGATGCGCGCCGTGCCGACATCAGGATCACCGCCACCGGGCTCGAATTGGTCGCCGCGATCGCCCCGCGCAGCGAGGCGGCATACGCCCACATCGAGGGTCGGCTCGGCACCGACGAACTCGAACAGCTCTATGCACTGCTCGACCGGTTGGGGCGGGTGTGAAGGGTGGCGCGGCTGTGACGCGGTAACACCTATCACCAGGCGCCCGACAGCGTGCGCGACGCGCCGCCCGGATGCCCGATGCACGCAGGGCTGGTCGCCACTCGACCAGGACTACCTCGCCGACCCGTACCCGATCGCCTCCGCGCTGCGCGACGAGCACCCGTCTTCTACGCGCCGGAACTCGGCCACGTCGTCGTCACCACGATGGACCGACATCGACACCGTCTTCATGAACCCCGACGTCTTCGCGTCGACGAACGTGCAGGACCCGATCTTCCCGCTCACACCCGACGCGGCCGCCGTCCTTGCGCGCCGACGACTTCGATCCCGATCGCCGTCATGTCGAACCGGCCCGAACCCGACCACGCCCGCATCCGCGTGTACACCCGCCAGGGCTTCTCGCACCGCCGGCTGAACGCGCTCGAGGACTACATGCGCGAGCGCGCCACCGCCCTGCTCGACCGGATGATCGAACACGGCTCGCCGGCGGAGTACGTCCAGGCGCTCGCGTTCCCGCTCCCCGCCGAGATCGTGTTCCGGCTCATCGGGTTCCCGCCGGCCGACGACGCGCTGATCAAGTCGTGGTGCGTGAACCGCCGGGCCTTCTCCTGGGGGAAGCCGACCCCCGAGGCGCAACTCGCGATCGCCGAGGGGATGCTCGACTACTGGCGGTACTGCCGTGCGTTCGTCGCCCGGCGACGCGACGAGCGCGCCGACGACTTCTGCTCCGAACTCCTCGACGCGCACGACGCCGATCCCGACCCGGCCAACGGCACGGGCATCAGCTACCGCGAGGTGGAGTCGGTCGTGTACGGGATCTCCTTCGCCGGCCACGACCCCGTCACCGCGCTGCTGTGCAACACGCTGCGCTGCCTCCTCCCCCGTCGCGAACAGTGGGAGGCGCTGTGCGCCGATCCGTCGTTGGCCGCCGCCGCGGTCGAGGAGACGCTGCGCTTCGAATCGAGCCAGATCTCGTGGCGGCGCATCACCACGCGGCCGACCACGCTCGGCGGCGTCGACCTGCCGGCCGGCACGCGGCTCTTCTTGAACTTCGCCTCGGCCAATCATCAACCCGACGTGTTCGACGAGCCGGACACGTTCGACATCCATCGCGCCAACGCCAACCGCCACATCTCCTTCGGCAAGGGCATCCACTTCTGCCTCGGTGCCGGGTTGGCCAGGATCGAGGCGCGCATCGCGCTCGAGTTGCTGGCGCAGCGCCTCCCGTCGCTACGCCTCGCCCCCGATCAGACGTTCCACTACTTCCCCAACATCACGTTCCGGGGTCCGGACGCCCTCGTCCTCGAGTGGGATGCATCGTGAGCGAGCCATGAGCCTCTACGCGGTCCAGAAGTTCCTGTTCGAGCTCAACCGCAACGAGGCGCGACAGCAGGCCTACCTCGCCGACCGCCTCGGCGAACTCCGCTCGTACGACCTGACCGACGAGGAGACCAGGGCACTCGCCGAACCCGACATCGGCCTGCTGTACCACCTCGGCGTGAACGGCCAGATCCTGATGCACTTCGCCGCCTTCCATCAGATCGAGTGGGCCGACTACCTGCAGCGGATGCGCGACGGCATCACCACCTACGGCCCCGTGCGGGAAGGCGTGTACGCCATGACCGGCGACGTCATGACCGAGCACCGAGGCGTCGATGTCGCGCCGTCGGCCGCCGCACTCCCGAGTGTGAAGGCGCGCTGATGCCGCTCGTGTTCGCCGGGGTGTGCAGCCACGCGCCGGGCATCACCGGCCGAGCCGCGCAAGCCGACGCGGCCGTGCGCGACGACTTCTATGCCGCGCTCGACGGCATGCGGGTGGCACTCGAGGCGTCGAAACCCGACGCCCTCGTCGTGATCGCGGCCGAACACTTCGCCAACTTCTTCATGGACAACATGCCGTCGTTCGCGATCGGCATGGCCGACACGTACCGCGGTCCGATCGAGGACCCGGGCTGGCTCGCCATCGACAAGGTCACCGTGCCCGGCGATCGGGCCCTGTCCGAGCGGCTCATCCAGCTCGTCATGGAACGCAGCGACGTGGCCTACGCGCAGGAGTGGCTGTTCGACCACGGGATCATGGTGCCGCTCCACTTCCTCACGCCGCGCTACGACCTTCCGATCATCCCGGTCAACATCAACTGTCAGGGCCCGCCGCTCACACCGCTCCACCGGGCGTGGACGTTCGGGGAGTCACTGCGCGCCGCCGCCGACGCCGTCGACGAACGCATCGCCGTCATCGGCACCGGTGGCATCTCCCACTGGCCCGCCACACCCGACTCGGGCAAGATCAACGAGGCGTGGGACCGCGAGTTCCTCGCCCGTTGGGTACGCAACGACCGCACCGAGCTGTTGGCCTACAACGATGTCGACGTCTACGCCGAGGCCGGTCAGGGCGGGTTCGAGATCCGTACGTTCGTCGCGGTCAGCGGCGCCGCGGGCGGGGCGAACGGGACGGTGCATTTCTACGCGCCGATCCCGATCTTCGCCGTCGGTTGCACCGTCGCCACGTACGACGTTGACGTTCCTGCCTCCGGCACCGAAGGAGAAGCGAGGACGTGAGCGACGGCGTCCGCTGCATGATCATGCGAGGCGGCTCGTCGAAGGGTGCCTACTTCCTGCGCGACGACCTCCCCGCTGATCCGAACGAACGCGACGAGTTGTTGCTGCGGATCATGGGCACGCCCGACCCCCGTCAGATCGACGGCATCGGTGGCGCCCACCCGCTCACGTCGAAGGTCGCGATCGTCGGCGCCCGCGGGCGATGCCCGCGCCGACGTGGAGTACCTGTTCCTGCAGCTCGGCGTCGGCGATCGCCTCGTCACGGACCGCCAGAACTGCGGCAACCTGCTGGCCGGTGTGGGGCCCTTCGCCGTGGAGCGGGGCCTCCTCACCCGTGCCGACGGTGAGGCCGTCGTGCGCATCCACATGATGAACACCGATTCGATCGCCACGGCACACTTCCCGGTCAGCGACGGCCGGCTCGTCGACACCGGGCCGACCGCGGTGTCGGGGGTGCCTGGCACGGCAGCCGCGATCCGGATCGATTTCGACGACATCGCCGGCAGCTCGTGCGGAGCGCTCCTGCCGACGGGGAACGCCGTCGATCAGGTGGCGGGCGTCGACTGCACGCTTGTCGACAACGGGATGCCGGTTGTCGTGATGCGTGCCGACGCGGTGGGCATCACCGGCTACGAGACCTGCGACGAGTTGAACGCCGCGGCGACGTTGCGGGAGCGGCTCGAGGAGATCCGGCTGAAGGCCGGGATCCTGATGAACCTCGGCGACGTGTCGGCCACGACGGTGCCGAAGCTGGCGATGGTGGCGCGGCCCCGGGAGGGCGGCGACCTGTGCACGCGCATGTTCATCCCGCATCAGTGTCACGACGCCATCGGTGTGCTGGCAGCCGTGTCGGTCGCCACGGCCGCGCTGCTCCCCGACAGTCCGGCGAACGGACTGCTCGAGCGGCATGCCGACGACTCGGTGGTGCTCGAACACCCGACGGGCACCTTCGCCGCCGCGGTCGACGTGCGCCATGATCTTGGTGAGGGGGACGGCGGCGCGCCGATCGTCGAACGGGCCGGCATCGTCCGCACGGCGCGCAAGCTGATGGACGGCCTCGTGTTCCCGCGGGAGTACGAATGAGCGCCACGACGATCCCGGGGCCGCACCCCAACCCGCACCCGCCGACGTCGTTCGGTGTCCCGCCGCATGCGTGCGATGCGCACTGCCACATCTTCGGCCCGGGTGATCGGTTCCCCTACGCCGCCGACCGCGCCTACACGCCACCGGACTCGGGAATCGACGACTTCGCCGCGCTGCAGGAGCGGCTCGGGCTGTCACGCGCCGTGTTCGTCCAGGCGAGCTGTCACGGCACGGACAACTCGGCGATGGTCGACGCGATCGAACGCGGTGCCGGTCGCTACGCGGGTGTGGCGATGATCGACGAATCCTTCTCCGATGTCGACATCGGTCGGCTCCACGACGTCGGTGTCCGCGGTACCCGCTTCAATTTCGTCGCCCACCTCGGCGGCGCACCCGAACTCGACGTGTTCTGGCGGATCGTCGACCGGGTCGTCCCGTTCGGGTGGCACATCGTGCTGCACTTCGACGCCAAGGACCTGCCGTCGTACGCCGACCTGCTCGACCGCATGCCGTGCCCCTTCGTGATCGACCACATGGCGCGGGTCCCGACGAGCGGCGGACTCGACCAAGCGCCGTTCCAGCGCGTTGCTCGACGTGATGGACGACGAGCGGGCCTGGGTCAAGATCTCCGGCGCCGAACGCCTCACGGCGGACGGGTCGCCGCCGTACGACGACGTCGTCCCGTTCGCGCAGGCGCTCATCGCGGCCGCGCCCGATCGCATCCTGTGGGGAACCGATTGGCCGCACCCGAACGTGCGCCACATGCCCGACGACGGCGACCTCGTCGACCTGCTCGCGGCGTTCGCGCCCGACGAAGCGACCCGCAACCGGATCCTGGTCACGAACCCCGAACGGCTCTACGACTTCTCGTAACGATGCCGACCAGCTGACCCGACATCGCCGTCTCCCCGGCGCTGTCACACCCCTTCCGTACGATGGTGAGTACCAGCTTCGGCTGGATTCGTCGGCGATTGCTCCGACCGGTTGTCCCTCTCGTGGGAGGTGAACATCGTGGTGAAGACGATGGTGAACTTGGGCGACACCCTCGCGGTGTTGCTCGAGGCTGATGTCGGTGCGGCGGATCGTGACGCGGTCGCCGGTTTGTTGACACAGTCTCGTGAGCTGCGAAGTTGGCTCGATTCGTTCGATGTGCGCTGTGTGCGCCGGACGTCGGAGCTTGCGGCGCAGGGTCGGTCGGAGCCGGCGGAGTCGATGGGCACCGATCACGGGTTGTCGGCGCGCGAGAGCCGGTTGGCCCGATTGCGGGCCGAGGCGTGCGACTTGTTCGTGTTGTTCGAGCGGGCCTTGACTCGTGGTGACATCGCGGCGGGTCATGTCGATGCGTTGGCGATGGCGATCCGTGATCTGAACGACGAGCAGCGGTTCGGGCTGGTCGATCGGGAGGAGCGGCTGCTGGAGGCGGCGATGCGGATGCGCGTCGACGACTTCGTCCGTCACTGCCGGGTCAGGTCGCCGACGTCGTCGCCGAACTCGCCCGAGCGGCGGCCGTGGATCAGCCGATGACCGACGCGGCGCACGATGCCGGCGACTGATGAGCCCCTGATCCTGAGCGGGACGAGGCCACGCCGCCGACGCCCGATCCGCTGGTGGTGGAGTACCTCCGTCAGCGCGACGGGTCGAAGATTCGCCGGTGGCGAGACGTCGAGACGGGGATGTGCATGACGCTGGTCGCGCTCGACCCGATCCGCGACGCCGTGTTCAAGACGAGCGTTCGACGCCCACCTCAACGGCTTGCGCGCCGAGGGTGCCACCGGCTGGCATGACGTGGCGGCAGGTCGAAGTCGAAGCGTTCATGCGGACCATCGCGCCGGTGTCCGGCCCAGCCGCCCCGGTGGCGATCGACGCACGGTCCGGCACGCGGTGCCGATCTCGTTGATGAGCGATCTGCGGGCGGCCGCCCATGCGCGACGGTGTCACCGATCGACGCGATGCCGACTGCAACGTGCCCGAGATCTGTGTCGTGACCACGCTCGACCGGTTGCTCGACGACTGCTGCACCCACGGGCTGTGCGAGACCAGCGACGGCCAAGCCTTGGCCGCGGCGTCGTTGCGACGCATGCTGTGCGACGCCGTCGTGTACCCGACGGTGCTGGGCGGCTCCGGCGAGGTGCTCGACTCCGGTCGGGCCCAACGCACCGTCAACCGCAAACAGCGGCGGGCGTTGCGGGCGATGCACCGCACCTGCGGCCACCCGGGATGCACGGTGCCGTTCGAGTCGTGCCGCATCCACCACGTCCGCTGGTGGACCCGCGACCACGGCCCTTCGGACCTCGACAATCTGCTGCCGCTCTGCGAGAGCACATCATCACCTGGTGCACGAAGGCGGCTGGACGCTGACGATGACGCCCGACCGGGTCGCCACCTGGACTCGACCGGACGGCACCCACTGGAAGACGGTCAACACCGCCGACCGGGCGGCCGACGTGCTCGACGAACCAGCCATGCGGCCATGCAGACGCGAACCTGGAGGCTGACCGGACGACAACACGCCGCTCGCGGCTCACTCGAACAGGAAGACCGGCTTGATCACCTCGCCGTCGTGCGATGCCCGTTCGGCGTCGTTGATCTCATCGAGCCGATACGTGGTGATCAGCTCATCGAACGGGAACGCCCCATCGGCGTTCAGCTGCGCCAGCCGCGGGATGAACTCGGTGGTGTTGCTGTTGCCCTCCACCACGCCGAGGATGCGGCGCGGGCTGATCAGGCTGCGGTAGTCGAGCACGAGGTCGACGTCGCTGCCGACGCCGGCCATCGCCATCGTGCCCGTGTTGTTCAGGCCCTCGAACGCGACCCGCGTGATGCGAGCCACCCCCGTCGAATCGAACGAGTACTCGGTGCCGCCACCGCTCAGGTCGCGCACGGCCTCGAGGATCTCGTCGGGGCTGCCGCTGACCTGGTCCGTCGCGCCGTACCGCGCGGCGAGCTCGAGACGGGACGCGTGACGGTCGACGGCGATGATCTGGCCTGCGCCCGCGACCTTCGCCGCCATCACCGCGCTCAGGCCGAGCGACCCGGCGCCGTAGATGGCGACCGAGGCACCTTCGGTGACACCCAGGGTGTTGAGGATCGCGCCCGCCCCGGTCTGGATCCCGCAGCCGAGCGGGCCGAGCCGGTCCAGCGCGAACGACGGGTCGACCTTGACCACCGAGCGGGCCGCGACCACGGCGTGCGACGCGAGGCTCGACTGGCCGAAGAAGAACGAGCCGACAGGCTCACCGTTCGCGTCGGTCAGCGACGACGACCCGTCCGGACGGTTCGGCGCGAGGTTGCGCGGGAGGAACTCGTAACACGCGTACGGGCCGAAGTCGCGGCAACCCGCACAGCCGCCGCAACTGTCGAAACTGAGCACGACGTGGTCACCCGGCGCGACGCCGGAGACGTCGCGTCCCACCTGCTCGACGATGCCGGAGCCCTCGTGGCCGTAGACGATCGGTCCGGGGAACATCTCCGGTGGCCACTCCCGGCTGAGCAGGTCGGTGTGGCACAGGCCGGCGCCGACCATGCGCACCAACACCTCGTCGTCCCGCGGATCGGCGAGCTCGAGATCCTCGATCTCGAACCGTCCGGTCGGCTCACGGAGCACTGCGGCGGTGATCTTCATATCGTGTCCCTTCGGGTTCGGGTTCGGGATCGTCTCAGGCGAACGGTCTGACCGGGTCGGACGCCGTCCCAGCCGAGTGAGGCGCCGTAGAAGGTGGCGAACGTGGACTCCATCACGGGGCCGATCTCGATGATCTCGACGAAACCTGGCAGCGCGCCCTTGGTGTCCATGTAGCAGACCGATCCCCCGGTCGGCACGCCGGCACGGAAGGCGACGTCGTACCCGCGCTCCTCGTAGCGGCCGATGTCGCCGTCGAAATCTCGGCTGCCGACGCCGTAGTGGTGGAAGCCGTGGCCCTTGGCCGCGATGGCCTCGCGGTACACCGACGGATGGTCGTCGAGCGGTTGCAGGAGCTCGATCTGCATGTGGCCGGCGAATGCCATCGCCAGGGTCACCGCCGCCTCCGACGGCGCGCCCCGGTACAACGGATCGTCGCCGGTGAAGTGGTCGAGCAGGAACCACGGACCGACGTGCAGGTCGAGCGTCCACTGGGCCATCGCCGCGCGGATGTCCGGCACGACATACGCCATCTGGATGATCCCTCGCTCAGGCTGTCCGAAGTCGAGTGTGGGCATGCGTCATCCTCCACGTGGTCGTGGCGTCTCGTCCGCCCTGGGCGAGCAGTTCTCCGACGAGGCGGACTTCGTCGTCGTTGATGATGTGCTCCATGCCCTCGTACACGCGCCAGGTCACCTCGCCGCCTCGGGCGGCGAACACGTCGCGTGACTCCTCGGTCCGAGCGAGCGGCACCCAGTCGTCGACGTCGCTGGTCGCCAGCACCACCGGCGTGCCGTCGAGCGACCCGCCGTCCCAGGTGGTGCCGGGCGGTCCGATCAGCCCGCCGGTGAGGATCGCCACGCCGCCGTATCGGGCGGCATGGCGCGACACGTACTCGGCGAGCAGGCAGGCGCCCTGGGAGAACCCGAGCAGGAAGATCTCGCGAGCGGGGGAAGCCGGCCGATTCCACCTGGGCGACGAGCTGATCGATCCGCTCCAGCGCCCACGTGAGCGATGGCTCGTTGGCGTCGAAGTCCTGCATGAACCCGCCCGGGTACCACGTGTTGTCCGCCGCCTCGGGCGCCACGAACGCGACGCCCGTCGTGTCGAGCCGGTCGACGAGGTGTTCGCGCATCCACTCCGGGCTCTGCGCCCGACCGTGGACCACGATCGCCGCCACCGTCGCGGAGTCGAGCGGCGTCCCGTAGTGCTCGACGCGTTGCTCGAGGTGTGCATTCATGTCAGACCGCCTCCACGACCATCGCGATTCCCTGCCCGACGCCGATGCACATCGTGGCCAGCCCGTACCCGCCGCGCCGCTCGAGTTCGTGCACGAGCGTGGCGAGGATGCGGGCGCCCGAACAGCCGATGGGGTGCCCGAGCGCGATCGCGCCGCCATTGGGGTTGACGATCTCGGGGTCGAGGTCGGGCCAGTCGCGCAGACACGCCAGGCTCTGCGCGGCGAACGCCTCGTTCAACTCCACCACCGACAGATCGGCCCAGCCGATGCCGGCGCGTTCGAGCGCGACCTCGGCGGCGACGACCGGCCCGATCCCGAAGAGGTCGGGATCGACACCGCTCACCGCCCGCGACAACACACGCGCCATCGGCGTCCGACCCGTACGTTCGACGCCGCGCTCCGACCCCAGCAGGATGGCCGCGGCACCATCGTTCATCGGAGACGAGTTGCCCGCGGTGACCGAGCCGTCGGTGCGGAAGACCGGGCGCAGCTTCGACAGCGACTCGATCGTGGCGTCGCCGCGCACGCATTCGTCGGTCGCCAGTTCCGAGCCGTAGGCCTCGACGATCTCGCCGTCGAAGCGTCCGGCGGCCCATGCCGCGGCAGCACGTTCGTGACTGCGCAGCGCGAACTCGTCCTGCTCCTCACGTGACAGTCCGTACCGGTCGGCGAGGATCTCGGCGCCGTCACCGAGTGGCACTGTCCAATCGTCGCGATGACGAGGGTTGACCATGCGCCAGCCGAGGGTGGTCGAGTGCATCGTCTGGTGCCCGCGCTCGTAGGCCCGGTCGGGTTTGGCGACCACCCAGGGCGCGCGGCTCATCGATTCCACGCCGCCGGCGATGCACAGCTCGGCATCGCCGACCGCGATCTCGCGCGACGCGTCGATCGCCGCTTCGAGCCCCGAGCCACACAAACGGTTGTGGGTGACGCCGGGGACCGACGTGGGAACCCCGGCGAGCAGGGCGGCCATCCGACCGACGTTGCGGTTCTCCTCGCCGGCCCCGTTGCCGTTGCCGAAGTGGATGTCGTCGAGGCCCGCCGGATCGAGGTCGGGAGTGCGTTCGAGCAGCGCCGTGATCACCCCGGCGGCGAGATCGTCGGGACGGACATCGGCCAACGCCCCTCCGATCTTGCCGATCGGCGTGCGCACGGCGTCGATGACGAAGACCGAACCCGTCATGCCGGGTCCGTCACAGGGGACGCGGTCGGGCGTCGACCGTGGAAGGCGTCGTCCAGCATCGTTCGGATGCTGTCGAGGTCGGGCGGACGCACGTTCCCCGCGGCGTCCACCACGATGCGTCGGGCGGCCTCGTCGATCCCGTCCGCAGGCATGCCGATCGACGCGAGATCGGTGGGTGCACCGATCGTGGCGGCCAGATCGAACATCGCCGCCGCCGCGTCGTCGACGTCGAGTGCCGCCGCGAGGCGCGCCATGATCTCGGGGATCGCGGGCGCGTTGTAGGCGAGTGCATGGCCGAGCACGACCGCGTTCATCGAGCCGTGGTCGAGGTTGAACATGCCGCCGAGCACGTGGCACGTCTTGTGGTGCAACGCGGTGCCGCCCGTGGCCAGCGACACGCCGGCGAGATGCGCTCCGAACAGCGTGCTGGCCCGCGCGTCGAGGTCGTCGGGGTTGCTGCACACCCGGGGCAGGCTCGTGGCGATCGCCCGCACTCCCTCGAGGGCGAGCACCGACGTGACGGGATCGGCCCCGGGCCCGTAGAGCGCCTCGACGCAGTGGGCGAGTGCGTTCATCCCCGACGGCCCGGCGATCGACGGCGGGAGGCTGAGGGTGAGTTCGGGGTCGTAGATCACCACGGCCGGCTTGACCCGCGCGTCGTTGCCGGTCATCTTGTGGTCGCCGTCGGTGAGTCCCCAGATCGGGGTCATCTCCGACCCCGCATACGTCGTCGGCACCGCGATCTGGACGACGTCGACCTCCAGTGCGATCGCCTTGCCGAGCCCGGTCGCCGACCCGCCACCGACGGTCAACACCGCGTCGGCCGCGGTGTCGCGCACCATCGCCCGGGCATCCTGCGCCTTCGCGATCGGCACGTGCTGCACCACGTCGGAGAAGCGCCCGACCACACGATCGCCGAGCACGTGCGACAGCTCGTCGGCCAGCAACTCCTCGGCGGTGGAGGCGATCACGAGGATCCGCGCCGCGCCGGCACGATCGGCTTCCTCGGCCACCCGCCGGCGACTCCCGGCGCCGAACACCACGCGCCCGGGAAGCACGTCGCGGGCGAACTCGAAGGTGGTCATGCCGATTGCAGCGATCGGAGTGTGTCGAGCTCGGCGCGGGTGGGCGGCTCGGTGATGGTCACGTCGTCGGCGATGCGCAACGGCCAGCCGGTGGCCGCACGCGCCTCATCGACGTCGATCCCCGGGTGGACACTCATCAAGGTCAGCTCCTTGGTCTGCTCGTCGGGCCGGAGGATGCCGAGATCGGTGATGACGGCGGTCGGGCCCTTGCCCCGCAGTCCGAGACGCTGCCGGTGGTCGCCGCCGTCGCCGTGGCCGACCGACGTGACGAAATCGAGCCGATCGACGAAGGTCCGGAGGTTCTGGCGGATGGTGATGACGACCTCGCCGCAGCTCGCCGCGATCTCCGGTGCGCCGCCCGCCCCCGGCAGCCGCACGGTCGGTGCCCGGTAGTCGCCGATCACGGTGGTGTTGAGATTGGCGTGCCGATCGATCTGTGCCGCGCTGAGGAAGCCGACGTCGATGCGTCCCCCCTGCAACCAGTAGCCGAACATCTCGGGGACGCTGACGACCGCATCGGCGTGCTCGGCCAGCACGCCGTCGCCGATCGACAACGGGAGCACCGACGGCTTGGCGCCGATGCAACCGGATTCGTACACGAGCACGCAGTCGGGCGCGTGGAGCCGGCGCGCCAGGTTCGCCGCGGTGCTCGGCAGACCGATACCGACGAAGCACACGGTGCGCGGGCCGAGGGTGCGTGCCGCGTGCACGGTCATGATCTCGTCACTCGTGTACGCCGGCGCCAACCCGGTCATGCCAGCTCCGTCATGCCAACACCGTCATGCCAGGACGTGTTCCTTCATCCAGACCTGGAACGTCTCCCGATCGCGGGCGACCGGATCCCACGCGGCATAGAAGTCGTTGTCGCGACTCGAATAGCCGTGCGCGTACGAGGGGTGCGATCCGCCAGGGAGCACGACCACGCTGTCGATCGTCCAGGCCGGCAGCACGGCCGCGTTGAACTGGGGTTGGAACGATTCGACGACCTCCTCGACCGTCACGATCGATCGCCGGCTCGCCAGCACGCACTCCCGCTGCACGCCGGTGATCCCCCACATCATGACGTTGCCCTGCCGATCGGCCTGCTGGGCGTGGATGATGCCGACGTCGGGATTGAGCGCGGGGACGGCGGACAACTCCTCGCCGGTGAACGGGCACGTCACCGTGTCGATCGTGTCGGTGTGATCGAGCAGGCTCGTTCCCGCGTAGCCCCGCAGGATGCCGAACGGGAGCCCGGACGCGCCCGCCTGCCAGCGCGTGGCCATGCCGGCATGGCTGTGCTCCTCGATCTCGAGCGGTGCCGGCCACACGTTCTGGACGGCGTCGCGCATCCGGTGCAACGACCCGACACCCGGGTTCCCGCCCCACGAGAAGATCAGCTTGCGGGCGCAGCCGGCACCGATCATCTGGTCGTACACGATGTCGGGGGTCATCCTGATCAGGGTCAGATCGCGGCGTTCCTGGCGGATGATCTCGTGCGCGGCGGCGAACGGGATGAGGTGGGTGAAGCCTTCGAGGGCCACCTCGTCCCCGTCATGGACGTGGTTGGCGATCGCGTCGGCGAGCGACTGGAATGCAGCGGTCACCGTGCGGGCCTCAGAACGAGACGGGAACGGTCGGCGCCTGCCCCGACGCGATCAGGTCGGGCAGCGCCGGCGAGGCGTTCTCCCACACGAGCAACATCGACCGTTTCGGTGAGTAGCCCTGATGGCGGATGTCCGCAGGCATCGCCGCCACGTCGCCGGCCTTCATCACCACGGTGGCCCGCACCGACCCGGTTTCGCGGTCCTCGACCTTCCAGATGATCTGGTCGGACAACTGCACGAACCATTCGACGCGGTCGTTGCCGTGGATGATCGGCAGGATGAACTCCTCGGTCGTCGGGCAGTACAGGCTGTCCTTGCACACCGACACGACCGACGGGTTCCAGGTGACGTCGCTGCGCGACAGGTACCCGAACAGGTTGAACGCCGCGACCTCGCTCTCGTAGCCGGGCTCGGCATGCACCTCGGGTTCGCTCTGGTCGACATCGGCGAACATCCGGTTGACGGGGAACCCGTTGTCGTCCGACCGGACCTTCTCGTCGCCGGGCACGCCGACCATGCGGCCGGCGGTGACGCGGGTGCGGGTGATCGCCCCGAGGTTGTCGCCGCTCTTGGGGCCGAACGGCGAACCGGTCTCCTGCGGTGCCGCGAACGGGTCGTAACCGGCGTTCGTCCAATCGGCGAGGATCTCCTGGAACACACCCATCAGATCGTCGGAGGCGAAGTTCTCCTGGTGGTCGAGTTCCGCCTTGCGGTAGGCGCTGTTGTAGCGGCCGGCGAACAGGTCGACGTTGCCGTAGTGGTTCATCGTCCCGATCACGGCGTCGAAGTTCACGATGCCGTAGAAGAAGTTCCAGGAGACGTCACGCATCACGGCCTTGAGGAATGTCTCGGCCGACATGACATGGCTGCCGGTGGGCCAGTCGATGTGGACGAAGTGCTCGTCGCGGTCGAACGAGAAGCCGCCGATGCGGAACGATCGATAGCCGTGCTCGTTCGCCGTGCTGGGGGCGGCGGTTTCGGTTGCGCTCATGTCTGCTCCGTCCGGTGGTGTCGGTTTCGTGTGACGGTTCGACTCGTGTGACGGTCTTGGTGTCTCAGGTCGTCTGGCAGATCTCGGCCCACCGGTAAACGGTGTCGGGTCCCTCGATCGTCTGCAGCAGGATCACGCTCGGCTCGTCGGCCACGAAGCGGTAGCACCGCCCGGCCGGCAACAGGGTCATGTGGCCGTGGCCCGCCACGACGTGCCCCATCCGCTTGCCGGCGGGCTCACCGTCGATGCCGATCGAACCGGCGGCGTCCGAATCGACGAGCGGTTCGTCGGGGTCGATCAGTTCGACGACGACGCGGCCGTCGACGACGAGCGCGAACTCGTCGTGCGGTGTCGCCCGCCACGGTGAGGTCCCCTCGGCCCGGATGACCTCGAGCACGTACTCCATGTTCTTGGCGACGGCCACCTTCTCCCACGGCGCGGCGTTCGCCGCCACCTCGAACATGTTGGAGAACACGTAGTTGCGGGGATCGTCGGCGATCGCTTCGACCCCGCCCTTGTCGAAGTGGTCGAGCGACCCGAAGACGGTCGAATACTGCGTTGTCGATGACGCCATGCCCAGGCCCCCCTTGGTGTTCGGCTCGCTCGCGATCTGTGCGCAATACGAACCGGCGTTCTTCTGGTGAACAGTGTTGCCGGTGTTCGACCGATGCGTCAAGCCCGGCAGGAACCGGTCGCAAGCTTGACTCCGTACGCTGACCGAACAATAGTGCGGGGAGTGAACGCTCAGGTCAGGAGCAGCTGATGGCGCGAGCGGACCATGTGCAGTCGCTCGAACGCGGACTCCTCGTGCTGCGCTGCTTCGACGCCGAGCATCCCGAACAGACGCTGTCGGAGGTCGCCAAGCGTACGGGGCTCACCAGGGCGACCGCTCGCCGGCTGCTGCTCACGCTGTCGACGCTGGGTTACGCCACCACCGACGGGCGCAACTTCTCGTTGACACCCGCCGTCCTGAACATCGGCTACGCCTACCTCTCGTCGCTCAACGTGCAGCAGATCGGCCAACCGTTCCTCGAGTCACTGAGCGAGAAGGTGCACGAATCCGCATCGATCTCGGTGCTCGACGGCGGCGAGGTCGTCTACGTCGCGCGGGTCCCGACGACGCGGATCATGACCATCGCCCTCGGCCTCGGCACGCGGCTGCCCGCATACTGCACCTCGATGGGGCGGGTGCTCCTGGCTGAACTGCCGCCCGCCGACATCCGGGCCCGCGTCGGCGAGCACCTCGCGCCGCTCACCGAGCACACGATCACCGACATCGAGGCACTGGAGGCCGAACTCGCCAAGGTGCGCGAGCGGGGCTGGGCACTCGTCGACCAGGAGTTGGAGATGGGCCTGCGCTCCGTGGCCGCACCGTTGCGTGACTCCAGCGGCCGGACGATCGCGTCGATCAACGTGTCCACCCACGCCGGACGGACGACGATGGCCGAGGTCCACGAACACTTCCTACCCGCGCTGCTCGACACCGCACGAGCACTGAACGACGCCCTCCGTCAGCGCTGATCATCCACGAACAGAAGGGAGCGACCCGATGAGAGCCGTCCGCTACCACGGCAACCGGGACGTTCGCGTCGACGACATCCCCGAGCCCGAATGCCGACCGGGTTTCGTGAAGATCGCCCCGGAATGGTGCGGTATCTGCGGGAGCGACGTCCACGAGTACCTCGTCGGTCCCGAGACGATCCCCTCGCCGGACGCTCCGCACCCGATCACCGGCGAGTCGGTGCCCATCGTGCTCGGCCACGAGTACGCCGGCACGGTCGTCGAAGTCGGCGCCGGGACAAGTGATGGAGTCAGCGATGGAGTGCACGTCGGCGACCGGGTCGCCGTCGAACCGATCATCAGGGACAACGACTGCCCCAACTGCCTGGCCGGGCACTACAACCTGTGCCCGCAGCTGGGCTTCCACGGCCTGAGCGGGTACGGCGGCGGGCTCTCCGAGTTCTCCGTCGTGCCCGGCATACATGGTGCACGTGCTACCCGACAACGTGCCGACCGACGCGGCTGCGCTCATCGAACCGCTCGCCGTCGGGTGGCACGCGGCGAAGATGGCCGACCTCCGCGACGGCGACTCGGTGATGATCATCGGTGCCGGCCCCATCGGCCTCGTGACGCTGCTGGCGGTGAAGCTGATGGGTGCGGGTGACGTCGTGGTGGTCGAACTGTCGTCGGCGCGCAAGGCGAAGGCGGCCGAACTCGGCGCCGATCTCGTGCTCGATCCCGCGCACGACGACGTGGCCGGGGCGCTCGCGGAACGGTTCGGTCAGGGCGTCGACGTCGCGTTCGACGCGGGCGGGAACGCCGCGACCATCGCGCTCGCGTTGTCGTCGGTGCGACCGAAGGGACGCGTGGTGAACATCGCCCTGTGGGAGCACCCGGTCGAGTTCGACATGTTCTCGATGCTGTTCAAGGAGTCGAACCTGACCGCCTCGTGCGCGTACTGCAACGACCACGGCGAGGTCATCGAGGCCCTCGCCTCGCGGCCGGATCGACGTCACGCCGCTCATCACGGGCCGGATCACCTTCGAAGAGATCGTCACGCGGTGGCATCGAGCAGCTGATCGACAACCGCGACGCGCACGTCAAGATCCTCGTGCACCCCTGAGCGGCCGGCCCGCAGCGAAAACGGTCCTGGGCGGCCGGTCAGGCGTCCAGGGCGCCGCTCGCGGTGGCACCGAGCAGGTAGGTCTTCTGCAGCAACTCGGGGTCGTCCTTCAGCGCCCGCGCCGAACCCGAGTACTGGATCCGCCCGCCTTCGAGCACGTACGCATTGTTCGCCAACGCCAACGCGACGTGGGCGAACTGCTCGATGAGCAACACGCCGATGCCGCTCGCGGCCACCTGCTCGATCACCGGCATCAACCGCTTCACGACCACGGGTGCCAACCCGAGCGAGAGCTCGTCGACGAGCAGCGCCTTCGGCCTCGACGCGAGCGCCTGGGCCAGCACGACCATCTGTTGCTCGCCGCCCGACAACGACCGCGCGGTGGTCTCGAACCGGTTCTTCAGCTCGGGGAACAGGTCGAGTGCGTGGTCGATGGCGTCCGCCGCCTCGTCACGCTTCAGCGAGTACGTGGCGACGCGCAGGTTGTCGGCGACGGTGAGGCTCGGCAGGAGGCGGCGACCTTCGGGAACGACCGCCACACCCGCCGCGCGCACCTTCTCGGGACGCAGCTTCGTCAGGTCGACGTCGCCGAGCGCGACGGTTCCCGACGTCGGGTGCAACAGTCCGCCCACCGTCAGCACCAGGGTGCTCTTGCCCGCGCCGTTCGGCCCGAGCAGCGTGGTGACCTCACCGGCGGGGATGGTGATCGACACGCCGTGCAGCACGGGTCGGTCGCCGCGTGCGACGTCGAGCGCGGTGATCGTCAGGTCGTTGTGAGTTGCGTCATTCGTGCTGCCCTGTTCGGGCCTGGCCTGTTCGTGCTTGCGCGGTTCACGCCTGCACGCTCTCGTCGTCGCCGAGATAGGCCCGGATCACGAGGGGATCGGCCAGCACCTCGCGGGTCGGGACCGTTGGCGATGACCCGACCGAAGTCGAGCACGGCCACCTGTCCGCACGTGGCCGACACGAGCTCCATGTCGTGGTCGACGAGCACCACCATCGCCCCGGTGCGCTCCGGGATCTGCCGGATGATGTTGCCGAGCACAGCGGTCTCCTCGTCGGGCAGCCCAGCGCCAGGCTCGTCGAGCAGCACGAGCCGCGGTTTGCCGACGACAGCGCGCGCCACCTCGACCAGTCGGCGCTCGGCGGCGCCGAGCGTGCCGACCTCATGACGGATCTTCGGGCCGAGCCCGACGAACTCCACCGCGTCGATGACATCCTCGCGGCGGGTCGTCGAGCGCCGGCTCGACTGCTCCTCGATCAACAGCACGTTCTCGTACACCGACAGGTTGGCCACGGCCTGTTCGGTCTGGAACGTGCGCCGGACGCCCCAGCGGGCCCGCCTGAACGCGCGGCATCGCCAGCACGTCGACCCCGAATGCGGTCACGCTCCCCGCGTGTGGCCGCACGAAGCCGCTGAGGACGTTGAAGAACGTGGTCTTGCCGGCACCGTTCGGGCCGATCAGCCCGTTCGTGCCCGCGCCCAAGGTGAGCGTCATGTCGTCGATCGGGGTGACGCCACCGAAGCGGACCGTCAGGCCGGAGATCTCGATCACGGCGCCGCCTCCGCCGGCGCGTCCGCCCGGCTGAATCTTCGTTTGACGGCGTCGCCGAGCCGCGCCAGGTCGGACACGATGCCACCGGGCGTGGTGAGGAGCACCTGGATCACCCCGAGCCCGAACAGCATCGTCAGCACCTCCGACGAGAGCCCGATCTTCTGCTCGAGCAGGCGGGGCAGGATTCGCAGCAGGAACGCCGCGATGACGGCGCCCCAGACGGAGTAGACCCCGCCCATCAGCACGACGGCGAGCAGGATGATCGAACCCTCGACGGGAAACTGGTTGACACTGACGCCGCCCGGGCTGGCCGCGAGCAGCGCTCCGGCGACACCGGTGATGAACGCCGACAGCGCGAACGCCCACAGCTTGTAGAGCGTCGTGTGCACTCCGGCCGACGACCGCGGTCACCTGGCTCTGGCGGATCGAGGCCCACGCCCTGCCGGGCTTACCCTTGATGTGCCAGGTGGCGAGCAGGAACATCAACGACACGACGACGAGCGAGTAGCGGAAGTAGGCGATGTCGCCGAGGGCGATCGACGGGCGAGGAAGGGCGGCCGACCCCGACGGCTTCGTCGTGTCGAATCCCCAGAAGCCGCCGCCGCCGTTCGGGAACTTGTACACCTTGAGCAGCAGCGTGATGGCGCCGGCCGCCATCAAGGTGATCAGCGCGAGATAGAGGCCGCTGAGGCGGAGCGCGGGGATGCCGATGATCGACCCGAGCACGCCGGTGAGCACACCGGTGACGAGGAGCAGGAGCGGGAACGGCATCGACCATTCCTGCGCGATACGCAACGACATCCAGGCGCCGCTCACCACGAACACCATCTGGCACAGCGAGAACATGCCGACGCGCCCGACCAGCAGGCCGAGGCCGAGGGTGACCGCCGAGTAGATCACCGCCTGGAGGGTCACCTGCAGCCAGAACGAGGTGAGCAGGTAGCGGCACACCGAAACACAGCACGAGGAACACGACGGTCAGCACGACGACCCGGGTCCGGGTGGTGGCCGAGATCATCGACGGCAGCCGCGTGTCGATCGAGTCGGCGGCGCGGGCCGGCTGTACGTCTCGCACGTCGGTCACCGATCCGCTGCTCATCAGGCGACCCGCCCTTCGACCTGTCGCCGCCAGCCGAACCAGAGCAACACGAGGATGGCGCAGACGAACGGCGTCATGTTGCGGTACTCGGCCAGGCTGCTGAAGGCGTTCAACTCGGCTTGGATGATGCCGATCACGAACGCCGCGGCGAGCGTGATCCACAACGATTCCAAGCGTCCGATCAGCGCTGCGGCCAGTGCGGCGATCGGGATGCTGAACGTGAGTGCGGCGATCTCCATCGAGACGAGGCTCGCCAGCATCAGCCCCGAGAAGCCGAACAACAGCCCGGAGACGAACCAGGCCGACGCCTCGACGCGGCGCACCGGTACACCGAGGAGCGGCGGTGTTGTCACGATCGTCGGCCAGCGCCCGCATGGCTGCGCCCGTCTTGTTCTTCTTCAGGTAGACCGTCGTGGCGATCGTGACGGCGACCGGGAAGATCATGCCGATCGCCTGCGTCCACGTGATGCGGAGCCAGCCGTTCGTGTACTGCCAGTCGCTCGTCGGCAGGTCGAGGCTGCGCACGTCCGCGGTCCATCGCCACTGCATGAAGCCGAGCAGGATGAGGGCGAAGCCGAGGGACGCGCTGGCCTTCACCAGCGGGTCGCGGTTGGCGAGCGGCGGCCCGAGCAGCAGGCCGTAGATCAGCGTGAGCACCCCGGCGAGGATGATCGCCACGCCGTAGGCCATCCATTCGTTCTGTTCGTGATCGATCAGCGTGAACGCGACGAGCGACCCGAGCGCTCCGACGGCCCCGTAGGCCAGGTTCAACACACCGGTCGTGCGGAACAGCACGACGAGCCCGACTCCAGACATGGCGTAGACGCCACCGAGAGCGAGTCCGATGACGATGAACGGCTTGAAGTCAGGCACTACACCTCCCCGTTGTTCGCGGCTGCGTACAACGTATGTCGGTCGGGCGCGCAGTGGGCCCTCCGGCGAACCGAAGGGCCCACTGCACCGGGATCGGATTCAGCTCTCGTTCGACCGGATCTCGGCCAACGGGTTGGTCGGCAGTTCGGCGATCTCGAAACAGTCCTCCTGCTGCACCATGTTCCCGTCCTGCGGCGTGACCGTACGGTCGGTGTTGTTGGAGACGTTCGCCGAGGAACCGTTCTGGTAGTACCACGGCTTGCAGAGCATGTCGCTCGCCATCCCCTTGAGGTTGAAGATCGCGTCGTTGACGCTCTCCTTGGTGATGTCGCCGTCGATGCTCAGGAGCGCCTCGGTGGTGAAGCGACCGACGAGGTAGCCCATCTGGGCGAACGACGAGATCGGGAAGTCGGCGCCGGCTTCCTCGTGCAGCTGCAACATCAGGTCGTTGTCGGGCAGGCCCGAGTCGAGCACGTTGAACTCGGCGTTGATGAGGAACTTGCCGTTCCAGGCCTCGCTCAGCGCCTCGGCGACGCTCGGATCGTTCGGCGGCGTGGAGCTCGCCCAGATGACCGCGTCGGTCAGGCCCTGCTCGTCGATGGCCTGCAGCAGTGGGACGACCGTCGGGCCGGTGAAGTTGAGCACGACGCCGCTGCCCTCCCCGCATTCCTGGACGAGACGTTGGGCGAGCCCGGCCGGGTCGGCGATCGGGACGTCCTCGAGGAACGGCTTGCCCTCGAGTCCTTGGTCGTCGGCGAAGTCGGTGACGCTCGTGTTGTTGAAGTCCATGCCGGGCTGGTTGGGCGACACGACACAGAGCGTGTTCTCTGCTCCCGCCCGCACTGCGGCCTGCGCCCCACCGAGGTTCGAGTAGTACGGGCCCATGTTGACCGCGGACCACTGGGGGCTGGTGAAACATCCCGGCGCGACTCCCGCGATGATCGGGTGGTACCCGTTGTCCTCGTAGTACTGGCCGTTGATGTCGCATTCGAGCAGGTCGGTGTTGCCGACGATGCCGAGCACCTGGTCGTCCTCGACGAGTTTCGTCGCCAGTGAGGCGAGCAGGGCCGGATCCGGTGACGAGTCCTCGTAGGAGTACTCGATCGGGCGACCGTTGATGCCGCCGTTGGCGTTGACGCAATCGAAGTAGAGGCCCGCCATCTGCGGAATCCACGTGAAGTCGACGCCCGGGATGTTGGTGGCGATGCCGCCGAGCTTGATCGGCTCACCCGTGGCCTCCTCCCCCGTGTTGAGCCCGCACTCCCCGTCAGCCTGGATCAGCCCGGCGCCGGCCGCCCCGGTCGTGTCGCCCGTCGCGGTGTCCGCGGTGGTGTCGCCGGTGGCGGCGGTATCGGCCGTGGTGTCGTCCGTCGCGGCGGCGGTGTCGGCGGTCGTCTCCTCGGTCGCGGCGGCCGTGTCTTCCGTGGCAGCCGCGGTGCCCGCAGTCGTGTCGGCGGTCGAGTCCGAGTCGTCGTCGCTGCCGCAACTCGCCACCGTGATGAGCGCCAGGGCTGCCAACGCGAGCACCGGCTTCCTCAGGCGATTGGTCGATGGTCCGGTTCTGATGTGCATGGCAACCCCTCTGTGTTCGATGTTCACGGTGAATGACTGGTGGTGTGCAGGGGGAGAACTGGAAGGGCGGGAGATGCCGATTCGGGCGCGGTCATCGGTTCACGAACCCCTCTGACGTGCGATCGCTCTGCCTCCCCAAGGCCGTTCGTGATCCCGTCCCCCGAGATCGCTCCCCCCAATGTGTGCACTTTGCGAACAAGTGCGCGCAACGTGCACAATAGCCGTCGGTGCTGGCAGACGTCAACGGGCCCAGTTCAACGGGCTCACGTCAGCGGGCCCAATGTCAGCGGGCCCAATTCAGCGGGCATAGTCGAGTTCGTCGAGGTACTCCATGATCCAGTCCTTCTGGTCGGCGAACACCGGCGGCACCTGGAACTCGTGCCCGAGCGTGGCGTACGGCTCGTCGATCAGGAAGCCCTCCGACTTCGACACGGTGGCTTCGAACAGCGCCCCGCCCGGGGTGCGGACGTACACCGAATCGAAGTAGCCGCGGTCCTTGCGGTCAGACACGTCGGTGTAGCCGAGGCCTTCGAGGTGTGCCTTCACCGCGTCCTGGATCTCGAGTGACTCGACCTGGAACGCGGAATGGTGCACGGTGCCCTCACCGAAGGTCCAGCTGCCGATGTCGAGGTCGGGCTCGCGGACGAAGTCGATGATCGTGCCCGTGCCGCCGTCGCCGATCTCGTAGCGCAGGTAGTTGTCCTCTTCGGCGGTCCGCTTGCCGTTCCAGCCGTTCTCCATGAAGTCCATCGACCCCTCGAAGTCGTGGACCGACACGGTGACGCCGTGGGTGCCGCGGATGCTGTTCTCGCGGTCGACCTCGCCGCCCGTGTGTGGGATGCGCTCGTCACCCGCCACGCCGACCAGTTCGTAGCCGAGACCGCACGGATGCGAGAACTGCAGGACCTTCTCGCCGAATCGCTCCGACGCGGTGGTCTCGATGCCGTGGTCGCCGAGCCGCGAGTCCCAGAAGCTGAGCGCCTCGGTCGGTACGGACAGGCTGATCCTGCTGATCTGGCCGGATCCTCGCCGGCCCATGCGACCCGACTGACGCATCGGGAAGCACGTGATCAGCGTCGATTCGTCGCCCATGTCGTTGCCGTAATACAGGTGGTAGATCGGCACGGTCCCGTCGTAGAGCGCGGTCTTCTTGACCGACTTCAGGTCGAGCACCTTGGTGTGGAAGTCGTAGTCCTCCTGCGCATCTCCCACACAGAGCGTCATGTGGTGGTGGCGGTAGACCGCGTGCTGCGGATCGGTCATGGCATGTCTCCCTCAAAATTTCGATGTTTGGCGTCGTGCGACGTGGACGAATCACTCGCCCGGCTGCGTGCCGGGCCCCTCCGGCTGCACTCGGATGGCTTGTGCGGTATTCGAACAAGCGTTCATCCTGTGAACTCGATACTAGGTCCGCACGTCGTCAGGCTGTCAAGAGTGGTGCGCGAACATTCAGCGGTGACCCGCCGTCAGGACACGATCTGGACGCAGGTCGAACGCCTCGTCGCCGATCTCCGCCGGCGCGGTGTTGACGTCTCGCTCACCGAGGTGCTCGACGCGGCCCGAGCCCTCGAGTTCGTCGACCTCTCGCGACGCCTCGAACTGCGCTCGATGCTCGGCGCCACGCTCGTCAAGCACGCCCACCACCAGGACACGTTCGCCGAGCTGTTCGACCGGCACTTCCCCGTGCGCCTCGCGCCACCCCAGGCGGACCGGCCGGGGGGCGGTCCGCCGACGGATGGTCACGCGCCGGGGTGGGAGATGCTGGACCGGGAAAGGCTCGACCGCGACGCGCTGGAGCGCGCGGTGCTCGACCCGGAGATCGACCGGCAGCTGTTGGCGGAGCGGATCGTTGACCGGTTCGCCGGACTCGACGACGGCGCCCGCACCGAGCGGTACCACCTCTACCGCGTGCTCCGGGCGATCGACCTCGCGGCGATCCTGTCGGCCGCCATCGCTCGCGCCCGCCGCGAGGGTGAGCCGGTCGACCGGGCAGCACTCGACGCCCGGGTCGCATCGCTGCGGGCGATGATCGCTGACGAGATCCGCGCTCGGCTGGACGACCTGGCCGGCGACGCGGCGCAACGGTCGATCGAGCCGGGACGGACGAACGAACCGGGACGGACCGGTGATGCGTTCGACGTCGAGCTGGCCCGCGCCTCGGCGAGCGAGCTCGACGACGTGCGCGCCGCGATCCGCCCGCTGGCCCGCCGGCTCGCCGCGCAGTTGCGCCACCGCCGCGAGTCGCGCGGTTCCGGGCGGGTCGACATCCGTCGCACGATCCACCGGTCCCTCGCCACTGGCGGCGTCCCTCTCGACGTCGTCGATCGCCGCCCTCGTGCACATCGTCCCGAACTGTTCGTGCTCTGCGACGTGTCGGGATCGGTGGCCGACTTCGCCGGGTTCACACTCACGCTGATCTCGGCGTTGGCCGACGAGCTGCGAGCGACGCGCACGTTCGCCTTCGTCGACGCGATCGACGAGATCAGCGCGCTGATGGGATCGACCAACCGGGCGATCGAGCCGTGGCAGCTGCTCCAGTCCGGCCGCGTGATCGGCGACGACGGCCACAGCGACTACGGGCGCGTGTTCGAGTCGTTCTGGGAGCGCTACGGGCGCCACGGACTCAGCCCGCGCAGCACGGTGGTCGTGGTCGGTGACGCCCGCGGCAATCACCGTCCGTCGCACCCCGAGGTGGTGGCGCAGATCGCGGCGCGGGCCCGTCGCGTGTACTGGCTCAATCCCGAGCCACGCGCCGAGTGGGACACCACCGACTCGGTCCAGGCCGTGTACGCGCGGTACTGCACGGCCGTCTACGAAGTGCGCACCCTCGCCCAACTCTCCGCCGCCGTCCTCGACATGCTCTGACCCGATCCCGACTCCGATCCCCGTTTGCGTCGGGATTTCCGAGGACCGGTCCTCGGAAATCCCGACGCAAACGAGTATTTGGGGAGCGGGGCGAGGATCAGGTCCGGAGCATGCCGACGACCTGCTCGGTCGTCTGCACATCGCCGAAGAACATGGCCACGTTGTCGAGCGAGGCTCGATGGGCCGCCTCGGAGATGGTCGCGTTCGCGTCGTCGACCATGATCACGCGGTAGTTGAGCATCATCGCGTCACGAGCCGTCGATTCGCAGCACACGTTGGTGAGCGTGCCGACGATGACCAACGTGTCGATGCCCCGTTCGTCGAGCAGCGCCTGCAGGTTCGACGAACCCTGGATGAGCGCGCTGAAGCGGTGCTTGTCGACGACGAGGTCGCGATCGTCGACCTCGAGCTGCGCCCACAACCGATGGCCCGCGGCGTCATGCTCGATCGCGCGGAACGTCGCCGCGCCGTCCCTCCCGCCGTTGACGGGGAGGAACGCCGTCCATGACGTGGCGAGCTCGTCGGGCTCGAACGTCATCCTGATCCACGCCACGGTCCCGCCCGCATCGCGCATGGCACGGGCGAGCAGATTGACGTTGGGCACGATGTCGCGCGCCGCCGCCACCTCGAGCGCCGCGCCCGGCTCGACGAAGAAGTTCTGCATGTCGATGACCACGAGCGCCGTGGTCGACGGAACGAGCTCGTGCACGACGCGGAGGTCGCCGCGCACATCGGCGATTGCTGCGACGACATCGGCACTCAGATCGGGCTCGCGCACGCCAGCCAGTCTTTCATGCAGGCCGCGCCGCCCCTCCATTCCTCGTTTGCGTCGGGATTTCCGATGCCCGGTCCCCGGAAATCCCGACGCAAACGGGGATTGTGGGCGATTGTCAGGGGGTGCAGGGATTGTCAGGGTCTTGAAGGCCCAGGCGACCTTGACAGCGCATCGGCACGGTTGCCAGAATTCTGTCCGACATACGTACAGATGTACGATCTCCGTACAACTACTCCAGGTATCTGGTCACGTCGTCGCTCACACACGGGGGGAGTTCCGATGACCCATTTCTCAACGGCCGACCATCTGGCCGAGGTGCTCGATGCGTACGGCCGTCCCGCCGACGACCGCGTCGGTGAGATCACACGTGCCGCGATCAAGCACCTGTTCGCGTTCGCCGAGGAGGTCGGGCTCACACGCGAAGAGTGGCTCGCCGGGATCGAATTCCTCACCGCCGTCGGCCACAAGTCCGACGACCAGCGCCAGGAGTTCATCCTGCTGTCCGACACGCTCGGTCTGTCGATGTTGGTCGAGATGATCAACCAGAAGGGCGCCGAGGGGACGACGGATCCGACGGTCTTCGGACCGTTCCACGTGCCGGGGGCACCGATGCTGGCGATGGGCGAGTCGATCCTGGTCGACGACGACCCAGGGCCGGAGCTGACGTTCCGCGGGACGGTTCGCAACCTCGACGGGAGCGTGCTCGACGGGGCGGAACTCGACGTGTGGCAGGGCGCGTCGAACGGTCTGTACAACGTGCAGGACGCCGACCAGAGCGACATCAACCTGCGCGGCCGCTTCCTCACCGGGGCCCGACGGCCGCTACGAGTTCCGCACCGTGCGACCCGTCGCCTACCCGGTACCCGAGGACGGACCCGTCGGGGCGATGCTGCGTGCCACCGGCCGTCACAACTGGCGGCCGGCGCACACCCACGTCGTCGTGAGTGCCCCCGGCCACAAGACGGTCATCACGCATCTGTTCGACCGTGAATCCGCCTATCTCGACAGCGACACCGTCTTCGGCGTCCGCGAGTCGCTCGTCGTCGACATGTCGCAGGGGGTCGTCGATTACGATTTCATCCTCGAACCGGCCGACTGACCGATCTCCGATCCGCCTCGCCCGTTCCGGTCCCGAAAGGACGCCATGTCAAAGGTCGCACCACCGTTCCGAGCCGATCACGTCGGGAGCCTGCTCCGCCCGCCCGCGATCCACGTCGCCCGCGGACGACGGGGCGCGGCGAAATCGACGACGCCGAACTGCGGGGCATCGAGGACACGGCGATCGCCGAGATGATCCCGAAGCTCGAGGCGACCGGGATCCAGAGCATCACCGACGGCGAGTTCCGCCGTGAGTGGTTCCATCTGGATTTCCTCCAACAGCTCGACGGAGTGACCGTCTCGGGGGCGATCGCGTCGAGCTCGAACTCCAAGGAGACGGTGCACATGACACCGCCGAAGATCTCCGTCACCGGCAAACTCCGTCACGCGCGCACGATTCAGGTCGAGGACTTCCGGTTCGTGGCCGAGCACACCGACCGGACACCGAAGGTCGCGATCCCGTCGCCCACCATGGTCCACTTCCGCGGTGGCCGGGGAGGCATCGACATCGAGTCGTACCCCGACCTCGACGAGTTCTTCGACGACCTCGCGCAGTGCTACCGCGACGAGATCGGTGCCCTGTACGCGGCAGGCTGCCGGTATCTCCAGCTCGACGACACCAACCTCGCCTACCTGTGTGATCCGGTGATGCGACAGGGTGCGGTCGACCGCGGCGACGACCCCGACGAACTGCCGCGGACGTACGCCGCATTGATCAACCATGCGCTCGACCAGCGGCCCGACGACCTCATGGTCGGCATCCATCTCTGTCGCGGCAACTTCCGCAGCACCCACTTCGCGAGCGGGAGCTACGAAGCCGTCGCCGAGGTCTTGTTCAACGAGATCGACGTCGACGCGTACTTCCTCGAGTACGACGACGAGCGCTCGGGCGACTTCGCGCCGTTGCGCTTCTTCCCCGACGACAAGACGTTGGTGCTCGGTCTCGTCACGTCGAAGACGGCGGCAGCTGGAGGACAAGGATCTCCTGCGGGCGCGGATCCACGAGGCGGCCGAGTACGTCGATCTCGATCGGATGTGCCTCAGCCCGCAATGCGGGTTCTCCAGCACGATCCACGGCAACGAGATCACCGAGGACGACCAGTGGGCCAAGCTCCGCCACGTGGTCGAGGTCGCCGAATCGGTCTGGAACTGACGAGCTGACGCGTGGTTCGAACCTGGCCCCTTTGGGATCAGCGGGGTGCGAGGTCATCGGCGATCTTCGTCGCCGTGGCCAGGCTGCGCGGGTGACCGGTCACGGTCGTCAGGAAGTCGTCCCGAGAGATCGCGTACAGCTCCGCCGGGGTGACGCAGGTGACGGTCGCCGATCGAGGCACGTCGCGGAGGAGCGCGATCTCGCCGAACGATCCGCCCGCCGAGATCTCGCCGACGTCCTCGCCGCCGATGGTGGCGACCAACCGGCCGGCGACGACCAGGTAGTAGCGGTCGCCCGGCTCGCCTTCGGCGATCACCACGTCGCCCGGTTGGACGGAGACGATCTCGATCCGGTCGGCGAGCCGGGCGGCGGCCGGACCACCCAGGTGCACGAAGACCGGATCGGCAAGCACGCGTTCGACGACGTGCTCGGGTGGCGGCGGCACGTCGCCACCGAGTCGTCGGAACCGTGCTCCCCCGACGAGCAGGCCGATCGCCGTGAGCGTCCCGATGATCGCCAGCGCGGCGTCGAGTCCGAGCGCACTCACGAGCACCGACACGCAGCAGCGAACCGACCGCCATCAGCGCCATCTGCAAGCTCTCCGACACACCGAAGATGCGCGCCACCACGTGGTCGGGGGCGCCGCGTTGGATCCCGACGCCGGTCGTGACGTGCAGCAGGCTCTCTCCCGATCCCGAACGCCATGAACATCACGACAGCGGGAAGCAGCCCATCGATCCCGGTGAGAGCGAAGTACGGGACCGCGGACAGCAGAGCGCTGGCCACCAGGTAGGGCAGCAGACGAGATCGACCGATCAGCCCCGCCGACGCGACCGCGCCGAACACTGCCCCGACGCCGAGGCCGGCACCGAGCACTCCGGCGGCACCTCCACCGGCGTCGAGGCGTGACTCGGAGAACGTGACCATCAGGACGTCGGTGACGCCACTGGTCAGCGCGCCGACCCCGACCATCACGACGAGGACGCGGATCGTGCCGTGCTCCGCGAGGGCACGGAGCCCTCCGAGCATCTCCGTCAGCACGCCGCCGGCATCGATCTCGAGCGTGCGGGGGAGGTCGGCGTGCGTCAATCTCAGACGCGACGACAGCAGCGCGCCCGCTCCGACGACGGCGGCGCAGATCGCGAAGACGACCGCCGGCGTGCCGTCGGCGAGCACCACGGCCGCGACGAGCGGTCCGACGAACATGCCGACGTACTCCGTCAGACCGGTCACGACGTTCGCCGCGACGAGGTCGTTCGGCGTGTGCGCGACGATCGGCAGGATCGCTCCCATCACCGGCCTGCTGAACGTGACGCAGGTGGCGACGACCGCTCCCGTGGCGTACGCCATCAACGGCTGGTCGGTCCACATCGCCACCGCGGTCGCGAGCATCGACAGCGCCTGCGCCGTGTATCCGAGGGCGAGGACACGCTCGGGACGGAACCGATCGCCGGCGTACGCCGCGAACGGGGCCAGCACGACGGCGGGAGCGAGCAGCACCGCCGAGACCACGCCGGCCTCCCGACCCCGCCCCGCTCGTAGGCGTAGACGAGGATCGCCAACCACGTTGCGTGCTCGGCGAAGGCGAAGGCGACGAACGACAACTGGATGCGCAGCAGCTGCGGATCTCGGGCGACGCGCCACACGACCTCCGCCCGAGTTCCAGTCCACCGCGCCATCCTCCCAGAACGCGTCCGTCATAGTCCCGCTCGCCGCCCGTGGGAGAGAGGTCAGGCTCGATGTGAGTTCGAAGCGCCCGAGAGTGCCGCTGCCGCCCGCGTTGATCAACAGTGCCGCGCCGTCGGTGGGGTCGACACTCGAATCGAAAGCGACGAGCACCTCGCTCACCTCACCACAGCAAACATCCCTCTTCCCACCCGTGACGCTGAAACACCGCGGGTCGAACGTCAACCCACCGGCAATGAGCTGGTAATTCCACCAGGCCTGCGACTGGTACCAGTCGGCGAGCGCGGTGTAGTCGATGCGGAGCACGACGTCCCACGCGCTGCCACCCTCGCCGGGGAGCGAGTGGGCGTCGACGGCGACGCGAGCGATCGCCGCATCCGACCCTTCGATCTCGTCGCTGCCGGACGCGGTGAGCACGTCCCACTCGTCGGACACCGCCGGAGCAGGGCACTGCGGTTTCTCGCTGGACGGATCGAACGTGGTCGCCGGTCCCGCGTCGGTCGGAGGCGTCGTTGCACTGTCTGTCGACGAACCGTCGTCTCCGTCGGAACGGACCAGGAGGGCGACGACCGCCAGCACGGCGACGACCACGAGAACCGCGAACGTGGCGAGGAGCATGCGACGGGTGCGAGCGGGACTTGACTCCACACGCAAGGCGTCGAACAGGTCCTCGAAATCACGACTCCACGACTCGTCGCGCAGTGTCACCGCCTGCAACAGAGCGAGCGGCTTCAGGTCGTCGGGCAGTTGCTCGGGCCTCGGCATGGTCGCCCGCCCGACGAGCACCGGAACGATCAAGCCCCCCAGTCGCAGCGCGGCGCTGAGTTCGGCGCGGACGTGATCGTGTTCGTCGGCGAGATGGCGCAGCCCATCCGCGCTCGTCGCGGTCAACCAGCGTGGGCCGATCACCGCCAGCGTGGCGTCCGATCGTCCGAGCGCGCCCTCGATGGCGGAGGTGAAGTCTTGTCCGGGGCGCACAGCGGCGACGTCCTGGAACACGTTCTCCTGCCCCAACTTCGACGCCAGGGAATCGTGCATGCGGCCGGCCCAGGCCGAGGAATCCTCATGCCGGTAACTGAGGAAGATCCGCATCAACGATCCCGTCCTCGCGCGCCGCAACGGCCGCGACGGCGCGGGATTGTACCACCGCGCCGCGAACCGTCGATGCGTGACAGCGGGTCCGCACCGACGACAATGCAGCCGACGCCGGCCGGCGCGACGAGCAAGGGGTACCACCGTGACGAACCTGACCACTGGCAATCTGACCACTGGCGAACTGAGCCTCGACAGCCTGTTCTCCGTGCGAGGCAAGATCGTGCTCGTGACCGGTGGGTCGCGGGGCATCGGCGAGATGATCGCCGCCGGCTTCCTGGCGAACGGCGCCAAGGTCTACATCAGCTCTCGGAAGGCCGACGTCTGCGACGCGACGGCGGCCCGCCTTTCGGAGACATACGGCGGCGAGTGCATCTCGATCCCCGCCAATCTCGCCGAGCTCGACGGCATCGACGCGCTCACGGCGGAACTCTCGAGCCGGGAATCGCGACTCGACGTGCTGGTGAACAACGCCGGCGTGTCATGGGGAGCGAGCGTCGACGAGTTCCCCGAGATCGGCTGGGACAAGGTGATGGACACCAACGTCAAGGGCGTCTTCTTCCTCACGCAGCGCCTCCTGCCGCTCCTCGAAGCCGGCGCCACCGCCGACGAGCCGGCGCGGGTGATCAACATCGGATCGATCGACGGCATCCGCAGCCCGGCGTTCGACACCGTGTCGTACGGGGTGTCGAAGGCCGCCGTGCACACGTTGACGAGCCAATTGGCGGGCCGACTCGTCAAGCGCAACATCCTGCTGAACGCGATCGCCCCAGGCCCGTTCCCGACGTGGATGCTGAGCACCGGTGTGGGCACGGGCGGCGACGTCGAAGGCACCGATTGGGACGCACTGGGTAGGACGATGCCGCGCGGACGCGTCGGCACGCCGCAGGACATCGCCGGGTTGGCGATCTTCCTCGCCTCGCGCGCCGGAGCGTTCACCGTCGGTGCCATCATCACGTGCGACGGCGGCATCGTCGTCACGGCGTGACCACGTCGTGCCAGCGCCGACCTCGATCGGCGATCTTGGTCAGAGGGGGATGACGATCGGGTCGGGGAACGTATCGGCTCCCGCGTGCGCAACGGTGAACAGGTAGTCACCGGCGACCGGAGCCGGGACGGTGAAGCAGGCCCGCACGTCGTGCTGTGGCACGCCGGGATAGATCGCGAAGATGGTGCCGGACAACGAGTTCGACGAGAGCGTCACGCCATCGGGCGGTGTGAGCAGCGCGTCGCCCAGCCCGGTCCCGTACGGTTCGCTCGTCACTGCGGAGCCGGTGACCACGATGCTCGTCTCGTCCGCTCGGCCCGGTGTGTAGGCGAGGTCGGAGGCCAGGCCGGAGCAACCGGCGGGCACGATCTCCACGGTCTCGGCCGTGAACGTCGTCAGGCCGTCGACGAGCGTCCCCTCGATGGGCGCCGACGTCGGCGATTCCGACGTTGCCGGGCTCCCGTCGAGCGGCACGATCGCCTGGTGTTGATCGGGCGTTCCGAACTCGATCGATGCCTCCGCCAGGTCGACGCCACCGGGAACCGTCGAATCGAGCACCGCTCGCGTCGACGTGGACGGTGACAGGCGCGTGCAGTTCGTGCAGTCGAGCCGGAACCGTGTGCCGTCGACGACGAGCGAGCTGGATTCGAGGAGCAGTCCCAGCGGGTCGGCGGCGGTGTGTTGATCGTTCGTGAACACGACGTCGATGGTCAACTCGCCCGTTGCTTCGTCGTACTGTGCCCCGGTCACTTCGATGCCGAACCCGGCGAACCACGCCGTCGTGTCGAACGTCGCCTCGGTCGAGGATGCGTCGACCGGAGCGGCGCCGTTGTCCACGGATGGTGCCACCGTTGTCGCGACGTCGTCCGCAGTCGGGGTGCCAGGACTGTCGGCCGACACGTCCGTTCCCGCGTCGTCGGCGTCGGAACCGAACTGACGCGCCACGAGGATGGCCCCGACCAACACGACGACGACGCCGACCCCGTACAGGGCTGCCCGCGGGGAGCGTCGTCGCGGGCGCGGCACCGCGGGCACTGACGCTCGATCCGTGACTGCCGGCGGCGCGGCGTCGCTCGGACCCGGCGTGGTGGTCACCGGGTCGACGAGTGCCGCCCTGAGATCCGCCATGCCATCCTCGAACGGCCGATCGACGAACGAGACGTGTTGCACGCCGGCGAGGTCGTACTTCAGGCCGACCGAGATGGGCGCGGTCTCGATCACGACCGGAACGATGCGCAGGGAGTCCTCCGCGGCGACCGAGATCTCGCGTTCGACACTGCTCGACGCCATGGCGGCGGGCGAGACCACCAGCAGCACGACGTCCGACTCCCGAATGGCCGTCGCGACCGAGGTGCGCCACCGCTCGCTCCCCCGGATGTCGTCGGTGTCGATCCACACGTCGTGGCCCTCGGCCTCCAACGCGGTGACGAGCTGGTGGACCGTCACCGCGTCGTGCCGCGAATAGCTCACGAAGACTCGCATGGCATCAGTCTGATCGATCGGGTCGATCGAGTCGATGGAGTTCGGGTGCTACCCGCCGAGCTCGGCGCGCACGATGTTCGCGCCGTCGACCATCGCGCACATCTTGCCGAATGCGACGTCGCGCGGCAGGTACTTGAGCCCGCAGTCCGGCGCCACCACGATCTGTTCCGCGGGATGGTGTTCGAGTGCTCGGCGGATGCGGGCCGCGACGACGTCGGCTGTCTCGACCTCGTGGGTGGACAGGTCGAGGACACCGATCAGCATCGTCTTACCGGGCAGCTCCGCGAGCACCGAGCAATCGAGATTCGACTGTGCGGTTTCGATCGAGATCGAGTCGACGGTGCACTGGGCGAGCTGCGGCAGGAACGAATAGCCCTCGGGACGTTCATGGATGATCGCCGCGTATCCGAAGCAGAGGTGGACGACGGTCTCGCCGACGATGTCGAGCAGCGCACGGTTCAGCGCAGCGAGGCCGTACTCCTCGGCGGCGGCCGGTCGCGCCTGCAGGTACGGCTCGTCGATCTGCACGATGTCGGCACCGGCGGCGAACAGATCCCGGATCTCCTCATTGACGGCGACGGCATAGTCGAGGGACATCTCGGCGAGTGAGTCGTAGTGGTCGTTCTGCGCCTGCTGCGACATGGTGAAGGGGCCCGGCACCGTGATCTTGATCCGGCGATCGGTGTTGGCCCGCAGGAACTCGACGTCGCGCACCTCGACCGGGTGCCGGCGACGAACCGGGCCAACGACGCGCGGCACGGGGTTGGGATGCCCCGAACGGTCGAGCGCCGTTCCCGGGTTGTCGATGTCGACGCCGTCGAGCGCCGTGGCGAACCGGTTGGAGTAGCTCTCCCGGCGCATCTCGCCGTCGGTGACGATGTCGAGGCCGGCCCGCTCCTGATCGCGGATCGCCAGCAGCGTCGCGTCGTCCTGGGCCTCCTCGAGGAACTCCGGGTCGACACGCCACAGCTCGAGGGCCCGCGTGCGCGGCGGGAACCGCGACGCGAGCTTCTCGCGATCGATGAGCCAGTCGGGCATGGCGTACGAACCGACGAGCGTCGTGGGCAGCAAGGTGTTGGTCATGATCGATCCCCCAAGATCGGGCATCGCGTCGGTGCGATGCCCTCGGCGGCGTCACCGTAGCCTGCCCGTGGATGCAGAACATTTATTCGTTTTCTAGGTTGTTTCTCGAACATCTGATCTGTATCCTTGGACCATGTTTGCGGACCTCGTCGATGAGCTGATGATGCTCGACGACGCCGAGGTCACGGAACGGTTCCGTCAACTGGAGTTGCGTCGACGTCGTGACGAGGCCGAACTCGCCGCCCTGGTCGCGGTGGCCGAGGTCCGTTGTGTGTACGCCGCGGATGGTCACCTCACGGCGAAGGGTTGGCTGCGGGCGAACGCCAACTGGTCACCTGCCGAAGTGAACGCCGCGCGCCGCAAGGCCCGGCTGCTGAACGACCACCCGGTCGTGGGTGACGCCCTGCTGGCGGGTCACATCGGTGTCGCCCAGGTGGCGGAGTTGGCGCGGCTGCGGGCGAACCCGCGCTGTGGTGACGAGTTGGGAGAAGTGATCGATCAGCTCGTCGACTATGGCGAGCAGTTGGACTACCCGGCGTTCTGCAAGGTGGCGAAACGTTGGGAGAACCTTGCCGACGCGGACGGCGCCCACCACGACGCCGAGATCACCAACGAGCGGCGGACTGCATCGATCCATCCCGTCGACACCGGCGTGGAACTGCGCGCATCGGGCGGGGATGCGATCTCGACGGGTTGGTTGACGAAGATCTTCGATCAGTTCGTCGAAGACGAGTTCCGTGCCGACGTCGCCGCCCGCGACGAAAGTACGGCGAGAATGCTGCCGGCGGCGTTGTTGCCACGCACCGATGCCCAACGCCGCTTCGACGCGATCGTGAAGATCTTCGAGACGGCCGTCGGCGATGCCTGACTGGTGCACAGCTTACCCGAGCATGGTGTTGAACATCGTCGTGTCGCAGGAACGCTTCGAACACGAACTCGCCCGACACGGCCTGATCGACGCGATCCGCGGCACCGACCGCGGTCTCACCGAGGACCTGTTGCGCCAGTACTGCGAAACGGAGAACGGCGTGCCGGTCAACGGTCACGACATCATCCGCGCCGCGCTCACCGGCTACATCCGCCGCGTGGTGATCGACGGTCAGGGTGTGGTCACCGACTTCGGACGCAAACGCCGCCTGTTCAGCGGCGCCGCCCGCGAAGCGCTCAAGCTGATGATCGACGGCTGTGAGCACATCGGTTGCGCGGTGCGCCCGACGAGTTGCCAGATCGATCACATCGACGAATGGGTGCGCGACGGCGGCGCCACCGACCTCGCCAACGGCGCCCTCAAATGTTCGACCCAGAACCGGCACAAACACCGACTGGGCATCACCGAGGCTCGTGACGCCAACGGCACGCTCGTCCAATATCGACCGCGACGGCACCCCGATCCTCCCAGTCGGACGACGGCTCCGAACCCACCCACCCGGCCGGCGACACCATCCGACGGGTCGAGTTCGTGTCGATCGAGGAACGCAGTGATCACGGACGCGGTGCGCACGATCCACCTGGTTCGGCTTGGACCATCGTCCACGCCCGACTCGTGGCCTGACGCGCGTTCAGGTTGCGAGTCGGTAGCCCGATCCGGACCGCTGCACCACGCCGGCATGGGCGTGGCATCGGGGATCAGGCGGTGCGGGACCCGGGCGTGAACTTCACGGGCATCGTCCGCACCCCGCTGATGAAGTTCGACGCCAACGGCTGGCGCGGGCCGGCGGGTGCGAGATCCGGGAGGCGGGTCAGCAGCTCGCGCAGCATCTCGGCGATCTCGATGCGGGCGACGTGCAGACCGAGGCAGAGGTGGGGACCGCCGCCGCCGAAGGCCATGTGCGGGTTCGGATCGCGGCCGACATCGAACCGGTCGGGGTCGGCGAACACCTCCTCGTCGCGGTTTCCCGAGCCGTAGAAGATCATCAACTTGTCACCCGCGGCGATCGGCTGGTCACCGATCACGGTGTCGTCCATCGCCGTGCGGCGGAAGTCGACGACCGGCGAGGTGTACCGCAGCATCTCCTCGACCGTGGTCGGCAGGAGCCCGTCGAGATCTGCTTCGAGTCGGGCGCGTTCGTCCGGATGGTCGAAGAGCAGCTGGATACCCGAGGCGAGCAGGTTGCGCGTCGTGTCACCACCGGCGTTGACGAGCAGGAGGAAGAACCACTGCAGCTCGCCATCGGTGAGCCGTTCGCCGTCGACCTCGGCCTGCACGAGCCCCGACGCGATGTCGTCGCCCGGGTCGGCGCGCTTGCGGGCCGCAACCTCCGCGGCGTACGAGAGCATCTCGAGGGTCGCTGCGCCGCGCTGTTCGGGCGAGGCGACGGCGTCGTCGGTGGTGTGCATCAGCTCGGTGAGCTCGTAGAGGCGTTCGCCGTCCGCGGCGGGATGCCCATCAGCTCCGCGATCAGGCCCGACGGCAGGCGCCCTGCCACGTCGTGGACGAGGTCGCACTCGCCTCGTTCGATCACGTCGTCGACGATCTCGCGGGCGAGTTCCCGGATCCGGTCGCGCAACAGTTCGGCGCGCTTGGGGGTGAACCCGCGGCTGACGAGGAGCTTGAACCGGTCGTGCTCGGGCGGGTCCATCACGAGCATCATCTGGCGCTGGATCATCAGCCCCATCTCGTCGGACTCCGCCAGCATGACGCCCTTGGCCGCCGAGCTGAACAGCTTCGGCTGCCGGCTGATCATGCGGATGTCGGCGTAGCGGGTGATCGCCCAGAACCCCGGTCCATCGGCTTCGTCGTGCCAGTGCACCGGGTCGTTCGCCCGCAGCCATGCGTACTGCTCCCACGGGTGCTCACCACCGAACGCGTCGTTGGCGGTGAGGTCGATGACCGGTGCGTCGAAGTTCGTACTCGCCATGGCCGCCACCGTAGGCAGCCACCCGTCGTCACCGCTCATCGAGGGGTCACGGTGCGGCGAGACGGTCGAAGATGTTGGCGGTGATCCGCTCGACGAGCGGATCACGTTCGGCGAGACCCCAGACCCAGTCGGTCGAGCCCGACGTGATGACCGTGCCGCCGCCCGCCGACACGTAGGAGCCGAGGATGGCGTGGCCGTGCGCGATCCGCTCCACCGCCGAGGGATCGCGGGTGTCGAACAGGCGCGCCGCGATGAACTCGTCCTCGGCCGGCTCGTGCGGCGCCGGCGGCCGCGACGAGGTCGTGCGGGTGAAGTGGGCGGCGGGCGCCGAGCCGAGGATCTCGAAGTTCGACGGGGTGCCATCGGTGCCGGTCGGGTACGGGAGCCCGTCGCGATAGGTGAAGTCGCAACCATCGCATTCGTAGCCGACGATCGTCGCGCCCGCGCCGAGCACGTCGCCGTAGTCGAGGCCGGTGCCGTCGAAGATCCAGTGCTCCGGGCGGTGCAGCGTGTATCCGCCGGCGCCGTAGGTGACCCGCTTGCCGATGCGGTGGTAGCCGCCTCGGGTGAAGCTGACGCCGGTCATGTGGTTCTCGGGGCGATCGAGCAGGTGGTCGGACCAGAGGGTCGTCAGCTCCGACTGGCGGTCGGTGCCGAACACCGGGTCGTGCTTGAACGCGCCCTTGAACCCGATCATCGTGGCGCCCGGTTCTCCCGGTGCGGCGCGGTCCTCGTGGCGGACCTGCCAGAACGCGGTGTTGCCCGACAGGAACGCAGCGTTGCCGCCGCGACCGATGAAGCCCTCGACGGCGTCGCGCATCCCCGCCGACCAGTACTCGTCGTGTCCGATCGACAGGTACAGCCGGCAGGGCGACGACGGCCCGAGCAGATCGGGGTGATCCTCGAGGTCGGCGTTCGTGACGACGTCGAACTCGTAGCCCTCGCGCTCGGCCCAGCGCACGAACGGAAGCTCCCAGTTCGGCCAGCCGGCCGATCCACCGTATGGCGACAGGTGGTTGAGCACCAGATAGGCGTAGTGGCTTGCCGATTGCCGGTCCGGCGGGTGCATCGACGTCACCCGCTGGCCGGCACCGTCGGGCTTGTGGAGGTAGCCGGGCGCCATCGGCCGCTGCAACGACACCTGCGTCGCGCCGGTGTACAGGTTGCGCCCGCCGAAGTCGTTGTAGGCGTGCCAGGTGTTGGTGCCGAGCGCGAGCAGGATCGGTTGCTGGCCCGGCCCGGGCTGCGGCCGCACCACGAAGAACGCGTGGCTGCGGCGGGTCTTGCCGTCCACGTCGATCGACAGGACGACTTCGTAGTACCCCGAGCGCCAGTCCGGGTCGACCGTCAGTTCCGTCGCGGCGGGCCACCCACAGCCGTGTTCCCACGCGTCGGCCGGGGTTGCGTGGTCGTCGACCGGCACGGCGCGCTCCTCGAACACCACCGCACGGTGGGCGCCGATCCGGGCCACCTCGATCGACACCGGCCGGGCACCCGCCGACGACAGGTGCAGCGACACCGAGTCACCAGCCACTGCCGATTGCGGCCAGCAGTACCCGGTGACGGTCTCGAACGATCGATTCGGTGCCACGATCTGCTCCTCTGAAAAATCGCCTCGGCGGGGCGTGACATCGCCGGAGGCGTCGGGTCCCCCGGCAACAGTACGGTGGACCGATGACTGACGCGGTTGCCGGGCTCGACGCTGGGTTCCTCCTCACCGAGACGTCGACCATGCCCTGGCACGTACTCGGCGTCCTCGTCCTCGACCCGTCGACCGCTCCGGAGCCGTTCACGGTCGACAGCGTGCGCCGTCTCGTCGCCGCCCGCCTCGAACGACATCGAGGCCTTCCACAAGGTCATCGTGGGCGACCCGCTCGGCGTCTGGCCGCGCTGGGCCGACGCGGACGTCGACCTCGATCGCACCTCCATCTCGCCGACCTCCCGCCGGACGCCGGCATCGCCGACCTCGAGGAGTTGACCGCCCGGATCGCCGAGGTGCCGCTCGACCGCGAGCCGCCCGCTGTGGGAGATCCACGTCGTCGAGCGGCTCGCCGACGGCCGGGCGGCGATCATCGCCAAGGTCCATCACACGCTCGCCGATGGGGTCACCGCCGTCGGCATCCTCGCCGGGCTCCTCGACCTCGAACCGCTCCCGCCCGGCCCGCCGGCGATCGATCTCGCACCACCGCAGGACCACCGCCCTCGGCCGGGCTCACGGACCTGCCGCGGCATCATGTGGCGGGCCGGATGGAGCGCCAGCCGGGCGGCCGTGCGCGCTGCCCAGCGCGGCCTGGCCGTCGGCCGTCACTCGTTCGGGTTCATGGCCGCCCGAACCTCTGGCCATGCCCGTCTCACCGCCCGACGTCAGGTCGCGCTCGGCACGATCGCCGTCGACGGCGTCATGCAGGCGAAGGCCGCCTACGGCGTCACGTTCAACGACATCGTCCTCGCCGCGATCACAGGCGCGGCACGCGACTGGCTCGACGCCGACGGCCAGCTGCCATCCCGGAGCCTCCTGGCGGCTGTCCCCGTGTCGATCCGCTCCGACGACGGGTGACCCGCTCACGTCGCGCAACCAGGTGTCGGCGATCTTCGTGTCGCTCCCCGTCCATGTCGCCGACCCCGCCGAACGAGTCCGCCTCATCGGCGTCGACACGGCCCGCTCGAAGGCGCTCCACGAGGACGTCGGCGTCACGCACCCTCGGCGACCTCGCCGCCATCGCCCCCTGGCGAACGCTCGGCGTCCTGTGGCGGGCGGCATGGTGGACGGGCGCGGCACGGGTGGCGCCACCGGTGGCGAACCTCATCATCAGCTCGGTTCCCGGACCACGCGTGCCGCTGTATCTGGCGCGGAGCGCGGCTCGAGGGTCTGCACCCCATCGGTCCGCTCGTCGAGGGCGTCCCGCTCAACATCACTGCGGTCAGTCGCCGCGACGACGTGGAGTTCGGCGTCATCTCGTGCCCCGACGTGCTCCCCGACGTCGCCGAACTGGCGGCCCGACTCCCCGGCGCTCTCGCCGAGCTGCTCGCCGCCGCCCCCGTGAACCGGATGCGGATCGACGACGACGACGTCGACCGCGATCGAGGCGAGCCCGGCTGTCGTCGAGGAGCGCGCGCGGACGACGTCGAGGAAGCGGGCGATCGCTCGCGTGGTGTGGATGCCGCGCACCGACCGGAGCACCTCGAACGCGTGCTGTGCGTGCGGGAGCTCGGCGTACGCGACCGGTTGGGTCGACACGGCGCCGAGTCTGCTCGACGAACCGGCGGGCCTGCTCGACGGGCACGAGCGTGTCGTTCCGCCCGTGGACGACGAACATCGGCGGCGCACCGGCGTGCACGCGGGCGAGCGGCGACGCCCGCTCCCACGCCGCCGGATCGTCTCGCCATCGGCGCCTTCATCACGTGCCGCTCCCACAGGTCCACGATCTCCCGTCGACCGGAGGCGGCGAGATCGGCGACGTCGTACACGCCGTAGAGCGGGACGCACGCCTGCACGCTCGTGTCGGCGTCCTCGAATCCGGGTTGGTACTCCGGGTCGCCGGCGGTGAGTGCGCACAGCGCCGCGAGGTGCCCGCCGGCGGATCCACCCGTGATCGCGATGAACGACGGGTCACCGCCGTGCTCGGCGATCGTGGCTCTCGTCCAGGCGATCGCGCGCTTGACGTCGACGATGTGCTCGGGCCACGTCGCGCGTGGCGAGAGGCGGTAGGTGATCGTGGCGCACACCCACCCGCGTCGAGCCATCTCGGTGAGCAGGATCTCGCCCTGCACCTCCTTCTCGCCGATCATCCAGGCGCCACCGTGCACGTGGAGCAGCACCGGCGCTTCGGCGTTCGCGGGCAGGTCGGCGCGCCGCCAGATGTCCAGACGGTTCCGCTTCGCCGAACTCGGCGTAGGCGATGTCGCGGGCTGTCCGGTATCTGCGGCGCTGACCGAGCCGGGGCAACGTCTGCTCGGTGACCGTCAGTCGGGACTCGCCACGGACCGGTTCGGGCACCTCGTCGCGGTAGCCCGCGCCGAGCGCGGCGGCGAGCGCCTCGTCCAACACCGTCGGTGCTCGCTGGGCGTCGACCGCGAGACCCGCCAGTCCCGCCCACGAGGCCAACTCGATCGCCAGCGCGATCCGGCCCGTCCGGGTCGACAACGCACCGGTGGACGCGGCGATCGCGGTGCCCGCCGCCTGGCCGGCGAGCGCCAGCAGCGGTGCCTCGCTCGTCGGCCAACCCGCAGCGAACGCAGCGATGCCGGCACGTCCCCGCCTGCGCGAGGGGGCGGTACGCGTTCACCGTCGCGAGCGGCACCGACTGCGCTCGCGGCCAACAACCAACGATCCGTTCTCACCGATCCATCCTCGCGTCCCGACGACGAGCCGGGACGATGAGCGGGACGATCACTCGAGGCCGTCGAAGGCGGGCGGATAGACGACGGTGCCGCGCAACGTCGGATCGTCCGGGTCGAACGCAGTGAGCACCTTCACCTGCGCCGCTTCGGGCGACGCCCACGACGGCAGGTGGATCTCGATGCCGTACTTCATCGAGTGCTCGAACCCGAGCTGTCCGTAGTAGGCCGGGCTCCCTTCCAGGATCACCACCGGCTCCCCGCGCGAGTCGGCGAGGCGCAGCGAGTGCTCGACGAGGGCCCGACCGACGCCGCCGCGCTGGTGGTCCGGATCGACGGCGAGCGGCGAGAGCATCGCGATCCGACGATCGCCGTCGTCGTTGTGGATGACCGCGTGGCTGATCATCACGTGCCCGACGATGTCGCCGGCGCGCTCGGCCACGAGGGCCATCTCGGGTACGTACTCGGGCGAGGCGCGGATCCGGTCGACGAGATCGGCCTCGGTCTGCGACCCGAACGCGGCCGCGACGACCCGGCTGATCGCGTCGTGATCCGCCGACGACTCGGGACGAATGATCAGCGGTTCGGGCGATGAGGCCATGGCTCGATCATGCCCGGCACACGTCGCCGGACACGACCGAGTTCGGCCGCCGGTATGGACCGATCTACGCCAAGCCGATCTACGCCGAGCTGGTCTAGGACGGGCCGGTCGACTGCCAGAGCCCCATCAGGTTGCCCTCGCTGTCCTTGAAGTAGGCGGCGACGCCCATTTCACCGACGGGCTGCGGGTCGCCCACCGCGGCACCACCGTGCTTGGCGAGTTTGGCCAGCGCCTTGGTCATGTCGTCGACCTCGATCGTGATGACGGGCCGATCGACGTCGTCCTGTCGTTGCAACATGCCGCCACCGATGTAGGCCGGCTCGGCGGGCATGCCGTTGTCGTCGGTCGGTCCCGTCTGCACGAAGTTGTACTCGAACTCCGGCATCGGCTGGATGTTCCACCCGAACACGTCCGAGTAGAACGCACGGGCCCGATCGGCATCGTCGTAGGGCACCTCGAAGTGCACAACACGTCCGGTCATGATCTGCTCCTCTCGTTGCGGGCCCACGATGTTACGTCGATTCACCAGGCCCTGAATCCCGTGAGGTTCTCAGCCGCCACGACACTAAGTTGCGTCGTATGTCGGGCTCGGACGACGGTGACATCACGGTGTTGGGACGGGCGGTGTTGGGACGGGCGACGTTGAACTATGCGTCCGCCACGCCAGGCAACGGCCCCCGCCCCGTCGAGGTGACGGTCCGCGACGGCCGCGCGGCCGACCTGCCGGGGTGGGAGGTCTGCGGCTTCGAACTCGTCGCCCACTCGTCCGCGGTCAGCGATTGGAGCGACGACCAGATCGTCGACGTGCACTACGCCGAGATGGAGCAGTTGGCGAAGTCGTTGACCGGGTGCGATCACGCTCTGGTGTCGAGCCACATCAAGCGCGGGCCGGAGCAGGCGGCACGCCACGAGGACCTGGCGCCGATCACGTTCGTGCACTCCGACTTCGCGCCTGGCTACGACGACCTGGTCAAGCGGATGTACCGGGAAGCTCATGGTGACGGATCGCTGCGGTGCTCGAGCGCAACGGGCTGACCGCGGCCGACGTCGAACGGGCGCGGCGGATGGTGATCCTGCAGTTCTGGCGCAACATCGGCCCGGCGAAGATGGACTTCCCGATCGCGTTCTGCGACGCCCGCTCGATCTCGTTCGACGACGCGCGCGCGTTCCTGGTGCACGACTACGCCGGGAGTGGCATCGACTTCGAGGCGCTGGCGATCATGGCGCCGAGCGAGTCGTCCCCGCAACGCTGGTATGCGTTCCCCGAGCTGCGGCCGGACGAGGTGGTCGCGTTCAGGACGTACGACTCCGAACTCGTGGCCGAGGCGACGACGTATTTCACGCCGCACTCGGCGTTCCGCGACGCAGAGGTGGAGATCGGCCACCCGGCCCGGCAGAGCATCGAGCTCCGCGCCAACTGCCTCTACTTCTGACGTACCGCGAGGACAGGGCTCGAAGGCCGCGTCAACACGGTGGCCTTCTCCTCCATCGCATCGGACAGGCCGGCTCGCGCTCGGAGTTCGCGCTCGGGCATCAGGATCGCGGCGATGAGGCCGATGATCATGATCCCGGTGCACACGAGGTAGATCCGCCCGACGCCGGAGGCGAGCGCCTCGACGACGGCATCGCGACTCGCGGCGGGGAGCGCGGCGATGTCGGCCGGTTCGCGCACCAGGTTCGCTGCCTCGTCGGCGCTGACACCGAGCTTCTGCGGCACCTCGTTGCGCACCGTCGAGGTGAGGATCGTCCCGAACGCCGCGAGCCCTATCGATCCACCGAGCGTGCGGAAGAACATGATCGTGGCGGTGGCGACGCCGAGGTCGTGGAAGTCGACCGCGTTCTGCGTGGCGATCGACGTCGACGTGAACACGGCCGCCACGCCGAAGCCGATGGCGATCATCGGCACGATGAGCCAGGCGTACGTCGTCGTACCGGTGATGTGGCTGACGGCGTACAAGCCGGCAGCGCACAGTGTCGTCCCGACGATCGGGTACGTCTTGTAGCGACCGGTGCGCAGGATGAGTCGGCCGATGCCGAAGGTGCCAATCGTGACGCCGATCATCTGTGGCAGCATGCGCAGCCCGGATTCCGTCGGCGACACGAAGAGCGAGTCCTGGAAGTAGAGCGGGAGGAACTGTCCGGCGCCGAACGTGATCGCGCCGGCGCAGGAGCCGGCGATGACGCACGTGAGCACGACCCGGTTGGAGAACAGGTGCAACGGGATCATCGGCTCGCTGGCCCGCCGCTCGACGAGGACGAACACCACGAGCCCGACGACGACGACGGCCGCGAGCGTGGCGACGAGCGGGTCGGTCCAGCCGTGGGTTCCGCCGACTTCGAGGCCGATGACGAGCGAGCCGATCGTGACGGCGAGCAGCAGTGCGCCGGCGATGTCGATGCGTGCGGGCCGGCGCGGGAACGGCAGATCGAGGGTGAACCAGCTGACGACGGCGGCGATCGAGGCGAGCGGGACGTTGATGAAGAAGATCCACGGCCACGACCACTGTTCGATGATGAACCCGCCGATCAGCGGACCGAAGAGCGCGGCGCCGACGAAGGCGAGTGTGAAGTAGCCGATGTACCGTCCGCGCTCGCGGGGCGGGAGGATGTCGCCGAGCACGGCGAACGCCAGCGCCTGGATCGCGCCGCCGCCGAAACCCTTGGATGACTCGGAAACCGATGAGCTGGTTCATGCTCTGCGACAGCCCGCACAGGAGCGAGCCGACGATGAAGAAGCCGAGCGCGACCTGAAGAATGATGCGGCGGCCATAGATGTCGGAGAACCGGCCGAGCAACGGCGTGCTGATGGCGGCCGCCGCGATGTAGGCGGTACCCACCCACGCGAACTGGTTGAACGCGTTGAACTCGCCGGCAATGGTCGGCAGGGCGGTGGCGATGATCGAGATCTCCATCGACGCGAGCAGCACCGACAGCATGAGTGATCCGAGCACCAACCACAGCCGGGCGTTGGTCATCCCTGGGACCGTCGAGCTGTTGGCCATCGATGACACCGTAGGTTGACTTGCCCGTCGCTCGTCCGCTCGGAGCGGGAAAGGCCGGAATGGACCGGACGACGTGCGACGGCGTGCACGGACGCGGAAACGGGGTCACCGTCGTGTGACGGTGACCCCGTTCATCGATCCGGTCGCATCAACGGCAGCGGACCGTGAGCAACCGGACTAGACCGAAGGGTCGGGCGGGGCGGAATCGCCCGGCCCCTCAGGTCGATCTGGTGAGTTTCGGGAATTGGTCAGGTCCGGATGGTGACCGCCACGTTCTCGAGGACTCCGCCTCGGCTGGTGTAGATGTCGAGGCGGGTGACGCCTGCGGGCAGGGTGACGCCGTTGTCGACACGGAAGGCGAAGGCACCGGTTAACGGGGTCGGCGATGATCGTGCCGATCGGCGTTGGTGCGGTGTGTTCCGGCGATGCCGTCGCTGGCGTAGATCGACACCACGTTGGGCAGCGAGAACAGGTTCGTGGAACCTTCGACTCGTAGCTGACCGTTGCCGGTGCGCAGCTCGGCCCGGGTGATCGTGAGGACATCGTTGACCTTGGTGATCGTCACCGTGGCGGTGCGAGCAGGTCGGGGCCGGCCTTGGCCTTGAGCTTGAAGACCAACGGGTTGGTGGGGTCGTGTCGGGCATCAAGAACGATGCGATCGACGTTGCCGAACCGTTGAGGGTCACTGCCGGGCCTCGGTCTGGACCCAGTCGTAGCCGTGGCGAACTGCGATGCGGTGCCGTCGAGGGTCACGTTGTGCCCACGATGGCCGCCTGATCCGGTCCGGCGTTCGCGATCGGCGCTGGCCGGCGGCGACATGCACCGTGATGTCGCTGGTGGAGGCGGTGCTGCCACCGGCACCGGCCACTGTCAGACGGAACGTCAGAGCGCCCCGGTGACGCCGGTGCGTCGAAGGTTGCAGCCTCGGTGGTGGCACCGGTCAACGTCACCGGGGTGCCGCCGGTCTGGGTCCACTTGTACGAGGTGATGTCACCGGAGGAACCAGCGCTGTCCAACAGGACGGCCTGACCGGGGATGGCGTTGGTCGGGTTGGCGCTGGCAGCCGCCGTGACGCCACCGACTCGAGGTCGGCACCGACGAGCCGGACCGGCTCGGTGGTCGAACCACCAGCGGCGGACTTGACGACGATGTTCAACGGCGGCGACGGCAGCGGTGCGGACAAGGTCCCGTCAGTCGAGCAAGTCACCACCGGGAACGGCGGTGAGCGTCATGGCCCGGCAACACTGTTGCGTGCATGCACCGTCAACGAACCCGGTGTCCAGGTCGTAACTGGCGGAGGTCACATCGACCAGGTCCGTCACCGGAGACGTCCAGCTGGTGCCGTCGGTCTGGTTGGTGGCCGTGACCTCGGTCGGGGCGATCCCCGGGCACGAGCACCTTGGCGTAGTACAGATCGCCGCGACCGGTCGTGACACCCTTCATCTGGGTGGTGCCGATCCCGGCACCCGCACAGCATGATCTTCTGGCCGGGCCGCGACGTTCGCGAACACTTCCAGATAATCGCTGCTCGCGTCGTCATGATCGGACGCGGACCGCCCGCATCGTCTGCACACCCGAGGTCTGAGCATGCTTGCCCATGATCGAGAACAGGTCGGTCTCGACACAACTGCCGTCGGTCGACGCCTTCACAGGCCTGAGCCGGACCGAACGATCCCGCTGGACCCTCGACGCGGAAGAAGTTGTTGCCCGTCGGGCTGCCGGTCACGGTGTGCTCCACATCGGGATCACCGAGATAGCCGGCAGGGGCATCCGCGTCCCACTGCAGCAGGTTGTCGAAGACCGGGCTGTTCAATGCCATCGAGAAGTCCGCCGGTGTCGTCAACGCGCCGATGTCTGACGTGGCGAACACACGGCCGTCCTCGTCGGCCTCGAGAGTCTCCTCGCCGTAGGGATGGGTGACCTTGTACGTCGCACCCGGGATCATGTCGTCCATGCGGACGCGGATACGACCGAAGCTGACCTGATCGCCAGGCGTGGCCACTTCACCAGAAGCAAACGCAGCCTCCACAGCCATCACCAACACGACCTTCTTCGTCAGCCCGTCGGCGATGATCGACTCGCCGGCCCACCAGAACGTCTCCCCCGGATAGTTGTCCGGGAACGAGATCGGACTGTTCGGATCCGCGACATCGGTCGGCAGGTACCGGCACAACGGGTCCTGATCGAGACACAGCTCGACCTCGGTGCCGTCGGCGTCCCGATACCAGATCGGGTACCCGTTCTCGGTGCTGATCGGGCCAACCGCCCGCAAGTCGTTCGGATCACCCTGGGCTGCCGCAGCAACACCGACAGCACCCGCTACCGACGCCACCGCGAGCAAACCCGCGATCACTGGACGAGTTCGACCTCGCCCTGTCCTACCTTGCACAATCCTGTTCATTTCCGCCTCCTGATAGCTTGGGTGACCGGCAAACGCCGACCGATTTGGTGTTCGATTGATTGATTGATTGACACCGACGGCGTTCATCCGCCACCGTCCTCGTCGACGCCGTTGTCGGCGTTGGTGATTGACGAGACCTCATCCGCGGAACGCTGGACGCCGATCGCCGGCGCTGCCGGCTCGGTCGTTCCTGCGTCGTCCACGGCTTCATGAGCGCGATCGGCGCCGATGGCACCGTGCTCATGGACATCAGTGGCAGCCGAGCTCATCGCCGGGACCGCCAACAAGACCACCACGATCGAGGGCACGATCATTTCGCGAGCACTCGTCGCCGGACGCCACTTCGACGTCACACCCGACCGGGTCTCACTGCCCAACACCAACCCCGCACCCACCGCCGCCAACACACCGAGCAACGCACACACCGTGTCCGTGACTCCCGGACGTTCGACCCCGAGCCCAGCGATCAGCCACACGCCGACGGTGCGGGTCAACAGCCACCCCGCCACCGCGAATGCATTGATCGCCACGACAGCCTTGGCGACCGTACGACCCGGTTGCACCAGCAGCGCCACTCCGGTACCGAGCTGCAACACCGCCAGCACGACGAAGATCGTCGCCAACACACGATGATCGGCATGCGCACCGACCGCCGCGGCATGAATCGCCCCGGCACCGATCCCCGCCAATGCCGGAATGGTCGTCGGACGCGCCAGACGCTCGTCGCGCCGCGCTACCTGTGATTTTTGATTCACGCCGTCCAGAGGCTCATGAACCGATTTCATCCGCTGCAACCCCTTCAAATAGGGGAGACCGCCCGCAATTCGTTCAACCCCGCCGCCCTGGCAGGTATGTCAACTCGGAATTGCCTTCGCCCTCCGCTTGACGATGTGTCCATCGTCCCGTCCGGGGTTCACTATCGACGTCGCGGCACACGTGCACAACCCGACCAGTCGGACCCCATCGCGCGGCCGATACCGGGTGCATTCCGTTCGGCCGCAAGACCTAGTACCCCACCAAGTCGCCACTCCCAGCGCATCAAATCTCACCCAGCGCGGTCTTTCCACCCACTTTGTCGGTCGGCAGATGGACAACCCCGCCACGTTCCGTTCGCCAAAAAATTTCGCCGCGTCAGTCTCCGCTTCAATCCCTCTTGACAGCGTTGCCTGTTTCGACAACATTGCCAGTCACGAATTCCTCAGAGCGTCACGGCCCTGACGTGGCGATCAACACCTGCACGCTCCGGCCGGTCGGATACGTCGCTTCAGCCATCAAAGACCGGAAGGACGCGCCGCTGCAAGGCGACGAGGCCGACAACATGTCGTGGATCGAACTCACCGCCGACGCCATGCCTGCCGCCGCAGACCTGCGACCCGGCGATCGAGTCATCGTCCTGACCTGGCTGCACCTCGCTGCTCGAGATGTCCAGACCGTTCATCCACGTGGAGACCGGTCGCGTCCGCTCACCGGGGTCTTCAGCACGCGCTCCGAGCATCGTCCGAACCCGATCGGTCTGCACGAGGTGGAGATCCTCGAGGTCGACGAACGACGAATTCGTGTGCGCGGACTCGAAGCGATCGATGGCACGCCAGTTGTTGACATCAAGCCCGTACTCGGCGAGCGAGGTGATCGCTGACGATGGACGGTTCAAGGATTCGACCGCGTGGGTGGCTCAGCCCGCGCTGATGGTGACGGGGCTGATGGTGACGGGGCTGATGGTCAGGGGGCTGATGGTGACGGGGATACCGGTCATCCACGCCTGATTCGACAGTGGGTCGAACGAGCCGGGCCCCGACGGGAGGAGTCGGTTGACGTTGACGCCCGGCTTGTCGTTGGCCAGTCGCATCCCCGACTGACGTCCCCAACCGTGCTCGATCGCCACGACCCCAGGACGCACGGCATCGTCGAGGCGCACCGTCGCTTCGATCTCGCCCCAATCGCTGCGCACGACCACGCGGTCGCCGTCGCCGACACCGAGGCGCGTGGCGTCGTCGACGTGGACGTCCAACGGGTTGTTCGACCGGGTGCCGCGCTTGAGGCTCTCGACATTCGAGAACCACGAGTTGTGCATGCGCGTGTCGCGACGGCTGATGAGTCGCAGCTCGCCACTCGCCGACGCGTCGCTCGCGGCAACGGCCTCGTCCGCCAGGGCGGCGATCGCCGGACCGAAGGCGTCCGGACAACAGTCGACCAGCCCGTCCGCATGTTGAAGGTGCCGGTCGTAGAACTCACCGGCCGCGAGACCGTCCTCGAATTTGACCGTTCCCTTCGGCGCCGCCCGCACCTCGTCGAGTGAGAGCCCACGTCCGGTGAGCATGTGGTCGGTCCGCGCCCACACCTCCGTCTCGGGATCGTCGGCGTCGAGCGGGCTGCGGAATCCCATCTCCTTGGCGAGCGCAGCGAAGATCCGCCACTCCTCGCGCCGCTCGGCGTGCGGTTCGACGACCGCGTCGGTCCACTGGATCCAGGGCTCCGACTGCAGCCCGAGGCCGGTGATGTTGATGTCCGGGCGTTCGAACATGTCGGTCGAGGGCAACAACCAGTGGGCGAGATCGCCCGTGGCATTGCGATAGAGGTCGACACACACGATCAGTTCGAGCGATTCGAACGCCTCGCGGAGCCGCTCTTCCCCACCGATCGTGAACAGCGGATTGCCGGCCAGCACGATCAGCGCTTTCACCGGGGACTCGGAGTCGAGGATGTGGTCGGCGAGCAAAGTTCCGGGCAGCGACCCGCGGCGCATCGGCCCGAACTCACCGTCGACGAACCCCGCGCCGTAGTCCCGGCGGCCGGCCTTCGCGCTCGGCGTAGAACCCGACGCTCAACACGTTGCCGCCCTCACGATCGAGGTTCCCGGTGACGAAGCTGAGCATGTGCACGAGCCAGTAGGCGAGCGTCCCGTGCCGGCCCATGTTGACGCCCGTCGACATGTGGACCGCAGCCCGAGGAACCGTCGGCGAAGGTCGTCGCCACGTCGCGGATGGTCGCCGCGTCGATCCCGACGATCGGAGCGACCGTGTCGGCCGAGTACCCGGCGACGAATGCCCGCAGCTCGTCGACGTGCTTGCCACGGCCGTCGACGCAGCGGTCGAAACCGGGACCGGCATCGATCTCGTGGATCAGCGCGGCGAGCAGGAACACATCGGTGCCCGGGACGATCTGCAACGTCTCCCCCGTGCGTTCCCCCGACGATTCCGTGCGTCGCGGGTTGACGAACCAGATCGTCGCACCGCGGGCCGACGCCTGCATGATCTCGCGGTACATGTTCGAGATGCTGATGAAGCTCCCTTTGGAAACGCGGGGGTTCGCGCCGAGTACCAGCAGAGCGTCGGTGTTGGCGATGTCGGGGATCGGATGGATCGTCGACGAGCCGAACACCGCCTCGCTGCCCGGCGAACTTGTTGGCACAGTCCTGCGTGCCGGACGAGAAGTAGCGCGACATGCCGAGCTGGGCGAAGAACGATCCGGTCGCCGGTCCGGCAAGCGTGTTGAACGCGCTCGGGTTCCCGACGTACGCCGCGACGGCCTGTGGACCGTGACGCTCGATCACCGCCCGTAGCTCCGAAGCGACCCCGCTGATCGCGTCGTCCCACGTCACCCGCTCCCAGCGGTCGCCGACGCGGTGTTGTGGATGGTTCAGCCGATCGGGGTCGCGATGGATGTCGAGCGAGGCGATCCCCTTCGTGCAGGCGAAGCCCTTGCTCACCGGGTGGTCGTCGTCGGCGCGCACGTGCACGATCTGTCCGCCGTCGACCGTGGCGACGAGGCCGCACGCGGGCTCGCACACCCGGCAGAACGTGCTCACCTCGCGTTTGATCTCCAGCGCGTCGCTCATGCCCCAGGCTTACACCACCGGGCCGCGTGTCCTACTCCCCGAGCAGATTTAGCCGAGCAGGATTCGGCCGAACGCGGCGGGCCGCTACCCCCAACGCTAGTTCGCGGGCGGGGGCTTGCTGCAAGGACCTCGGATGTGCTGACAATGCTCGCCGTCGGCTCACCGGTCGGCGGCACTCCGGGAGGGAATGAGATGCGAAGAGCTCAGAGGTGTCACGAATGACCGGGTCGGCGGACGAAGTCGGGCATGCGGTGGTGATCGCCGGTGGCGGACCGACCGGGCTCATGCTGGCGGCCGAGTTGACGCTGGCGGGAGTCGACGTCGTCGTCGTCGAGCGTCGCGCCAATCAGGATCTCGACGGATCGCGAGCGGGTGGTCTGCACTCGCGCACCATCGAGATCCTCGATCAGCGGGGGGTCGCCGAGCGCTTCCTGTCGGCGGGCCAGCAGCATCCCTTCGTGGGCTACGCCGGAATCGTTCTGGACATCACCGACTTCCCCACCCGCCACAACTACCTGCTTGCGCTCTGGCAGCGCGACTTCGAGCGCATCCTTGCGGGTTGGGTCGAGGAACTCGGGGTGCCGATCCTTCGTGAGCGCGACGTGGTCGGCTTCGCTCAGGACGACTCCGGCGTGGATGTTGCGCTGTCCGACGGGACCTCGGTCCGTGCCGGGTACCTCGTCGGCTGCGACGGTGGTCGCAGCGTCGTCCGCAAGACGGCCGGCATCGAATTCCCCGGGTGGGATCCCACGGCCAGCTTCCTGATCGCCGAAGTCGAGATGGTCGACGAGCCGCAGGTCGGCATGCGACCCGAGGGTGGCGGGATCGGACCGGTCGATCCGGCCAAGGGCGGCGGGCCGTACCGGGTCGTGATGCTCGAGGACGGCGTGGAACACGCTGGCGAGCCGACGCTCGAGTACCTCCGTGAGGTGCTCGTCGCGGCCTATGGGACCGACTACGGGGTGCACAGTCCGACCTGGATCTCCCGGTTCACCGACATGACGCGGCAGGCCGCCACCTACCGTGACCGGCGGGTGCTGCTCGCCGGCGACGCCGCGCACGTGCACGGCCCGCACGGCGGACAGGGCCTCAACGTCGGAGTGCAGGATGCGGTGAACCTGGGATGGAAGTTGGCCCAGGTGGTGAACGGCACGTCACCGGAACGCCTGCTCGACACGTACCACGCTGAGCGGCACCCGGTGGGCGCGCGGGTGCTGCAGAACACGATGGCGCAGGTCGCGCTCAACCGCGTCGACGAGCGCAGCCGGGCTCTCCGAGAGTCGACGCTCGAACTTCTCGCCATGGACGAGCCCCGCAGGCGGATCGCCGGGATGATCTCCGGACTCGACGTCCGCTATGCGACCCCGGAGGACCTCGATGGCGAGGGCGCAGGCAATGTCGACGGCCAGGACGCGCACCCGCTGATCGGGCGCCGCATGCCCGATCTCGACCTGGAGACGACGGACGGTTCGACACGCGTGTTCGCGCTGCTCAACAACGCCGAGCCCGTGCTGCTCCGTCTCGCTGAACCCCGTGCGTTCGACATCTCACCGTGGGCCGATCGGGTCCGGCTCGTCGACGCCACGCACGAGGGCGCGTGGGAAGTCCCGGTCGTCGGCGAGATCACCGCGCCGCCTGCCGTGCTGATCCGACCCGACGGCTACGTCGCCTGGGCAGGACACGTCACCGACCCCCGCCTTCCCCGCGCACTCACCTTCTGGTTCGGGCCGCCCGCCCGCGAAGCGTCGGACTGAAACCCTCAGCGCGGTAGGCCGAGGCCCCGCTCGGCAATGGTGTTGCGTTGGATCTCGTCGGTGCCGCCGCCGATCCGCAGGCCGGGGGCGAAGAGGAAGCGATCGACCCACGGTCCGGACAGCTCGTCGTCGCTGATCATGCCGGCGGCGCCGACGAGGCGGAGTGCGACGTCCGAAGTCAGTCGGCCGTGTTCGGTGTAGAGCAGCTTGGCGACCGAGCCGGCGGCCGGGATCGCGCCCGTCGCGGCGTTCCGCGCCTGGACGAGGTCGAGCAGGCGTTCGCGGGCGATCGCCGCCACGACCTCCTGGCGGACCACCGGGTCGTCGTTGATCCCGAGCTTCTGCACCATCGCCATCAGGGGAATCGCTCCGCGCACGCTGGTGCCGCCGCCGATCGAGGCCCGCTCGCTGGCCAGCATCGTGCGCAGCACCGTCCAGCCACCGCCGAGTTCACCGATCAGACCGCCCCCGGGCACGAAGACGTCGTCGAGGAAGACCTCGTTGAAGTGATACGCGCCGGAGATCTGGCGGAGCGGACGCACGGTGACGCCCGGCTGCGACATGTCCATGGCGAAGCACGACAGCCCACCGCGGCCCGGGACGTCGCGGTTCGTCCGGGCGATCAGCAGCGCAAAGCTGGCCGTGCCGGCGCCCGACGTCCAGACCTTCTGCCCGCTGATCGACCATCCGCCGTCGACCGCCGTGGCCGTCGTGGTGACGCTCGTCAGGTCCGATCCGGCGTCGGGCTCGGAGAGCAATTGGCACCAGCTCTCGTCGCCGCGAATGATTCGTGGAAGATGAACGGCGCGCAGCTCGTGGGTGCCGTAGGCCGACAGCACCGGCGGCACCATGTCGATCGCGATCGCCAGCATCTTGGTCGACACGCCGTAGCGCACCTGCTCGGCATCGATCACGTCGTCCTGCCAGGCCGGCGCCCCGAGCCCGCCGTACTCCTCCGGCCACGACCGACCCGGCGAGCCCGGCCTCGTAGCGTTTGCGCTGCCAGGCGCGCGTCGTCTCCAGCGCGGCGTGTTCGCGAGCGTCGTACTCCTCGATCGTCGACGCGCTCACCACGTGCACGTTCGAGAAGTCGTCCGGGCTCGCCCTTGGCCGGAGCGTGCTCGTCGAACCACGCGCGCACCAACGAACGGAACTCGTCGGGCTCGGTGTCGATCGGGATCATCGTCTCGTCGGAGCGGTCATCGCAGCAACGCCGCCAGGTCCGCGCGGTCGGCGTCGGTCAGCGGGCGCAGCGGCTCGCCCTTCGCCGGCCGCCAGTGGACGGTGCCCTCGGTCCACGCCTCGCGGCGCAGGCGCATCTTGTCGACCTTCATGCTGGCCAGCTTCGGCAGCTCGTCGGTGACGCGCACGAACGCCGGCCGCCACTTCGTGCCGAGGTCGGGCTGCTCGTCGAGGAACCGGTCGAACGCGTCGCCGTCGAACACGGCGCCGTTCACCAGCTCGAGCGCCACCATCACCCGGTCGCCCACCGGATCGTCGGGCACGGCGTACACGGCGAGGCTGCGCACGTCCGGGTGAGCGGGCGACGATCGCCTCGACCGGCGCGGCGGCGAAGTTCTCACCGTCGACGCGCAGCCACTCGTTCGACCGGCCGGCGAAGTACAGCCAGCCGTCGGCGTCGCGGTAGGCGAGGTCGCCCGACCAGTACCAGCCGTCGCGGAACCGGGCCTGGGTCGCCTCCTCGTTCTTGTAGTAGCCCTCGAACCCGCTCGTCGGCTCGGTCTCGACGATCTCGCCGATCGCCACCTCGAGGTTCGTCGGCCGGCCGTCGGGGCCGAACACGACCGGCGGGCACTCCTCGCCCGTCTCGGGATCGATCACCTTGACCGACGCGTTCGCCGTGCCGAGCGAGCCGTCCGGCATCGACGGGTCGCGGCGGATGATGATGATCCCCTCGGTCGAGCCGTAGCTGTCGCGCACGTTGCACCCGAAGCGGCGGGCGAACTCGCGGATGTCGCGATCGGACGCCTCGTTGCCGACCGCGAGGCGCAGCGGGTTGTCGGCGTCGTCGGGCTGTTCGGGCGTGGCGACGATGTAGTTCAGGACCTTGCCGGTGTAGGTGAGCATCGTGGCACCCCAGCGGCGGATGTCGGGCAGGGTGCTCGACGCCGAGAAGCGGGCCCGCGTCGCGACCGGGATGCCGGCGTTGATCGCCGACGCCCAGCCGGTGAACAGCGAGCTCGAGTGGAAGAACGGCAGCGGCGTGTAGATCACGTCCGCCTCGGTCAGCTCGGCGATCGTCGCCACGTGCGCGCCCGGTGCGGGCGTACCGGCCCTGCGTGCAGCGCACGGCCTTCGGCATCCCGGTCGAGCCGGAGGTGAAGATCAGCAGCAACAGGTCGTCCGCCGTGACCTCGTTCGGCCGGCAGGTCGACCGGCTGCGCCGCGACGAGGTCGAGGTACTCGGCGCTGTCGACGTCGAGCACGCGATCGTCGGGCACGCCCGTGTCGACGCCGTCGAGCAGGCCGCGCTGGCCGCGCGTTGGTGACGATCAGCTGGCAGTCGGTGTGGCGGATGAGCTGCCCGAGCTGGTCGCCGCGATAGGTCGAGTTGATGCCGACGACCACACCGCCCGACAGAGCGGCACCCGCCAGCCAGAAGAGGTACTCGGGCTCGTTGTCGAGCAGCACGCCGACGTGCGGCGGCCGGTCAGGGTCGCGCGAGCGACGCCAGCAACGCCGCCCGGCGGCAGGCCTCGGCGATCAGCTCCCGATACGTCCACGACCGGTCCTCGAAGAACAGCGCGGCTGTGTCGCGTGCGGCGTGACCGCGCAGGATCTCAGCGGTGGTCGTCGTCGCGGTCGCCGTGGTCAACCTGGCCCCCTCGGGGTCTGACCCCGCAGGACGGGCCAGGCTGCACGACGAGGCCTGGGCGGGGCCACTGCGCTTCGACCAGACCGGCCGGAGCGGGACAGCGTGACGACGGCGCGCCGGCCATCGGCGCCGCCGAACGCGAGGTTGGTCGTGACGTCGCCGGGAATCGGATGGACGTCGATCTCGCTCCCGTCGGGCGTGACCACCACGATGCCGTCGGCGATCGCGCCGATGGCGATACGGCCGTCGTCCTCGATCGCCAGCGAGTCGAACGAGAACGGGTCGCGGCGACGCACACCCCACCGTGGCGGATCGCCAACGAGCCGGCCGCCGGACGCACCACGCCCGGCGACTCGAGGTCCCACGCCCACAGCCGTCCCGGTGTGCGTCTCGGCCACGTACACCCGCCGGCCGTCCGGCGACAGGCCGACGCCGTTCGGGCCGAGCAACGGGAAGGCGACCTCCCGGACGCTGCCATCGCCCGGCGTCGCGCCGGGCGGGATGTAGTAGAGCCCGCCCCGGTCGACGCTCGCCCGCCGGCCCTTGCCGTGGTCGGTGAACCACACGCCGCCGACCTCGTCGACCACCAGATCGTTCGGCCCCCGCAGCAGGCGCCCGTCGCACTCGCGGTGCAGCACGGTGACCTCGCCAGTGATGACGTCGATCCGCTCGATCCATCCGCCGACGAAGCCGGGCGGCTCGTTCGTGTGCGTCGGGTGGTCGATCGGGATGCGGACGCCGTTGACCTCGGTCCACAGGAAGCCGCCGTTGTTCGCCACGAGCACCGTCGTCGGCCGATCTCGGCCGCCATCCCGTTCGGGCCACCGCCCGGCGTCGCCACCACCGTCGTCGCACCGCCGTGCACGCGCGACACCCGCCCGCCGTCGATGTCGACGACCAGCACCGAGCCGTCGGCGGCGATGACCGGACCCTCGGGAAATCCGAGACCGTCCGCCAGCACCTCGAACTCGAGCGGGTCGTGGACCCTCGTCACGGTGCTCGTCGTCACGGTGCTCGTCGTCACGGTGCTCGTCGTCGTCACGCGATGTCCGTGCGGAGGCGGCTGAGACGGGTGGAGGCGATCCGCCAGGCGCCGTCACCGGACTTCCGGTACGTGTCGTGATAGTGGCCGAAGCCGTGCAGCGTCGAGATCGGTGCATCGTCGGCGAATCGGAGCCGGTCCTCCATCGCCCAGATGCCCCTCGCCGCCGTCGGCGAGGTGAGCTCGATCTCGGGCATGTGGCCGTGATGCACCGTTTCCACGTTCGTCAGCGCGGGGATCAGCATCGCCAGGAACGCATCGACACCCTCGTAGATCCCGCCGGCGTCGCCGCTGACGTCGACGACGACGTCGGGCGTGAACAGCTCGCGGAACGCGTCCCAGTCCTTGGTGTCCATCAGCCGGAAGTACCGCGCCTTCAGCTGTTTGATCGCTTCGACATCGTCCATTCGCACTCCTGTCGTCTGTGTGGTTCAGGTGCCCTCGAGGCCGAGCACCCGTCGGGCGTTGTCGCGCAGGAACGCCGGGAACACGTCGTCGTGGAACGGCACGTCGTCGAGTTCGGTCATGATCCGCTCGAGCGACAGGCCCATCGGGAAGTAGCCGCCGTACATGATGCGGGTGGCGCCGCGGGTGTTGGCGTACTCGATGATCTCCGGCGGGTAGTAGCGCGGGGCGAACGCCGAGGTCGAGTAGTGCAGGTTCGGCCACTTCAGCATCAGCTTCACCGCCAGGTCGACCCAGGGCTCGGCGCCGTGGCGCATCACCAGCACGAGGTCGGGGAAGTCGTACATCACCTGGTCGAGCAGCTCGACCTTCTGGCACAGCGACGGCACGCGCGGGCCGGCGATCCCGACGGTCATGAACAGCGGCACGCCGAGCTCGACGCACTTGGCGTACAGCGGGTACATGCGCGGCGCGTCGATGGCGACCTGTGGCGACAGCCCGTGGGGGAAGACCGACACCGCGCGGACATCCCACGCGGCGTGGGCGGCGACGAGGTCGCGGATGTCGTCCATCCCGCGGTTGGGATCGGACGTGTACGACGCGACGAAACGATGCGGGTGGTCGGTGAGCGCACGTTCGGCCGCCTCGGGCGCGGCGGTGAGGCTGACCAGGCCGACCTCGACGCCGAAGCGGTCCATCTCGGCGAGCGTCACCGCCACCGGATCCGCGTCGGAGACGTGTTCCGGCACGTCGTGGAACATGTACGACGCCGGCATCGTGAGCGATTCCTTCGACTCCGCGTCGCGGAGCAGTTGCTGGCGCATCGTCGCGTACAGCTGTTCCGGATCGACCGGGAACCCGATCATCGTGTCGACGATGCCGACCGCTGGCTTCATGCCGTCACTGCTCCCCACGTCGCACCACGGTCACCCTAGCGAGGTCTGCCATACTGATCTTGACATCAATGTCGAATCGTGGCCGTCAGGGTCACGCCACCAACGATCGTCCGGCTCAGGACGCAGAAGGTCCCCTGCATCATGCCCCGAAGCACCCAGATCATCGACGCTCAGCCGGAGGCACCGCGCTCGAGGAAGGGCGCCGCCACCCGCGCCCGACTCGTCGACTCCGCCAAGGAGGAGTTCGAGGCGACCGGGTTCCTCGAGACACGCATCTCCGACATCGCCACGCGTGCCGGGATGTCGCACGGGACCTTCTACCACTACTTCGATTCGAAGGAGCAGATCTTCCGCGAGGTCGCCGAGGCCCAGGAAGCCCTGCTCACCGCCCCCGACGACGGCGACGAACGCCGCCGCCGACGCGACCGAGTTCGACCGCATCCTGCGTGCCAACCGTCGCTACCTCGAGCGCTACCGGGCCAACGGCAGGATCATGGGCGTCATCGAGGAGGTGTCGCGTTACGACAGCTTCGTGAACGAGGCGCGCATGCGGCGCCAGAAGCACTTCGCCGAACGTGCCGAGGCCTCGGTGCGACGACTCCAGGCCGAGGGAGCCGCCGACCTCGAGATCGATCCGGAGATCGCCGCCGTCGCACTCGGATCGATGATCGCCCGTTTCGCGGAGCTGTGGCTGGTCGAGGGCTGGGCGAACTACGAGTTCGACCACGCCGCCGAGCAGGTCACCAAGCTCTGGGCGAACGCCATCGGGCTGCGCAAGCCGCCCGCCAGGCGCAAGCGCTGACCGCCGTCCGCACGGCCGACGACCAGTGGCCGGTCAGGGGAGCGAGATCCGGAGCAGGTCGAGCGCGTTCTGGCGAGCGATCATCTGCACCGTCGGCTCGGGCAGGCCGGCCAGCGATTCGGCCACGAAGTCGACCGGCTGCCGGGTGCCCTCGGCGTGCGGCCAGTCCGACCCGAGCAGCAGCCGGTCGGCGCGCACGTCGTCGAGCAGGCGCGTGACGTCGTCCTCCCAGAACGGCGTGATCCAGACGTGCTCGCCGAACTGTTCGCGCGGGTGCTCGGCGAAGAAGCCGGGGTTCCGGTTGGCCGCATCGTCGAGGCGGTGGAGCATGTCGGGCACCCACGACGCACCGTTCTCGACGCTGGCGAGGCGCAGCCCCGGAAACCGGTCGAAGAGCTTGTGGCACAGCGCGGCGGCGTAGAAGTCGCTCACCCCGCGACCCTTCGTGACGATCCCCCGCAGCGGTGAACGGAACAGCGAACTCTCGGCGCCGCCGGGTTCCCACATCTGGACGAGTGGTTCGTAGGCATCGATGCCGGCGTGGGTCGCCACGACGACGCCGGCCTCCGCGGCGAGTCCCCACATCTCGTCGTACGCCGGATCGAACGGCGACCGGCGGCCACCGGGAACGGCGACCGGAGCCGCACGGACGTTGACGGCGACGGCACCGGCGTCGATCACCCTGCGGAGTTCCGCGACAGCGGCGGTCGGGTCGACGAGCGCGATGTACGGGCACGGCGAAGATGCGGCCCTCGTAGCCGGTAGCCCCAGTCGTCATCGAGCCAGCGGTTGAACGCCTCGAACGACTTGGCGCACGCCTCGGGGTCGTGCTCGAGCGCATCCTCGATGCCCGACGCCGAGCGTCGGGAACAGCAGCGTCCCGTCGAGGCCTTGTTCGTCCATCACCCGCAGGCGCGCCGCCCGGTCGCGGTACTCCGGTCGGATCGGTTCGAGTTCGCCGAACGCGTCGACGATCCCCTGCCTGCCGGGGGTTGCCGCGATACCAGTCGTAGAGGGCGCCAGGCTTGGCCACCGGGTCGAACGTGGGGTTGGCGATGTAGCTGTTGACGGTGCCGCCGACGAGCAGGCGCCGCCTGCCGTCGATCTCGGCCCACCGGATGCCCCGGTTGCGCAGCGAGCGGTCGGCGTGACGGGTGAACGCGTCCTCCGCCTCGTAGTAGTGGTTGTCGAAGTCGAAGATCCCGACCTCGGTCGATTCGTCGGTCACGATGTCGCTCGCAAGAGGGTCTCCTTGGGGTGGGTCTCCACGGCGCGACAATATTCGACATTGACACCGAAATCGGAAAAGCCTGCTGGCGAGCTCAGCCACCGCTGCGCGGATCGTGCCACACGGGCGTCTTGCTACCGTCTGCCAGCATGGCAATCACCGGACGATGTCTCTGCGGCGCGATCACCTACGAGGTGAGCGGTGACCTCATCGCGACAGCGGTCTGCCACTGCGATCACTGCCAACGCCAGAGCGGCGGGGCATTCTCGGTGAATCTCATCGTGCACGAAAGTCAGATGGCCGTGTCGGGCACCCTCAGCACGTTCGAGGATCGCGGTGAGAACGATGACGCCGTGTACGTACATCGGCGATTCTGCGGCCAATGCGGCTCACCGATCTTCTCCGCCCTCGTCGAGCCCGCCGGCGTCCTCGCCGTCAAGGCAGGCACGCTCGACGACCGTTCGCAGGTGACGCCGACCGTGGAGGTCTGGTGCGACCACCGGCAACCCTGGGTCGAACTCCCCGGCATGGCGGCTTCGCTCGCTCGCGAGTGACAGGCCCCACAGCCGGCCACCTCCGTGGCGAAGCGTCGGCTAGTCGAAGAACCCGGCACCCAGATCGCTGACGACTGCGTCGATCGGTTCCCCACTGACGATCAACGGTCCGCGCCAGGGCGCGCTCAACGAGAACAACAGACCCAAACTCATGCCGACCACGATCGCCAGACCGAGCACCAACGACGTTGCACGGACACTGGCCCGTACGGCGAGTGCACCCGCATTCACGATGAGCGCCACACCACTCGCCAACAGCGTGACGACGTACAACAACGGAATCTGATGCTCCGCGGCGGCACGCGATGACGGCGGAGCGTCGTCACGGAATCCAGCGAAGCGAGCAGTTCGGTGCTGGCAGCGGAACCGATCTCGGAACGGGCGGCCTCAGCCCGGACAGCGTGTTCCAGTGCGGCGATGTCGGTCGCGACGGCGGTGTCACCCCCGGCCGCAGCGTCACCGTGCCATTCGTCGGACCGGGTGTCCTCGAGATAGCCGCCGAGGGCGTCATGGATCGCGGCCGAATCGACCCCGGGCCCGGTCGCCGCCCACGCGAGACGTGATGCAGCCGCCGCTTCGTCGGCGACGATGTCCTGCGCGGTTCGAAGCTGTGACGCCTCGTTCGCCAGCGTGAGTGCCATCAGAATTCCGAAGACGGCTCCGAGGGCCGGCATCAGCGGCGCCGCGATCTGTGAAACATTCCCGTGCTCGTCGGCGGGCACGACCGCGCGCACGACGACACGCGCCACGAAGGCCACCGCCACGGCGAGAGCCAGACATCCGAAGACGACGACTCCAGCGGGCAGGGATGTCAGCCAATCCACGAGTCCCCGACCTACTGCTGGTTTCCCGCCACCTCCGTAAAGTACCGGTTAGATCACTGCGATGCCTCACGAGTGCCGAGCACGACTCGCAGCCGGTGTGTCGCGCCGTCGTCCTGAAGTGGGACGGCGGCGGCGTCCGGGAGCAGTTCGCCGTCGAGCTCGATCGGTGGCGATTCCGCTGCTGACGGCGTGCGGGTTCTCGACGACGATCTCGTACGTGGCGGTGTGATAGCGGAATCGGATCTCGTAGCCGGGCCACGTCGTGGGGATGCACGGGTCGAGGCTGAGCTCCGTGCCGCGGAGATGGAAGCCGAGGATCCACTCGATGCCGGCCTGGTACATCCAGCCGGCGGCGCCCGTGTACCACGTCCAGCCGCCGCGACCGGTGTGCGGCGGCTCGGCGTAGATGTCGGCGGCCATCACGTACGGCTCGACCTTGTAGCGGTGAACGCCGGCGGTCGTGCTGGCATGGTTGACCGGATTGAGGATCGAGAACAGCTCGCCCGCCTTGTTGCCGTCGCCGAGGGCGGCGAAGGCGAGCACCGACCAGATCGCCGCGTGCGTGTACTGGCCGCCGTTCTCTCGGATGCCGGGCAGGTAGCCCTTGATGTAGCCGGGATCGAGGTCACCGTGGTCGAACGGGGGTGTGAAGAGCAGCACCAGGCCGTCGCCGCGCCGGATGAGGTACTCGTCGACTGCGGCCATCGCCCGCTCCGCCCGCGATCGGTCGGCGGCGCCCGACAGAATGCTCCACGACTGGGCGATCGAGTCGATGCGGCACTCGGCGTTGCTCGCCGAGCCGAGCGGTGTGCCGTCGTCGAAGAAGGCGCGCCGGTACCAGTCGCCGTCCCAGCCGTGTTCCTCGAGCGCGGCGCGCAGGCTCTGCATGTGCGCTCGCCAGCGATCGGCATGCGCCGCGTCGGCACGCGACTCGGCGATCGGGACGAAGGCGGCGAGCGTGCGATACAGGAACCAGCCGAGCCAGACGCTCTCGCCCTGGCCCTTCTCGCCGACGCGGTCGAAGCCGTCGTTCCAGTCCCCGGTGCCGATCAGCGGGAGCCCGTGGGCACCGACGCCGAGACTGCAGTCGATCGCTGCCGCGCAGTGTTCGTAGAGGGTTCCCTGCCGCGACGACTGTTCCGGCTGGAAGTACAGCGTCGTGCTGATCGGGCTGGAGTGGCGGTCCCTCCAGGTACGGGATCGTCTCGTCGAGGACGGCATGGTCGGCGGTGACGGCGAGATAGCGGTCGACGACGTACGGCAGCCACAACCGGTCGTCGGAGATGTGCGTGCGCACGCCGCGACCGGACGGGGGATGCCACCAGTGCTGGACGTCGCCCTCGACGAACTGACGTGCCGCGGCTCGGAGCAGGTGCTCGCGGGCGAGCTGACGCTGCGGCACGATCAGCGCGATCACGTCCTGGAGCTGGTCGCGGAATCCGTACGCGCCGCCCGCCTGGTAGAGCGCCGCCCGCGCCCAGAGCCGGCAGGCGAGGGTCTGGTACACGAGCCAGCCGTTGAGCATGATGTCCAGCGCGCGGTCCGGTGTTCGAACCTGGATCGTTGCCTGGACGTCGTCCCACGCTCGCCCGATCTCCGCCAGCGTCGCGGTGTGGTCCGTGCTGCGGGCGTCGCCGGATGAGATCGATTGCGGCCTCGCGCGTGTCGGCCTGTCCGAGCGCGACGACGATCTCCGTGCTCTCGCCTGCCGCCAGCGTGATGCTCGTCTGCAACACGGCGCACGGATCCAGCCCGGCCCCGACCGCCTGTTGGAGTTGGTGCCCGCGGGCGAGTCCCGCCGGCCGCTCGGGCCCGCCGTTGCGGCCGAGGAACTCGGTGCGGTCGGCGGTCCATGCCGTCTGCCGCCCACCCATGTCGAGGAAGGCGACACGTCCGCCGAACTCGGCATTCCACGGGTTCGTCGCCAGCAACGCCTGCGTCTCCGGTTCGGATTCGGTGATGATCCATGGTGCGCTGGCGCCACGCGACGTTCCGAGCACCCACTCGGCGTATGCGGTGACCGACAGGCGCCGAGGTCGCCCGGACTCGGTTCTCCACGGTGAGCACGGACAGCTTCACCGGCGCGTCCGGCTGGACGAACTGGACCAGATCGAGCTGGACGCCGCTGTGGAAGTGCTCGAAGCGGCTGTATCCGGCCCCATGGCGTGCGACGTAGGTCGATTCCGCGCATCGAATCGGTTGCGCGGTCGGACTCCAGAGCTCGCCGCTGTCGTCGTCGCGCACGTACAGCGCCTCCACCGGCGGGTCGCTGACCGGGTCGTTCGACCACGGCGTGAGCTGGTTCTCCCGGCTGTTGCCTGCCCAGGTGTAGCCGGCGCCCGACTCGGACACCTGGAACCCGAACGAGGAGTTGGCGATCACGTTGAGCCAGGGAGCGGGGGTCGACTGGCCAGGGCCCAGCGACGATGACGTACTCACGCCCGTCCTTGTCGAACCCGCCCAGTCCGTTGAAGAACTCGAGTTGCGGCAGCGGCGGATGACGTTCGTCGTGGCCGACGGATGGTGCCGGGCGCCGGCGCGACGGCAGGCGGGCGCGGCGGTGTCGTCGGTGGGCGGCCGTTCGAGACGGATGACCTGATCGGCCAGGCGTCCGTGGCGGCTCAGCAACACCGCCCGCGCCGCGGTGAGGAGCAGGGTCCGGTCCTCGGCGCTCAGCCGCTCGCCGCGCAGGACGAAGACGCCGCCGTGGCTCGGATGGCCCTGGTGGCCGAGCGTCGACTGGCTCGCCCGCACCAGGCTCTCCAGCGAGCTCGTGGAGGTCTTCGGCATAGGTGGCGCCGTGCTCGTTGACGATCACGACATCGACGTCGAGCCCCTTCAGGCGCCAGTACTCGTGCGCCCGCAACAGCTGTCGAACGATGTCGACGTCGTCGAGTTGGTCGATGCGGACCACCACGATCGGCAGGTCGCCGGAGATCCCGTACGGCCAGAGTGCCGGCTGCCCCGAGCCGGTTGCCGGCGAGCACGCTCTGCGGCGGCCGCAGCGACGGATCGGAGTAGAGGAGCCTGTTGGCGAGTCGCTGGAAGAGTTGCGCCTCGCCGGCGTCGATGCCGAGGTGGTGGAGCTGCACCTGGGCATGGGTCCAGGCGAGGATCCGGGCCCGCTCGAACGTGGCCGGAGTTCGATACTTGTCGGCCAGGTCGATCACCTGCTCGCGCGACTCGGCGACCACGGTGGCGAAGATCGCGTGCACCGTCTCGCCCGGTTCGACGACGACTCGCCGCCGCAGGCTGAAGATCGGGTCGAGCACGGCTCCGACGCTGTTCGACAGCGGGCGTCCGTCGACGACCGACGCCGCCGACCGCACCGAGCGCCCGCGCCCGAGGAATCGAGCCCGGTCGGTCTCGTACTGGATCACACCGTCGGCGTGATCGTCGACCATCGCCACGTGCGCCGCCCACAGCCGCTCCTCGTCGTTCGAGCGCGGCCGGCGCGTGGCGAGCAGCGCACCGGTCTCCGGCGTCGTACTCGGTCTGGACGAACAGGTTCTGGAACGCCGGATGGGCGACGTCGGCCGCCTGCGGTGCCAACACCACCTCCTGATACGACGTGAGCTCCAACTCGCGGACTCGCGAGCCGAGGTTGGTGAGCGAGACACGCCTGATCTCGGCGTCGTCTTCGGCTGACACCATGATCGTCAAGCCGGTGGCGATCGATCCGTCGCGGCGGGCGAACGTCGCCTGGTCCTCGCTGTACGACACCTCGTACGTGTCGGCCTCCCGGCCTGACGGTTGGTATCCGGCGGACCAGAACGCTCCCGTGTTCGTGTCGCGCACGTACAGGAAGCTGCCCCACGGATCGCACGTGACGTCTTCACGCCAGCGTGTGACTGCGTGCTGACGCCAATGGCTGTACCCGGAGCCGGCGGTCGTGACCATCACGGAGTAGCGCCCGTTCGACAGCAGGTGCGTGCGCGGGATCGTGTCGTGCGGCGATGTGAACCGGCGCAGTATCGGCGTCACGTCGTCGCGCACGTCGGCGTCGCTCTTCACCTCTTCGGCGCGAGGTCGCGAGACCAGTGCGTTCCGGGGCATGCGCTCCTGGAGGAGGAGTTCGGTGGCCTCGACGACCGGGTCGGCGTGGAAGCGCTCGACCATCGAGCGCGTCGTTGACGACGTTGCCGAGCGCGACGAGCGCCATCCCCTGGTGGTGAGCCATGTAGCTGTTGATCACGGCGACGGAGGCACCGGCGGGGAGCCGCCGCGGCGTGTAGTCGAGCGCCTCACGAAACCCGTACCGGCCGGCGGCACCCTGCGCCGCGAGTCGTGCCGAAGTTGCGCACCGCGGCCTCCGGATCGACCATCGCCGCGAGCGCAGTGGCGTACGGTGCGACGACCACGTCCTCGCTGAGCCCACGCTTCAGCGCGAGGCCGGGGACGCCGAATCCGGAGTACTGATACGCCTGCATCAGGTCGCGGGCGTTGTACCCGGACTCGGAGATGCCCCACGGCACGCCCAGGTCGCCGGCGTAGCGGATCTGGCGGGCGACGACCAGTCGCGAGGTCTGCTCGAGCAGGCTGCCGGCCGGGGCGCGCATCACGAGCGAAGGCATCAGGTACTCGAACATCGACCCGGACCACGAGATCAGTGCCGAGCCGCGGCCGACCGGTGTCAGCCCGCGACCGAGGCGGAACCAGTGGTCGGGCTCGACGTCTCCCTTGGCGATGGCCACGAAGCTGGTGAGCCGCGCCTCCGAGGCGAGCAGGTCGTAGTAGCTCGGATCGAGCGCACCCTCCCTGACGCGGAAGCCGATCGAGAACAGCTTGCGGACCGGGTCGAACAGGAACCCGAAATCCATCGCCTCGACCAGCCGCTGCGCCTCGTCGGCGAGGGCGTGGAGCCGTCGGACGAGCGCCGCCACCGACGTCTGGCACGGCTGTCGCCGCGGCTCGATCTGCGCGCACTGGTCGGCAAGCTCGGCGAGGGTGAGCTGCGGCGCCCACGCCGTCGAGCGACCCCACCAGTGCGAGATCGCGACGATGGCTCTCCGCCGTCGCGACGGCGGCCGCGGCCCACGTCGTCAGCTCATCGACGCCATCGCCTTCGGGCGCCGGTGTCCGACGGCGCACCGCGGGCGATCGCCGCGGTGTCGGACGACAGCCGTGCCAGGCTCGCCGACCAGTCGGCGATCGTCGCGGTGGACGCGTCATGCGGCTCGGGCGAGTCCGGCCACGCGATGCCGCTCGCCGTCGCCCGTCGTGCCGGTCGCGTCTCGCGGCGAGCGCCAGCGCATCGCCGATGCCGGACGTGGCGGCGCGCAGCGCCAACGGCTGATCGACGAACTGGCGACAGGCGTTCGAAACGGCGAGCAGGTGGCCCGCGAGGTTGCCGCTGTCGACCGTCGAGACGTACTCGGGCTCCAACCGCTGCAGCGTCTGCGTGTCGTACCAGTTGTAGAGATGGCCGTGGAATCGTTCGAGCCGATCGACGGTCGCCAGCGTGGCCTCCAAGCGTTCGACCATGTCGACCGTGCCGATCCATCCGAAGTCGCGGGCGCTGACGGTGGCCAACAGGTAGATGCCGATGTTGGTGGGCGACGTGCGATGGGCGATCAACGGTTGCGGGTCGTCCTGGTAGTTGTCGGGCGGCAGCCCGTGTTCGTTGGTGGCGACGAACGTCTCGAAGAACAGCCACGTGCGACGGGCGACGCGCCGCAACGCGTCGACGTCCTGATCGGACAATGCTGCCGGTTCCGAGATCGCGCCGGGCAGGCTGATGTGGCGCGCGATCCACGGCGCCGCGAGCCACAGCGCCACGAACGGGGCGACGATCCATGCCGCGCCAGGCTCGGCGATGACGGCGAGCACGCCGACGACGACGGCCAGCCCGACGCTGCCGGCCATCTGTCGGTAGAAGCCGCGCAGGTCGAGATCGCGGTCGGCTTTCACCTGAGCCGCCGTCTGCCACTCGAGCAGGTGTTTCCGCGTGATCAACAGCCGCGCCAGCGTGCGGACGATGGCGTCGGCCATCAGCCACGCCTGGTGGGCGAGGAACGTGGCGTCCAACAACACCTGCGCCACCGCGACCACCGTGTCGTTGGCGACGTCGCGCACATGGCTGCGTTTCGAGATGCCGCTCCGGCGCGGGATCAGCCCGGCGACCACCGGCAGCGCAGGGGGCAGGACCAACGATGCGACGACCAGCAGGGTCCACCATCCCGTCGACGCCGATGGGATGGTCCAGGCTGCGGCAAGGGTGGCGAGCGCCAACGGCGCCTCGAGCGTCCTGCGGAGGTTGTCGACCATCTTCCATCGGCCGACTCCACCGATCGCGCTCCAGGCGCGGGCGTGGCCGTTGCGGCGCCGCCCTCCGATGATCCACGGCAGGAGCTGCCAGTCACCGCGGGCCCAGCGATGCTGACGCGCGGCGTCCTCCAGGTAGTCCGACGGGAACTCGTCGAACAGTTCGACGTCGGTCACCAGGCCGGCCCGTGCGAAGACACCTTCGAACAGGTCGTGGCTGAGCATCGCGTTCTCCGGCACTCGATCGTGCATCGCCGATGCGAACGCATCGACGTCGTAGATCCCCTTGCCGGTGAAGCTGCCCTCCTCGAACAGGTCTTGGTAGACGTCCGACACCGCTGTGGCGTACGGGTCGATGCCGGCCGAACCGGCGAACACCTTCTGGAAGATCGACGCGTCCTCGCGCTCGGGCAGTGTCGGCGTGATGCGCGGCTGGAGCAGTCCGTAGCCGTCCGTCGACACGGCCGAGTCGCGCGTCGAAGCTCGGTCGATTGAGCGGGTGGGCAATCGTCCCGACCAGTCGTCCGATGACTCCGCGCGGCAGGCGCGTGTCCGCATCGAGCGTCACGACGTAGCGCACTCCCGCAGGCGCCAGCGAGCGTGGACCGGCGCTCGTCAGGAAGCTCGTGGTCGTCGATCCACGGAGCAACTGCGTTCAGCTCCTCGAGCTTGCCCCGCTTGCGCTCCCAACCCATCCAGCGCCCCTCCCCGCATTCCAGCGCCTGCCGCGGTGGAAGAGCAGGAAGCGGGCGCCGCCGCCCGGGGCATCGCCGTACCGTTCGTTGAGTCGATCGATACCGGAAGCCGCCGCCGCGAGCAGATCGTCATCGCCCTCGGCATGCTCGTCGTCGGCGTCGGTCCAATCGGAGACCAGCGCGAACCGGAGATCCCCGTCGCGGTTGCCCAGGTAGTGGACCTCCAGTGTCGCCACCTGCGCGTCGACGTCAGCGGTGCTCGTCAGCAACATCGGCACCGCGACGAGCGTTCGCATCTCGGTCGGCACGCCGTCGTCGAGGTCGAGCCGCGGCAACGGTCGAGGCCCGATCGATCGTGTGACGGTGTGATTGACGATCGTGACCGCCAACGATGAGGCGGGTCCGATGGCCAGGATCGCGACGACGAGCGCCCAGCCCCGATCCCCTGAGAGCAGCAGCCAGAGCCCGATGACGAACGCGCTGACGAGCACGAGCAGCCCGACATAGAGCGCGCCACCGGCGCGCTGCATGGCGCGCCGATGCGTTGGCGCGTCGCGACACGCGCGCGCCGATGGCGCGTTCGAGATCGGGGCGGCCGCGCGCGATCAGGTAGTACCCGGGATCGCTGACTCGCTGCCTCGCCGCGACGTCGGTCGCGTCGAGCGGCGTTGCGTCCTTCGCCATCTCCGCCATGTCGGCCGCGCGGTGGCGACCTCGACCTCGGTCAGCGGCGAACGTCGGGCAAGCTCCTCGACCGCGCTCCGGTACTGGTTGCGTGTGGTGAAGTCCATCTCGGCGAAGCGACTCGCGGCTGCGGAGCACCTCGTCGACGAGCCCGACGCTCTCGACGAACTCCGCCCAGTCGAACCACGTGATCAGGCGCATGCTCGTGATCACGTTGCGGACCGTCACGTTCATGGTCGCCATGCGTTGGTGCTCGAGCTGGACCAGCTCCTCGGCGGTCGTGTTCTGCGAGGCCAGCAGGCGCTCCAGTTCGCGCAGCGCTGGAGTCACCGCCGGGTCCTGGTCGCGGAGGCGCTGGAACAGCTGGACGCCGCCCGCCGTCGAGAGGTGCGAACTCGACAGCTGGCGCAACGCGGCTGACGTGTCGTTCGCATCGTCCTGGCCGAGACCGAGGAGGCGGTCTGCCAGCTCATCGGCGGCCTGGCGGTCCGCCCGGCTGCGGACGATCCGTTCGGCGAGACGCCGCAGGTTTTCGACGTACAGGATGCGCAGGCTGATGGCGATCGCCCAGAGTTCGCCGATCGTCAGCGGCTCCACCTCTTGGTAGGCGTGGACCATGCGCCGCAGGCTCTCGGGATCGAACCGGCTGTCGGTGTGGGCGATGTACGCCCACGTCAGCCCGAGCACCCGCGGGTAGCCGTCGAGGTGGCCTCCGGCGAGCTTCGGGAGTTCCCGGTAGTAGTCGGGCGGGAGATCGTCGCGGATCTCCCGGAGTTGCTCGTCGACGACCGAGAAATTGTCGACGAGCCACTCGGCGGCCGGGGAGATCGTGCGTTCGTCCTTGATCGCCTGTGCCAGCACCCGATATGTCTCGACCAGGACGCGACCGTTCTCGGCCACGCGGGGACGGATCGCCATCCCCCGGTCGGCCGCGGGTCGCACCTGCTGGGCGGCGGCGAGTGTGGCCGCGTGCTGTTCCAGGCGTTCGATGCTGAAGAGCTCGGCACTGATCGGCTCATCGACGTCCGGCTCGGCGTCCCCTGATCGCTGGCTCGTCGGCGAGATCGGAAACGAACGGCCGGCGCGACGTTTCGCGGTCAGGAGCACCGGCCGACGTCTCGTGCAGACACGACGGGGCGGTACCCGCGCCCCGGAACCGCCAAACGGGCCCACGCTTGCGCGCGAGTTTCGGTCGATTCCCTGGCGGGTACCCGCCGTCACCCACTCGGCGCTTGCGCCGCCATTTGATCCGGGCGTTCGCCCGACGAAAGGAACGACGTGTCCACCGACGAGTCGATCGCAACCAACCTCATCCACACACTCGAGAACGGCAAGGACGGCTTCGCCAAGGCAGCCGAGAAGCTTGCCGACAGCGACCGGCCCGAGGTCGCGACCAAGTTCCGCGAGTTCTCACAACAGCGGGCCACGATGTCCGACGAGCTCAAGCAGATCACCGTGGCATACGGGGACGACGCCGACCAGCGCAGCACGGTGCCGGGCGCAGTTCACCGTGGCTGGATCGCGGTGAAGGATGCGTTCACCGGAGACGACGCCGACGCCGTCATCAGTGCAGCCGAGACCGGTGAGGACCATGCCCTCGAGCAGTACCGCGAGGCGCTCGACGCCGACATCTCCCCCGAGTTCGGCCCGTTGTCGCGCGACAGATGGCATCGGTCGAGGCCGCCCACGACTACGTGCGGAGCCTGCTTCCCGACAAGTGATCGAACAGCCAGCTCGAGCGGTCGGCCACCATGGGACGATGACGAGCCGGTGTGACACCATTCAAGATCATGCGCACTCCGTTCGGAGCGTCCGTCTGCACCGCCAGGCGGTGTGAATGACTGTGCGCACATTGCTGTCGCGCAGCGACGGGTCCGACGAGTCGGCGGATCTGACCACGTGGCGTCCGGGAGAGATTCAGGACGGCGAGTTGCTGTGGATCGACGTGCAGGCGCCGACCGACGACGAGCGCGATGTCATCACGTCCGCGCTGTCGCTCGGGGCCGAAACGCTCGACGCCCTCAGCGATGGTGCCGCCGCCCCGGACGCACACGTGCTCGACGACGGGATGCTGCTCACCGTCCTGGCACTTCGTGAGGATGTGACGGAGTCACCGATCGTGCTGCACATCCTGATCGGTCGGGGATGGGCCGTCACCTGGCATCCCGACCCGATCGCGTTCCTCGATGAGCACTATGAACGCATCCAGGATCAGCGTGAGGTCGGCCGCCTGACCCCGGTGCTCCTCCTCGTCGCGATGCTCGACTGGCACCTCGACACGTTCTACACCGCGGCCGAACAGCTCGAGCGAGATGTCGACGAACTGGACGAGGTTGCGCTGCGCGGTGACGACGAGAACATGTTGGGACGCCTCGTCGACATGAGACGACGGATCGCTCGCGTGCGACGCCTGCTCAGCGCCCATCGCGACATGTACTCCGAAGTCGGGCGACCGGATTTCATGCCGGACATCGAGCCGCGAGAAGCCGAGGCACTCGCCGCGCTCACCCACCGTCTCGAACGAGCCAGCGAGGCCGTCGCCAACGCCCGCGAAATGCTGATCGGAACCTTCGACGTGCACATGACGCGCACGGCCCAACGGACCAACGACACCATGCGCCTGCTGACATGGGTCTCTGTCACATTGCTGCCGGCGGCGGTGGTGGCAGGCGTGATGGGTATGAACTTCCAAGTCGGCCTCTTCGAGAACCCAAACCTCTTCTGGGTCGTCGTCGCCTCGATGATCCTGATCGCGCTCACGACATTGATCTTCGCCCGGCGACGCAACTGGCTCTAGCGGCAGACGTCGTTGCCGTAGCGGGGATGTTCGACGGCGGCGCGCGCGACGGGTACGTAGGGGAAGTGAGGCCCGAGCGCGACCTGGAACTCGGTGGCCGCTATGTGCTGACACGCCAGATCGCCATGGGCGGGATGGGCGAGGTCTGGGAAGGGTCCGATCTCCTGCTGTCCCGGCGAGTCGCCGTCAAGATTCTCAAGGACGAGTTGCGGACAACACCGGCGTTCATCGAGCGGTTCCGGGCCGAAGCTCGACACGCGGCCAGTCTCAGCCATCCTGGAATCGCGACGGTCTACGACTACGGCGAGACGGACGAAATCGCGTATCTGGTGATGGAGCTGGTCCCGGGTCTGACGCTGTCGGAGCTCCTCGTCGACCAGCCGGCCCTGCCGACAGCAACCAAGCTGTCGATCCTGAGCCAGACCGCTGAGGCGCTCCACGCTGCGCACCGTGCCGGCGTGATCCACCGGGACGTGAAGCCGGCCAACCTGATCGTCGGTCCTGACGGGACCGTGAAGGTGACCGATTTCGGCATCGCCCGCGCCGATCGGAGCCGCTCCGCTGACCGATGCCGGTCAGGTGATCGGCACCGCCCACTACATGTCGCCGGAGCAGGCGACCGGCAAGCAGGTGACGTCCGCGAGCGACATCTACTCATTGGGGGTGATCGCCTTCGAGATGTTCGCCGGACGACGACCGTTCGAGGCGGACACGCCGGTCGGAATCTCCGCGGCGCACGTCCACTCACCGGTCCCTCCGCTGCCTCCGGTGGTGCCTCGCGGCGTCGCCGATCTGATCCGGGAGGCGCTCGCCAAAGATCCCGCATCGCGGCCGGCGTCGGCAGAGGTCTTCGCGCTGCGGGTGCGACGCGAGATGCGCGATGGTCGCCCGGCGCCCACGCTCACGATGCCGGCCGCAACCACAGCGACAGCCGTGCAGCCGTCGCCGGCGCGAACCGGTGGCGCCGTCGGGGGCGGGATGGCCGACCCTCCGGAAGTCCGGCGAACAGGCACGGCAGCGCTGCTCACATTCCTGGCGGTGATCCTGCTGATCGCCGCCGGGGTGTGGCTGTTCGCCACTGTTTCCGGAAACGACGCTTCGTCCGAGGATTTACCGACTTCCGACACGACGGCGACCACCGAACCGCCGCCTTCGACCACCCTGGCCACGGCTCCGCCGGCGAGTGCCGCTCCGGTGACCGCCGCACCGACCACCGCGGCTCCGACCACGGCGGCTCCGACGACTGGACCTCCGGCCACCACCGTTGCCGCAACAACGGCGGCGCCTCCTGTTGCCACGGCCGGCCAGGGACCACCCCCGACGTTGTCGCCGCCGACCGCCGCTCCAACCACCGCCGCACCGATCACGGCCCCTCCGAGCACCGCCGCACCGGTACTGGACGCGACCCCCGCGATCGGACCGACCGACGAGGAAGAGGCATTTGCCTTCGTGCTCAGCTATTACGAGCAGGTCGCCGGCGGTGAGTACGACGAGACGTGGCCGAGTCTGACGCAGGAGTTTCGCGACGCCCGCAACCTCACATACGAGGACTACACCCGTTACTGGCGAAACACTTCGCTCGAACTCAGCGACTTGCAGTTCACGCCAGGGCCGGGCCCGAACGAGGGACGGGTGCGTTTCGCCGCGCGGTACGACACGTTCGGTCGAATTGTCGAGGAGACCGACGAGCTGACATTGCGACGCGAACTGGACGGTCGGCTCGTCATCACGCAGCAGCGCATCGTGTAGTGAGGGCATGACGCGTGCCCCCTCGTTCACTCGAGCCTGTCGAACGCGGTGAGGCCAGCGGATGCGGGAGTCGCTCGGTCGAGCTGACCCGTCAGCAGTCGTCAGGAGTCGTCAGGAGTCGCCGGGGCCCCGATCTCGAGCGGTCGCCGCGCGGTTTGCGGCGCGGACTCGTCGGGCGATACGACGAGCGATCCGGTAGAACACGAACGCGACCACGACCGAGGCGATGGTCAGCAGTGCGACGAGGACGACGGCAAACTCTGGGCGCGAGTATCGCGAACGCCATCACGACGAACACGAGCCCGTCCTCACTCAAGCTGACCGCCACGTTCGATACCGGCTCGGGCGAGGTGTTCACGATGAGACGGGTCGACGCCTTGGCGCTGTGACTGCTCAGCGCCAGGAGCACCCCCGACACGGCCAGCGCCGGTACCCCCAGCTGCGTGTCCGTCGCCGTGCTCATCAGGTACCCACCGACAGCGGGTCGGATGAAGGTGTGGACGCTGTCCCATGCCGTGTCCACGAGCGCGATCTTGTCGATCACGAATTCCACGAGGAACATCACGACGGCGACGCCGATGACCCACCATTGCTCGACGAACGACGGCGCCTCGATCCAGTCGAAACGCCCGGCGACACCGACGAGCGCCACGACGCCGTAGACGCTGATGCCCGAGGACCATCCCGCGCCCATGGCCGTGCCGATATCCACAGCGACCGGTCTAGCAGGGCGGCAGGGTCACGAAGTCTGGGTCGGATTCCGTGCGGAATGCGAGCCGGATCCGACCCGGACGGGCCCCGTCAAGGCGAGGCGCAGGCTACTTGCCTTGAAAGTACGAGTAGACCGTCGGTTGCAGTGCCTCGGTGGCCTCGAGGAGTGCGTCTGACGGATCGCCGAACACTTCGATCTCGATGCCGCCACCAACCTCGATGACCTTCCCGAGCAGGTCGCCCATGGCCCCGAGGTGCGTCAACACGGCGTCGGAATCTGCATAGATCTCACGGACGATGCACTTGCTCTCGTCCTCGTTGAAGAACCAGTCGTATTGAAGCGCGCCGGGCTCGTCTGCCGTGTTCTCGAGGGCCTCGCCTGCCAATCGCTTGAACTCGCTGAGGTTGTCTCTCGGAATTCGCGGGAATGTCGCTGTGACCTGAATTTGCTGCACCGTGGTGCCCCCCATCGCTCGAAATGTGAGAGACAATCATGTCAGGCCGCGGAGAGCCGCCGAGCCGGGCGTCAGCGGTTACCGGGTGGACGGACTCCGAGCGTTAGGTTCGGCCGTCAAAAAGGACTCCGATGAAGATCACTGCCGCGGTGCTGCGTTCCGCCGACCAGCCCTACTCGATCGAGACGATCGAGCTTCCCGACATCGCCGCTGACGAAGTGCTCGTCCGCATCGTCAGCGCCGGGATCTGTCACACCGACTCGATCCTGAGAAGCACCGCCTCGATGCTGCTGCCGATCATCCCTGGCCACGAGGGCGCCGGTGTCGTCGAAGCCGTCGGAGCGGGCGTGACGTCCATCTCGCCCGGTGACCATGTCGTGCTGTCGTTCGATTCGTGCGGGCAGTGCCGCAACTGCGCCGACCATCTCAACCCGTACTGCGACCTGTTCGCGATGAAGAACTTCATCGGCTCCAAGTTGGACGGCTCGCCGCCGGCGACGGACCTCGATGGCAAAGCGGTCGCTTCACGCTGGTTCGGACAATCGTCCTTCGCGACCTACGCGATTGCATCCGAGCAGAACACCGTGGTCGTCGACCCCGAGGCCGACCTCCGACTGCTCGGCCCCCTCGGCTGCGGCATACAGACAGGCGCTGGATCCGTGCTCATCGCACTCGACGTCCAGCCGGGGGAATCGATCGCCGTCTACGGAACCGGTGGCGTGGGGATGGCCGCGATCATGGCGGCCCGCGTGGCCGAGGCCGGCACGATCATCGCCGTCGACCGACACCAGCACCGACTCGACCTCGCAATGGAACTCGGTGCCACACACACAGTCCTCGCGGCGGATGGCGTCGATGTCGCCGGTGCTGTCGTCACCGCCTCGGGCGGCGGCACCGACTACGCGTTCGACACCACCGGTGTACCCGCCGTCGTGACCGCCGCGGTGGCCGGGCTTCGACCGACAGGGGTGTGCGGCCTGGTCGGCGCCGGCGGTGATCCACTGGTTTTCGATCCCAACACGCTCTTCGGCAAGACCGTGGTCGGCATCTTCGAGGGCAACGCCGATCCGAAGCAGTTCATCCCCCGCATGATCGAGCTGTGGCAGGAAGGCCGATTTCCGTTCGACCGACTGATCGAGACCTTCACGCTGTCGCAGATCGACGAAGCCGAACAGGCCTCGCTCGACGGCTCAGTGATCAAGCCGGTGCTGCTCCCGTAGACGGGCGAGGTGCTCAGCGTTCGTGGGTACGAATGCGTGGAAGGGTCAGTCGGCTCGGGTGGTCGGCGTCGTGGCGGATCTCGATCCTGGCGACGCGGAATGTGGTCGCCGTGGCCGGGGACTCCCCCGTTCCGGGGCTTCGTGCGTACCGGGGGAACGCTCCGCCGGCCACGAGCAGCCGGACACGTTCTCCCTCCTCGATCAGCACCGACGTCGGGGGCAACGTCACCGTGACGAGCGTCGCGCGCTCGGAGACGATTCCGCCTTCGACACCGATCCCTTCGACAGCGATCAGGGTGTCCGTGATGTTCGTGGAGGTGCCGTCGGCGTCGACCACATTGAGGCGGACGAACAACTGTGGGGCCGGCACGTCGGCCGTGATCCACAGCTCGACGGTGGGCGTACCGGTGTACTCGACGGCTTCGGTCAGTGGCGGCGTGTCGAAGGTGATCACGTCATCGCGTCGTTCGAGGTCGCTGTTGTCGACAGGGCCTCCGCCCGGTTCGAGCAGCGGACCGCCGACCTGCGGTGTTGGCGACTTCGGGTCGTAGGTGAACGACGTCACGGGCCCGTTCGTGCCTGCCAGTTCTCGCTGCAGCCGTCCCGGGGCGAGGTAGTGGTGCTCGGCTTCGTTGGGCGGGGGCCACGACGCCAACTCGCGCAAGGCGGACGATCGTGCGTCGAGCAACCGGACAGGTGGAGTGGTGAGCTCGGGTCCGGTGCCGTTCGCGGCGTGCAGGAACGCGGCCGTCTCGGCGAGGACTCGGCCGAACCCGCGGCTGGTGAACGTGGCGTGCGTCCACGGGCCCACCGTGAGGCGTACGTCGGCGCCCCGCGCCGCGAGGCGCTCGTACTGGTCGATGCTCGACTCGAGCAGGAGGTCGTACCAGCCCGACTGGATGAGCACGGGACAGTCATACGAGTCGAGCCCAGCGCGCTGGTCTTCCTCGGTCCAGAACGCGTCGTCGGCATCGGGATGTGTCCACCAGTTCTCGAGGAAGCCCACACGCGTCTTGGTCGCCGTTGTGTAGGTGTGCAGGAGTGGGGCCTGCATACCCGCCGTCCGCACCTTCTTGCGATCACGGCGGCCGGCGAACATGCCGCGGAGCGAGACGTCGTTGCGGTTGGCGGCGGCGGACCAGCCGAGTGAGGTGGCCAGCGCGAGACCGCCATGGGGCCACACGATGTCGTAGGTGTTGGCCGGTGTGATCTGCAGCACTGCGCCGAACAGGTCGGTCTTCGACTCCGGCGGCAGCGCGAGCTGTACGTATCCCAGATAGGAAGCCGCAGAACGTGGCGAAGCGTCCGGGGTAGAACGGCTGCTCGCGCAGCCAGCGCGACGGTGTCGCGACCGTCGGCCGACTCGGCGCGGAACGGACGGTCGAAGCTCCCGCCCGAACCGTGGGTGCCGCGACAACTCTGGATGACGACCTGGAATCCCTCGTACGCGAGAGCCCGCGCGACGAGGCCGAACGGACCGCGGCGCCCGTAGGGGCTGCGGATCAGCACGAGCGGTGCGGTCGAGTCGCCGTCGGGGATGTAGTGGTCGGCGAGGAGCTCCACACCGTCGGCCATCGGAGCTCGCAGGTCCTTGCGTCGCTCGACCCGATGGACACGCGTCGGCCTGAGCTTGAACACTCGACGAACGATTTCGTAAGGCAGGTCGGGCATGGGTGTCAGCCTCCATGATCGGTCGGTGTAGTCGAACCAGTCGAATGCGGCCTTCCCGCCAACTGCGGCTCGCCCATGCTACGCATCCTTCGACGGCCTCGGGGTTGGTGGATGCACCTGCGTTCCACCGACGCCACCGATAGCGATGGCGCCTGCTTGTGCCAGTCCCTGCCGGTGTGTACCACCGAAGAATTCGTCGCGACGCCAAAGGATCAGCGGATCGAAGTTCGCCGCCAGCGCGCCACACTTGTCCGGTTCTCGCTCCGCCGCTTCGAGCAGATTCACCAAGGCGCTGGAACGGGCTCTGATCGCGTCCCAGCCGACAACGTAGGGAGCAGTCGTGTGTTCGATGGCTTCCGTTTGATTCGCCACACGAACGTGAGCCCAATGGTGACGAGCCGCGATCTCGGCGGCCTCCGCGGCCCATTCATCGTCGTTCCAAGTGATGAGTTCGACGTTGGCGCACGTCTGGCTGTTCAGCGTTCCGAGATGGTCGGGTAGCTCGACAAGGACGCTGACTCGCGGGTCCGGCACACGCACAGGTTGGCCTGACTGCGCGCTTCCCGCAAGCCGTCGAGCCGCACACATCAATCGGCCTGTGAGTCTCGTCGAACGCCGGATCGAGGAAGGACGCTGCGCCTGCCTCGTAGTGCGGAGTCGTTGCGCCGACGAGTCGATCGCTACGCGCTCTTGCGGCTCCTGCCAGCCCGTGACGACTTGCCCGATCGCTTCTTCGCCCGCGTGGACTGAACGCTTCGCTCCAGCGCCGCCATCAGGTCCAGCACCTCGGCCTTCGGCGCCTCCGCCTCGTCGCCGGCGACCTTCTTGCCGGAGCCCTTCGCGGCGATCCGCTCGCGGAGCTCCTCGGTGAACGTGTCGTGGTACCGCTCGGGATCCCAGTCGGCTTCGAGCGAGTCGACCAGCATCGTCGCCATCTTCATCGCCTTGGTGCCGGGCTTGGTCCGCCGGCTCGGCAGTCCGTCGACATCGCGGCGCGGCACGACCTCGTCGGCGAACCGCATCGTCGACATGGCCAACACACCGTCGAGCGGTCGAACGGCGGCGAGGTATTGCGTGTTGCGCATCACAACGGTGCCGATCGCCACCCGCTGCCGATCCTCCATCGCGGCGAGCAACAACTGGTACGCCTCCTTGGCCTGATCGCCGTCGGGTGCCAACCAGTAGGTGCGTTCGTAGTAGATCGGATCGATCTCGGCCAGGCCGACGAAATCCGTGACCTCGATCGAGCGCGTCGAGGCCGGTCGCAGCTCGTCGAGTTCTGCCTTGTCGAACGTGACGTACCGGCCCTTGCGGATCTCGAAACCCAGTTCGATGTCCGCCGCGTCGACCTCCTTGCCCGACTTCTCCGACACCTTGCGGTTCCGAATCCGCGCACCCGACTTCTTGTCGAGCTGATGGAAGTGGACGTTGTGATCACGGACCGCGGTGAACGCCTTGACCTGCACGTTCACGAGACCGAAGCTGATCGACCCCTTCCAGATGGGACGAGCCATGTCGGGCTCATACCCGGAGTGACGCGGACAGAAACCGCGACCTCGAGTCGGCGACCTCGACGTGCTGCTGGCGCGCCACGCTGCGAGTCGCCGTCGAGGTGTCCGCCATCATGGGCATGATGAAGTTCGGACTGTTCGGCATCAACAACGGCCCGCTCGCCGACCCGGACGCCTCCGTGCGAGCCGCGCAGGCGGCCGAGGCTGCCGGGTTCGACTCGGTGTGGACCGGCGAGCACGTGGTGCTCCCTGACCCCCAGGCGCCGCCGGCGCCGGCGCCCCCGCACGTGCCGATGCTGGACCCGGCGGTGGCACTCGCCTACGTCGCCGCCCACACGTCGACGATCGCGCTCGCCACGGGGATCATCATCCTTCCTCAGCGCAACCCGCTCGTGCTGGCCAAGGAGCTGGCAAGCGTCGATGTGGTGTCGAAGGGCCGGTTGTGGTTCGGCTATGCCGCCGGGTACCTGCACCAGGAGTTCGCCGCGTTGGGCATCCCGTTCGACGACCGTGGTGCGCGTTGCGACGAGTACCTCGACGCGATCCTCGAGCTGTGGGACAGCCAGTCACCCACATTCGCCGGTGAGACCATTCGCTTCAGCGGGATCGATGCCCACCCGCGACCCGTGCAACGGCCGCACCCCCGGTTGATCGTCGGCGGCCAGAGTCCACCGGCGTTCAGGCGAGCCGTGCACCGCGCCAACGGGTGGTACGGGTTCGCCATGCAACCCGAGGCGGTGGCGCGGTGCATCGACGGCCTCGAGCGGGCAGCCGCCGAGACCGACCGTGCTCCGTCGCTCGGTGAGCTCGAGATCACGGTCACCCCACCGCCCGGGCCGGTCGACGCTGACACGGTCGATCAGTACCGACAACTCGGCGTGGCTCGCCTGGTCATGCTGCCGCGAGCCCGCGACGTCGAGGGCATCATCCAGCTCGTCACCAACACGGCGGAAGCCCACCATGGATGAGCTGCTGGTCGAGATCGACAATCCGGCCGCACGATCACGCTGAACCGAGAAATCGGGCGCCGCCTTGCGCACTGACGGGGTACTGTCTCGGTCCGAGTCGTGACTGGCGTACGAGGTGGGTCACCACCGGGGAGCGACTCGTGGAGATTGCCGCACGCCTGGGCCCATCGAGATCATGGAGGTCCGCCGGATGTCTGCAACCATCGAATCGTTCGACGCAGCTGCTGCGTCCGCTGCATATCGGAGTGCGCTCGATGTGATCGGCGCCGTCGAGCCGACGGTGGCGGCCGCCATCCGCCAGGAGCTGACCGATCAGCGCGAGTCGCTGAAGCTGATTGCCAGCGAGAACTACGCGTCCCCGGCGACGTTGCTGACGATGGGTACGTGGCTGTCGGACAAGTACGCCGAGGGCACGATCGGTCACCGGTTCTACGCCGGATGCCAGAACATCGACATCGTCGAGCAGGCGGCCGTCGATCACGCCAAGGCGTTGTTCGGTGCGCCCCACACGTACGTTCAGCCGCACTCTGGCATCGACGCCAACCTGGTCGCGTTCTGGTCGATCCTCGCCCAGCACGTCGAGGCGCCGGCGCTCGCCGAGTTGGGGGCGTCACACGTCAACGACCTGTCCGACGCCGACTGGGAGCAGCTCCGCCTCGCCTTGGGCAACCAGCGGGCGCTGGGCATGTCGCTCGACGCCGGCGGTCACCTGACCCACGGCTTTCGCCCGAACATCAGCGGCAAGATGTTCCACCAGTCGTCGTACGGCACCGATCCCGACACGGGCCTGCTGGACTACGCCACCGTGCAGGCCCGGGCGCGAGAGTTTCGCCCGCTGGTGCTGATCGCCGGCTACTCGGCGTATCCACGGAAGATCAACTTCGCGACGATGCGGGAGATCGCCGACGACGTCGGCGCTGTGCTCATGGTCGACATGGCACATTTCGCCGGGCTCGTCGCCGGCAAGGTGTTCACTGGCGACTTCGATCCCGTGCCGCACGCCCACGTCACCACGACGACGACGCACAAGTCGCTGCGCGGCCCGCGCGGCGGCATGGTGCTGTGCCAGCCGGAGTTCGCCGACTCGGTCGACCGCGGCTGCCCGATGGTCCTCGGCGGCCCGCTCGGCCACGTGATGGCCGCCAAGGCGGTCGCGCTTGCCGAGGCCCGTCAGCCGTCGTTCCAGACCTACGCCCGTGCCGTGGCCGACAACGCCGTCGCGCTCGCCGACGGCCTCTCCCGGCGCGGCGCCCGGCTCGTCACCGGCGGCACGGAGAACCACCTCGTCCTCATCGACGTGTCGTCCTACGGCATCACCGGCCGTCAAGCCGAGTCGGCGCTGCTCGACGCCGGCATCGTCACCAACCGCAACGCCATCCCACGCGACCCCAACGGAGCCTGGTACACGTCGGGCGTGCGGATCGGGACCCCAGCACTCACCTCCGCGGGTTCGGGACCGCTGAGTTCGACCGCGTCGCCGACCTCATCGTCCGGGTGCTGGCAGCCACCACACCGACCAGCACCCGGTCCGGCGCCACCTCGAAGGCCAAGTACACGATCGCCAACGGTCTCGCCGGCAAAGCGCGCGACGCCGCCAACGAACTGCTCACCGCCAACCCCCTCTACCCCGGCCTCGACGTCACCCTCTGAGCGCTGACCTCAGCACCCAGGCCGGGCACATCGTCACTGGCGTTCGGGGACATCGTCTGCGCCTGCTGTGGCGTTTCGTCCTTGGCGATGTGGCCACCAGGAAAGTCCCAGACATTGGGAACCCACTCGCGGTTGGGATGCCGATGGCACATCAGCACTCTGTCGTTCTTGCGCAGAATCGCCATTGCACAATCATGAACCACCCGATCGATCGTGCCACACAGTCGCCTGGCTCAGGTCGGTTCACTGTGTCGGGGTGAGAGCGGCAAGTCGCTCGAGACTCAGCCCGCTGATCATCAGTCGTTCTTTGTTGCTACCGACGAGCGCGCGGGTCCAATCGACGAGACCGCCGTCTCCGATTTCTACTTCCTCGTTGTTGTCGAGGACGCACAGCTTGAAGCAGAGACTCGGGTAGTAGCCACGCGCGGCCGTGCGTTCGGGCCAACTCGTGATTCGCACGGCATCGGTGTGCATCGCCTCGATCAGTGCGCCGATCAACTCTTGATGTTGTCCGCTGAAGTCGCTGATACGAACATCGAGGTGCCGATGACCGTTGGCGTGGCACACCGCGATGCACGCTTGGATTTGGTGTTGCATCGAGGTTGCCTCGAACGTGTGGTTCCCGGTGTCACGACCGGCAGATGCCAGTCCGAGCAGGCTGAAGTGGGCGGACGAGCGCGGTCCTTTGAACTGTTGGGCGCGTACCACCCGGTCGACCGCCACCAGGTCCACGACGACGTTCGACCGCGCATCCTCACGGAGCAATGCCCGTCGACGGACGGCGGCCTCCAAGGCCAACGTGTTCGTCGGATCGGCTGCCACCTCACTCCCTCGCGTCGTGGTGACGATGCGGTTCTGGTGCACGCCCGCTACGACCGAATGCGTCCCGAGCGGAACAAGTGGGGACGTGGCGATCGGCACGAAGGGCGGAACGAGGGTGTCCAAGGCGAGCAGCTCCAATGCCAAGAGCCGCCTTGGATCGACGCCCGCCGGTCGAACGAACCGGTCGCGTTCGTACTGATCCAGCACTCGAGCTGCTGTCAGGTTTGCGGTGCGACGATGCATCACTTCGAGCATCAGCGCAGTCAGGTCAGAGGTGCTCAGCTCAGAACTCAATGCATCCAGCAGTTCTCGCCCGTCGTGTTCGCGAACGATTCGAGTCACGGCTGGATGCACGTGCTCACCGCTCATCGCAACCAGGCTAAGCAGTCCGCGGCAATCTGCTCGGGACGAGACGAGCATCTGGACCGCGGTTGTTCGTTGTGCGTGGCGATCTCATCGGGGCGTGTCGGACTCGCGAAGGATGTCTGTCAGTCCACTGATTTGCATGATTCGTTGCACGGCTGGGGACGCGTGGTGAATGTGTATGGAACCACCCGCTTCGGTCATCTTGATGCGCTGGGTGAGGATCACTCTGAGACCGCGGCAATCCATGAACGGTACGCCGGACATGTCGAGGAGGATGTGGCTTTGCAGGCTGAGCTCGGATAAGGGCGCTTGCAGGGCGAGCATCGAATCGGCGTCGATTTCGCCGGTGACACTGACCAGAGTGATGCGATCTGCGTCAGTCACCTCGACACGGAGGACCTCGTCATCCATGGCAGCACGTCGAGACGTTCTTTGGCTTCGAGCACGTCGCGGTCCTCGGAACACGACAATGTGGACTTGGATGGTCGACGGCGGCGCAAGCCGACCAATGCCCTGATACCAGTGCCCAGAGCGACAACGCTGTCATGACCGCACGCTCAAATCGAGCGACGACTGTTGCCGCGACTCACAGCACGGTAGACCAGCAGCGCGACGATGGCTCCGAGGATGGACCCGATGATGCCTGAGGCCTGGAAGGCACCGTCGTCGGCATCGTTGTGCGTCAGGACGTAACCGATGAACCCACCGATGAACGAGCCGACGATGCCGAGCACGATCGTCGCGACGACGGACATCGAGTCATCACCCGGCACGAGGGCACGAGCGATGAACCCGGCGACGAGTCCGATGACCAACAGATAGATGATGAATCCGAACATGAGTGGCTCCCTTTGGTGCGATCGACTGACTGGCGATCGGCTTCCCACTCAACCACCCTTAGGGGGTGTGGACTACACCCCTAGGTGTGTTTATGCTCGGCGGATGGTCGACAGCTCTCTCCACCCCGATCAGGGTTGCGCTGATCGACGACTACGACATCGTGTTGATCGGGCTGGCCCACATGTTCGACGGCTACACCGACCGCATCGTGATCGCTGAGATCGATGCGAACACACCGCTGCAGGACGAGGTCGACATCGCCCTCTACGACACCTTTGCCCAGCCAGAGGCCGACTACGACGACATCGACATCCTGATCCAGAATCCGCGTGCCGGTCGCGCGGTGGTCTACACATGGAACTTTCATCCCGACCTGGTCGAGGCTGCCATCCAAAAGGGAGCGAGTGGCTACCTGTCCAAGACGCTGCCGGCCCGCGCGCTCGTGGATGCTCTGCTCGCCATCCACGAAGGGGAAGTTGTCGTGAGCCCCGCGCCGGCGAAGGCCCGGCCGGCAAGCGGCCTCGACTGGCCAGGCCGCGCCGAAGGTCTCACGAACCGGGAGTCCGAGATCCTCGCGCTCATCACCCAAGGCAAGAGCAACGAGGACGTCGCAGCGCTGACGTTCCTGAGCAAGAACTCGATCAAGTCCTACATCCGTTCTGCCTACCGCAAGATCGGCGCTTCCAGCCGCACGCAAGCAGTGCTGTGGGGCGTTGACCACGGCTTCAAACCCGACAACCGCCGCATCGACCACTGGCGCGACGGCCCCTAGCCACGATCCATCCAAGCGTGTGGCGTCAATGCCGCTGGCACCTTCGCCAGACGGGCCGGACGCGCGTCAGGTGATGGTCACCCCGACGATCCACACGGCCGCGGCCAACAGCGTGCGAGGTCAGCTCGAGCAGCATCGAGACACCCACGGCGCGCAAGGCTGCCTTGGTCGACGGCCACGCCGTCCGTGCACCGACCCGCTGCAGCTCCGACGCGTAGACGCCAAGGACGAAGCCGATGAACACTCCCACGACCGGAACGACGAAGAACCCGACGATGGCCACCAACCCGCCGACGACCAGCGAGCGGTTGGGAACCCCGTCGGCGCGCAACCGTCGGCCGGGGATCGTGTACTTCACGATCTGGCCGGCGGCGATCAATGCGGTCGCCACGCCCACGACGGCCCAACCGGTGGCGGTCCCAACGGTGACGCCCCACACCACGATGGCCGACCAAGCGAGCAACGCGCCAGGAAGCAGGGGCACCACGACGCCCACCAGCCCGACGGCGATGCTGACGGCGACGAGCACCTCGACACCGGTCATCTTCAGCAGACTGGCAGACCGCGGAACCGACGCCGTCATTCCCTGGTCGACAAACTGACAGACGGGTGACCTGCCGGGTCGAGCATGACGCGGATACGGGTCCGGCCTCGCCTAGGACCGACCCGCTCCCGGCGTTTGGGGACACTGTCTGGTCTCGGGTGACTCGTGGTTCCCGATTGGCATGGTGTGCTCAGGAGATGTGAAACGGATACAGCCTGAAACCCGTCATGGGGAAGTTTGGGAGCTGTCGGTAGAAGCCTGCCGCCGCATCCTCGCTGAGCAGGTCGACACGTTCACCACCGGCGAGTCGGAGGGCTGTTTCGATCATCGCGCGAGCGATGCCTCGGCGTCGGTGTCCCGGATCAACGGCAAGATTGGCGAGGTAGGTCTGCAGTTCGCCGTCGCTGAACAGCTCGGCAAAGCCCAGGACTGCGTGGTCCTCGAGGGCGACGACGGTGGTGACGCCGGGGGCGGTGAGGATGCGTTGAGCGCGTTCGGGATCTGCGGGGAACGACGGCCAGTTCTCGGCGATGCACAGTCGGAGCACACCGTCGAGGTGATCGGAAGTGAACGGTTGGACCTCCACGCCCGTCAGTGTGACAGTTCGACACCGATCGGCAGCCACCGATTGGCGAGCTTCGACCGGCCGATCGCGCCGCCATGTAGCGGCGCAGCAGCGGAGGATCGTCAGAGCTCGATTTCGTGTTCGCCGTTCATGTCGATCAGGGCCGCATCGAACGATTCGACAATGGCGAACAACCATCGGATCAGGGGCACCAACAGCACGCACGTCAAGGGGGCCACGGTGCCCCGGCATGTTCGGCGCCAAACCTGCTGGTGTTCCAGACGAAGAACGCTGGAGCTGTGAAGCCCGGAACAATTCCACCCGAATGGGTGAATGCCGATCTGGCAGATTGGAGTGGCGGTCGATCTGTCTCTGACGTGACTTGGCTTCGCCGAAGGAGGCACTTGAGTAGTGCGCAACTGCGAGGGCGCTCTGAAGGAGGGGATGGTGATGAAGAAGTCGTTGGTCACGACGATTGCCTTGGTGGCGAGTCTTTCCGGGCCCGCCGTTGCTGCAGCAGCACCCGAGGGAGCGAATGGAGCAACTCAGATCTCAGGGGTCAGCACGTTCGACAGCGAGGGTGACTGCCCCGAGACCAGCCTGTACACCTTGAAGATGGAAGAGGGGGACGGGGATCTGGTCGGTTGCTGGTACACGGACACGCTCGAGGTCGTGCAGGAAACTACGAGCGGTGTGTACCAGGAGCGCGGAACCGAGACATTCGTCGGGTGTCTGGCCGATGGCACGACGTGCGGCACCTTCAGCACGACGTACAAGTTCACCGCGAAGTTCGCGGTCGATGGTTCCGAAATTCACGGGCGTTGCCAGCATCCGATCGTCGGCGGTACCGGCGACTTCGAGGGTGTTGCCGGTCGCGTCGACTTCAAGGATGACGTTGCGACGGGCGATTTCAACTATCGCGGTCACCTCAGCCTCCCGTAACTGGCCCTTGGGCCGAGACTCAGCGGTCGGGGGCAATCATGATCGGCCCGTGTTGTATCGGAGAACTGACCGAGGCGAATAACCCCATCTCGATGTGCCCGGGGCAGGGTCACGGGCTCGCGCGGTGGCACGACTGATGTGTCGGCATGAATGGCTCAGACGCCGGCAGGTCCGGGGCCGCCGTGGATGTAGAGGGTCTGTCCGGAGCAGAAGCTGGATGCGTCGGAGGCGAAGAACAGAACTCCGTAGCCGATTTCTTCGGGTTCGCCGAGGCGGCCTGATCCGTTGGTGAGGCCGATGGCGTCGGGGTCGAGCCCATACCGTTCGGCATCGTCGAGCAGGGTGGCGGCGCGGACGGCGCCGACGGCGATCGTGTTCACTCGCACGCCTTTGCGGGTCCATGCTGATGCCATCGAGGCGCCGAGGTTGTTCACGCCGGCTTTGGCTGCGGCGTACGGCGCGGCTTGCGGCATGGCGAGCAGGCTGGCACCGGAGGAGATGTTCACGATCGCTCCTTTGCCTTGTTCCAGCATGGGTCCGGCGGCGGCTCGGGACAGGAACCAGACACTGCCGAGGTTCAGCGCGAGCACCTGGAGCCACTCCTCCTCGGTCCACTTCATCAGCGACTTGGTCTGCGCGCCCCCGGCGTTGTTGACGAGGATGTCGACACGACCGAACTCGCGCATCGTGTTGTCGACGAGCGCTTGGCATTGTTCGGCACTCGTCACGTCGGTGGGTACGGTCAGGGCGCGGCGTCCGAGGGCCTCGATCTCGTGCGCGGTTGATTCGAGTGGCTCCGTGCGCCGCGCGGCGAGCACGACGTCGGCGCCGTGCTCGGCGAGCACGAGTGCGGTGCCGCGGCCGATGCCGGTGCCGCCTCCGGTGATGATGGCGACGCGCCCTTCGAGTGAAAATCGATCGCTCATGTGACGGCTCCTCCGTTGACTCCGATGACCTGACCGGTGATGTAGCTCGCTTCGTCGGAGCACAGGAACGCACAGACCGCCGCGATGTCGTCACCGGTGCCGAGCCGACGTGCCGGGATCATCCGCGCCAGCACGTCGGCAGCGGGCAGATTGTTCGCTTCTTGCGCGGCGCGCAACATGGGCGTGTCGACCGTGAACGGAGGGACCGTGTTGGCCGTGATCCCCTTGGACGCGTATTCGAGCGCAATGGTCTTGGTGAGTGAGATCACGCCGCCTTTCGAGGCGGAGTAGTGCGCCTGGCGGACCGATCCGGTCTGCGCCGCAGCCGACGAGATCGTGACGACCCGACCCCAGCCTCCGGCCACCATGTCGGGCAGGGCTGCTTGCAGACAGTTGAACGTCCCGGTGAGATTCACCGCCATCGTGCGCTGCCAGACGTCGAGGGTGAGCTCGCGGAAGGGAACGAAGCCCGACACCGCAGCGCTCGTGATCAGGATCTCGATCGGCCCCAGCTCGTCTCGCACCCTGTTGAAGGCAGCATCGACCGACGACCTGTCCGCGACGTCGACTTGTGCGCCGATCACGTCCGCACCGTCTGCCGAGAGTTCACCCGCGGCGAGCGCAGCCGCGTTTGCATCGATGTCGAGCATCGCCACGCGTGCTCCCTGTCGGGCGAGATGTTCACAAATCGAGCGGCCGACACCCGACGCACCACCGGTCACCACTGCGACGCGACTCATCCGACGAGCCCCATCAACAGTTCGCGGGTGCGGCGCATCGACGCTCGTTTGTCGTCGCCGACCGGGTAGATCGCCGCCCAGATATCGGTGGCACCAGCGTCGAGCAAGGCCTGCAACTGTTTCGTGACCGCAGCTTCGTTGCCGACGATGGCGGCGTCGCCGGGGTTCGCCGCGCCGCCGAGTTCGAGCACGCGCTGATAGTTGGGCATGTCGACGTAGGCGGTCGCGACCGCGGCTTGAGCGGCTCGGGCCTCGGCGACGTCGTCGTGCACCGCGATCGGCAGGCCGGCGACGATGCGTGGCGATGGGCGCCCCGCCGCCTGGGCGGCGGCGTGAATTCGTGGAGCGATGTGTTCGGCGATGGCCCGCAGCGGTGCCATCCACAACACGGTTCCGTCAGCGATCTCGCCGGCGACTCGCAGCAGCCGTGGCCCGAGCGCAGAGATGAGCACCGGCACCGGGTAGTCCGGCGGGACCATCCGTCCGGCACTGTGCGCCGACCAGTCGTCGCCGTCGAAGTCGACGCTCTCACCTCGCAGGAGCCCGGCCAGGATGGTTGCGTACTCCTCGGTGCTCCGACCGGGATGGTCGTACGACATTCCCAACACGTCGCGCACGATCGACTCGTGCGACGGACCGATCCCCAGGGTCAAGCCGGCGCGCCCGATGGCGTTCACCACCGACGAGGCGCGGTTCGCCTGCAGCAGCGGGTGGCACGGATACGTCTGCAACACGGCCGTTCCAAGCTCGATCTCGGCGGTGGCACGTCCGGCGAGCGCGATCGCAACAAGCGGGTCCCCCGCGACGGTGCTCGCGTACCACAGCGACGTGAAGCCGTCGGCTTCGGCCCGCTGCGCCTGTTCGATCATCTTGTCGGCGGTGGCTGCGCCACCCGTGAGTCCGATCCTCATGTCTTCCCCTCGATCCTGACGGTCCGGTCATGTACGGTCGTATAAGAATGATACTCTCACCCACTGGAGGATGTTGCAAACAGGAGGGTTGATGTGTCCATGAACGACGACGATCTGTCGCAGCTTCGCGATGACGTGCTGTACCTGAAAGATCGCATGGCGATCATGGACGTCGTGGCACGTCACGCTCGCGGGCACGACCGCCACGACGTCGACCTGCTCACGTCGACCTACCACGCCGACGGTTTCGACGAACACGGCTCGGCGATCAACCGAGGGACCGCATACGCACCGTGGGCGAACGCCGTGCACGCCGCGACGACCCAGGCACACACGCACAACATCACGACACATCTGTGCGAGATCGATGGCGACGTGGCCAACTGCGAGAGCTATGTCCTCGTGGCCTTGTTGGCCCCCGACGCCTCGGTGGCGACCGTGATGAGCGGGCGCTACATCGATCGGCTCGAGCGTCGGGATGGCGAGTGGAAGATCGCGCTGCGACGCGCCACGGTCGATCTTGCATTCTCGGCCGATGCCCGCCTGCTGCAGTCGCGCGCCTTCAAGGGGCAGGCCTATCCGAAGAGTCTGCGCGACGAGCGCGACCTGTCGTACCAGCGGCCGCTCGATCTCGACGAACCGCCCGCAGAGATATGGTGACCGCCCACCCGGTCACCGTTGCACGACAAGCGAGGTCGCACATGGCAGCCACCCGGCGGGTGGGCACACAGACATCAGGAACCCGGGATCTGCTGCTCGACTGCGCCGAGCGGCTCATGGTCGAGGAGGGATACGCGTCGGTCACCTATCGGAAGGTGGCTGCGAAGGCGGGGGTCACCTCCGGACTGGTGCAGTACTACTTCCCGGCGATCGACGATCTCTTCGTGGCAGGGATACGCCGCGCCAACGAGCGCAATCTCCGTCAGCTGACCGAGGCGCTCGAAGCTCGGCCTGACGATCCGAAACGGGTGTTGTGGGAGTACAGCCGCGACGAGGCGGCGACGTCGGTGATGTTGGAGTTCATGGCGTTGGGCAACCATCGAAAGTCGATCCGCAGCGAGATCGCCCACGCCACGAACCGGGTGCGTGAAGTACAACTTGCCGCGCTCACTTCGTACTGGCGCGAGCACGGGAACGGTGAGGACCCCTCCCCAGCGGCAATGTTGTTCCTGATGACGGGGCTCCCCAAGATGATCCAGCTCGAGGAGGGCTTCGGGATCCTCGCCGCCCACGAAGAGATCGTGGCGCTCGTGGAGCGGTACCTGGATTCCGGCGCTTGGGGCACCGACATCGACAACCAGCGGAATGTCAAGGCGCCCACGAAGCGACGGACTACGAAGCCCAAACGTTGAGCGGTCGGTCAGGCGACGGCTTCCTCGCCGACCAGGGTGGTGCGGTGCATCAACCGTGGCGAGGTCGGCTCGAACGGCATCGCCCGGTGGAGCATGCCGGTGTTGTCCCAGGTGACCAGATCACCGAGCCGCCAGTCGTGGTGCAGTACGACGTCGGGTCGCGTCGCCCAGTCCACCAGACGATCGAGCAACGCCCTGCTCTCGTCGTGCGGCCAACCCACGATCTGGCCGGCCGTCGCGCCAAGCAGCATCGACCTGCGTCCGTCGCTTCGCGACCACACCAGCGGATGCACACGAGTGGGCACACGGGCCCACATCATGCGCTGATCTTCGGATGCGTCGGGATTGGCCAGACCTTGCGCCGCGGCGAAGCTGTGTTCGACCTGCAGGTCGGCGATCAACGACTTGTCGCCGTCGGACAGCGACTCGTAGGCAACGTAGGTGCTGGCGAACTGGGTGCCGCCCTCACCAGGGTCGGCCACTGCGCGAGCGGCGAGGAAGGTCCCTTTCTGCGGAACGACCTCGGTCGCCCCGTCGAAATGCCAGAAGAAGTTGCCGCGCCGGATTGCAGCCATCACCGGGTTCGTCCTGCCCGGGTCGGACGTGATCGTCTGGATCTCGGGCCGGACATGCTCGCCGGTCGGAACCACGGCGATCTCGCCCATCGACCGGCTCAGCTCGATCAGGTCGTCGTCGTCGATGTGCGCATCGCGATAGACCACGACGCCGTACTCGCGCAGGAGCGTGCACATTCGGCTGCGACGTTGTCGCTGACGAACCCGTGGCCCGACACACCGACGACCTCGACGCCGACATGGGGTGTGAGAGCAGTGATCGTGGTCATCGGAACCTCCTCGATCCTCCGCAACGATATGTGCTGACGCTCAGCGGATGACCGCCGGCATCGAGTCCCAACCGCGCACCGTCGACGACGGCGCCCGGCGAGCGTTGGCAAGGTCGACGTCCCACTCGGGGAACCGGTTGAGGACCTCGTCGAGCGCGATGCGACCTTCTAGCCGAGCGAGCGCCGCACCCAGGCAGAAGTGGACGCCATAGCCGAACGCGACATGCGAACCGTCCTTGCGATGGATGTCGAACCGCTCCGGATCGGCGAAGCGTCGCTCGTCGTGATTCGCCGAGGCCAGCATCAGCAGCATCGCACTGCCGGCCGGCACCGTCTGGCCGTAGTACTCGAGCGGCTCGGTGACGTACCGGGCAACGTGCGGGCCGGGCGGCTCGATACGCAGCAACTCTTCGACCGTGTTCGGGATCAGCGAACGATCGGCGAGCACGTCACGGCGCTGATCGGGATTCTCAGCGAGCAGCTTGCCCATCCACCCGAACAGACGACCGGTCGTTTCGACACCGGCACCCGCCACGACCGCGAGGAAGATCAGGATCTCCTCCTTCACCAAGTGACGGGTCACCCCGGTCGAATCCTCGAACTCGATGTTGAGCAACTCGGTGATCAGATCGTCCGAGGGATTCTTCACCCGCCAGTCCACGTACTCGGCGAACTTGTCGCCGTCGAAGTAGTGATCCTTGTCGACCGCCATCGGCTCACCCGGCTCACTGCTGATACCCCGCTGCACGTGCTCACGAACCGACACCTGCTCGGCGTCGGGGATGCCGACCAACATGCCGATGGTGCGCATCGGCAGTTCCGCACCGAGATCCACCACGAAATCGAAACGATCCGAACCGACCAAAGGGTCCAGGCACGCCACGCAGAATCGCGCGCACCTTGTCCTCGATCTCCTTGACCCTCCTGGGAGTGAACATCCGCGACACCAGCGCACGGTGGATCGTGTGATCCGGCGGATCCTCGTTGATGAACACCATCGGCGGCATCACCGGATCAGCCTTGACCACCTCCAAGATGTCGCCCTTGGCCGAGCTCAGCCCGCGAGTGTCCTTGAGCGCCTGCTCGACATCCGAATAGCGGCTCAACCCCCAGAAATCGAGACGCTCGTTGTAGTAGAGCGGGGCCTCGTCACGCAGCCGCCGATACGTCGGATACGGGTCGGCATCGATTTCCACGTTGTACGGGTCGTAGTACAGATCGTTCGTCACGATTCTCCTTCAGAGTGCTATACGACTGTATGGACTATACATCTGTATGGCACTCGTGGTCCACCGGTGAGTGCGAGCTCCATCGCGATGCGAGTAGGAGGCGCATGCCCCACGCCTACACCTTGCGGGTGATGCCACCGTCGACGCGGATGATCGCGCCGGTCGTGAAGCTCGACGCTGTCGTACACCGGCGACATCCCGGCGTTGCTCACCAACACGTCGAGTCGTCCGAAGTGGTCGAGCGCCGCGGCCATCAGGTCATCACATTCATTCCAGTGTCCGACATGGGCAGCGATCGCGATCGCACGACGACCGGTCGATTCGTTGATCTCAGCCGCTGCAACCTCACACGAGTCGAGTTTTCGGGAGGCCACCACCACGTCGGCGCCCGCTTCGGCGAGCCCCTGCGCGATCGCCCGCCCGATGCCTCGCGACCCGCCCGTGACGAGCGCCACCTTGCCAGTGAGGTCGTGGAGCGCAGCCAGTTTGTCATTGCCATGGGCCAGAGTCATGCGCGAGAATGATCCTCTCTATTTTGGATAGGACGATACTCGCATGAAAATAGTCGAAGGAAACGTGGCCGTCGTGACCGGCGCCGCCAGCGGCATCGGCCTCGCAATTTGCGAACAGCTGGCCCAGGCAAACGTTCACGTCCTCATGACCGACCGAAACCCCGACGCGCTCGCCGAGGCCGCACTCGTCGTTCGCGCCAGTTCAACAGGCTCAGAGATCGAGACCCTCGCGGTCGATGTCAGCGACCCAGATGCTGTCGAGGCAGCTGCTACCCGTGCCGTCGAGCGGTTCGGCGCACTGCACATCGCCGTGAACAACGCCGGCGTGGTCAACCGCGGGCTGTCCTGGGAACTATCGCTCGACGAATGGCACCGAGTCCTCGACGTCAACCTGTGGGGCGTGATCCACGGCGTGCGCGCCTTCGTCCCCAAAATTCTCGAGACCGGTCAGCCCGGCCATGTCGTGAATGTCGCATCCATGGCAGCCGTGCTCCCACAGGATCGACTCGGGCCATACACCGTCGCGAAACACGGCGTGCTCGGCCTCTCCGACGTCCTACGCGCCGAATTCGCCGCCACCGGCGCCCCGATCGGAGTCAGCGTCGTCTTCCCAGGCCGCATCCGAACAGGCATGAACCCCATCGGCAGCATCGAGCCCTCAACCGTCGCACTGAACGTGCTCGACGCGATCCGCCGACAACGTCCATACGTGTTCACTGACGACCACACGACCGACGCCGTCGAGGAAAGACTGCACGCCATCATCGCCGCCCGCGACGACGTCCTCTCGGAACGCGACATCCCACACGATCACTGAACGCCGAAAGCTCAGTTCGTGCACCCCTCCCTGACGTAGCCGTTGCGCTGAGCCAGACCGGCTGCCCAGGATCAGAGTGGCGGTTCGCTGACCATCGTGATGTCGGCGGCGCCGCTGTCGGGCACCCGCGGCTGACGCCACGCCTCGACGGGGAACGACGCCTCACAGAAGGCGAACGTCAGCAGGAGGAGGTTGCGGACGTCGTCGGGGAGGTCATCGAGGTCGAAGCCGTTGCTGTACTCGATGATGTCGGCCATGCGCGGCAGGATGGCGTCGTAGAACGCCTGCATCTCGTCCATCGTCGACGCCAGCCGCTTCTCGTAGCGGGGGCGCCACGTGTCGAAGATCCAGTCGGTGAACGGGGCGAGGTCGGCGAACTGCGCCGGCAGTTCCTTCGGCGCCGGTGTCGTGGCGACGGAGACGGGGGTGATCGTGTCGGTCATCGTTGTTCCATTCAGGTCTTGGGGTCAGGCGTTGGCGTCGGCCGGTGCCGGTTCGGGCTGGGCGTCTGGCATCCAGGGATAGCTGGCCGGTCGTCCGCCGGCCTTGACCTGTTCACGCACCGCGGCGTGATGGTGGCGGCACAGGACCTCTTGGTCGTTGAGCACGAACGTGTCGACGACGCCGGTCTCGATCATCGACTGGGTGGCCTCGAGGGTGTTGGCGTCCTGGAAGGCGTACTCCTTGAACGTCGAGAACGCCATCTCCTGGGCGATGCGGTCGCCGGCGTTCTTCGGTGGCACGAAGTACAGGGCGGTCTCGAAGAGGTGCTCGCTCGGGCCGGTGGGCCAGTAGTGGTACGTCAGGTACCAACCCGGCTCCCAGATCAGGATCATCAGGTTCGGCCACACCATGAACGTGTCGGTACCCCACGCCCGGTGGCGGGCCGGGTTGACCAGCGGTGGCAGGTTCTCGTTGTTGTTGATCACGTCGGGCTTGTCCCACGGCCCGAACAGGCCGCTGCGCATCGCGTTCTCCGACGGCTTGACGATGCTCGGATCCTTCGGCGGAGCCATGCCACCCCACGACGACACGACCGAGTGCGGGCTGAAGATGTCGTAATGCAGCGCCTCGAACCCGTACCCGGCGAGCTTCTGCGCCTCCTCCGCCGTGGCTTGCTTCATGTGCAGAATCGGTGCGTGGTAGAACTCGATGAAGGCGTCGATGAACAACTTCCAGTTCGCCTTCACCTCCGACTTGGCCCGGTACACCTGGGTCATCTCACCGAACGGGTAACCGGCCAGACCCTCCGCGAACGGGTGCAGTGCCTCGGTGAGCGTCTGGGCGGGCTCGTCGTCGAGGTTGACGAAGATGAACCCTTCCCACACGTCACAGGCGACCGGGATCAGGCCCAGGTTCTCCTTGTCGAGGTCGAAGAACTCCGACTCCTGCTGCACGAAGTTCAAGCTGCCGTCGAGGTCGTAGCGCCAGGCGTGGTACTTGCACGTGAACTGGCGGCAGCTGCCCGAGGTCTCCTCCTGCGGGTAGTCGTCCCACACCAACTTGTTGCCACGATGGCGACACACGTTGTGAAAGGCGCGGACCGTGCCGTCCTTGTCCTTGACGATGATGATGCTGCGCTTCGCCCAGGCGAACTCCTTGGTGAAGTAGCTGCCGACCCGGGGGAGCTGCTCGACACGGCCGACGTTGAGCCATTCCTTCTTGAAGATCGTGTCGATCTCCTGCTGCCAGAACTCGGGATCGTAGGAGTCCTTGTAGGACACCGGCGCGGTGCCGAGCCCGGGGTAGTGCTCGGTCCAGCTGCCTTCTTCGGGCTTCGGGAATTTGGGCATGTCGTGCGCTCTCCTTGTGATCGACCGCTGGCCGGGAGTTCGTCGGTCGTTGTCGTGAACTGCGCTCTGACGCGTCGCATCGGAGGACAGTGGAGATCGTAGCAGATATTGAACATCTGCTTCAATAATCTGGACGCGTCGGCCTCAGCGCCGGAACGCGAATCGCGTCCAGTACCGCGAGAAGTGGGGACGAGCCGAACTCACTCGAAGCCGGTCGTTGACCGGCCGTCAGGAATGATCGGAAGTGTGACGCGCAGCTTCCAGATCGGCAATGGCTGCTTCGGCTGCGGCGATCGCGTCGTTCCGCCCCGTGCTGACGCCAAGGTTTCCTTGACGGGCAAGAAGCAGCGCAACACCTTGGAGGGTGGCCGCTACCAGGGCCGGTGGAAAACGTTCGACGTCGATGCCGTACTGCGGAAGTAGTTCGGCGAGGGCAGCCAACTCTACGCCGCGCATCCTCTCGGCCTGAGCGGTCACTTGCTCGCGCAGCGCCGGACGGTGGTGTGTGGCGGCCATCAGCTCGTCGAGCACACTCACCCCGCGGCGATCCGAATTGAGCTTCCAGAGCGCCTCGAGCGGCTTGGCGGAAGCGAGGGCGCGGGCGATGCGTTGCGTGTTCACGTCGGCACCTCGGTCGATCAGCGCCACGAACAAGTCGTCGAGGGTGGGGAAGTAGTAGTGGATGAGGCCGGCGTTGACCCCCACTCGCGAGGCCACGCTGCGGGAGGTCACGGCGGCGTATCCGGCCTCGCTCATGATCTGTTCGGCCGCATCGAGGATTGCGGTCCGGGTTCTCGCCCCCTTGGATCCCTCGCGCCGTTCCACCGTCACCGGCCCATCATGGCCGAGGACTCCCCCGGCGGCATGACTCCGCAGTGATCCAGATGACAATCGCCTCGTTCGTCCACTGCCATGGCCGGGCAACGCTGACGGTCCGACCCGACGCGAGACGCGCTTGCCACGACGGCGGATGTCGAACCGCCGTCGTGGATCCATACCGACGGAGGATTCTCGACGACCTTGATAAAATTGAACATCTGTTGTATACTTTGACAGAGACGAGAGGGGAAAGCGAGTGACTTCATCACTGGAACAGCTGTTGAGCTTGCGCGATCGGGAAGACCGATTCGACACGCCAGCGGCGGAACTGCTTGCAATGCAGCTGGATGCTGCCAACGAGCGTTTCGAGACGCGAGTCGGTCAGATTCCACTCTTGAAGAACCGCGCACAAGGCGGTGGCGTCAGCTCGATCGATTCTCGCGACGACCTCGTGCCATTGCTGTTCGCTCACAGCACGTACAAGTCGTACGGCGAGGGGTGGTTGGTGGAGGGGCAGTGGGAGCGGATGGGCCGTTGGTTGCAGACGGTGAGCACGTATGACGCCTCCGGTAGCGACTTCACTGACATCGATGGTCTCGACGCCTGGATCGACCGCCTCGAGGAAGGGGGTCGGTTCGTCGCATGTTCAAGCGGCACGACCGGAAAGCCCGCAATGCTCGGTGCGACCGAGGCCGACCTCGATTTTGCATCGCTGTCGAACGTGTCGTCGTTCTCGTGGGCGACGGGCGTGGCACCCGGGAACGACCGTCGATTTTTCGGTCTCGGACCGCGCACCAACGTGACGCGAAACGAACGCACCCGACAGGCACTGGTCGATGCGTTCCACAGCGACACCTGGGACCCGTACCAACTCCCTCTGCCGATGATCACGACCGGAGCGATCATGTCGATGATCATGCTTCGCCGCAAGATCACCGACGGCACCGCGCTCGCCAGCGAAGTCGCGGAGTTCGAACGGTTGAGTGCTGAGCGCCTCACCGGCGTCGAGGAAGCGATGGCTGACGCGATTGATGAGCTCATCAAGAGTCGCGAACAGAAGCTGTTTCTCACTGGGATGTGGGCCACGCTCTATCCGCTGGCTGCTGGGGTCCGGGAGAGGGGCTACGGCGGATCTGACTTTCGCGACGACAACACACTGCTCACGGGAGGCGGGCTCAAGGGGGCAACGCTGCCCGACGACTATCGCGAGGTCGTGCAGAGCACGTTCGGGGTGGCCAATGAGCGCGAGTACAACTTTTACTCGATGCAGGAGGTGAATACGCCGTTTCCTCGTTGCCGGTCGGGCCGTTATCACGTAGCGCCGTGGGTCATGGCATTGCCGCTCGACGAGCCCGGTGAGCAGTTGGTCGATTCGTCTGCTGGCGACGTTGAGTGCCGGGCAGGGTTTTTCGACCTCTCGCTGGACGGTCGGTGGGGCGGGGTCATCTCCGGTGACAAGGTGACGATGGACTTCGGCCCATGTGCGTGCGGCCGACAGGGCCCGACGGTGGGGCCCGAAATCGTCCGCTACGCCGACCTCGCAGGCGGCGACAAGATCAGTTGCGCCGGAACGATCGATGCCTACGTGCGTGGTTCAGCATGAGTCTGCGCGCGCCGTTCTTCGTTCGCGGTGTCCTCCTCGAGGGCGACGATGTCGAGCACGTGTCCCGGGACCTCGGCGCTTCGTTCACGACGCCAACGCTTGACCTCGATCAGGTGATCGCCCCGCGCTCGGAACTGCCACCGCTGCTCGACGTCAAACTGAGCGAAATCATCGACTTCCTCGTCGAAACCGGCCGTGCGCTCGATCTCGACACCAACCCACACATGCAAGAGTGCTTGGAGTTGCTGTCGGCAACGAACCCGCTGCCGCGACGAGTCGTGGAGAACTTGTACCGGACCGCACCGCATCTGTTGCAGCGTGAATCGCTCGAGTCGATGGTGTCGTCCAACTTCGCTGATCCGGCGGTCCTCGATGGCTGGGTCACACGCACCGACAAGTCCGGCAACCGGGGTCACCTCCGCGCCTTCCCACCGCGGATGGTGCACATGCTCGCCGGCAATGCCCCTGCTGGTTGTATCGCCTCGATCGCGCAGGGCGCACTGGTGAAGGGCATCAACCTGTTCAAGATGCCTTCGAGCGACCCGTTCACCACCGTCGCAGTGCTTCGCACGATGGCAGAGATCGACCCTGACCACCCGGTGGTCCGCTCGATGTCTGCGGTGTACTGGTCCGGCGGAGACGAAGTGGTCGAACGGACCATCTACCGACCGCAGTTTTTCGACCGGATCGTCGCGTGGGGCGGCGGCCCGGCGATCATGAACGTGATCCGCTACCTCGGTCCCGGACTGCAGCTCGTCTCGTTCGACCCCAAGTCGTCGATCTCCCTCGTCGGCCGCGCCGTGTTCGAATCGGCAGAGACGCTGTGGGATGTCGCGGAACGCGTCGCGGCCGACACGACCGTGTTCAATCAAGAGGCGTGCCTTGCCAGCCGATATGTCTTCATCGAAGGTGAGCCCGAGCAGGTCGACGAGTTCTGCGCGACGCTCGCCGAGCGGATGGCGGTCGATCGTGACTTCGCCTCGGCTGCAGCGCCACCCCCGCCGCCCGAGATCTGCGACGAGGTCGCGGTCATGGAAGCGATGGGTGAGGTCAAGGTCTGGGGTCGTTTCGACGGCAGCGGACTCGTGATCCGCTCGGATCAGCCTGTCGACTTCCAACCGACGAACAAGACCTCCAATGTCGTGATGGTGCCCTCACTCGAAGATGCCGTCGGCTACGTCAATGTCGCTACTCAGACCATCGGCGTCTACCCGTGGTCACGCAAGGCTGAACTCCGCGATCACCTCGCCAGCGCTGGTGGTCAACGGGTCTGCCGTGTCGGCACCGCCAACTCGCATGTCCCGGGCGGACCCCACGACGCAATGTTCGCCCTCAGCCGCTTCGTCCACTGGATGAGCGACGACGACATCGAGGTGTAGATCGATGGCCTTCGGACCAGCCACCACTGCCGACGAGGTGCTCGCCGGCATCGACCTGCACGGCAAGGTAGCGATCGTCACGGGGGCTTCATCTGGACTCGGCGCAGAGGTCGCTCGTGCCCTCCGAGCCCATGGAGCCGACGTCGTGGCCGCCGTCCGCGATCCTTCCCGGGACGAAGACACTGTGTCAGCCGTCGAACTCGACCTCGCCTCGCTCGAGAGTGTTCGCAGCGCAGCCGAGCGCCTCACCGCCCGCCTGCCACGCATCGATCTGCTGTTCAACAACGCGGGCGTGATGGCTACTCCGGAGGCTCGAACGATCGACGGGTTCGAGCTCCAAATGGCCACGAACCACCTCGGTCACTTCCTTCTGACCGCACTGCTCGCGCCAAACCTCGCACCAGACGCGCGAGTGGTGAACACGACGTCGCTCGGACACATGATCAGCGGCATCGTCTGGGACGACCCCCACTTCCGCACCAATCCCTACGACAAGTGGCGCGCCTATGGGCAGTCCAAGACGGCCAACATCTTGTTCACCCGCGGACTCGCCGATCGGGACGTCAATGCATATGCCGTTCACCCCGGAGCGGTCGACACCGGACTCACACGTCACCTCGAACGCGAGGAGCTCACCTTCGTGGAGCAGGCGAGCGCGCAGGAGTCGAAGAGTCTGCAACAGGGCGCGGCGACACCACTGTGGGCAGCGATCGCTTCAGGGATCCCGAACGGGAGCTACATCGCAGACTGCCAGGTCGCCGAACCTGCGGCGCACGCCATCGACCCTGTGGAGGTCGACGCCTTCTGGGCCTGGTCTGAGCAGCAGGTCGGGCACGCTTTCCGCGCCTGACGTGAAGCGCCGACCGCCGACCGCCGACCGCACGTTGCCGAGCTGCAATCCGCTCCAAATTTGAACACATGTTGCAAATTTGGTGTAGCATGCCTGTGGGAAATGCGAATCGCGCGTCACTCCGACGCACGTCTTCTCGAGCACATCCAGGGGGTATCCGATGTCCATACAACGCTCTCGATACATGCGAGTCCTGTGTCTCATGACAGCGGCCGGGCTGGCATTCGCCGCATGTTCGAACAGCAGCGACGACAGTTCGACAGCAGACACGGGGGCGACCACACCGGCGCCCGTCACCGAGCCGGCCGCTGTCGACTCCGGGGTGCCGGCTGCCACCGACTCCGTTGCCGCTGAGACCACCGAGGCGAGCGTGAGCAGTGAGCCGAGCGTGAGCAGCGAGCCGGCGGCCTCGGACGGTCCGGAACTCGGCGAATTCGTGCCGATCGCAGGCGTCCCCGGGGTGACCGATGAAGCGATCCAGTTCGCAGTCCTGGGAACCGGGCCCAGCAACCCGGCGGGTTACTGCCTGCTGGAGTGCTATCTCGGGGGCGTGCAGGCGTACTTCGACTATCGCAACTCGCTCGGCGGAGTGCATGGTCGCCAACTCGAGATCACGCACGAGGTCGATGACGAACTCGCCAACACCCAGGTGAAACTGCTCGAGCTGATCGGCAGCGACGATGTCTTCGGTGTCTTCTTCGCTCCGCTGCTCCCCGCGGGACACCAGGACGCCAACGCTGCTCGCCTGCCGATGTACACCTTGGTGCAGGGCGGTCCAGAGGCTGCCGGATTCGACAACGTTTTCGTCCCCGGGTCGCCGTTCTGCCCGGACTGCCTGCGCAAGTCTTCGGTTCACCAGGCCGAGGTCCTCGGAGCGACGAAGGTTGGCACTCTTGGGCTGGGGGTCTCGCAGGCGTCGAAGGATTGCGTCGCAGCCACCGAGCAAGCCTTCGACCAATGGGGACCCGCCGTCGGTATTGAACACGTGTATGCGAACGCCGATCTGCCGTTCGGTCTGACAAACGGGCTCGCGCCCGAGGTCACCGCCATGAAGGATTTGGGCGTGGACTACATCACGCTCTGCATCGACCAGAACGGTGCGCTGACCTTGGAACAGGAGCTGGTCCGTCAGGGCATGGCCGAAGTTCCCGTGCTGTTGCCGCAGGGCTACGCGGATGCCGAGTTCGCGGAAACGAACGCGAGTCTGCTCGAAGGCGATGTTCTCAGCCTCTTCGTCCGGCCGTTCGAGGCGAATCAGGAAGGCACGCTCGTGCCCGAGATGATCGACTGGATGGAACAGGGCGGCCACAAGATGAACGACCAGGCGATCCAGGGATGGGTGAATGCGGACATGGCCGTCAGCCGGTCTTCTCGCGGCAGGACCCGAATTCGACCGCGAACGTGTGATTCAGGCGACCAACGCTCTCACCGGTTATGACGCAGAGGGCGTGATTCCCACGATCGACTGGACCAAGCAGCACACGCAGTACACGGGTGAGACCATTCTCACCGACGGCCCATCGGTTGAGTGCACCGCACTGGTGCGCGTCGAGGGTGGCAAGTTCGTACTCGTCGGCAACCCGGACGCCCCCTACTACGCCTATGACCGGACCACGAACGATTGGACCGAGCCGACCGAGTCAGCCTGCCGGGCGGGATAGCACCACAACGCTCCGATGAGCTCCCCCGCCTGCAAGAAGTTCGAGGACTCGATGGTCTCCTGCCACAGCCCCTGCTCCATTAATTTGAACATCTGTTCAGAATCTGTGAGTGTGGTGCCGTGACTCGAGTCATCGGCTTCGTCGGGCTCGGCAACATGGGAAAGGAACTTGCCAGAAACCTGGTCGGTGCCGGCCACGAAGTCATTACTCACGACGCCGCTGGCGGCAGCCGGAATCCGGCAGGTGCGGTGTTCGTCGACAACATCGCCGAACTGTCGCGCCGTGCCACGATTGCCGTCCTCAGCTTGCCGGACGGTTCCGCATCCCAATCGGTATGCACGGCGATCGCGCTAACACCGCGCCGGCGAGTCACCCACGTCTTGGACACCTCCACCGTGGGTCTTGATGCATCACGCTCGATCGCTGAATTCCTCGCTGCTCACAACGTCGGATACATCGATGCGCCTGTGTCAGGTGGCGTTGCCGGCGCACGTGCTCGGACCCTCGCTGTCATGTACTCAGGCCATCCGGATGATTGTCTCGCTGTGGCTGAGGTGATCGCCGGTGTCAGCGATCGACGGTTCTTGGTCGGCGACGAACCGGGCATGGCCCAAGCAGTCAAACTCGCCAACAACTTCCTGTCCGCCACGGCGCTGGCCGCCACGAGCGAGGCGGTCGCGATGGCAACCTCAACTGGCGTGACAATGGCAACACTGCTCGAGGTGATCAACGCATCGAGCGGACAAAGTGCGGCCAGCACCGACAAGTTCGTCAACCACGTCCTGACCGAGCGCTACTCCTCCGGCTTCCTCAACACCCTGATGGCCAAAGACGTCGACCTCTACCTCCAAGCAGCGCGTTCCCAAGGATCTCCCACACGCATCGGCGACCTGACAGCCGCAATCTGGACGGAGTTCGCCAACGCGGAGCCAGGCACCGACTTCACGCGCATCCACGCCCATGTTTCGAGCGCTCACGACGGGATCGAACGATCGCCGTGAACGGCTGGACCGCGCTCTGGATCGCCCCGGATGAACGCGACGATCTGTTCACCCGCCAACGACCGGCGTACCAACTCGCCGGGGCAGTGACCCTCGGCGCCCCGGTCAAGTCGGCGACTCTGCGAGCGACGGCACACGGCGTTTACGAGGCGTTCATCAACGGCGCACGAGTGGGCGACGAAGAGCTCACGCCCGGATGGACCGCCTACCACTCCCGCTTGCAGCTCAACACCTTCGACGTGACCCACATGCTCGTCGAGGGCAACAACGTCATCGGCGCGCTGCTGAGCGACGGCTGGTGGCGAGGCCAGAACAGCGTCGCTCGGCGAGTTGACGATTACGGGACAACCACCGCACTCCTCATGCAGCTCGAGATCGTCCTCGCCGACGGCCGGACGATGACTTTCACGACCGACGAGACCTGGCGATCAACCGAGAGCCACATCCTCCGCGCCGATCTCATCGCCGGCGAAGTGCACGACCTGAGGCAGCGACGCGACTGGAGCGACTGGACGTCATGGAGCAGGGTGCTGGTCGAACACCACGGCTTCGACCAACTCGTGAAACCGGAGGCGCCACCCGTCCGGCGGATCGAGGAACTCCGACCCGCCTCGATCCGCCAGCTCGGGAACCGGCGGTGGGTCGTCGACTTCGGCCAGAACATCAACGGTTGGGTCAGGCTGAATCGCCTTGGCGCCGCCGGGGCCCGGGTGGAGATCACGTACGGCGAATGGCTCGACGACGACGGTGATGTCACCCTGGAACACCTGCACGCCCCTTCGATCCAGACCGACACCGACCTCTGCTTCCAGACCGACGTCGTCTTCTCGGCGGGTTTGCACACTGACATGTTCGAACCGCGTCACAGCACCAAGGGCTTCCAGTTCGTCCGCGTCGAGGGCCCGGACCGCCTCACCGCCGAGGATCTCACCGCGATCGTCGTCCACACCGACCTGCCCCGCATCGGTGGCTTCGACTGCTCCGACAACAGAATCAGCGCCCTCCATCGGATGTGCGACTGGAGCTTTCGCAGCAACGCCTGCGACATCCCCACGGATTGCCCCACCCGCGAGCGCGCCGGATGGACCGGCGACTGGCAAATCTTCGTCGAAACCGCCGCATTCCTCTACGACGTGAGCGGCTTCAACCGGAAATGGCTCGCCGACCTGGCTGCGGACCAGCGTCCCGACGGCCGAGTCACGAACCTCGTCCCGGAGTCGCATCCCGGCGACCAACGATCGCCAGCATTCTGGCCGACGCTCGAAGGATCCGCTGGCTGGGGCGACGCAGCAGTCCACGTGCCCTGGGTGCAACATCGCATGACCGGCGACGTCGCAATCCTCGCCCAGCAGTACGAGTCGGCCAAGCGCTGGGTCGACTACGCCGCGCTCGCGGCGTCGACCGGGCGCCACGAGGAGCGCATCGCCCGGAACCCGAAACCACTCCCCCATGAGCAATACGTGTGGGACACCGGTTGGCATTTCGGCGAGTGGCTCGAGGCGGGGCAGAGCAGCGATGCGCTCTCGTTCGCCACAGACCCCGGGCCCGTCGCCACTGCCTACCTCCACCGCTCCGCGGCCGAACTGGCTGACATAGCCCGCAACTTGGGCAAACACGACACCGCTGAGGAGTATGCGGCCCTGGCCGCGCACGTCGCCGACGCGTGGCGTATCGAGTTTGTTGCCGACGACGGCACCACCACGCCGGACACCCAAGCGAACTACGCCCGCGCCCTCACCTTCGGATTGATCCCCAACGACCTCCGGGCGGCAAGCGCCGATCGGCTCGTCGCGCTGATCCGTGAGGCAGGCAACCACCTGAGCACCGGCTTCCTCGCGACCCCGTTCCTGCTGCCGATCCTGGCCGACACCGACCACCTCGACGTGGCCTACGACCTCCTGTTCCAAGACACCGAACCGTCATGGCTCGCGATGCTCGACCGCGGGGCGACCACTGTATGGGAGGAGTGGGCAGGCGTCGACACCGCCGGGCGACCACATGCGTCGCTCAACCACTACAGCAAGGGCGCCATCATCTCGTTCCTCCACCAGTACGTCGCCGGCCTCCAAGTCCTCGAGTCGGGCTACCGCCGCTTCCGAGTCAGCCCCAGGCCCGGCGGCGGCATCACCAGCGCACGCGTGCACCATGACAGCCCCCACGGGCGCATTGCGGTCGCCTGGCGAATCGTCGACTCGTCCGGCACGCTCGACGTCACCGTCCCCGACGGCAGCTCAGCCGACATCGCCCTGCCGGACGGAACCTTGAGCACCGCCACCGCAGGCTCGCACCGATTCACCTGGCCGTCACCGACCTGACCAGGCGCCCGACGCCCGCCCATCCACGTCAACGACCATTCCGGGTCGCTTGTTGTAGACCCGCTCCGCCGCCGTCATCTCCTGTTGTTGGCAAGGTCGGAGGTGCCACGGTCCGGTCCCGCCGGGCCACGATCGTGGCGGTCGGGGGTCAGTGCTGTCGTCTGCTCAGCGCGGCGGCCCGTGGAGGAAACGCCTCAACCAACGCCTGGACCGACGGTGCAGAATCCCCTATTGTAACAGGTGTTCAAATTTCGGAATCGATGCGAGGTTGAGATGACAGCACAAGCAGCAGGTCGAGTGGCAGGAAAGGTGGCGTTCATCACGGGCGCGGCGCGGGGACAAGGTCGCAGCCATGCGGTGCGTCTGGCCGAGGAGGGTGCCGACATCATCGCCATCGACATCTGCAAGCACTTCGAGGACTCGCCGGCACCGGGTTCGACACCTGAGGACCTCGAAGAGACCGCCGCATTGGTGGAGAAGTTCGGCCAGCGTGTCGTCACCGCGATCGTCGACGTTCGGGACTACGACCACATGAAGGCGGTGCTCGACGACGGGGTCGAACAGCTCGGCCGACTCGACATCGTCGTCGCCAACGCCGGCATCGGAACGTCGGGCATCAAGTTGCACAAGATGGACGAAGACCTGTGGCAGGAGACCATCGACATCAACCTCACCGGTGTCTTCAAGACCGTCAAGGCGGCGGTCCCACACATGCTCGCCAATGGCGGCTCGATCATCATGACCAGCTCGGTCGGGGGCATCAAGCCGTACCCGAACGTCGGCAACTACATCTCGGCCAAGCACGGCGTCGTCGGCCTGATGCGATCGTTCGCCGTCGAACTCGGCAGCCGCTCCATCCGGGTCAACTCGATCCACCCGACCCACGTCAACACCCCGCTGCTGATGAACGACACGACCTACCGACTGTTCCGACCCGAGCTCGAGAACCCCGGTCCGGAAGATCTCAAGCCGGTCTGCCAGTCATTCCACTTCCTGCCGATCCCCTGGGTCGAGCCCGAGGACATCAGCAACGCCGTGTTGTTCCTCGCCTCCGACGAGGCCCGCTACATCACCGGCATCACGCTCCCTGTCGACGCCGGCAGCCTGCTCAAATGAGCGGCGATCCTGATCGCCGGATCGGCACAGCGACTCCACGTGTGAGCCCGCTGCCGTTGAACGCGTCGACCGCCACCCAATAGTCGACTCCCGCCGAGAGGGTGGAGATCGAGCAGGTCGTCGCGGCCGTACACGAGCCACGAGTGATAGAGCTTGTCGGGCGTACGTCCGTACCTGACGTTCACGCCGTCAGCTCCAATCGTTCCCGTCCATGAGACGCGGGCGGTTCGATCGTCGAGCCGCAGGGCGCTGACGTCGGCGGCCGCCGGCGCAGACCCGGCGCGTTCACCGAACACCCGCACCCCGGACAGGGCGAACGCACTCCCCCATGCTCCCGGGCCGCCCGAGACCCGGACGTAGCGACCGATCGTCGCGCCGTCCAGCAGAAGCAGTCGGTGGGGTGCGTCGGCTCCGCCCTCGTTCCCGACCCGTTCCCAAGTGACGCCGTCGTCGGACACGTCCACCTGGTACGGAACCGGATGATCGATCGTCGAGAGGTCTCGCCGCGCGAACTCGTCGGGGTCGAGATCCCTCTGCGGCGGGGCGACGGACGTGACATCGTGGTCGGCGAGGTTCACCTGTACGGCCCGCACCGTGCATCCGACACCAATGTCGATGGTCACGCCTTCGCCGGGCCCGACGCCTGCGGCCACCCACGCGCTGCGGATGTTCTCGTCGACGACCGCCTGCGGTGAAGCGCTGTCGTGCGAGGACGACGCCACGACCGGACGCTGGAACGACAGGAGCCGCCAGCCGGTCGACACATCGGTCCACGGGTCGGCCCTGCGTTGGGGAATGACGATCGGGTGGTCGGCGAACTCCTGGTTGCAGAACAGGACGCCGTCCGCGTCGAAGCCGGCCGGGTAGATGCCGATGCGCCGTTCGAAGACGTGACCGACCGAGATTCGGATGGTGCCAACGTGCCACCAGTTCCCGAACCGGTCCTCCACCGTGCTTCCATGTCCCGCCCCCGGCGCGAATCCACCGGGCACCGAAGAGAACGGGCTGTCCGGCGAGTACGTGAACGGACCAAGGGGCGAGCTCGCGATGTAGTAGCCGTCGGCGTAGGTGTTGAGCTCCGTACCCGGCGCGGCGTACTGGAGGTAGTAGGTGCCGCGGAACTTGGTCATCCAGGCGCCCTCCACGAACGGACGCGGATCGTTCCCCGACTCGGTCGTCACCGCCTCCGGGGCGACGACGCCGTCGCCTGGTCCCTTCCACTCCCACCCATGCCCCATGTGGTCACCATGGATCAGGTCGACGGTGTCGCCCAACGGTCGGAATGTCGTGCGGTCGAGCTCGACGCCGTGGATCGGGGTCTCGTTCGAACACCCCCAGTACAGGTACACCCGACCGTCGTCGTCCTGGAACAGGTTCGGATCCCAGAACGGGAACGTCCCCGGCACCTCCTCGAAGACCCCCGACAGGGGATCGGTCGTGCGCCAGAACGAGCACGGCTGGTCGAACTTCGACGCCGAGAACACCAGAGCGCCGTCGATCTCGCGCACGTCCGGCGCATAGTCGAGGATCGGGAGATCCGGAGTCGGGACGAAATTCCACGACGCGAGATCGTCGGAATGCCAGAAGCCACCGCTCATCGACACGAAGAGGTAGTAGCGGTCGCGATACCGGATCAGCGACGGGTCGGCCCCCTCGCGCCAGACCATCGACGGATACTCCCGAACCTGCTGGTATGAGTACGCATACGGGAGATCGACGGGGTTGCAAACGACCGGATCCATCACGCGCAGCGGATCATGATGCGGCGGCACTCAGTCGATCGAATTCGCCCGCGCAATGGCGCCCAACCAGCGCGCCGAGGGCTTCACCGTGCGCTCGAATGTCTCCGGGTCGAACGCGATCAGACCGAAGGTCTTGTCGAACCCCGCCATCCACTCGAAGTTGTCGAGCAGCGTCCAGTGCAGGTACCCACGGACGTCGATGCCATCGGCCACGCAACCGGCGAGCCCGTCCAGGGCACCGCCGGTGTAGGCGATCCGCGCCTCGTCGTCGTTGGTCGCCATGCCGTTCTCGGTGACGATGACCGGCACGCCGGCCCGTTCGGAGGCGAGTCGAACGGTGTGACCCAGCGCCTCCGGGTACACCTCCCAGCCGGTCTGGTGCGTCGGCACGCCCTCGGCGAGAGGGATCGCGCGCTCGGGACCGAGCACGATCCGCGAGTAGGTCTGCACCCCGACCCAGTCGTCGTCGGCTGAAACGTCGAGCCAGTCGTACTGGGCACCCTGACGGGCCAGCGTCAGCCGATCGTCACCGCCCTCGCCCGCCTGGAGGTCGACCAGCGCCAGGGTCCATCCGACTTTGGCATCGCCCGGCCCGGACTTGATCGCGTCGACTGCCGCCCGGTGGATCGCGCCCATCCGTTCCACATTCGTACCGATGAGACCATGTCGGTACCTCGCCGGATCGAAACCGCCCACGCCGAAGCCGGTCGACGGCCCAGCCGGTGTTCCGGCCGACTCGACCGAGATGGTCAGGGGCTTACCCTCGCTGACACCCATCGGGATCACGCCGGTCAGTTCGAGTTGGACGATCACGTTCGGTTCGTTCAGCGTCGCCGCCCATGGGATGAGATCGCCGAGCCGCTCGGTCGCCCGCGCCGCGAATCGGGCGAAGCGATCGACCGCGGCATCGCTGGTCCAGCCGCCGTCGGCGGCGAACCAGCGCGGTGTCACGAAGTGGCAGTAGGTGACCACGGGGGTGATCCCGTGATCGAGGCACGACCCGAGCACCCGCCGGTAGTGATCGAGCGCAGCCCGGCTGAAGTAGCCCTCCTCGGGTTCGATGCGTGCCCACTCCAACGAGAAGCGATAGGCGTTGAAGCCGAGGTCGGCCATCAAGGCGATGTCCTCGGCGTACCGGTGATAGTGGTCGCAGGCGTCGCCCGAGGGCTCCTTGAACAGCGAGTTCGGCGCCCACTCGAGCGGCCAGATGTCGGCGTTGACGTTGCCACCCTCCACCTGATGCCCTGCGGTGGACGCACCCCAGAGAAAGTGCTCGGGAAACTTCATGACGCTCCAGTCTGTGAATGCGTGTGGCTCACGCGTCGACGTCCAATACCGCGACGGCGCCGCTGCGCGCGATGGCCCGTTCATCGGTGCCCAGGTAGCTCGCGATCACTTTGGGATCATTCCGAACGGTGACCGGATCGCCTTCGGCGATGACGGCGCCGGCCTCCAGGCAGTACACCCGGTCGCTGATGCCCATGATGAGTGGCATGTCGTGCTCGATGATGAGCATCGATGCGGCGAGTTCCTTGCGGATCTCGGTGATCAACGGACCGAACGCCTCGGTCTCCTTCTGGGCGACGCCGGCGGTCGGCTCGTCCAAGCACAGCACCTGCGCCTCGAGGGCGAGAAGCGCAGCGAGTTCGACGATGCGCCGGGTGCCGGTGGAGAGGTCGGCGATGTAGTGGTCGGCGTAACGGCCGAGGCCGAGGAAGTCGACCAGTTCGCTCGCAGCAACCCGGTGCCGCCGTTGGCGCTTCAGCGTCGGGGGCCACGCGAGAGCGGTCGCCACCATTCCAGACCGCCCGCGCCCCTCCATCGCCACTTCGACGGTTTCACGCACCGTCAGTTCCGGGAACAACGTCGCCGCCTGGAACGTCCGGCCGAGGCCGAGACGAGCCCGCCCCGCCGGTGATTTGCCTGACACGGTCGCGCCCAGGAGCTGGACGTCTCCGTCGGCGCTGACGAACCCACCGATCGCGTTCATCAAGCTCGACTTGCCTGCGCCGTTGGTGCCGATCAGGCCGACGATCTCCCCACGACCCACCTCGAGCGAGACGGCGTCGACAGCGAGCCGGCCGCCGTAGCGGACGGTGAGCGCGTCGGTTCGCAACGCCGGGCCGGCGCCTGCGGAGCGTGCCTCCCGATCGATGGCCAGCGACATCGGAACGACATGACGCGTCTTGACCGGCATCTGATCCATTCTTCGGTCGAGCCAGCCGAGGAGCGTGTCGCGTGCCGCATACCCGACTTGGACGAGGCCGCCGGGGAAGTACATCAAGAGGATGAGCATTCCCACGCTCGAGGTGAGCAGGGGTGCCACCGGGTTGTTCGGGAAGAAGGCGGGCAGTCCCACCACCCAGAGCGCGCCGAGTACCGGGCCGGTGGTGGAGCCGAGGCCGCCGATGACCACGATCGACAGCAGGATGAGCGAGTCGTCGAGTTCGAAAAAGCGCGCCACGGGAACCGGAAAGCCCTCGGTGACCGAGGCCAGCAGCGCTCCTCCGAGTCCGGCCATGCCACCGGCCAACGCGAAGATCCTGAGCTTCACGATCGGGGGACGGACGGTGTAGGCCGATGCCGTGTCCGGGTTGTCTCGAACCGCAATGGTCGACCACCCCACCGCGGTGCGGCGGAGCCAACCGACCATCACGAGCACCAGCGACAACACCGCCAGGCAGAGGTAGTAGATCGAGCGTTGCGACGAGAGATCGATCCCGAGGAGGTCGGTCCGCGGGAACGGAATGCGACTGGTCAGACCGCCGGTGAGGATGCGCTGCCGGAACAGGTACTGCGTGGATGCATGGGCGAAGGCGAATGTGACGACGGCGAGCAACAACCCCCGCACACGGAGTGCTCCGACACCGATGATCGTTGCGACTGCAGCCGTGACCAGAGCGGCCAGCACGATCGAGAGGCCGAACGGCATCGCTTCGAAACCAGCCTTGTACAGCCGCGTGTCTCCGATCCTGATGTCCCAGTTGATGCCCCGGCTGAAGGCTGCGGCCAGGAACGCGCCGATGCCGGCGAAAGCCATCTGGCCGAGTGACAGCTGCCCCGCCCATCCCGTCAGGATGTTGAGCGATGTCGCAATGATCGCGTAGGCGAGGATCGTGCCGTAGAGCAGGTGACGCGACGGTTGCGTGATGATGAGCGGGATGAGTACCGCGCCCAACACGATGAGCACCAGCGGAACTCGATCGAGTTGGCGAACCCACCAGATGCTTCTGAGCCGTTCGGGGACCGGCTTGACGCGCGGAGCGAACGAGAACGTCTGGGTCTCTCCTGGTTCACGTGTCCGTGACTGGAAGAACACCGCAACGAGCACCACGATCAACAGCAGGAAGTCCATCAGTCCGGGCTGATCGAGATAGTTGAAACGCAACACCGTCTCGACGACGCCGATCACCACCGCGGCCACGAACGCCCGCTGGAACGAGGTCAATTTCGCCACCACCGCGGCGACGAGCGCGCGCACGAGGGTGCTCGGTCCGAGCAACGCCAGCCCGCCAACCCGTGCGTTCGTCTGCATCGCCATCAGACACATCGCCACGGTGGCGAGCGCGCCACCGAGCGCCCAGACGAACGTCGACACCATTTTCGGGCTGATGCCCACCAGACGCGCCAGATCGCGGTTGCTGCTCGACGCCTTGACGGTCTTGCCCAAGGTCGTCCTCGTCAGGAACAGGCCGACGGCGATCGACACGATCGGAGCGACGATCAGGATGGTCAGTTGCGGGCCCTGGATCCGCAGGCCGAGGAAGCCTTCATACGTGGTCCCGATCGGGCGCGGGAACAGTTCGCCGGAGCGACTGAACTCCGGGTAGGCCAGCACGATCAGCTGTGAGAGCTGGGCGATTCCAACGGTCGCGACGAGCACGATGACGCGCGGTGCGGCGAACAGCCTGCGAATGATGAGCAATTCGAGGATCGCCCCGTACAGAATTCCGACGCAGAGCGCGACAATGGCGCCGATCCAGAACGGGACGTTCCACTCGACGACGAGCAGCGCGAACAGCGCCCCGCCGACGAAGCCCATGGCACCGACGGCAAAGTTGATCACCCGGGTCGCCCGATAGATCAACACGATGCCCATCGCCAGCAGGGCGTACAGCAATCCGGTGATCACCCCGTCGAAGACGAGCTGTCGAGTGATCCACGTGGCAAGCATCCTCAGCCGCCCTCGTGGCCCAGGAACACGGCGCGCACGAGGTCGTCGCGTGCTGCCAGTTCGGCCGATGGTCCTTCGAAGCGGATCTGCCCCTTTTCCAGGAAGACCGCTCGATCGGAGATCTCGAGGGCGATGTTCAGCGACTGCTCCACGATGACGATGGTCATCCCACGGCCCTTGAGGGTCTCGACGACGTGCATCAGATCCTGCACGACGACCGGCGCCAGGCCGAGCGACAACTCATCGATCAAGAGGACTTCGGGCTCGTGGAGCAGGGTCATCGCCAGCGCAAGCATCTGCTCCTGACCGCCAGACAAGGATCCCGCGACCTGCTCCTTGCGGGAGGCGAGATCGTCGAACAATTCGTACACATGGGCGATCCGTCGCGCCACATCGGCGGCGTCGTCCCGGTAGACGAATGCCCCCATCTCGAGGTTGTCGGCCACCGTCATGTCCGGGAACACGCCCTTGCCGCCGGGCAGCAATTGGATGCCCATGTGCACGCGCCGTTCCGGAGCGACGAAGGTGATCGTGTCGCCGTTGAGGCGCACCACTCCTCGCGACGGTGTGCCGAGCCCGGCGATCACGCGCAGGATCGTCGACTTGCCCGCTCCGTTCGTGCCGAGCAGCGCGAGGACCTCGCCCTTGCGCACCTCGAAGTTGACGTCGAAGAGTACCTGCACCTGCCCATATGCGAAGTCGACATCGCGGACCTGGAGGGCCGGCACGTCGGCGGGGTTCGCGGTGCGTCGCTCCTGCTCTTCTCGTTCTTCTTCGAGCTCCGACACGATCAGGGCCATGTCGTTGCGGATGAACGAGGCACTCCGCACGATGAGCGCACCGCCAATGAGCGTGGAAGGAACGGACAGGATGAGGACAGCGGCCCGTGGGCCTGTGATGTCGACGAGCAGTGCCGCCAACAACGCCCCGACTGTCGCTCCGCCGAAGAAGATGTAGAGGCTGCTGATCGCACCACCCATCCCACGCAGGCGGTACGGGACGATCGACATGGTGATCGGACCCACCATGGTGAATGCGGTGATCAAGAGGATGCCCGGAATGATCCCAGCGACGGCGAACGACCACGCCGAGGGCATCAGGTACTGGATCGGGATGAAGATGCAGACCGGCATGATCAGCAGGCCGACGAGTCGCAGTGCTTTGGTGGGACTGGAACGGAACAGCCGGTCGAATCGTCGGGCGGCGAACGGGATGGTGGCAGCGACGAGCAAGCCCGTCACCGTTCCGAGCGCTCCCCGCTCCAGGGTGTCGAGCCCGAAGCGTTCCTCCACATACAGGTTGCTGAGCACGCCTCCGGTGAACAGGCTGAATCCGAGCGCGACGAACCCGATCATCACCGTCTTGAACGTCCGGATCTGTTGCAACCGAGCGAATGCCGCCTCGATGGACACCACGTGCTTCTCCTGGTGCTCCTCGAGCACCTCGCCGAGCACGGAACTCATCTCCTGTTGACCGCGGCGGGGCTCCGGGATCTTGAAGGCGAAGAAGGCGAGGACCAGGACGGGGACGCCGAGGATGAAGTACGCCCATCTCCACCCCTCCACGCCGCCGGCGACCGACGCGATGACACCGACCAGCAGCGGACTGGTCACCCGCACCACGGTGCCGACCGACATCGTCGCCGCGCTCATCCGCCCTCGAACGGCAATGGGGTAGGCGTCGGCGAGCAACGAGCCGTGGACCGGGCCGGTATTCGCCTTCGAGATACCCACCCCGAAGCGGGCCAGGAAGAGGGTGAACGCGTTCACGGCAAGGCCACTGCAGAAGACCATGACCGCGAAGGCGAGACTCGCGAAGCCGACGACGCGAGAGCGCCGGCACCGGTCCGCCAGGTATCCCATCGGCAGCGCGCCGAGCACCAGGAACGCGCTCGAGGCAGCCGTGATGAACGTGATGACACCGTTGGAGATGCCGAAGGTGTCGCGGATATCGGGTGCGAGAATGCCGAGCGCGGCGTTCTCGAGTTCGTCGAGGCTGTTCAGCAACAGCAGGATCGTGAACGTGAACGCGCCACCGCGCAGCAGACCCTGCTTGAGGGTCATCGGCTCCTCGCCGACTCCGGCGAGCGTGTCGTCGTCGAGGAGCAGGTCTCGCTCGAGCGCCTGGGCGGCCTCGCGGTCAGCCTCCGCGTCGAGGACGCTCGCCGACATTGCGGCGAGCGTCCCCTGGGCAGCCGGGGAACTCTCGGTCACGGAGCGATTTTCAGACACGAGGCGGCACCAGTGTCATCCGGGTCAGTCCTCGATCGCGTAGGCGCCCAGTGCCGGGTCCCACGTCCAGATGTACAGCGGCGGATCGCCGTCCGCGCTCGGCGGTGGCCCATAGTTGAACGGGTCCGGATAGCCGGGGATCTGTACCGGTCCGATCGTGTTACCGGCCTCCTCGTAGGTGCCGTAGTTCAGGTTCTCACCGGCACGAGTCGCGATCGCCTGGAACAGCGACAGGCTCCAGCACGCGATCCTCGCCGAGATGAACGGGCGTGGGCCCTCGGTCCAGTCCGCCGGATCGACCCACTCGATACCTGCATCCTTGATGGTCTGGACGCAGTCCGCCATGCTGGGCTCGTCGATGATGGCCTGCTCGGGTCCGTACCCTCCGGCTCCCACCGAACCTTCGAGCACGCTGGTGTCTCGCGCGGTCTCGTCATTGATGAACGAGTTCATCGCGTTGTAGTTCGTCATCAGGAGTCGAGGGCGGTACGAAGACGTCTCGAGGGCCGTGGCGATGCCCACCCCGTCGTTGGACGCGGTCAGGATGGTGTCGATCCCCGCGGCCTCGAACCGCTGGAGGATTGCCGCATTCTGAGCCTCACCGGCGGCGGCGTCGGTAGGCGGCGCATCGTTGTAGGCGAGTTCGACCACTTCGATGCCTGCCGCCTCGAGGGCCGGCAGAATCGACGCTTCGATCAGAGGTTGATTGCCGGTCGTCGCAGCGACACCCACCGTTCCTGCCAGTGCGCCGGACTCGGCCAGCTCGGCGACGGCGTCGCCCTCGAAGTCCGACCCGAAGTCGGTGGTGAACCAGGGGGCCTGCGCTCGGGCGAGAAAGTCTTCGGTCTGGCTGCCCCCGACGATCGCCTGCTGGTGACCCTCGAGGTAACACAACGCTGCCTCACCGAGGAAGAAGCCGACGACCACGAAGACTTCCTCGTCCTCGGTGAGCTGGACGCACACAGCGTCTGCGTTGCCCTCACCACTGAGGTTGATCGGTGCGAGCACGGGCTCGATCTGCCGACCGTTGATCCCCCCGCCTGCGTTGATCTTGTCGATGAGCGCTCGGAAGGTCGCCTCGTAGTCACCATGGTTGACCGACAGCTGGTCGACGGAGGTGAGATCGGGAAAGGTGATGCCGATCCTGATCGTGTCGTCGGTGACACCGCGTGTCGAACCTTCGAGCGTTTGGTCGACGAACTCGGGTTCGTCGGCAACCGAGTCCTCGGGAGGGGTTGTGTCGTCGGTCCCCGGCGCGTCCGTCCCCGGCGCGTCGGTCGTCGGGGCTTCGTCGCTGGTCGGCGGCGCCTGGGTGTCCGGCGACGCTTGCGTCTCCGACGTTGCGGCCGTGTCGCTCGGCGATTCGGTCGTCGCATCGTCGGTGTCACCCGACGTGCATCCGACCAGGATCACGGCTGCTAGGCCAGCAGCAAGAACTTTCTTCACTGGAGTCCCCCTCTCGATGCGGTCGCTCCCCGGCGTCCGCTCGTGCACAGTACACACACCTCGCCATCGCCTGATAGCGCTAACAAGATCCGGATCCTAACAAATTTTGAACGAGTGTACAAGTTATTGTTGAGGGCGAATAGTGTCGACCGGATGGAGCGCTCGAGATGAACGTCCCCCACCGGTTGCGCGTCGAACACTTGGACGGACTGGCACTCGGGATCCACGAGACCAGACCACGTCTGTCGTGGTGGCTGCCGCCCGGCGCGATGGAACAGCGGGAGTACGAAGTCGAACTCGGCGATGGTCGGACGGCTCGATTCGAATCCCCGCACCACGTGCTCGTTCCGTGGCCGTTCGAGCCGTTGCGGTCGCAGGAGGCGATCACGTGGCGGGTTCGTATCTGGACGACGTCGGGCGCATCGTCGTGGTCCGACCCTGCCTCGTTCGAGACCGGACTGCTCGAGCCCGCCGACTGGCAGGCGAGATGGATCGAGCCACACGAACCCGAACCATTCCCGTCCGGAGAACGACCGGTGTACGTCCTCCGACACGAGTTCGAGGTCGACGACAGGCACGACGGCACCGAGCGACCGGCCCGTCTGCACGCCACCGCGCGCGGCATCTACGAGACGTTCCTCAATGGTCGACGCGTCGGCGACCTCGAGCTGACTCCGGGCTTCACGACCTACCCCGTGACCCTTCAGGTACAGACCTACGACGTCACCAACCTCCTGTCGCAGGGCACGAACCATTGGACGGTCCTACTCAGCGACGGATGGTTCCGCGGACGTCACGGCATCGATCAGCGCGCGGACAACTACGGCACGACTGTCGCGTTCCTCGGCCAAATCTCGGTCGGTTCGAGCACGGTGGCGACCGGATCCGACTGGATCTCGACCACCGGCCCGATCCGTCACGCCGACCTCATGGCCGGGCAGTACGAGGATCGTCGCGTCGACGACGGCCCCTGGAATCCGGTCGGAATCGTGGAACACGACCTCGGCGTGCTCACCTCGTCACCGGCCCCACCGGTCCGACGCATCGAGACGATCAGACCCCGCTCGGTCACCCGCCTGTCGCCCACGCGTCAGGTCGTCGATCTCGGCCAGAACATCACCGGCTGGATGCACCTCAGCGATCTCGGCCCCGCCGATACGGACATCACGCTCGTGCACGCCGAGGCCATCGACCCGTCGGGCGACATCACGCTCGACCACCTCGGCGTCGGCGACCGGGCGGTGCGACAGATCGACCGGGTCATATCTGCGGGCATCGACGGCGACACGTTCGAACCACACCACACGATCCACGGGTTCCAGTACGTCCAGGTCGACGGTGCCCCACCGCTCACACCCGATGACGCCACCGGCGTCGTCGTGCACACGGACCTCCGACGCACAGGGTGGTTCCACTGCAGCGACCCTCGCCTCAACCGACTGCACGAGATCGCCGACTGGAGCTTTCGCGACAACGCCTGCGACATACCGACGGACTGTCCCCATCGTGAACGCCAAGGTTGGACCGGCGACTGGCAGATCTTCCTGCCGAGTGCGGCGTTCCTCTACGACGTCGCAGGGTTCGCGGTCAAATGGCTCCGATCGCTGGCAGGCGAACAGCTCCCCGATGGGCTCCTCCCGAACTACGTACCGGACCCGAGACGGTGGAAGGCGGTCGAGAAGGACGACCTCACATGGTACGGCCTGCTCGGCTCGGCCGGTTGGGGCGATGCGAGCGTGCTCGTGCCCTGGGAGCTGTATCAGCTGTACGGCGATCGAGGGATTCTCGGCGAGACGTGGCCGACCATGAAGCGATGGCTGGACTACGCCGCCCACTCGGCGCGCACCAAGCGGCACCCGACGCGCGCCGCGGCCCGACCGAGGCCGCTCCCGCACGAGGAGTACCTCTGGGACGGCGGGTGGCACTGGGGTGAGTGGTGCGAGCCGGTCGCCGACAGCGCCGAACCCTGGTACGCCGTCGACCAGGGACATGTGGCGACGGCCTATCTGTACCGCTCGTCGTCGATCGCCGCAGAGGTCGCCCGACTGCTCGGTCACTCCGCCGACGCCGACACCTTCGACTTCCTGGCCACGCGGGCGCTCGACGCATGGCGTCGTGAGTACCTCGCCGACGACGGTTCGCTGACCCCCGACACCCAGGCCAACCACGTCCGCGCCCTGGCATTCGGATTGGTCCCGGACCAGCTCCGGCAAGCCTGCGCCGCACGGCTCGTGCGGCTCGTCCGAGACGCCGGCACCCATCTCAACACGGGCTTCCTCGCGACGCCGATGTTGCTGCCCGTGCTCGCCGATCACGGCCACCTCGACGTCGCGTACGAATTGCTCGTGCAGGACACCGAACCGTCGTGGCTGACGATGGTCGACCGAGGCGCCAGCACCGTGTGGGAGGCGTGGCACGGCATCGACGAGCACGGCGTCGCCCACGAGTCGCTCAACCACTACAGCAAGGGTGCCGTCATCTCGTTCCTCCATCGCTACGTCGGGGGCATCCGACCAGACTCCGACGTCGTCGGTTACCGCCGGTTCCGCATCGAGCCGCGCCCCGGCGGAGGGCTGACCGCTGCCGAAGCGGTCTACGACTCGCCGTACGGCCGGATCGAGTCGTCGTGGCGCATCGACGCCACCTCCGAGTCGCCCACGTTCGAATTGACCACGACCGTGCCGCCGGGAACCATCGCCGACGTGCACCTTCCCGACGGAACCCAGATCACCGTCGGGCCGGGCACCACACTCCATCACTGCACGCTGGGCTGACGCAGCCCCGATCGAGAGGAACATCCATGGGAGAACTCGACGGCAAGATCGCCGTGATCACCGGCGCCGGTTCCGGCATCGGCCGCGCCACGGCCGAGGCGTTCGTGCGCGAGGGCGCCAGCGTGCTCGGCGCCGACATCAGCGGACGCCAGGAAGACACCGCGCGGGACCTCGGATCGCGGTTCGTCCCGTTCCACGCCGATGTCTCGCGCGAAGCGGACGTCGAGGCGATGTTCGCCGCTGCGGTCGAGCGGTACGGCAGAGTCGACGCCGTCCTCAACGTGGCCGGAGTGTCGGGCTCCCAGAGGCTCGCCGACGTGACGGTCGAGGACTTCCACCGGATCATCTCGGTCAACCTGCTCGGCGTCACGCTGTGTACGAAGCACGCGATCAGGACGATGATCCCCACCGGAGGTGGATCGATCGTGAACTGGGCATCGACGGGTGGCATGAACGCAACCAAGATCCCGATCGCCGTCTACGGCGCCTCCAAGGCCGGCGTGATCATGATCACCAAGCACGCCGCAACCGAGTACGGCCGCAAGGGCATCAGGGCGAACACCATCTGCCCCGGCCTGATCGTCACCGAGCAGTCCGGCGGCATCGAAGGCGCCGAGCAGATGGCGATGCTCTACGACGCGGCACCACTTCGTCGGCCCGGCCAGCCGGAGGAGGTCGCCGAACTCGCGTGTTTCCTGTCCTCGGACCGGGCGTCGTTCATCTCCGGCACCGTGATCCCCGTCGACGGTGGTCTGATGGCCATCACCGCCTGAGCGGTCACACCGAGTTCAGCCGCTCGATCACCGGAGCCAGGATCTCCGGTTTGGCGTCGATCGGCGCGGCGAAGTAGCTGATCCCGTAGCGACGGCGAGTGTCGACCAGCTTCTCGCACACCTCGTCGAGCGGGCCGACCGCGACGATGGGTGACTGACGGAGGTCGTCGGTGCCGAGGTCGATCCGGCCGCCACCCATCCGCTCGATCACGGAGGAGATGCGGGCGGCGAGGTCGCTGAGATGTTCGTCTGGCCGGTCGGTGACGGCGCACGCGATGAGCTGGGCGCTGAGTTCGATCTGGTCGAAGCGGCTCCCGGCGGCGTCTCGGATCCACCCGATCTTTTCCTCGATCGCGGGGGCGGCGAACTGGGACGGGTCGAGCGACGTGTTCCCGTTGCGGTTGCTCGGCATCAACTGGACGATGTCGGCCTGCCGGGCGGCGACGGACAGAACCTTCTTGCCGCCGCCGCCGATCATGATCGGCGGCCCTGGTCGCTGGTCCGGGACGGGCGCGCCGGTGAGGTCGTTGATCCGGTAGTGCTCGCCGTGGAAGCTGAACGGCTCGGCGCTGAACAGACCGCGAAGGATGACTGCCGTCTCCTCCAGGCGCTCGATCCGTACCGCCGCCGAATCGAAACGCATGCTCGCGTCCTCGTACTCCTGACGGAGCCAACCTGCACCGAGGCCGACTTGCAGTCGGCCCTCCGACAGCACGTCGAGCGTCGCCAACTCCTTGGCCAGCACCGCTGGTTCCCGAAAGTCCTGGGCCAACACCGTCTGGGTGATGCGCAGCGTCGTCGTCGCATCAGCGACGGCCATTCCGGCGATCAACGGTGCGAACGGGCGGACGAAATGATCGGCGAGCCCGAAGGTGGAGTACCCGAGTTGCTCCACCAGGCGTGCCGATTCGAGCAGCTTTGCTCGTTTCGACGATGCACCACCGGTGAACCCGAACCGAATCGGTCGTTCCGACATGTCTGTTTCCTCCCCGACGAAAGTTGAACGACTGTTCTAACTTGCGGAGAGGCGACTCGTCAATCCCCGAGCGTTACTCGCTGGCGAGGGCGACGGCTCGACGCCGCTCAAGGCCCTCGAGAAGCTTGGTCATGGCATCGGCCGCATCGTCCGCCGCGGTGTCGTAGCCGGCGGTCTGGTCCTGCACCAATCCGAACGCCAGGCCTTGCATGGCGGCAGCGATCAGCACCGGAGGAAATTCGTGCGTGTCGAGGCCGTATTCGTCGAGCAGCTTCGGGAGTCGATCGACCTGCAGTTTGCGCACCCGTTGCGCAACCTGACCGACCTCCGCCTTGAGCAGCGGGCGATGGTTCGCGGCGGCCATCAACTCGACGAACAAGGCTGCGCCGCGCCGGTTCGAGGCGAGCTTCCACCACGTGAGCAATGGTTGATCAGAATCGAGCGCGTCGGTCAAGCGATCGACATTCGGGCCGGCTCGGCGTTCGAGCACCGCGATGAAGAGATCATCGAGTGTCGGGAAGTAGTAGTGGACCAAGGGCGCGTTGATGCCGACGCGAGCGGCCACGCTTCGCGAGCTCACGGCCGCGTAGCCGTCCTCGAGCATGATCTCCTCGGTGGCATCGAGCAGTCGGCGGCGCTTCTCCGCTGTTGCAGCTCTGGGGCGTCGTTGCTGGACCACGCATGTTTCCTACCACCCGGCGAACGCACTTGCGCGGGCAAGTTGAACGAATGTTCCAACGAGCTGCCAGACCATCCAGGAAAAGTTGAACGACCGTTCCAACTCAGCTATGTTGGGTGCGGGGTCGTGCGCAGGTGCGCACGAACGATCTCATCGAGGAGGAGCCGGTTTGACCGCCGCCGACACAAGCACCGTCTACTACGACCCGTACGACATCGGTATCAACGCCGACCCGTACCCGACGTATGCCCGCCTCCGCGAGGAGGCACCCGCCTACTACAACGACAGGCACGACTTCTGGGTGCTGTCCCGCCACGCCGACGTGGAAAAGGCGCTCGTCGACTGGAAGACGTTCACCAACACGCGCAGCGACATCCTCGACATCATCAAGGCCGACATCGAACTCCCGCCGGGTGTGATCCTGTTCGAGGACCCACCGATCCACACGATGCACCGCGGGTCTGATGTCTCGCGTGTTCACGCCGCGGCGGATGGCCGCGCTCGAGGACCAGGTGCGGCAGTTCTGCGCTTCGTGCCTCGACCCGCATGTCGGCTCCAGCGGGTTCGACATCATCACCGAACTCGGCTCGATGCTGCCCATGCGCGTGATCGGCATGCTCCTCGGCATCCCCGAACAGGACCAGGAAGCGGTACGCGACCGCACCGACGCCAACCTGCGCACCGAGGCCGGCAAGCCCATGGTCGTCAAGGAGGACCAGGTCGCCAGCGGCGACATGTTCGCCGACTACATCGAATGGCGCGCCAAGAACCCCTCCGACGACCTCATGACCACGTTGCTCAACGCCGAGTTCGATGACGAGCACGGCGTGACGCGCACGCTCACCCGCCCCGAAGTCAACACCTACGCCGCAGTGTTGGCCGGCGCCGGCAACGAAACGACCGGCAGGCTCATCGGGTGGCTCGCCAAGCTGCTCGCCGAACATCCCGACCAACGACGCCAGATCGTGGAGGACCGCTCGCTCATCCCACGGGTGATCGACGAGACGCTGCGTTTCGAGCCGACCGGGCACTCGGTCGCACGCTGCACCACGCAGGACGTGGAGTACCACGGCCGCACGATCCCCGCCGGCAGCCCCGTCCTGCTGTCGATGGCCTCGGCCAACCGGGACCCGCGCCGCTACACGAATCCAGACGTGTACGACATTCACCGCGACGACATCCAGCATCTCACCTTCGGCTTCGGGCTGCACTTCTGCCTCGGCGCCAGCCTCGCTCGCCTCGAAGGCAAGGTCGCACTCGACGAACTGCTCAACCGGTTTCCCGAGTGGGACGTCGACTACAGCGGCATGGAGCTCGCGCCGACCACCACCGTGCGCGGATGGGACCACATGCCCATCGTGCTCACCTGATCCCAGATCAAGCACCGAGAGGACCGAACCATGTCATCAGCCGACGCATCGACCCAGTACGACCGCAACGAGCCCGTTGTCGTCGTGTCCAACGACACCCACATCGGCCCTCGTCTCGTCGAGGACCTCCGTGCCTACTGCCCGACGAAGCACCTCGATGACTTCGACCGGTTCGCCGGGTCGACGGCGAAGGACAAGGCCGACGCCTCCGCGCTGCTGAGCGGCAGCGGCTATCTCGACCACCCCAACCTCCGCACCGCCGGCCACCACGACCCTGCAGCTCGCCTCGCCGACTACGACCACGACGGCATCGCGGCCGGTGTCATCTTCCACGGCTCGATGAACATGGAGCCCATCCCGTTCATCTCCGCCGGCCTCGCCAAGGCCAAGACGATGGAGAGCCCCGAGCTCGCCGCCGTCGGGATGTCGATCTACAACCGTTGGCTCGCCGACTTCGTCTCGGAGGCGCCGCATCGACATGTCGGACTCGCCTACCTGCCGATGTGGGACGTCGACGCGGCGATCGCCGAGGTCGAGTGGGCACACGAGGCCGGCCTGCGCGGCGTCAACTTCCCGGCGATGCGCGATGGTGAACTGCCCGAGTACAACCGGTCGTCTGGGAGCCACTGTGGTCGGCGTGCGAGGCGCTCCGCATGCCGCTCGTCACCCACGTCGGGGCCGGAACGGGGCTCGCTACTCGAAGCTCGAAGGCGTGGCCCTCCTGCAGTACGAGTCGGGAGCGTTCACGTCGCGCCGGGCCGTCTGGTGGCTGATCTTCGCCGGCGTCTTCGAGCGCCATCCCGACCTCAAGCTGGTGGTCACCGAGACGCCGGGCAACTGGTTCCCGTCGACGGCGGCCGAACTCGACGCGCTGTGGGGCTTCTACGAGGGCAAGCGCGACCAACCGATGAACAAGATGCTGATCGATCAGGTGCCGCGCCCGCCGAGTGAATACATGGCTCAGAACGTGTTCTACGGAGCCAGCTTCGCTTCCTCTTTCGAGGTCGAGGAAGCCGTGGCACACGGGCTGGATTCGCAGCTGATGTGGGGCTCGGACTACCCGCACATCGAGGGCACGTTCGTGTACCAAGAGGGCGCCGACATGCCGTCGGTGACGAAACTGTCCTTGCGCAACACGTTCTGTGGTGTCGCTGCCGCGGAGACACTGCGCATGGTCGGACAGAACGCGATCGACGTGTACAACCTCGACGCGTCGGCCCTCCGCGACATCGCAACCGCGATCGGCGCACCGACGCTCGACGATCTGGCCACGCCGATCGACTCGATTCCTGCGGAGGCGAGCATCACCGCCTTCCGTCAGGGAGCCGGTGGCTGGGGCTGAGCGCCCCACCCGTCGCCACTCCACCGCCATTCACCAATTCAACTGCAAGGGCATTTCACATGCGCAAGTCCCTCATCGTCGTCGTGCTGCCGCTCGTCCTGTTGGCGGCATGCAGCTCCTCGGATGACGCTTCGGACACCACCGTCGCCGTCACCGAGCCGACTCCGACGGCGGCACCAACGGACGAGTCCACGATCCCCGAAAGCACCGAGTCCGTCACGACCGAGGTGATCACGACCGAGGTGAGCACCACCGAGGTGATCACCACCGAGGTCGAGTCGACCGTCGCGGAGACACGACGTCGCAACCTCCGAGCCCGTCATGGAGGTGACCGACGCGACGATGCCGGACCCAGCCCTTGCCGATGCAGCACCGCCGGATGGCAGCATCCTCATGGTCAAACTCCCCGTCGGTGACGACGCGGCGGCCCAGGAGTTCTACGGCACGGTGTTCGGCGTGACCCTGGCCATGGAGATGGGTGACCAGGTGCGCATCGTCATGTTCCCCGGTGGCGGCCCAGGATTGGTGTTGATCCCAGAGGATCCGGTGAACGAGCGAAACGGGAGCTTCATCGTGCAAGTCGCGAACATGGAATCGACCCTGGCCCGCGCCGTTGCCAATGGCGCAACCCTCGAGCAATCGTTCCAAGGTGACCAAGGTGGAGGCGCCCAGTCCACCAACATCATCGACCCATGGGGCAATCAGATCGAAGTGCTGCAGCTCGGGTAGTCGCGCCGCACCGCCGCCGCCGCCGTTTCGTCGACGATGTTCTAGGTTCACGCTCGCATGACGACTGCACCGCGCCGCCCCGTGATGGCAGACGTCGCGGGACTGGCAGGTGTGTGGATCATGACGGTGTCGCGCGTGTTGAACGGCCACCCGCATGTGACTTCCGAAACGCGTGAGGTGTCGAGCGCGCTGTCGTTGAACTCGGCTACTCACCGAACATGGCAGCCCGGACGTTGGCGGGCGGGCGCTCTCACTGATCGGTGCGATGAGCGTGCAGCCCGAGACATCGGGGTCATCCCGCACCGTCTTCGCGTACGAGGCGGCGGCGCAGGCCGCCGGCCAGCTCGTCAGCTTCAAGACCGCACAGGCCCCGTCGGCGTCCGCGATGCTCGAGGCGATCGACGAACTGCGAGGCGGCAATGCGGAGGGCATCATCGTGGTGGCCAGGTTGCGCGCCGCGGTCGAGGCGCTGTGCGGCTCGACCTGCCCGTACCGCTACTGGCGACCTACCCGACCGCCGACCTCTTGTTGTCGGTGGGCGTCGACCAGGAACTCGATCTCGACTGGCCACGGGCACCTCCTCGCTCTCGGAACGAACGGGTCATCCACGTCCGCGACCGAAGGGTTGGATCGACGCCAATGACCGCGCCAGCGGCTGGCGCAAGGAACTTCGATCAACAGGGCGACCGGGCGCACGATCAACGGTGATTGGACCCGCGAATGGGCTACGAAGGGGCCGAGAGATCGCCGATGATGATTCGGCGACCGCGGTATTCCGTTGCGAACGACCAGATGGCGCTCGGCGTACAGCTCGCATTGCACGAGGCGGGACGGACGGCCGACGACGTCAGCGTCGTCGGGTTCGACGACGTGCCGGAAGCCGGGTTCTACATCCCGCCCCTCACCACCGTTCGCCAGGACTTCGGCGAGCTCGGTCGGATGAGTGTCGAGCATCTGCTCGCCGCCATCGAAGGTCGAGATGTGCGACGAGCAAGCATCGCCCCCCGAACTCGTCGAGCGAGCCAGCACCTGCGCCTCCCGTCTCGTAGATTCGCTCCATCGACCACCGCCTGTTAGCGATAACAGGCGAGGGAGGTCGAGCGTGAGACCACAGTTCGTCGCTCTGACACCCTCGGCTGACGTTTGCTCAGCGGCTGCTATGAAGTGAGTGCGTACTCACTGATTCTTGCTATCGGCGTCTTTCGATGTCTC
>CAWHJP010000015.1:0-103049 GCA_963829675.1 Ilumatobacteraceae bacterium
GGTCGTTGCCGTCGCGGATGCCCTGGGCGAAGTCGTCGCCGTACACCAGGTCGCGGAACGTGGTGGAACCGTTGACGATCTCGTACACGCCGGGCCGCACGACGTGGCCCGACACGGCGATCATGCGGGTGCCGGGCGACGAGTCGGTGCCGATCGCGTTGAACGTGTTGCTGCCCTCGCGGGCGATGAACGGCAGGTTCGACAACGTCTCGACGTTGTTGACGATCGTCGGCTGCCCGTACAGGCCGACGGCCGCCGGGAAGTACGGCGGCTTCAGCCGCGGCATGCCGCGCTCGCCCTCGAGCGATTCGATCAGCGCGGTCTCCTCGCCGACCACGTAGGCGCCGGCGCCCCAGTGCAACACGATGTCGACGGAGAAGTCGGTCCCGAGGATGTTCTTGCCGATGTAGCCGGCGGCGTAGGCATCGTTCAACGCCTGGGCGACCCGCTCATGGGCGAGCGGCATCTCCCCGCGGATGTACAGGAAGCACTGGGACAGCCCCGCTGCGTAGCAGGCGATGAGGCACCCCTCGATGAGCTGGTGCGGGTCGCACTCCATGAGGAGGCGGTCCTTGTACGTGCCGGGCTCGGACTCGTCGCCGTTCACCACGAGATAGCGCGGCCACACGCCCTGCGGCGTGAAACCCCACTTCGTTCCGGCCGGGAAGCCGGCGCCGCCGCGGCCGAGCAGCGTCGACTTCTTGACCTCGTCGCTCATCTCGGCCGGGGTCTTGGCGAGCGCGGCCTTGAGGCCCTCGTAGCCGCCGGTCGCGTGATAGCGATCGAGCGTGTACCCATCGTCGTACTGGAAGCGTGACGTGACCACCTGCGGCCGGTCGCCAGCGGCGGCCGGCGGGTAGAACCCGGGCGCCCAGGGATACGGGCTGACGACGCTCATGCCCCTGCCACCATCATTTGGGCCACCATCATTGCCCATCATTCGGATCATGCACCAAGTCGACTCATGCCCAAATCGATCATGCGGGACTCACAGGGATCCAGGCCGGTGCCTCGTGGACATCAGCGGGAGGGCGGGCACCGACGGCCTTGTCGATCGGGATCTGCTGGCGGTTACGACCGAGCGTGCCGTGGGGTGGGATCTCGCCGTCGAGCGAGCCGGCCCGCAGATCGTCGACCAACCGGTCGAACGACTCGGGAGTGACGCGGTAACGGTGGCGGTAGTTCACCTGCAGCGTGGGTGCCTCGGTGCACGCCGCCTGGCACTCGGCGTGCTGCAGCGTGATCAGGCCGTCGTCCGTGGTGGAGCCGGCCTTGATGCCGAGCTTGTGCTCGGCGTGGTGCATGAGCGCGTCGGCGCCCAGCAGCGCGCACGACATCGTGCCGCAGATGTTGATCAGGAACTTGCCCGTCGGCTCGAACCGGAACATCTCGTAGAACGACGCCGTGCCGTAGACCTCGGCCGGGGTGACCCCGATGAGTTCCGCGACGTGCCGCATCGCCTCGTTGGTGACGTAGCCGTTCTGCTCCTGGCTGAGGTGCACGAGGGGGATCAGCGCCGACTTCTGCTTCGGGTACCGGGCGATGATCTCGCGCGCGATCACCACGTTGCGATCGTTCAATCTCATCGATCGACGCCTCCGAGGACGGGGTCGACGGAGGAGATCACGGCGACGGCGTCGGCGATCAGGCCGCCGCGCATCATGTGCGGCAGGCACTGGATGTTGACGAACGACGGGTCACGCATGTGCATGCGGTAGGGCCGCGCCGAACCGTCGCTGGCGATGTAGCAACCGAGTTCGCCACGCGGGCTCTCGACCGCCACGTACACCTCGCCCTCGGGCACCTTGAAGCCCTCGGTGAAGATCTTGAAGTGGTGGATCAACGCCTCCATCGACTCGTCGATGCGCGCCCGCGGCGGCGGCGTGATCTTCTTGTCCTGGATGCGGTAGTCGCCCGGCGGCATCCGATCGAGGATCTGCTCGACGATCCTCATCGACTCGCGGATCTCGGCGAGACGGATTGCGTACCGGTCGAACGCGTCGCCGTACGAGCCGACGATCACGTCGAATTCCATCTCGTCGTAGTGGGCGTACGGGCAGGTCGCGGCGCAGGTCCCACTCGACACCGGTGGAACGCAGGATCGGGCCGGTTGCGCCGAGGGCGACCGCCTCGCTCGGCGTGATCACGCCGACGCCCTGCAGGCGCTCGCGCCAGATCGGCTGGCCGGTCATCAGGGTGTCGTACTCGTCGAGCCGCGACGGGAGCAGGTCGAGGATGCGCAGCACCCCGTCACGCCAGCCGGCGGGCAGGTCGGCGGCGACGCCACCGGGGCGGACGTAGTTGTGGTTCATCCGCAGGCCGGTGACCTCCTGGAAGAAGCGCAACACCTCCTCACGTTCCCGCCAGCCGTAGATCATCATCGACACGGCGCCGAGGTCCATGCCGTTCGTGGCCATGAACAGCAGATGGCTCGCCATGCGGCTCATCTCCGACATCAGCATGCGGATCCACACCGCCCGATCGGGGATGTCCTCGTCGATGCCGAGCAGCTGCTCGGTCGCCATGGCGAACGCCATCTCGTTGGCGATCGGGCTCAGGTAGTCCATGCGGGTGACGTTCGTGCCGCCCTGCATGTAGGCCAACTGCTCGCCCGTCTTCTCCATGCCGGTGTGCAGGTAGCCGATGATCGGCTTGCACCGCAGCACCGTCTCGCCCTGCAGCTCGAGCATCAGGCGCAGCACACCGTGCGTCGACGGGTGCTGCGGACCCATGTTGATGATCATCGTCTGATCGTCGTCGGGGTCGTCCGGGAGGTCGCCGAGCTGGGCTGCCTCGGCCTCGCTCATGCGCAGCACGGAGCCGACCTCGCGCATCAGCTCGGTGGCGGTGAGCTCGCTCCGCGGCTTGAGCTGCTGGTCGCCTTCGTCGGTGCCGGCGACGAACTGGTGGTAGTCGCCGGGGCGGCGAGTCGGTGGTCGTCATGTGTTGGCCGCCTTGAACTGCACCGGGATGCGGCCGACCTCGTAGTCCTTCCGCAGCGGATGGCCGACCCAGTCCTCGGGCATCAGGATGCGGGTGAGGTCGGGGTGACCGTCGAAGGAGATGCCGAACATGTCGAACGTCTCGCGCTCCATGGCCTCCGTGCCCGGGTACAGGTCGAACAGCGACGGCAGCTCCGGGTCGGCCTCGGGGACCTGGACGCGGATCCTGATCCGCCGGCGGGCGGCGAGATCGAGCAGGTTGACGACCACCTCGAAACGCTCGGCCACGAGGTCGCGGGCAGGGGCCGTGCCATGTGGGCGAGGTAGTCGACGCCGGTGAGGTCGACGCACATCGTGAAACCGTCGTCGACGAGCGACTTGACGAGCGCAAGGTACTCACCGGGCGTGGTGTGGACGACGTCGTCCGCCGCCTTCACTCCTGGCTCGCTCATGCCGGCTTCGCTCCGAGCAGGACGGGGGTGTCGCGTCGGGACCGGCACGTACTCGACATGGATGTTCGCACCGGCGCCGGTGGCGTCGCGGCGCTTCATGATCTGGTTGGTCTCGATCAACCCGTGCAGCGTCTCGATCGCGTGGATCAGCGTCTCCGGGGTGGGCGGGCAACCGGGGGCGTACACGTCGACCGGAACGATCTGGTCGACACCCTGGACGATCGCGTAGTTGTTGAACATGCCACCCGACGACGCGCACACGCCCATCGAGATGACCCACTTCGGCTCCATCATCTGGTCGTAGACCTGACGGAGCACCGGTGCCATCTTCTGGCTCACGCGTCCGGCGACGATCATGATGTCGGCCTGACGAGGCGAGGCGCGGAACACCTCCATGCCGAAGCGCGAGATGTCGTAGTGGGCGCCGCCGGTTGCCATCATCTCGATCGCGCAGCAGGCGAGCCCGAACGACGCCGGCCACGACGAGCGCGAGCGCGACCAGTTGACGAGATCTTCGACCTTGCCGGTGATGACGTTGTGCGTGAGCCCGCCGAGTCCGTCGTCGAGCACATCGTTGACGATGCCCATCGTGATGAGTCCTTATGCGGCTTCTTCGTCGGCGGGCAGGCGCCCCTCGGTTCCGACGCGGCGGACCGTGGATGTCAGCGTCCGGTCGGGCGTCACCATCGCAGCTTCGTCGAGCAGGTTGCGGGCCTTGCCGATCGGGCCCCAGTCGAGGCCGCCGCGCGCCACTTCGTACACGAAGGTGGCGAAGAAGATCACCGAGAACACGAACACCGCCCAGAATCCGTAGACGCCGAGCGTCGTGTGTGACACCGCATAGGGATAGATGAACACGATCTCGATGTCGAACATGATGAACAGCATGGCGACGACGTAGAAACCCACCGGGAAGCGCTCGGGTGGTTCACGCGACGGCACGATGCCGCACTCGTACGGTGCCTCCTTCGCCGACGACGGCCGGCTGGGCGCCAGCAGTCGCGACGCCCCGTAGCTGACCGCGCCGAACACCACGGCGAGCACCAGCAGGGCGATGATCGGGAGGTACTGCGCCATGGTCAGACCGAAACGGCTTCCTTCTCGGCGCTCGGCTCGTCGGCGGATTCGGCTGCCTTGGCCCGGGCCACCGGTGTGGCCGGCATGGCCAGGTTCCGGCGCATGAAGCGCTCACGGCGATGGAGCAGGTAGCACAGGGCGAGGAAGATCGCACCGCCGCCGATCGTCAACACCATCGCCGGCTGACGGATGTTGCCCGCGTCGCGGATCATGTAGACGTACTGGCGTTGCGCGTCGTCGTCGATCGTCGGCGGAACCGGCGCCCGGCCCGGCTCGGTGCGCACCTGCTCGATCGGAGCGGCCTCGGCGAGCACGTAGTGCGGCTCGTGGAAGAAGGCGAAGAAGTCGAGCGACTCGTTGACCTTCGGATAGCGATCGCCACCGATGTCGAACACCTCGAGGATCTGGAACTCGCCGGCGGCGAACGCTCCTCCTCCTCGAGGAACACGCTGGCCTGCGCCTGCACCTGGCCGAACTCTGCCGACGAGGTGTCGAGGATGTCCCAGCCCTCCAACAGGAGTTGCTCGGCGACGAGCTCGGCTTCCTCCGGGAAGGTGGCGTCGGCGGGGACGTCGGGCAACGTCTCCAGGACACCGGCGGTGTAGAGGGCCTGCGTGTCCTGGAGCACCGTCTTGCCCGGCACCTCCGCCCACGTCGGGTCGGGGCCCTTCAGGCCGATGCCGTAGATCCACCACGTGATGCCCATGAGAAACAGCCAGCCGAACAACGCCGGCGAGCGCCACCAGGAAGGCCAGGCGGGCCCCCATGTTGGTCGCCATGATCAGGTAGATGCTGCCGCACAAGACGACCACCGCGATGATGACGGTGAGCACACCGCGAATCTCGGGTTCCCAGGCAATCGCCAACATCGACATCACAGGCTCCGCACGTATTCGACGATGGCTTCGAGTTGAGCGTCGGTGAGCAGGGTGCCGAATCCCGGCATGCGGCCCGTGCCCTGGCCGTTGCGTCCGTACAACTTGCCCTCCTCGGAGCCCGACTTGATGAACGCCACCATGTCGGCCTCGGTGGCGAAGTGGTTGTTCGTCGAGCCGCCGGTGAGGTTCCAACCGTAGGCGCCCTGGCCGCTGGTGGTCGGCTTGTCGTAGCTCCACCCGAGCGTGTGGCAGCGGGCGCAGCTGTAGGCGCCGCTGGCGAGGCTCAGGTTGAACAAAGCCTCGCCGTAGCTGGCGGCCTCGCCGTCCTCGACCGCCTTGTTGGCGGCCGCCTCGATGTCGTCCTGGATCTCGGCCGGCAGGTGGCCCGACTCGCACGTGAGCGGATCCTCGCCCTCGGCGCAGTCCTCACGGGGGATCTGGATGGAGTGCAGGTACGCGATCAGGTTGTCGATCTGCTGGGTGTTCATCGGGCCACCGCCGACGAGACCCCAGGGCGACATCGGCGAGAACGGGCGGCCGTAGTTCAGGATGAACCGCACCTCGTCGTCGCTGAACCGGTAGAAGACGGTGTTGAGTGCAGGCGCCTTCCAGTTGACCGCCTCGACCTCGCCGGTGTTCGGATCGGTCACCGTGAACGGTGCCTCGCCTCCAACGGCCGCCATGCCGCCGTGGCAGCCGGCGCAGTTGAACCCGCCGTCCGCCGTCGGTGCGAACAGCTCGGAACCCCAGCTGGCGAACCGCTTCTCCCAGCCCTCCGCCGCCCCGGCTTGACGGCTCGGTTCGAACACCCAGTAGAGCGGAAGGGCGACGACGACGACCGCGAGCAGCAGCACGCCGATCAACTGGACGCGCTCGAGACGCGGGCCTTCCAGCGTCTCGTCGTCGAAGTACGGCTTGCGGTTGGCGGCGAGTTCGATCTCCGAACCGACCTCCTTGCGCCCACCGGTGACGTTGAAGATGCCGTAGACGATCCACCCGAGCGTGATGATGATCAGGCCGATGACGGCGATCGTGGTGGTCGTCGTCGCGACAACTGCTGCTGTCATCAGTGCTCTCCGCCGCCGGTGCAGTGGGGCCCTTCGGCCTCCTGGCCGGTGGTGTTCGTACCGATGGCGGGGCCGGTGACCCGCTTGCCGGTGTCGATCGTGACGTCGCCGTTCGAGGCGATCGTGGCCGGGTGACGATCCATGCCACGCGGTGCAGGGCCGGCCTTCTTCTCGCCGACGCGGTTGTACTGCGAGCCGTGGCACTGGCACTCGAACCACTGGCTGGTCGCGCATTGCGGCACGCGACAGCCGAGGTGCGGGCACTTCTGGCTGAGGATGGTGATGCCCTGCCGCATCGCGACGAGGAGCGACTCCTCGTAGACCAGCTCGGCCGCGGGGAGGGCCTCCGCCGGGTATTCGGTGATCCACGAGCGGGCCTCGGGGGCGTAGAAGAAGCCGTTGCCCTGCTTGATGCCGTCCTTGATCGCCGGCAGCTTGCCGACGCCGACCAGGCCACCGAAGCCGCCCGTGCCCGTCGGCCAGAGGAATCCGACGAACGCGGCCGCGGCGAACGTGACGATGCCGATGCTCATCAGGCCGACCGTGGCCCGGTTGAAGAACTGCCGGCGCGTTTCACCGATCACCTCGGGATCGGGTGGCGTCCACGGCACGATCTGCGCGTCGTGATCGATGGTGGCGATGGCGGTGCCGGTCCGCGCGGCGGTGCCGGCGGCCTCGACGTCGGACGCTGTCGCGGCGCTCGCAACCGGCGCCGCGGCCGTGCCACGGGCGTGGCGATCGCGTTTGACCGTTTCACCCGACAAGGCGCCGGCACCACGGACGTCGCTGCGACGCGCCAGGGTGAAGAACGCCACCGCGGCGAGGACGACGACGACTGCAACGATGATGGCGATGACAGCTGCGGTACTCATGACAGGTCTCCTTTCACCGTCTACAGCTCGAAGAACAGGCCGTCGCGCCAGGGCAGCACGAAGTTGAAGCCGGGACCACGGAAGAACGATCCGATGATGACGAGGACCGCCCAGAACATGAGGTGCACCGTCATCAACGAGGTGACGAACTTGCGATCTTCGGGCTTGTTCGATGGATTGCGATCGAGATACGGGGCGAGGATCAACGCGATGATCCCGACGCCGGGGATCGTGACACCGGCGACCATCGGGTGGAACATCGTGAGCAGTTCCTGCAGGCCGAGGAAGTACCACGGCGCCTTGGACGGGTTCGGTGTCTGGTTGGTGTTCGCCAACTCCAACAGCGGCGCGTTGACGAACACCGAGAAGATGAAGACGAACGCGGTGCAGGCGAGGGCGGCGACGAATTCGGCAGCCAGCAGGTGCGGCCACGTGTGGACCTTGTCGACCGGCGTCGCCTTGACGTCCTGGATCGAGCCCGACTTGACGACCGTGAGCAGGCGCTGGGTGTGCCCACCGGGACCAGCACCGACGGGCACGCCGGGTCCGGCACCGGCCGGTGCCGTGACGACGGCGCCGACCTTGTCGGCGACCGCGACCGCGCCAGCGGACGCCGCGGCCGGTTCGTCGCCGGCGCCCGCTTTGCCTGTTTGGGCGGCCTTGGCCGCCTTGCTGCGCTGCAACAGGTGTTCGGGGATGCGCGAGTCGGACGCGGCGGCCGCGGGTTCCGCGGCAGCCGGCTCGGCGACGGGGCTCCGCCGCGCGGGCGTCTCGGCCGCCTTGTCGCGCGCCGCAGCAGCCCGCTTCAGCAGGTGTTCGGGGATCTCGGTCATGGAGTCACCTCACCCTCAATGCAACGGTCGATGCGGCCATCCGGATCACAACGGCCCCGAGATGCCGCCGTCCTTGCGGACACGCCAGAAGTGGATCGCCATGAAGATGACGATGATGAACGGGAAGAACAACACGTGCAGTACGTACCATCGCAGGAGCGTCTCCGAGCCGATCTCGGCACCACCGAGCAGCACGAAGCGGACCTCCTGACCGAACACCGGCGTGTAGCCCATCATGTTCGTACCCACCGTGACCGCCCACAGGGCCAGCTGATCCCACGGCAACAGGTACCCGGTGAACGACAGCAGCAGAGTGAGCGTGAGCAGGATGACACCGATCACCCAGTTGAACTCGCGGGGCGGCTTGTAGGCGCCGTGGTAGAAGACACGCGCCATGTGGAGGAACACGGCGAGCACCATCAGGTGCGCGCCCCATCGGTGCATGTTTCTCACCAGGAGACCGAACGTGACGTTCGTCTGCAGGTTCTGGATGTTGTCCCAGGCGACCGTCGCTTCGGGTCGGTAGAAGAACATCAGGAAGATGCCGGTGACCGTCGAGCAGGATGAACAGGAAGAAGCTCAAGCCACCGAGGCACAGCGTGTAGCTCACCTTCACCGCGTGGCGCTTCACCTTCACCGGGTGCAGGTGGTACAGCACCGAGTTCATGATGACGTAGCTGCGGTTGCGGGGGCTGTCGGTGTAACCCTTGCGGAAGATCGAGCCGGGACGGAAGATCGAGCTCCACGCCTGGCTGCCCTGCACGGAGTCGACCGTGGAGGTGACGCGGTCCTTCACCGTCGGGCGAGGTTTGTCGTCGATGATCTTGGCCATGGTTCCGTGTCCTGCTGCCTGTTCCTAGAGCCTCATGCCATAGCCGTAGCCATGGTTGTTCGTACGCACGTGGGAGTTGCCGGCGGCGGTGGCGGTGCCGGCCTTGCCGAGGATGATGACCCCGGTCGGGCATCGATCGACGCACAGGGCGCAACGCGTGCAGATGTCGTCGTCGATGATGAACATGAACGCGTCGGACGGATCGGTGCCCGGCTGCTCGGTGCCCGTGGCCTCGTCGACGGCGTCGACCGACACCATGTGGATGCACTTCCACGGGCAGATGTCGACACACCCCTCGCAGGCGATGCACTCGGTCTGGTCGATGTGGATGAACTGCTTGGGCTTGACGGCCTTCGACAGGTAGTCGGCATCGACCTCCACCAACGTGTAGTCGTCGGTGTACGGCATCATCGGGGGGTTGGCGTCGGTCTTCGCCATGGCGGCCCTATGCCTTCTTCACGAGAGGTCGGCCGTACGTGGACACCGGCAGTTCCTTCGGCTTGACGACGCCACGCTTCTGCCACCACACGGCGAGGAAGATGTAGACACCGAAGAACACCACGTGGATGAGCACCACGACGATGTCGCGCACCGCTTCGTACTGGAGCGTGATCGGGTTCCAGCCACCCTGCGACTGCGGCTTCAGGAAGCCGCCCCAACCGATCAGCAGCTTGTCCTTCGACCAGCCGAGGTTCTTGTCGGCGTGACTGATCCACTGGTGGGGCACCACACCGAAGGCGAGGAACAATGCGGCGAAGATGTAGACGCTGGCGAGCATCGCCTGGCCCCAGTCGAACGGCGCGTCGACCGCTCGCCGTTTGCCGTAGGGGATGATGGCGAGCGCCATGACGAGCGCCCCGATGAACGAAGCGAGGAGAGCCTGGTTGACGCCCGGCCACCTGAGCACATCGACGGCGATCATGAAATGTGGCGTTCCTCTCCTGATGATCGGTGCTGGGGCGGGCGGGGTGGAGGGACGGGTGTTGGCCAACGACTGTAGTCGTCAGCGTCGGATGTACGAAGTCTGGCACCACACTCTGTCGAGCGCGCGAGGTTGTGCGTAAGTGCACGTCGGCCGCGACGACTCGCCTTTGGCGACGCCGGCCTCGAGCAGCACTCGAGCAGATGGGACCTGACCGGAGATTCTCGAAGTCGCGCGATCGCCATCTATCATCGGCGCAGTGACCGAGATCCCCGAACATCTCCTCAAGCGGTCGCGCGAGCGACGTTCCGCGATCGGCCAGGGGGGCGATGCCGAGACGCCGGCGGCCACCACGCCCGAGAAGGCCGCCTCGTCGACCCCGGCTGCCGCCGCCCTGCGGCCGCCCCCGCGGCCACCGGCCCGGCGGCGCGAACCGGTGCTCCGGCCGCCCCGGCAGCACCGCCGGTCAAGCCCGACCCGCCCTACGTCGTCGCCGCGAAGCAGCGCCGCAGGATCCCGTTCTGGGCGATGGCCACCCTGAGCCTCATGCCGATCTGGGGCTTCATCTACGTTCGTGCGCTCACCGACGGTCCGACCGTCGTCGAGGGCCCACTCGGCGAAGGCGTCGCGGTGTACTCCAACTGCGCCAGCTGCCACGGCGCCGACGGCGGCGGTGGCGTGGGCTACGCGTTCACGAACGGCGAGGTGCTGCAGACGTTCCCCGACATCGCCGACCAGGTCCGCTGGGTGTACTACGGCACCGAGGGGTACAACGCCGAGAACATCCCGGTGTACGGCGACGAGAACCGGGAGGGCGGCCCCCACGTCACCGGCGAGTCGGCGTGATGCCCGCGTTCGGTACGCAGCTCACCGGTGCCGAGATCGTCGCCGTCGTCTGCCACGAGCGCTACACGCTCGGCGGCGCCGACCCGACGTCCGAGGAGTTCGAGGGCGAGTACGAGGCGTGGTGTTCGCCCGAGTCGCCGATCTTCGAGGCCCTCGAGGCGGGCGACCTCGACCTCACGACCGGGGAGATGCCCGAGGTGCTCGACGCCGACGGCAACCCGATCGACGTCGGCGTGGTCGGTCCGGTACCGGCACCCGCCGGCTGAACGACTCGCTCCGCCCCGCGGCGGGCAGACTTGACCTCGTGACTGGCTCGTGACCAGCGTCGACACCGATGTGCTCGTGGTGGGCAGCGGCCCGTCGGGTTCGGCCACCGCCCTGCGGCTCGCGTCGCTCGGCCATCGGGTCACGCTCGTCGAGAAGCGTGCCACCCCGCGCCACAAGGCATGCGGCGACGTGCTGACGCCACGAGCGGTCGCCGAACTGGCGCGGCTCGGCGTCGACCCGCTCGACTCGATGCCGGTCACCGCATCGAAGGAGTCCGGCTGATCGCCACCGGCCGCGAGATCACCGAGCCGTGGCCCGAACACCCCGACCTCCCCGATCACGCCGTGGCCTTGCGCCGGGACGTCCTCGACGAGTCGCTCCGGGCGCGGGCCCGCGAGGCAGGCGTGGTCGTGCTGATGGGCCACGAGGCCACGGCGCCGCTCGCCGAACGCGGGTTCGTCCGCGGCGCCACGATGTCCACGCTCGACGGCGAGCGGGAGATCCGCGCCCGCTTCGTCGTGGTCGCCGACGGAGCGAACAGTCGGTTCGGACGCGCCCTCGGCACCACTCGGGCCCACGACTGGCCCTACGGGATCGCGACACGGAGCTACTGGACGAGCCCACGCTCGTCCGACCATTGGCTGGAGACGTGGCTCGCCATCCCCGACGCCAACGGCACGCCCATCGCCGGCTACGGCTGGGTCGCTCCGCTCGGCGACGGCACGGTGAACATCGGTGTCGGCGTCCTTTCCTCGTACCGCGACATCCGCGGCGTGCACGCCCTCAAACTGCTCGATGCGTTCGCTCGGCAGGTCGCCGATCGGTGGCAGATCGATCCGAGTGAGATGCTCAAGCCGCCGACGAGGTTCCGGGTGCCGCTCGGCGGGTCGGTCGGACCGACGATGGGCCCGACGTTCCTCGTGGTCGGCGATGCGGCGGGCGTCGCCAACCCGTTCAACGGTGACGGCGTCGACGCCGCGCTGATGACCGGGCGGCTCGCCGCCGACGTCCTCGACGAGGCGCTCACCTCCGGCAACTCCACGTCGCTGCAGCGGTACCCGACGTTGCTCGCCGACTCGGTCGGCCAGTACCACAAGGTGGGCCGGCTCACCGCTCGATTCGTCGGCCGTCCCGGCGTGCTGCGCCCGGTGCTGCGCGTCGCCATGCGCAGCGACCGCGTGATGGGTTCCGCGCTGCGCATCGCCACCCGCCAACTCCGCGACGACGGCGCCGGTTCGGCCGAGCGCGCCTACGCCCTGGTCGCCGCCCTCTCCAAACTCGCCCCCAACTGGTGACTCCGCGGCCCCGCCCGACCGAGCGATGAGCCAAAGGACCGCATACGGGCCTCTCGCTCATCGCAGCATGCAACCTGGCTCGCTACGTGTCTGTCGCGGCGGCGGACGTAGTCGGCCATGCCGGGCACGGTGTAGGCGATCACTCCGTGTTCCGGGGCGTAGACGATGCCCTTGGCGATGAGGTTGGCGCGCGCCGGACCGAGCGAGCGCGAACTCGTCCGGCCGAGCCGTTCGGTGATGTCGGCGATCCTCGACGGTGTTCCGTCGTCGGGGGCCATCGCCCGGAGGAACTCGCGCTCGGCATTCGTCGCCCGTTCCCAGCGGGATGCGTAGAACCCGAGGTCGAGTTGCTGTTGTCCTTCGGCGACGCCGATGGTGGCGTCGTCGAGGGCGATCGTGTCGGGCCCGGCCGCGGCATCCCACACGGTCTTGCCGAACTGCTGCAGGAAGTAGGGATAGCCACCGGACTCGCCGAGCACGAACTGCGCCGCGTCGCGGTCCCACGCCACCTGATGTTCGGCCGCCGGTTCGGTCAGGGCGAACAGGGCGTCGACCTCGGCGAGCGGGTCGATGGCGCGGTAGTCGAACAGGCGCTCCGCGTAGGACTCGGCCGCGGCCAGGTGGGTGGGCAAGCTCGGGAGACCGCCGCCGATGACGAACCAGGGGAGGCTGGACTGGCCGGCCCGATGACACGAACGGCACACGGCCGACATCTGGTCGATCGTGAGCTCCTGCATCTCGTCGATGAAGATGGCGACGCCGATGTGGTCCTCCTTCGCCGCCGCACCGACGGCTTCGGCCAGGTCGACGAGATCGAACTGGAGGTTGCCGCTGTCGGCCCGACCGGGAAGACGCTCGAAGCCCAGGCTCACACCCTCGACGCCGACGGTCGCCTGGAACGAGGTGATCGAGCCGAGCGCCTCGCGGATCTTCTCGGTCGTTCGCCCGATCCAGCCCTTCTGCCGGCGAGCCGCGTTCGCCAGCTCGGAGGCGAGCGCCGCCGAGAAATGATCACGCCGCGTGTGCTCGGCCTCGACCTGCACGACCAGCCATCCGCGCTCCATGGCCCGGCCGGCGAGCTCGCCGAGCAGCACCGTCTTGCCGACCCCACGCAGCCCGCTGAACACGATGCTCCGGGAGATCAGCCCACGCGTGGCGCGGTCCGCCAGCACCTCGAACGCTTCGATGTCGACGTCGCGTCCGGCGAGCGCCGCCGGTCGCAGTCCGGCGCCCGGGTTGTACGGGTTCGTCCGCGGGTCCATGACCGAAGTCTAACAATGTCTAGGCCGTACTAGGAATATTCGTAGTCGGCAGTAGTTCTTGCTAGACCTGTCGTCCAGTTGCGAAGCGCGACGATGGCGCAGTGGAACTGTTCCACTTCAGTCACGATCCCGGGATCCAGCAGTTCGTCCCCCACGTCCCGCCCACGAATCCGACGCACGAGCCGGCCGTGTGGGCGATCGACGCGGACCACGCACCGCTCTACTGGTTCCCGCGCGACTGCCCGCGTGTCACGGCCTGGCCCCGCGACGATTCCGAGCAGGCCGCGTTCCGCGAGGCCTTCACGACGACCGCATCGCGCGTCCATGCGATCGAACTGGGGTGGTTGCCGGCCATGTCGACGACCGTCCTCTACCGCTATCGCTTCGACGCGGCGACGTTCCGTCCCTGGCCGGAGGCAGCGGGTCAGTGGATCAGCGACCTCCCGGTGGACCCGATCGAGGTCGAACCGGTGGGCGACCTCCTCGAACTCCACGTCCATGCCGACATCGAGCTCCGCGCCGTGCCGTCGCTCTGGCCCCTCCGCGACCTCGCGGTGTCGGATCGGTGGGACTTCAGCATCGTCCGCATGGGGAACACTCCCCCGCTTGACAAGCGGTCGGACTGGTCAAGAATGATGTCATGAACGTCGCCCCGTTGCGCCGACCAATTCGGTGTATGAACTCCCCACCGGCCGAGTGCTCTTCAGCGACACCGAGGGTCGCGTGTTGCACGCGACCTGGCACCTCGATCGAGGGCTCGTGAACCTCAGCGTGTGGCACGACGACCGGTGCACCGAGACGTTCCGCCTGTCGCTCGGCGACGCGGCGCAGTTCGTGGCCTTCCTCGTCGGCGGGCTGAGCGATGCCACCACACGTCTGCTCCACGCGGTCGCCGCACCGCCTCCGACGGTGACCGTCGACCGGCGAGTCGCATGGACTCGCCGAATCAGCTCGGGCCGAGCCCGGCTCGCGGCCTGGATCGCCCCGGGCGACGCCGACTCGTGACCTGACCGGTCGCCGTCAGGCGTGGACGGCGACGGATTCGAGCAGTGCCCCGGGCGCGGCGCGGAGCGCCGTCGTGGCGAGCGAATCGGGGATGTCGTCGCACGCGGCCTCCGCCCGGGCGACGTAGCCGCGGGCCGTGGCGATGCTCGACGCGATGCCCGAGCCGGCACGCACGATGGCGAGCGCCTGGTCGCGCTGGTCGACATCGAGCGGTGTGCCGAGGATCGACGCGAGTTCGGCCGACCCGGCGCCTCGACGGCGAGCGTGCGGATCACCGGCAGCGTGTACACGCCCTCGACCATGTCGTGCCCGGCCGGCTTGCCGAGTTCGCCGTTGGTCGCCGTGATGTCCAAGATGTCGTCGACGATCTGGAACACGATGCCGTAGGCGTTGCCGTACTCGGTGAGTGCGTCGATCACGACGCGGTCGTGGCCGGCGACGATCGCGCCGATGCGTGCTGCCGTGCCGTAGAGCGAAGCCGTCTTGCCGTGGATCGAGGCGAGGTAGCTCTCCTCGTTACGGGTGACGTCGTAGGTGTGGCGGAGCTCTTCGATCTGGCCTTCGCACAGCCAGCCGATCGTGCGGGCGAGCAGGCCGGCGACCTCGGTGCCGAGCGAGGCGGCGATCTCCGATGCCCGCGCCAGCAGGAAGTCGCCGGCCAGGATCGCCTGGAGGTTCCCCACTTCGCGTTCACGGTCTCGACGCCGCGCCGGGTGTCGGCCTCGTCCATCACGTCGTCGTGATAGAGCGATCCGAGGTGGACGAGCTCACAGGCCACCCCGCCGCGGACGACGTCGTAGGGCGCCGCCGCGCCGAGCACCTGCGCCGGCGACGACCGAGACGACGGGACGGAGTCGCTTGCCGCCGGCGACGATCAGGTGGGAAGCGATCTCGTTGAGATAGCGATCAGGGGTGCGGACCGCTTCGTGCATCGCGGATTCGATGCGTTCACGGTCGGCATCCATCGATTCGAGCGCGAGGAGCGGCGACAACACGCTCGGGGCCAGCACCTCGTCCTGCGACACGCCGACAGGCTAGGCGCGCTCGTCGATCGACACACGAACGATAGCCGACCGGGACGAGCGCGCCATCTCCGTCAGACGATCGCGCCCGGCGCCGACACACGAACGAGCGGACGTCCCCGCGATAGCAGGCGACGGTAGGGTGAACGGACAGTTCTCCACTCACATCGTCATTGTGGAAAGGGCGTCCATGTTCGAACGTTTCACCGACCGGGCCCGCCGGGTCGTGGTGCTCGCACAAGAGGAGGCCCGCCTCCTGAATCACAGCTACATCGGAACCGAGCACATCCTGCTCGGGCTGATCCACGAGGGTGAAGGCGTCGCGGCCAAGGCACTCGAAAGCCTCGGTATCTCGCTCGAAGCGGTGCGCAGTCAGGTCGAGGAGATCATCGGCCAGGGTGGCTCGTCGCCCTCCGGCCACATCCCGTTCACCCCGCGCGCCAAGAAGGTGCTCGAGCTCTCGCTCCGCGAAGCGCTGCAGCTCGGTCACAACTACATCGGCACCGAGCACATCCTGCTGGGCCTCATCCGTGAAGGCGAGGGCGTCGCCGCCCAGGTGCTCGTCAAGCTCGGCGCCGACCTCTCCCGCGTCCGCCAGCAGGTCATCCAGCTGCTCTCGGGCTACCAGGGCCCCGCCGGTTCGACCGGTGGCACGGGCCGCACCGAGCAGGCCCCGGCCGGCGTCGGCGCGTCCAGCAAGGAGAGCGACGAGAAGGGCGGCAACAGCCAGATCCTCGATCAGTTCGGCCGCAACCTCACCCAGGCCGCGGCGAAGGCGCGCTCGATCCCGTCATCGGGCGGACACGCGAGCTCGAACGGGTCATGCAGATCCTCTCGCGGCGCACGAAGAACAACCCGGTGCTGATCGGTGAGCCGGGCGTCGGCAAGACGGCGATCGTCGAGGGCCTGGCCCAGAAGATCGTCAACAACGACGTGCCCGACACGCTCACCAACAAGCAGCTCTACACGCTCGACCTCGGTGCCCTCGTGGCCGGCTCCCGCTACCGCGGCGATTTCGAGGAGCGTCTGAAGAAGGTGCTCAAGGAGATCAAGTCGCGCGGCGACATCCTCCTGTTCATCGACGAGATCCACACGCTCGTCGGCGCCGGCGCCGCCGAGGGTGCGATCGACGCCGCCTCGATCCTCAAGCCGATGCTCGCCCGCGGCGAGCTGCAGACCATCGGTGCCACCACCACCGACGAGTACCGCAAGCACGTGGAGAAGGACGCTGCCCTCGAGCGGCGTTTCCAGCCGGTCAAGGTCGACGAGCCCACACTCGCCCACACGATCGAGATCCTGAAGGGCATCCGCGACCAGTACGAGGCGCACCACCGGGTCACGATCACCGACCAGGCGCTCGTCGCCGCGGCGAACCTCGCCGACCGGTACATCTCCGACCGTCACCTGCCCGACAAGGCGATCGACCTGATCGACGAGGCCGGCTCGCGTCTGCGCATCAAGCGCATGGCCACCCCGCCCGACCTGCGCGACCTCGAGACCCGGCTCAACCAGGTGCAGGAAGCGAAGAAGCGCGCCGTCGAGGAGCAGCAGTTCGAAGAGGCCGGGCGCCTGCGCGACCAGGAGAAGTCGCTGCTCGAGGAGAAGGCCGCCAAGGAGCTCGAGGTCAAGGCCGACGGCGTCGACCTGTTCGACGAGGTCGACGAGGAAGCCGTCGCCGAGGTGCTGTCGCTGTGGACCGGTATCCCGGTGTACAAGCTCACCGAGGAGGAGACCGAGCGTCTGCTCAAGATGGAGGAGAACCTCCACAAGCGCATCATCGGCCAGGAGAGCGCCGTCGCCGCCGTGGCCCAGTCGATCCGCCGCACCCGCGCCGGTCTGAAGGACCCGAAGCGGCCGTCCGGTTCGTTCATCTTCCTCGGCCCCACCGGCGTCGGCAAGACCGAACTCGCCAAGACGCTCACCGAGTTCCTCTTCGGCGACGACTCGGCGATGATCACGCTCGACATGTCCGAGTACATGGAGAAGCACACCGTGAGCCGCCTCGTCGGTTCGCCTCCCGGATACGTGGGCTACGAAGAGGGCGGCCAGCTCACCGAGGCCGTGCGGCGCAAGCCGTTCTCCGTGGTGCTGTTCGACGAGATCGAAAAGGCCCATCCCGACGTGTTCAACACGCTGCTCCAGATCCTGGAGGAGGGCCGTCTCACCGACAGCCAGGGCCGCTCGGTCGACTTCCGCAACACCGTGCTCATCATGACGTCGAACCTCGGCACGGCCGATCTCCGCAAGGCGAACGTCGGCTTCACCACCGACGACTCGGCGATGAGCTACGAGCGGATGAAGGACAAGGTCAACGAGTCGTTGAAGAACCACTTCCGGCCGGAGTTCCTCAACCGCATCGACGAGACGATCGTGTTCCACGAGCTGTCGCGCGACGAGGTGCTCCAGACGGTCGACCTGCTGACGCAGCGCCTCGTCGGCCAGCTCGAGGGTCAGGGCCTCGGGATCGAGATCAAGCAGTCGGCGAAGGAACTGCTCGCCGAACTCGGGTACGACCCGCAGCTCGGCGCGCGTCCGATGCGACGGGCGATCCAGCGGCACATCGAGGACTCGCTGTCGGAGAAGATCCTGTACAAGGAGTTCTCGGCCGGCGAGATCATCGTCGTCGACACCGAGGACGATCCGGACAATCCGGGCAAGAAGAACTTCACGTTCACCGCGGTCGAAGGTTCGTGCCACCGTCGTCGGTCGAACTCGCCACGACGGCCACGGAGAATCCGACACCACCGGTGAGTCGAGGGCGAACTCCCGCCGCCCGAACTGATCTGATCGCCCGACCGAATGTCCGCCGGGGACAGACCCCGGCGGACATTCTCGTGGCCGACGTTTCCTTGCCACCGCCGGTGACGCCGGCCCGATCATAATGACGATCGTGATCCGCCGATTGCTGGCTCTGTGTGCGTGCGCGCTCGTGCTCGCCGCCTGCCAGGTCGATGTCGACGTCGATCTGTCGATGGCCGACGACGGCACCGGCACGCTCACGGTGGTGGCGACCGCCGATGCCGAGGTCCTCGCTGCCGTTCCGACACTCGCCGACGAGTTGGCGCTCGACGACGTCATCGCCGCCGGGTGGGAGGTCCAGGGTCCGACCGCCACGCCCGAGGGTGGTCTGACGCTCACGATCTCGCACTCCTTCACGACACCCGACGACGCGACCAACCTGTTGAACAGCATCGGCCCGCCGTTCAACCAGATGTCGGTGCAGCGGACGACGGTCAACAACGACACCACGACGACGCTGCACGGTCTGCTCGGGTTGTCGAACGGGTTCGCCGCGTTCGCCGACGACGACCTGGTGACCGCCGTCGGCTCGGTCCCCTTCGCCGACCAGATCGCGGCCAGCGGCGCGACGCCGGAGTCGTCGATGCACGTGACGATCGGGGCGAGTCTTCCGGGCGAGATCGTGGCGGAGGAGACGAACGGCACCACGATCGACGACGGCACGCTGGAATGGATCGTGCCGCTCGACGGGTCGATCGCCGAATGGCGCGCCCAGTCGCTGCAGGCACCGGCGAACAACGCCTGGTGGGCTCGACCGCTGTCGATCGCCGCGCTCGTGGTCCTCGTGGCATGGGTCGTGTTCATGATCTTCTTCATCGGCTACGTCGCCTGGGCCCGCTCGCGGCGGGCGCGCCGCTACCGCCAGAGCCACCGCCCCGCCCACCCGACCTGAGAGGCCTCCTCAATCCTCGTTTGCGTCAGGATTTCTGCGGGGCACGTCCCCCGAAATCGTGACGCAAACGCCGATGGGGGGCGGTGTGGGAGGCTGGGGTATGGGGACTTCGCCTGAGCCGCCCGTGATCAGTCGAGTCGACTTCCACTTCGACGTGATGTGCCCGTTCGCCTACCAGACGGCGAAGTGGATCCGCGACGTCCGCCCCCAGAACGGCCTCGAGATCTCCTGGCGGTTCTTCAGCCTGGAGGAGATCAACCGGGTCGAGGGCAAGAAGCACCCGTGGGAGCGCGAGTGGTCGTACGGCTGGTCGATGATGCGCATCGGCGCGCTGCTGCGCCGCACGAGCATGGACGACCTCGACCGTTGGTACGAACGGGCCGGACGAGCGCTCCACGAGGAGGGCCACAAGCCGCACGAACCCACCGTGGCCCGTCACCTGCTGGAGGAGATCGGCCTCGACCCCGCCGTCGTCGACGAGGCCATCGCCGACCCCACGACCGGCGACGAGGTGAAGGCCGATCACGACCGGGTGGTCGCCGTCGGCGGCTACGGCGTGCCGACGCTGTTCTTCCCCGAGGTGCTCGACGCGGGCGGTGAGCCCGAGCGCCTGTTCGGTCCGGTCGTGCTCGATCCGCCGACGGGCGCGGCCGCGATGCGGTTGTGGGACGCCACCACGGCGTGGCTCGAGTTCCCGTACCTGTTCGAACTGCAACGGCCCAAGAACGCGATGTACGGCGGCGTGATCGCCGATCGCCTGCGCCCCTACCTCGACGCCCGCGACTGGGTGTCGATCAACCGCGGCCAGGTGATCCCGATCAGGTGATCCCGATCCGGTGATCCGATCGGGTGATCCGATCAGGTGATCAACGCTGCGACGCGAGCTGAGTCGCCCGCCGGCAGGTCGATCCGGAAACGCAGGCCGCACGATCCGCCGTACGCACGGTCCGTGCTGAATCGCTCCACGAGGACGCCACCGTTGGCCTCGATCACCCGTTGCGACACGCCGTTGTCGAGGTCGGTCGTCAGCACGACGAACGGCAGGCCTTCGGCCTGGGCGTCGTCGAGGATCGGGCGGAGCGCCTCGGTGGCGTAGCCGCGGCGACGCTTCCACGGCACGACGCTGTAGCCGATGTGACCGAGCACGTGGGTCGGCAGTTCCGCCGTGCCGGGTTGCCAGCGGAACCCGATCGACCCGCAGAACTCACCGTCCCACATCCACTTGTGGAAACCAGGCAGCCGGCCACCGAACGACCCGTCGGGCAGCGGAATCGGAGGTCCGGAGTCCGGCCGCCTCTCGATCGATGAGAGAGGCGACGAAGGCGGCGTCGTCAGCAGCGATCGCAGCGAGTTGCTCGGTCGCCACCTCGGCGCGCATCGGTGTCGGGCGACCACCCACGGCGGAGCGCGTCGGAATAACTGTCCAGGAGGTCGAGGGCGGGCCAGCGGAGCTCCATCGCCCAACGGTACGGCGGGACCCGTTCCGTCACACGCGGATTTGGCCGACCGGGAGAAGCGGCGGCCGACGGTGGCGAGATGCCTGCGGAATTCGGGTGGCGAGACGACGCGGAGCTCGGCGTCGAGCGACGCGAGCAGCATGGTCGGCCACTCGAAACCGTCGGCCGGGATGGCCAGACTGCACCGGCCCGGTCCGAGATCGGTGACCACCGCCCGCTGCCCGACTCGTCGCCGCGCCTCGTCGCCGTCCGTCTCTGCCTCGACCACGATCTCCCATCTGGTCGTCGCGATCTGGATCGACGAGCGGACGTACTCGGCGGCGTCCCCGGTCGGCACGGGCCTCGGCCGGAACTGCGCGCCAGTCGAACGGGGCGTGTGGACGCGGTCGACGCGGAACGTCCGCCAGTCGTGCCGCGTGAGGTCATAGGCGACGAGGTACCAGTGACGGCCGAGCATGACGAGCCGGATCGGCTCGACGTGACGATCCTCCTCCGTGCCCGTCCGATCCCGGTACGAGAACTCGAGGCGCTCGGAGTTCCGCGCCACCGTCGCGATCGTCGCCAACACCCCCGGATCGACCGTGGCGGTGCTCTCCGACCAGTCGGCGGTCTGCGTCATCTGGGCCACGTCCTCGGCACGTCGACGCAGCCGCGGTGGGAGCACCTGGATCACCTTGGCGAGGGTGTCGACGGATGCCTCGGCGGTACCGCTGAGGGCGAACCTCGCACTGGCCCGCAGTGCAACGACGAGGGCGACCGCCTCGTCATCCTCGAGCACGAGCGGGGGCATCGACGCGCCGGCAGCCAACCGGTACCCGCCGTCGATGCCGGGGGAGGCGTCGACGGGGTAGCCGAGCGAACGGAGCCGATCGATGTCGCGCCGCAACGTGCGCGGCGACACCTCGAGCCGGCCGGCAAGCTCCGCGCCACCCCAGTCGCGGTGGCTCTGCAGCAGCGACAGGAGGCGCAGCATGCGTTCGCTCGGACTGGCCATGACCTCATCATTGTTGGAATTGCGGACAGATTCTGACCACATCATGGTTCATCCTGGAACACATGACCAACATCACGTCGACCAGCACGACCACTTCGACCCAACTCGCCGACGCCGAGCGGCGCGACCTGCTCCACACGTTGGCGGCGCACCGCGAGTTCCTGCGCACCACCGCCCGCGACCTGACCGACGCGCAGGCGGCGCACGCCAGCACGGTGTCGGCGTTGTGCGTCGGCGGCCTGATCAAGCACGTCGCCCACACCGAGTCGGGGTGGGCCGACTTCATCGTCCTGGGCCCGTCGGCGCTGGCGTTCAGCGGTGAGTCCGACTACGAGGTGCACGCCTCGTCGTTCCGGATGGAACCCGGTGAGACGCTGGCGTCGATCCTCGAGCGCTACGACGCCGTCGCCCGGCGCACCGACGAGCTCGTCGCGTCGCTCCCCGACCTCGACGCCTCGCACCCCCTCCCCGAGGCACCCTGGTACGAGCCGGGAGCGAGCTGGTCGGCGCGGCGCGTGGTGCTGCACATCATCGCCGAGACCGCCCAGCACGCCGGCCACGCCGACATCGTCCGCGAGGCGATCGACGGATCCCGCACGATGGGCTGAAGCAGCTGTCCCCGGACCCCTCCGGTGAGCGAACGGACCGACAGTCGGGCCGTTCGCTCATCGGGAGGACGGGGCGCACCGATCCCTGATGGCTGTCAGACCCCCTCGTCAGGATGGCGCCATGGCGACATCGACGGCGAACCGGATCAACGACAACGCGAACGGGCGACCGACCAGGCGAGCGGGCGGACGATCGACCGGAACAGTCAAGTTCGTGCACGTGTGCACCGAGTGCGGATCGGCGCATCCGAAGTGGTCAGGCCAGTGCTCGGGCTGCGGCGACTGGAACACCCTGGTCGAGGAGGTCGAGGGTTCCCTCACCGCCGACGTACCGCTGCTCCCGTCGCACCGGCCCGGCCCCACACCGATCGGTGACGTCCGGGCCCAGGAGGGCGAACCGATCGTCACCTCGATCGACGAACTCGACCGCGTGCTGGGCGGTGGGTTGGTGCCGGGGTCGGTCACGCTGCTCGGTGGCGAGCCGGGCATCGGCAAGAGCACGCTGCTGCTCCAACTGCTCGCCGCGTGGGACGGTCCGACGCTGTACGTCACCGCGGAGGAGAGCGCGCACCAGGTCCAACGACGAGCGCAGCGGTTGGGTGCGATCCGCGACGGTCTGTGGCTCCACGCCGAAACGTCGCTGCCGCACATCATCGCCGCGATCGACGCGACGACACCGGAACTCGTGGTCATCGACTCCATCCAGACGGTTCACGACCCCTCCACGGCCGCGCTCCCGGGCAGCGTCGGCCAGGTCCGCGGGTGCGCACAACGCCTGGTCGTCGAAGCGAAGGACCGCAATGTGGCCATCGTCCTCGTCGGCCACGTCACCAAGGACGGCGGCCTCGCCGGGCCACGCGTCCTCGAGCACGTGGTCGACACGGTCCTGCAGTTCGAAGGCGACCGTCACCACGCGTTGCGGCTGTTGCGCGCCTCCAAGCACCGTTTCGGCCCGACCAACGAACTCGGACTGTTCGAGATGGGCCACGACGGGCTGACGGGCGTGCCCGATCCGTCCACGCTGTTCCTCGCCGATCGCCGCGCCGGCATCGCCGGCTCGGCGGTCGTCCCCACCATGGAAGGGCACCGTCCCATCGTGGTCGAGGTCCAGGCGTTGACGAGCGCCGGCGTGCCGGGCGTTCCGTCCCGCCGCAGCGCGCAGGGTCTCGACGGCGGACGCCTCTCGATGCTGATGGCGGTGATCGGGCGGCGCGCCAAGATGGCGATCGGCGATCAGGACGTGTACGCGTCGACGGCGGGAGGCGTGAAACTCACCGAACCGGGCCTCGATCTCGGGGTCTGCCTCGCCGTCGTCAGCGCGATCACCGATCAGCCCCTTCCGGCCGATCTTGCCGTGTTCGGCGAGGTCGGCCTCGGCGGCGAACTCCGGCAGGTTGCGCACGCGGTTCGTCGGGTCACCGAGGCCGGGCGGCTCGGCTTCCGCCGCGTCGTCGTCCCGGCCAACTCGCCCGACGGCGACGGCAGCGTGCGCATGCTGCGCGCGGGAACCCTCGCCGAAGCGGTGGCATTGAGCGGTCTGAACCGCTGACCGCTCCCGTCCCCTAGAATCGGTCCATGCAGTCCCGATTCGGCGCGGCCAACGAGCAGATGCGCGATGCGCTCGCTCGGGTGTCGCCCGGAACGCCGCTGCGCGACGGCATCGACCGGGTCGTGCGCGCCAAGGCCGGCGCACTCCTCGTGTTGAGCGACGGCGCCGACGTGCTCTCGATCTGTTCGGGCGGGTTCCTCGTCGACGCGCCGTACAGCCCGCAACGTCTGTCGGAGCTGGCGAAGATGGACGGTGCGATCATCATCTCCTCCGACGGTGGTCGCATCGCCAGGGCCAACGTGCACCTGGTGCCCGACCCGACCGTGCCGACCAGCGAAACCGGCACGCGGCACCGGACGGCCGAACGCGTCGCCCGTTCGCTGGCGGTACCCGTCGTGTCGGCGTCCGAGGAGATGGGCGTCATCAACGTGTACGCCGGCGGCGGGAAGCGGCAGCTCCACGAGGTCGGGCATCTCCTCGATCGCGCCAACCAGGCGTTGCAGACCCTCGAGCGCTACAAGGCGCGGCTCGACGACGCCATCGCCAATCTCACGGCCGTCGAGATCGAAGACGTCGCCAGCCTGCGCGACGTCGTGGCGGTCGTGCAGCGGGGCGAGATGGTGCACCGCATCGCGGACGAGATCGAAACGATGATCATCGAACTCGGCGTCGACGCCCGACTGCTCCGCCTCCAACTCGACGAGCTGTACGGCGAGATCGACGACGAACTCGACCTCGTCGTGGCCGACTACCTCCCGTCGGGTCGGACGGTCGCCGACACGCTCAGCGAGATGTCGCGGCTGTCCGACGATGACGTGCTCAATCTCCGCCTGGCCGCCAACACGCTCCATCTCGACGGCGATTCGAACGACCTCGCCCGCGAGGCGGCGCCGAAGGGCCTGCGGTTGCTCCACCGGGTCAACCGGCTCCCACAGGATGTCGCGGCGACGATCGCCGATCACTTCGGCGGGTTGGCGAAGCTGCAGCGGGCCACGGTCAACGACCTGATCGCCGTCGACGGCGTCGACGAGGCAACGGCGCGGTCGATCCGCGAGACGCTCAACCGCGTCACCGAGTCGACGATTCTCGATCAGTACAGCTGAGCTGCGGCGATTCAATCGCCGGTCGTCGGAATCGTCGACGTCGCGGTTTGATCGGGGGCGGTGGGATCGGAGACGTTCGGCAGGATGGCGTCCCACACCCCCTCGTCATCGAATCCGAACGCCCACAGCGAGACACCGTCGAGCTGGTACTGCCGGGCGAGATCCATCCGGGCGCGAACGCCGCCACCGCCCACGAAGTGCACCTGACGGGTCTGCACGCACGACGTGACACCGTCGGTCACCTCGAGGTCGTACTCGAACATCCACTCGCCGGTCGCCGGCACGAACACCGGAGTGGCGTTGCGGCGCGCCATGAGGTCGCCGACGGTGGCCGCCGTCACGCTCGTGCGACCCTCGACGAGGTCGGCAGGGCACTCGCCGCTCACGGCCGTCGGCCAGTTGCGACCGTACGCCGGTAGCCCGAGCACCAACTTCTCCGGGGCTTCGGTCGCATCCAGCGCGGCCGTGATCGCCGATTCGACCCACTCCAGCGGCGCGATCGGGCCCGGCTCGTCGACCGAGAAGTCGTACGCCATGATGCGGATGTGGTCGACGTGCGGGGCGATCGCGCCGTAGTCGTACACCCAGTACCCGCTGTCGTCCGTTTGGCCGGTGTCGTAGATCGGCGGGATGCTCACGGTCAGGGTGCGCCCGTCGGTGTGGAGGCGGCCGCCGAGTTCGGTGATGAACGCCACCCAGTCCGGGCGGGTGGCCGCCCACGTGTCACGACCGTCGGCGAAGGCGAACTGTTCGTAGTCGATGTCGACGCCGTCGTAACCACCGTCGGCAGCGAATCGGGCGATGGCATCGACGTGCTGCGTGCGTGAGGTCGGATCGGCGAGGAGTGCGGCCATCCCGCCGGCCGGCATCGCGTCGACGATCGACGGCACGACGTTCGCCGTCGAAGCCTTGGCCTCGTCCATGAACGACGTGGTCAGCTCCGCGCCGGCGTTCGGATCGATCACGATCTGATCGACGCCGACGGCGTTGAACCAGAACGGCGACACGTCGCGCATCGAGCCGAGGCGGTCCGTCTCGGCCATCGCCGAGTCGAGCGTCCAGTACGGCACCCAGGCATCGAGCGGGATGTCGGGTCTGGGGGGCGGAGGTGGGGGCTCGCTGTTCGTCGTCCACAGGGCCCCGGCAATGACGGCGGCCAGCGCGGCGACCAACACGACCGCGGCGATCAGGAGCCGGCGACGGGGCGCACGGGCCCGCTGCTCAGGCGCTCCGTCCGGCTCGACCGCGTCGATTCCTCCGACAGGGGTGTCAGCGATCGAGGAGGGAGCGGAGGTCGGCGAGGGCAACGTCAGCGAGGGACTGGACGATGGTGAGGCCGGGGGCGGACGTGAGGGGGACGACATGGGGAACCCCCAGCGTCGCACACCCCGCGCCCAATGCCGAGGCAACCCCCGTGGGCGAGTCCTCGATCGCCACGCATGCGAGCGGATCGGCACCGAGGGCCGCGGCGGCCGCCAGATAGGGCTCCGGGTCGGGCTTGCCGCGGGTCACCTCGTCTCCCGTGACCGAGGCGGCGAACGATCCGCGGGGCGATGCGGCGAGCACGGCATCGGCGAGTCGTCGCCACGACATTGTGACCATCGCGCACGGAATTCCCTCGCGAGCACACTCGGCGAGCAGCTCCCGTGCCCCGGCGCGCCAGGGCAGCTCGGCACTCGCCATCGCGATCACGCTGTCGAGGAGCCGCTCGACGATCTCGACGGGCTCGAGCCGCACGCCGCCGCGATCGCGAAGTTCCACGGCGGCGTCGAGGAGGTCGAACCCGACGATCGAGTGGGCGTCGTCCCCCGTCCAGGTGCCCCCGTACTCAGCGACCAACGCGTGCTCGGACGCGATCCAGTACGGCTCGGTGTCGACCAAGGTGCCGTCCATGTCCCACAGGACCGCCGCCAGTGTCCGGTCTCGGCCCATCGGGGTGGCAGCGTACGAGCTGTCACCAGAATTTCTGAGCAGATCGAGCGGCTGACGCACCCGTACGGGAGAATTTCGAAAGCTCGGGGTCAGGGGGTGCGGAAGCGGGTGAGGTTGTCTTCGCCGACGCGCTCGCGCTTGTCCGGGTCGTCGATGCCGAGGCCTTCGACCGGCGCGAGGCAGAGCACCCCGAGCTTGCCCTCGGCCTCGTTGCGGTGCACGGCGAGCGCCGCTTCACCGACCTGGTCGAGGGCGTACGTGGCCTGGAGCATCGGGTGGATGCGCCCCTGGTCGATCAGGCGGTTGGCGGCATACGCCTCGGCGTAGTTGGCGAAGTGGGAGGCGATCAGCCGCTTCAGCTTCATCCAGAAATGGCGGTTGTCGAACTCGACCATGTAGCCCGATGTCGCGGCACACGTGACGACGGTGCCGCCGCGCTTCGCGGCGAAGACCGACGCACCCATCGTCGAACGACCGGGATGCTCGAACACGATGTCGACATCGTCGCCGCCGTTGAGCTCACGGATCTTCTTGCCCAGCCGGCGCCATTCGGACTCGTCCTGCGTGTGCTCGTCGGACCAGAACCGGTACCCCTCGGCCCGACGGTCGATCACCGCCTCGCATCCCATCGCATTGAGGATCGCGGCACGTTCCGGCGAGGAGACGACGCCGATCGGGGTGCCGCCGCCGTTGAGCACGTACTGCACCGCATACCCACCGATGCCGCCCGTGGCTCCCCAGATGAGCACACTGTCGCCCTGTTTCATCCGGGCGCCGTGCTCGCCGACGAGCATCCGGTACGAGGTGGAGTTGCACAGCGCATTGACCGCCGCTTCCTCCCACGTGAGATGGGTCGGCTTCGGCATCAGCTGGTTCGCCTTGACCACGCTCAGGTCGGCGAGCCCGCCGAAGTTCGTCTCGAACCCCCAGATGCGCTGGTTGGCGGCGAGCATCGAGTCGTCGTGGGCCGACGGATCCTGGTCGTCGACGTAGTTGCAGTGGACGGTCACCCGGTCGCCCGGCTTCCAGTTGCGCACCGCCGACCCCACCCGCAGCACGACACCCGACGCATCGGAACCGACCACGTGGTACGGCAGCGCGTGCCGGGCGGCCCAATCGCTCTCGCGGGCGAGCCGGTCGAGGAATCCGAACGTCGGCAGCGGCTCGAAGATCGACGTCCACACCGTGTTGAAGTTGATGCTCGACGCCATCACCGCGAGGTACACCTCGTCGGGCGCCAGCTCGGGGGTGGCCACGTCCCCGATCCGCAACGACTTGCGGGGGTCCTTGTCGGCCGACTCGACGCCTTCGAACATGCCGACGTCGTCACGGTGGACGTACGCCGCCCGATAGTGGTCGGGGATCGGGAGGTTGGCGAGGTCAGCGCCGCTCGCGCCCGACTGGATGGCCTCGAGGATGGTGTCCATCGTCGCAGGTTACCGATCGGTAAATCCCGTGCCCAAAGCGGTCACGGCCCCAGCACGGCGTTTCTCGCCGGGGTTGGCGCAGGGCTAGCGTTTCGGCCATGACCTCGAACGATTCCGCATCCGGCTCCGTCATCGTCGCGGGAGCGCGCACCCCGATCGGCAAGCTGAGCGGCGCTCTCTCGTCGTTCTCGGCGGCCGATCTCGGTGGCTTCGCGATCTCGGCCGCGCTCGAGCGCGCCGGCGTCGCACCGGACGAGGTCGACCACGTGATCATGGGTCAGGTGCTCATGGCGGGCCAGGGTCAGGTGCCGAGCCGTCAGGCAGCGGTGAAGGCCGGCATCCCGATGAGCGTGCCCTCGGTCAACGTGAACAAGGTCTGCCTGTCGGGCCTCAACGCGATCTATCTCGCCCACCAGATGATCGTCGCCGGCGACGCCGACATCGTCGTCGCCGGCGGGATGGAGTCGATGACGAACGCGCCCTACATCGCCGACGGCGCGCGCGGCGGCTTCCGCTACGGCAACACCGAGCTCGCCGACGCGATCATCAAGGATGGTCTGTGGTGTGCGTTCGATGCCTGTCTGATGGGCCTGGGCACCGAGAATTACACCGCCGGGCAGATCACCCGCGAGCAGCAGGACGACTTGGCGGTGAAGTCGAACGAACGGGCCGCCAACGCCATCAAGGAGGGGCGCCTCGCCGACGAGATCGTCCCCGTGGCCGTTCCCCAGCGCAAGGGTGAGCCGATCCTCGTCGAGCACGACGAGGGCGTGCGGCCGGGCACCACGATGGAGAGCCTCGCCGGACTGCGGCCGGCGTTCGATCCGAACGGCACGATCACCGCGGCGAACGCGTCGCAGTTGTCCGACGGTGCGAGCGCGTTGGTGCTGATGTCGCGGGCTGCGGCCGAGCGCCGCGGTGTGTCACCGCTCGGCGAACTCGTGTCGTACGGCATGGTGGCGGGACCCGACAACGCCTCGCTGCTGCACCAACCGAGCCGCGCCATCCTGAAGGCCGCCGAGCGCGCGGGCATCGAGGTGGACGACCTCGACCTGTTCGAGATCAACGAAGCGTTCGCGGCGGTCGGCATCGCCTCGATCGCCGAACTCGGCATCAGCGACGAGATCGTCAACGTCAACGGAGGCGCCATCGCGCTCGGGCATCCGATCGGGATGAGCGGGAACCGGCTGGCACTGACCATGCTGCACGAGTTGCACCGCCGAGGCGGTGGCATCGGCGCCGTCGCGTTGTGCGGCGGCGGCGGCCAAGGCGACGCGGCGATCCTGCGCGCGTTCTGATTCGATCGCGCCGGCAGTTCACCTTGGCGGTTCGCTCCCGAAGAAATACGAAACTCCCCAGTACACACATGTTGCGCTCCGCCCGTCGTTGCACTACGCTCGGTAGTAACGAACGGCCCATCGTCACCCAGACGGGTGGTTCGAAGCGATTCGCAGGCTATTCGTTGCGGATACTTGACAAACCAGCGGGAATTCTGTAACGTAACTGCAACACATTCCGCTGAAAATAGCGCAACTTGATCGTTTGAATCCGGTTTCGACCGGGTACAACACCTTCTGAGGCGCCACTGACACGAATCGGCCCGTCCGCCCGCTACCGATTCGTGAAGGTGGCGCCTCAGTCATTTTTCCACCGGCCCTCCTCCCGGGCATCGTCCCCTCCAGGCCATGATCTCTCCAGGCCAGTGATCTCTCCAGGCCCTTCGTCGCAATCAGTCCATGATGCGACGGCCTTCGAGGGCTCGGCCGAGCGTCAGCTCGTCGGCGTATTCGAGATCGCCGCCGACCGGCAGGCCGCTGGCGATCCGGGTGATCGTGAGCCCCAACGGTTTGAGCAGGCGGGCGAGGTACATCGCAGTCACCTCGCCCTCCGTGTTCGGGTTGGTGCAGATGATGATCTCGGTGATGCCCTCGGGTTCGATGCGCGTGAGTAGTTCGCGGATCTTGAGCTGCTCAGGACCGATGCCCTCGAGCGGACTCATGGCCCCGAGCAGCACGTGGTAACGGCCTCGGAACTCCCCGGTGCGTTCGATTGCCACGATGTCGCGTGATTCCTCCACGACGCACACCACCGACGAATCGCGGGCATCGTCGTTGCAGATCGGGCAGAGCGTGGACTCGGCCACGTTGAAACACCGCTCACAGAACCGCACCCGCGCCTTCGCGTCGGTGATCGAGTGAGCCAGTCGAGCCACGTCGTCCGCCGGGATCTTCAGGAGGTGGAAGGCGATGCGCTGTGCCGACTTCGGCCCGATGCCCGGCAGCCGACCGAGTTCGTCGATGAGGGTCTGCACCGGCGCGGTGTAGGTGCTCGCCACGTCAGGTCCGTTCGTCGATCAACTCGGAGCCCGGAAAGGCCTCGGCGAGCCGATCGATCGGCGACTTGACGCTGTCGGGCGGCGCGTCGACGAGATCGTCCAGATCGACATCGTCGTCGTCCGGTGGATCGTCCGTCGGGGCCGCGGCGGACGCCGCCGGATCGGGCGGCGACGCATCGGGCGCCGCTGTCGGGCGAGCGCTCGACGGGGCCGCTTCGGCGGTCAGCGGCCCGGCGGTGGGCGGCAACGACGCCGGCACCTCGGACGACTCGCCCTCCACGAGCAGCTCCACGACGACCACTGTGCCCGTCGCGGTGCGAATGGCAGCCTCGACGGCGTCTCGATGCTGTTCGCACTTCTCCCGATGCGCGACGTTCGGGAGCGAGAACGTGACCGCGCCGTCGGCGGCTCGGACCAACGTGGCGGGCGCGTACACGGCACGTGTCATCCCGCGCAGCGCCGGACGCACCGTTTGCTCCCAGACGTCCGACGTGAGCCCGCCAAGCGGCTGCAACAGCGGGCGGCACGGAGGGCGGAACAGTGGCCGGCGCCGCGGACGACGGCCCTGCGGCCGACGCGGTGGACGGCGTGGTGGACGGCGACGGTTCGGGCTGGACGACGGTCGGCTCGATCGCCGGTGCCGTTGCCGTGTGTCGTGGCCGGCGTGGTGGCCGGTGCCGCGGCCGGCGCCCGTCCGGGCGCGCCCGCCGAGCGCCGCTCGACCCGTGACGGGATCACCGACGGCCGCCGGCGCCGCCTGGACACCTGTGGCCGCCACCGTCACGCCGGCCGCAACCTGCTCCTCGAGGCGGTGCAGGCGAGCCAGGAGCGCACCGAGATCCGGGGCGACGGAATCGGACGTCAGCTGCACCGCGGCCACGTCGAGCAGCACCCGCGCGTCGGGTGCATGCCGCATGTCGCTGAGGGCCGCGCCGAGGGTCTCGATACCGCGGACGAGTCCGGCCGCCCCCAACCGTCCGGCCTGGTCGGTGAGCGTGTCGATGTGCTGGCCCGACACCGGCACGAGTTCGGGCGCCATGAGGCACAGGAAACCGTTGCGCATGAAGCCGATCAACTCCTCGGTCAGCGTGCGCGGATCGCGACCGATGCCGATCGCGTGCGCCACCATCGTGAGCGCCCGCCCTGGATCGCGATCGATCATGGCTTCGACGAACTCGTCGAGCGGCACGTTCTCGACGCCGTCGTCGCCGATGTTCGCCACCAGCTCCAGCGCGGACAGCGCGTCACGGGCCGAACCGGCACCCTGCCGCAGTACCTGGTCGATCGCGGCGTCGCTGACGACGAGTCCGGCGTCGTCGGCCACCCATCGCACGTGCTCGGCCAGCGTGTCAGGCGGGAGGAGGTGGAACTGAAGGTGCTGCGTGCGGCTCCGGATGGTGTCGGACATCTTCTGCGGGTCGGTCGTCGCGAGCACGAACACCACGTGGGGAGGCGGCTCCTCGAGCGTCTTCAACAGCGCGGCCTCGGCCGCCTTCGAGAGCATGTGCACCTCGTCGAGGATGTACACCTTGTGGCGCCCCGGTGTTCCGAGCGACGCCCTCTCGATGAGGTCGCGGATCGCGTCGACGCCGTTGTTGCTCGCCGCGTCGAGTTCGTGCACGTCGTAGCTCGTGCCCCGTTCCACGGCGAGACACGACTCGCACTCGCAGCAGGGCTCGCCATCGACCGGGTTCGCGCAATTGAGAACCTTGGCGAGGATGCGCGCCGAGGTGGTCTTGCCGGTGCCCCGCGGGCCGGAGAACAGGTACGCCTGACCCTCGCGCCCCTCGGCAACGGCCGTACGCAAGGCCTTGACCACGTGATCCTGCCCCTTGACCTCGCCGAATCGTCGGGGCCGATAGCGGCGGTACAGCGACTGGGTGGCCATCGTGGCCACGATACCCAGCGGATGTGACAGCGACGGTGGGGCGTGCGCCCGCGCCATGACCGCGATCGCCCGACCGGCCTCCCTATGGTTGCTCCATGGCGTGGTATTCGGGGATGGTGCCGCGACGGATCCTGCTGGAACGGATTCGGCTGGGACCGATTCCGCTGGGATGCGTTGTGCTGGGGTCCGTCGTGACGTTCGCCGCCTGCTCGTCCGACGGTGAACCTGCGCCGACCGCGGCCGCATACCTCGCCGCGCTGGAATCGGTGTGTGCCGGGACGGCGACGGCGCTCGACGCGCTTCCCGATCCTCCCGACGGGATCAGCGTCACCGACTTCGCCAACCAGGCGAGCACGTTGCTTCGCGACGAGGCCGAATCCATCCGCGCGATCGAATCGCCGGACGAACTCGACGACGATCACCGCGTGTTGATCCGCAACGACGAGGAGCAGGCGGCCGCGTGGAGCGACCTCGCCGCTGCTGCCGGACAGCCCGCGGTGGACGCCGAATCGCTCGACGCGCTGACCACGACGATCGCCGAACTGAACTTCGGGCGCGACGACCTCGTGGCCGCGATGGGCGCGCCAGCGTGTGTGCGCGCTTCCGGCTGACCACGGCCGACCATGGGGGCGCTGCGCCGAGGCTCCCGTCGGAGCGATTCGCCGACCACTAGCTTTGGGCCGACCGTGAACGAACCAGCCGTACACCCCGCTCGCCGGCGTCTCCGCCGGACGACCGCCGTCGCCGCGATCGCGCTCGGTGTCGTCGCCCTCGGGTCGCTTTTCGAGTCCGGGGTGGTCCTCGCCGACGCCACCGTCGTGAGTTCCGATCCCGCTGACGGGTCGACGATCGCCACCTCGCCCACGCAGATCTCGATCGTGTTCTCCGAGGAGTTGGGCACCGAGGCCAACACCGTCTCGCTCGACTGCAACGCCGTGCTCGTGACGCTGGGTCGGCCGGAGGTCGGGGCCGACGGGCTCTCGCTCACCGTCGCGGTTCCGTCCGCCCTGCCGAAGGGGACCTGCGTCGCCAACTGGCTCGTGAGCGACACCAACGGTGAACCGAACGGAACGGGCAACATCACGTTCAACGTGTCGAGCGACCCGATCGTCACGACCACCACCGTCGATGCGGCGGCCGCCGCCACCACCCCGACGACGCTCGCCACCACCACGGCCGTCGATCCGAACGCCACCAGCACGCCGGACGACGTCGTGAGTCCGACCGAGGCCGAGACCGGGCAGGGGCCACTGTGGCTCGGGCGCCTGCTGTCGGTCCTCGGCGTCGCCATCCTGTTCGGATCGCTCCTCACCATCGCCGCGGCGTGGCCCGAGGGCGTCGAGTACCTGGTGGCCGTCCGGTTCATCCGGATGATCTGGATCGTGGCCTTGCTGGGCACCGTGCTGTACGTCGCCGCCGCCACCGCGGCCGCGACCGGTGGGTCGTTCGGCAGCGGACTCAATCCGTCGAACTGGCTCGACCTGTTCGACGCCGGTGCCCCCGGCATCGCCGCGATCGCCCGCCTCATCCTGGTGCTCGGCTCCGGGTGGGTGGCGTTCCGGCCCGACCGGGTGATCGATCCGACCACGCAGATGGCCGCCCTCGGCATCCCGGCGTTGGCGGTGGCCACGATGGGCTTCAGCCGAACGGGTGGCGACCTCGCGGTGATCGGGATCGCCACCGGCATGTTGCACGCCTTGGCGATGGCGATCTGGATCGGCGGTGTCGTGCTGCTCGCCCGGGTCGTGCTCGCGGGGCCGGGCGAGGAGGATCTCGTACACGCCGTACGCGGCTTCTGCCGGATCTCCAATCTCGCGATCATCGTCACGGTGGTCACCGGGCTGATCCAGACCGTGCGGCTCGACGGCGGTGACCTGTTCGGATCGAGTCACGGCCGGGTGCTGCTCCTCAAGACCGTGGCCGTGGCGATCATGCTGTTCATCGCCATCAAGGCACGCCAGTTCGTGAACGACCGGCTCGCCCGAGCCGACGAGATGACCGTGCCGATGGCCGACCGCCTGCGCCGCGCATTCGGCACCGAGGCCGCGATCGGGATCGTCGCGGTGGCCCTGAGCGCGTGGATGTTCGCCCTCACGCCTCCGAACTCCGACACCGGCACGTCGATCGACTACGCGATCGAACAGCACTTCGAAGTGCCCGAGGGCGATCTCGACGTGACGGTCAAACTCACGCAGGACACGCCGGGGCTGGTCGGGATGGAGGTCGAAGTCGACGCCCCCGAGTCCGGCATGTCGCAGCTCGTGGTGGTGTTCACCGCCCCGCCGAACCCCGACGTGGCAACGATCACCCAGCCGGTTCCGCTCACCGGGGAGGGCGTGGCCGTGAGGCTCGCGGCGAACGGCCTGCCGCTCACCGTGGCCGGCACGTGGCAGGTTCAGGTCAGTGCGGTCACCGCGGCCGGCGTGGTGGCGCCCGATCCGCAGACGTTCGTGATCAGCAACGACGACGGTTCGACACCGACCACGGACCTCACGATCCCACCCGTCGTGATCGCCACCACCGCCCCGACCACCACCACCGGCTGAACCTGTCGCGCGGGGTCAGGCACAACGCAACAGGTTGTGCAGGATCAGGTGCGCCGTCGGCGTCGACCTGTTGCGTTGTGCCTGACCCCGCGCGACAGGTTGATGTCACCGGGCGATGAAGTCGGAGAACGAGATCGGTTCGGCGACCTCGAGCTGGTCGTAGCGGCAGCTCTCGGGGGTGCGGTCGGGCCGCCAGCGGAGGAACTTCACGCCGTGGCGGAACCGACGGTTCTCGAGCTGACCGAACGTCACTTCGGCCACGAGGCCCATCTTCAGCGGCACGAACGACTGGTCCTTGCCGGCATTCCACCGGCTGCCACCCGTGCTCGCCTTCGCCTGTGCGCCCGCCTGATGGCTCGTGGCGTCCCATTCGGCCCACTCCCGCCACGGGTGGCCGTCGAGCGCATCGTGTGTGCGTGGCTCGAGTTCGGCGAGGAGTTCCGCCCGTCGGGCCACACTGAACGCGGCGGCCACGCCGACCGAATGCATGTCGCCCTGGTCGTCGAACAGGCCGAGGAGCAGCGAGCCCACACCCTGACCGTCCTTGTGGATGCGGTACCCGGCGACGGCACAATCGGCGGTCCGCTCGTGCTTCACCTTGATCAGCGAGCGCTTCCCCGGGTCGTAGGTGCCAGTGAGCGGCTTGGCGATCACACCGTCGAGCCCCGCACCTTCGAAGCGACCGAACCATTCGTCGGCGACGTCGCGCGACGTGCTCGCAGGCGTGAGGTGCACGGTCGCGTTCGGCGCCACGAGGGATTCGAGCAGTGCCCGGCGGTCGGCCATCGGCAGGTCGAGCACAGCTCGATCGCCGTCGGCCAACACGTCGAAGGCGACGAATGCAGCCGGTGTCTCCGCCGCGAGCCGATCGATGCGCGACTTGGCGGGATGGATGCGCTGTAACAACGCGTCGAAGTCGAGCCCGTCCCCACCCGTGTCGGCCACGACGATCTCGCCGTCGATGATGCAGCGTTCCGGGAGGGCCTGGCGGAGCGGATCGAGCAGTTCGGGGAAGTAGCGCGTCAACGGCCGGAGCTTGCGGCTGAACAGCTCGAGCCGGTCACCCTCCGCGGAACACGATGCACCGAAACCCGTCCCACTTCGGCTCGTAGAGCCAGCCGTCACCGTCGGGGATCGACCGGGCGAGCTTCGCCAGCATCGGTTCGATCGGCGGCTGCAACGGCAGGTCGAACGGTTCGTCCGCGGGCGGGTCGACGGATGATTCATCAGCGGGTCGAGTGGCCATCGTCCAATCATCGCCGATCGCCGGACCCCCGGCGAGGGAAGCGCCAGCGACGAGCCGGAGGCTCGGCCGACCCCGATCGAGCCGCGCCGAGACCCGGTGTGAGGCCGAGCGGATCGTCACGGCGTGAGGCCGAGCCAGGCATCACGCAGTAGCGTCGCAAGACGTGACGACGCCGATGCAGGACAAACTCGACGACCTCAAGCAGCGGCAGGAGCAGGCGTTCAACGCCGGGTCCCCGCGCTCGGTCGATCGTCAGCACGAGAAGGGCAAGATGCTCGCCCGCGAGCGGATGGAGTACTTCCTCGACGACGGCTCGTTCCACGAACTCGACCTGCTCGCCCGCCATCGCGCCCACGCTGCGGGGCTCGAGGAACGCCCCTACACCGACGGCGTGATCACCGGTTGGGGCACCGTCGAGGGCCGCAAGGTGTTCGTGTTCTCGCAGGACTTCACCGTGTTCGGCGGCGCCCTCGGCGAGGTGTTCGCCGAGAAGATCCACAAGTTGATGGACCTCGCGCTCAAGGTCGGCGCACCGCTGATCGGGCTGAACGACGGCGCCGGCGCCCGCATCCAGGAAGGCGTCGTCAGCCTCGCCAGCTACGGCGGGATCTTCCACCGCAACGTCCTGGCCTCGGGCGTCATCCCCCAGATCTCCGTGATCCTCGGCCCCTGCGCCGGCGGCGCCGTGTACTCGCCGGCGATGACCGACTTCATCTTCATGGTCCGCGAGTCGAGCCACATGTTCATCACCGGCCCCGACGTGGTCAAGACCGTGACCGGCGAGGACGTCACCCTCGAGGAACTCGGCGGTGCGATGAGCCACGCCTCGAAGTCGGGCGTCGCCACGTTCGTGTCGGCCGACGAGAAGTCGTGCCTCGACGACGTGCGCTTCCTGCTGTCGTTCCTGCCCCAGAACAACCTGGAGGAGCCGCCGATCGAGGATCTCGGCGACGACCCCGACCGCCTCTGCCCCGAGCTGCGCGACATCATGCCGCCGAGCCCCAACATGCCGTACGACATGACCGAGGTGATCCGCCACGTCGTCGACGACGGCGAGTTCTTCGAGTACTTCCCGCACTGGGCGAAGTCGATCGTCTGCGGATTCTCCCGCCTCGATGGGCGCCCGGTCGGCATCGTCGGCAACCAGCCGAAGATGCTCGCCGGCGTGCTCGACATCGAGTCGTCGGAGAAGGCCGCCCGGTTCGTGCGCACGTGCGACTCGTTCAACATCCCGCTGATCACGTTCGTCGACGTGCCCGGCTTCCTGCCCGGCGTCGACCAGGAGTACGGCGGCATCATCCGCCACGGCGCCAAGCTGCTGTACGCGTACTGCGAGGCGACCGTGCCGCGCATCCAGGTCATCACCCGCAAGGCCTACGGCGGTGCGTACGTCGTGATGAACTCGAAGTCGATCGGCGCCGACCTGGCGTTCGCCTGGCCCACCGCCGAACTCGCCGTCATGGGTCCGCAGGGCGCCGTCGAGATCGTCTACCGCCGCGAGCTCCAGCAGGCGGCCGACCCGATCGCCCGGCGAGCCGAACTGGTGCTCGAGTACACCGACAAGTACGCCAACCCGTACACGGCGGCCGAACGCGGCTACATCGACGACGTGATCGACCCCGCCGAGACCCGACGCAAGCTGATCGCCGGACTGCGCATGTTGTCGACGAAGCGGGAAGAGCTTCCGCGGCGCAAGCACGGCAACGTCCCACTCTGATGTCGACCCCGCCGACCGACGAGGAAGCCGCGGTGATCCTGGCCGCGATCGAGGGCCTGTGGCCGAAGGCGGCCGCGCCTCCTGCCGAACCACCGAGCCGCGATCGATCGTGGCGGTTCAGCGGCCGGTGGTGGGCCCGACCGGTGCCCGTCCGCCGCGACCGTCCCTGGCGCTGACCGTCCCTGGCGCTGACCGGCACGGGCGCCGGTCACGCGCACCGGCGATCTGCCACACTCGGGTCATGGGGATGCAAATGCCACCGCCACCTGGTGGGCCAACGCCGCCCGCGGTGCCGCCGCCACCTCCCGGCGCTCCCGCCAGCGGCACGACGCCACCGCCGCCACCGCCGGGCGCCTACGTCCCGCCGCTCCCGCCCGGCTACCACGGCTACACGTCGGCCGAGATCGGCCGTCTGGCCGGATTCTGGATCCGGTTCGCGAGCTGGCTGCTCGACAGCATCCTGTACGGCTTGGTGGCCGCGGTGTTCTTCGTTCCGGCGTTCATCATCGGCGTCAACGCATTCGACGGCTGCACATTCGTCGACCGGGACGACTTCAGCAACTCGCAGGAACTCGTCTGTCCACCCGGGACTCCTGACGGCGGGCCGCTCGCTGCGGCCATCGCCCTCGGTGTCATCGGCCTGCTCATCGTGCTCGTCATCTATGTTCGTGCGCTGGGGCGGGGTCAGACCTGGGGAATGAAGCTCACGAACATCCGGCTGGTGCGCTCCGACAACGGGTTGCCGGTCGGGTTCGGCAAGGCGCTCGGGCGCACGTTGTTCGCCAGCATCGTGTCGGCCAACGTGTTCTACCTCGGGTACCTCTGGGCGGCGTGGGACGACCGCAAACAGACGTGGCAGGACAAGATCATCAGCTCATACGTCGTCGTGGTCTGATCCGCCGACAGGAACCGGACCATGGACGTCACCACCGTCGCCGACGATCTCGTCGTGCTGCACGAAGGCACAGAGGCGCATCGGTTCACCGGACTGGCCCCGGGCACCGAGCACCGCTTCTTCGACCTGCCGGTACGCACGCTCGACCGTCCGCGCGGTGCCCTGCTGTGCCGGTTCGCGACGGTCAACGACGTGCACTTCGGCGAGATCGCCGCGGGTCAGATCGACGACCTGGTCGAAGGCCCCGTCCAGCGTGCCGCACCAGGCGCCGACCCCTATCCCGAGGTCATGAATTACGCCGCGGTGGCGGAGATGGCCACGATCGACCCCGCGGTGGTGATCGTCAAGGGCGATCTGTCGACCGAAGGGACTGCCGACGAGTGGGCGGCGTTCGAGGAGTGCTACCGCACGGCATTCGGTGACCGGCTGCGCGTGGTGCGCGGCAACCACGATGCGTACCAGCACCAGGACGCGTACGCCGGCGATCAGTGGATCGAACTCCCCGGACTGGTGGTCGCCCTGCTCGACACGGTCATCCCCGGTGAGTCGACCGGACGCATCACGACCGAGCAGATCGAATGGCTCGACGACCGCATCGGCGGAACGGATCGACCGGTGCTGGTGATGGGCCACCACCAGCAATGGATCGCCGGGCCGGGCGGATCACGCAGCGACGACTACTTCGGACTCCATCCCGATCCCAGCGACGCCCTCGACGACATCTGTGTCCGCCATGACGCAGTGGTGGGGTACGCAGCCGGCCACACCCACCGCCACCGCGTTCGCCCGATGACCCGCTCGGGCGTTGCGTCGATCGAGGTCGGTTGTACCAAGGACTTTCCGGGCACGTGGGCCGAGTACAGGGTCTTCGACGGCGGCGTCATGCAGGTGGTGCACCGCATGTCGTCGAAAGCTGCACTCGAGTGGAGCGAGTCGTGCCGCCACCTCTATGCCGACTTCGGCATCGACTACGAGGCGTATGCGCTCGGCTCGCTCGCCGACCGCTGCTTCGTCATCCCGTTCCGTTGACCGCCGTTGACCCCGTTCCGTTGACCCCGTTCCGTTGACGCGGCCACGCGCGCCCGCGACACTCGGTCGGACCAGTCACCGCCAGCACCGAGGGAGCTCATGACCGCCTCCGACACCGAGTTCATCCGTGCCGCCATGCCCTTGTGCGCATCACTCAACGTCGAGGCCGACACCGTGTCGCCCGAACGCGTGGTGCTCAGGCTCGACTGGAGGCCCGAGCTGTGCACGTCGGGCGGGCTGCTGCACGGTGGGGTCGTGATGGCGCTCGCCGACTCCGCGGGTGGTGCGTGCGCGTACGTCAACCTCCCCGAGGGAGCAACGCGCACGGCAACGATCGAGTCGAAGACCAACTTCCTCGGCGCGGTCGTGGACGGCACTGTCATCGCCACGGCCACGCCGCTCCACGTCGGCTCGACCACGATCGTGATCGAGACCGAGGTGCGTCACGGCGATCGCCTCGTGGCCAAGGTCACGCAGACGCAGGCGGTGCTGCGCTGAAACCCGGGTGACGATCCGATCGGCGACGTCAGGGCGGATCAGGGTGAGTCAGTGCTTGCGGGGAACCGTCTTCTTCGGTGTGAACTTCTTCGGAACGCTCTTCTTCGGCACTGACTTCTTGGGGACTCGCATGTCGCGAACCTACGAATGGTCCGTGACGCCACAGATTTCGTTCCATGAACATGTCGTGAACGGCGTCTCACAGGGGCCGGAGCCACTCGGCAGCTGCGGCATCCGCGCCACCGTCACACCCCCATGCGCATCATGAATGCATGTTGATCGTCTCGATGTTCTTGGGCATCCTTTTCGCCGCCGCGGCCGCCGTCGTCGCCTTTGTGGTGGCGTCACGCCGGGCCGAGGCTGTGTCATCCGACCGGGCTGGCGCAGCTCGCCGACCAGCAGTTCCTCGCCGCCGCCGAGATCCGCGGCACGATCGACACCGCCGTCCACGATGCGATCGCCCAGGTGCGCGAGCAGGCGTCGGCCGAACGCGATGCCGCGGTGGCGGCAGCGCTCCAGCAGAGCGCGGTCCTGCAGCGGGAGCAGCTCGGCTCCGCGTCGGCCCAGGTCCATCAGCAGGTCACGGCCGATCTGTCGTCGAAGAAGGACGTCATCGATGCCAGGCTCGACCAGGTCCACCAGGAGATGCGGTCCGAGCTCACCAAGCTGAGCGACATGGTGTCGGCGCTCGGCCGAACGAACGCCGAGAGCTTCGGCAGCGTCACCAGTTCGCTGCAGGCCCACGCCGAAGTCGCCAACACACTCGCCGAATCGACCCGGTCGCTGCGTGAGGCGTTGTCGAACCCGCAGGTGCGCGGTCAGTGGGGTGAGCGGATGGCCGAGGACGTGCTGCGCCTCGCCGGATTCCACGAGAACATCAACTACGTCAAACAGAACCAGATCGACGGCGGCGGTCGGCCCGACTACACGTTCCCGATGCCCAAGGGCCACGCCCTGTACATGGACGTCAAGTTCCCGATGGCGGCGTACCTGCGCTACCTCGAAGCAGGGACCAACGCCGAGCGCGAGATGCACCTCAAGCGCTTCCTCGCCGACGTGCGGTTGCGGGTCAAGGAACTGGCCAAGCGCGACTACGCCGGTGAGAGCTCCGAGCCGTCGGTCGACTACGTGTTGTTGTTCATCCCGAACGAGCAGCTCACCGGATTCATCCACGAGCACGACGCCAACCTGCTCGACGACGCGATGGGCCAGCAGGTCGTGCTCTGCTCGCCGTTGACGCTGTTCGCCTTCCTCGGCGTGATCCGCCAGGCGTTCGACAACTACATGATCGAGCAGACGAGCGACGAGATCCTCAAGCTGCTCGGCACGTTCGGCGCGCAGTGGCGCAAGTACGTCGACCAGGTGGAGTCGGTGAAGAAGCGCTTCGACAGCGTCGACAAGGCGTTCGATCAACTCGTCGGCACCCGCCGGCGCCAACTGGAGCGACCCCTGCTCCAACTCGAGGCCCTGCGCCTCCAACGCGGTCTGCCCCTCGACGGCCAGCTGTTCGCAGCCGATGCCGACGACGGGGCGTCCGACGACGACGCCGAGACGCCTCCGAGCGGCACCTTGCGCGCTCTCGGGGCGTGACCCCCAGCTGATTGAATCAGGGTCATGAGCGAGCGAAGCGAGCTCACCATCATGACGGCGAGCCCTTGGGCTCATTGGAGGCACCATCTCGTTCGACGGTGCACATCCGTACACGAGATGATGGTGTCCCGATGAGCCAGCCCTCGTTCGACTTCGGCGACGAAGACCTCGACGGTGGCGCGAATCCGACCTACACGGTCGGTGAGCTCGCCGACGCGATCAACTCCTCGATGCAGCGCAGCTTCGGCGACGGCATCTGGGTGCGCGGTGAGATCACCGGCTGGAGCGACCGCGGGAGCCACGCCTACTTCACCCTCGCCGACGACGACTTCGTCGGACGAGCGCAACGGCGCCGTCATCAACGTGCAGTTCTTCGCGCCGGCCCGCATGCGCCTGCGACCGATGCTGCAGAAGCACCGGCTGCGGCTGGCCGACGGCATGAAGGTGCGCGTGTTCGGCTACCTCGACTATTACGCACCGACCGGTCGCATCGGCCTGAAGATGACCGGCATCGACCCGAAGTACACGCTCGGCGACATCGCCCAGTCGCGCGACGAGATCGTCCGCCGCCTCGTCGCCGACGGGCTGCTCGACGCGAACCGTCGTCGTCCCTTGTCGCCGGTGCCGCTGCGGATCGGTGCCGTCACCAGCGTCGGCACCGCCGCTTGGCACGACTTCCGCGCACGAACTCGAATCGAGCGGCCTCGGATTCCAGTTGTCCGTCGTCGACGTGCGGGTGCAGGGCGAGTTCGCGTCGGCCAACGTCGCCGCCGCGATCGCGCACGCTCGCCCGGCTCGGGCACCTCGACGCCATCGTGGTCATCCGTGGCGGCGGCGCGAAGAACGAACTCGCCGTGTTCGACGCCGAGGTCATCGCCCGCACCATCGCCGCCAGCCCGGTGCCGGTGCTCACCGGGCTGGGTCACGAGGTCGACCGCAGCGTGGCCGACGAGGTGGCGCACACCGCGCTGAAGACACCGACCGCATGTGCCGGTGAGCTCATCGACCGCGTCGCCACGTATCGGGCCGCGACCGAAACGGCTTGGAACTCGATCGTGCGACGGCGCCGGCGGCACGCTGGCCACGTCGACCAACGACCTGTCCACCACGGCCCACCGCATCGCCCGCCACACGCATGCCGCGGTCGAACGCGCCGACGAACGGCTGGCGATGCGGGTCGAGCGCCTCGGGCGCGTCGGCCCGGCGCGCCACGCAGCGGGCTGAAATACGCCTCGCCACCGCCTCCGCCCGCCTGCGGCGAGCGCTCGCGGACGACGCTCGGGCGGGCCTCCGGTCGGCTCGACGTCGTCGCCGCCCGGATCGCCGCCCTCGACCCGGCCGTCCAGGTCGGCCCGAGGCTGGTCGATCACCCGTCGCGGAGACGGCACCATCGTCCGCTCGGTCGACGACCTGGCGGTCGGCGACGAGCTCACCACCATCGTCATCGACGGTTCGATCCGCAGCACCGTCCACACCGATTCCCCGACCACGTCGCCACGCCCCCGAGGATTGATCCATGCCGAACGACACTGCACCCTCAACCGGTCAGCCCGGCTACGCCGCCGCGCTCAGCGAACTCGACTCCATCCTCCGCGAACTCGAAAGCACCGACGTCGACGTCGACCATCTCGCCGAGCGCGTCGCTCGGGCCGCCGAGTTGATCCAACTCTGCCGCACGAAGATCTCGGCCGCGCAACTCCGCATCGAGGCGGTCACCGCCGACCTCGACGCCGCCGTGGGTGCCGCCGAGCCCGACCGATCCGCCCGACCGATCCGGGCCTGACCGCCGCGACGGGAGGGTGTCCGCGGCCGCCAGTAGCCTGCGACCACCATGTCCGGGACGCCGCCGCCGACCCTCCGCCGTCTCGCGGAACGGGTCGACATCAGGCTCGCCGCGCTGCTCGACACCGAGCGCGAGCGATGGGGCGAGCTTCGACGCAGACCTGGCGCACCCGATCGACGAGATCGCCCGCCTCGTGCTCGCCGGCGGCAAGCGGCTCCGCCCGGCGTTCTGCCACTGGGGTTACGTGGGTGCCGGGCGGCGGCGACGACGATCAGACCGACATCGATGCGGGTTCCGCCCTGGAGTTGATGCACGCGTTCGCGTTGTTCCACGACGACGTGATGGACGACGCGGCCACGCCGGCGCGGGCAGCCGACGACGCACGCCTTGTCGGCGGCCGAACACGCCGCGGCCGGCTGGGCGGGCGAATCGCGCCGCTTCGGCGAAGGTGTGGCGATCCTCGTCGGCGATCTCGCCTTCGTGTACGCCGACCAACTGATGGAGGGCGCACCGATCGAGGCGTTGCGGCTGTGGAACGAGCTGCGCATCGAACTCAACATCGGTCAGTATCTCGACATCGTCGGGTCGGTGCAGCGCGAGCGACGGATCGAGAAGGCCGAGCGCATCTGCCGGTACAAGTCGGGCAAGTACACCATCGAACGTCCGCTGCACCTCGGGGCCGTGCTCGCCGATCCGTCGCGCGCCGACGAACTCCTGCCCCAGCTCAGCGCCTACGGCCTCCCCCTCGGCGACGCCTTCCAGATGCGTGACGACGTGATGGGCGCGTTCGGCGACGAAGCGGCCACCGGCAAGCCGGTCGGCGGCGATCTCATCGAGGGCAAGCCGACACCGCTGATGGCTCGTTCGGTCGCCCGCGCCGACACGGCCCAGCGAGCCGTCCTCGACCTCGTCGGCGATCCCGAGCTGTCGGTCGCCGACGTCGAGCGCATCCAACAGGCGATCGTCGACACCGGCGGCCTCGACGACCTCGAAAGCCACATCACCCGACTCGCCCGGCAGCGCCGTCGCCGCGATCGACGGTCGCCGACATCACCGACGCCGCGAAGCACGAGCTCGTCGCGCTCGCCGAGTACGTGACTGTCCGCACCGCGTGAGCCCGCTACCAAATGACTTGGGCCAATGATCCGGGCCGAATGATCTGGGCCGGCTGATGCGCGTCATCGTGATCGGTGCGGGCCTGGGAGGGCTGTCGGCCGCGGCCCATCTGTCGAATCGCGGCCACGAGATCACGGTCCTCGAGCGGTCGAGCGAGCCGGGTGGTCGCGCCGGCGTGGTGGTCGCCGAGGGGTTCCGGCTCGACAACGGGCCCACGGTGCTGACGATGCCGGATCTGCTGGCGGACACGTTCAACGCGGCCGGCGCCGACATGGCCGACTTCGTCACGATCGAGCCGGTCGACCCCATGTACCGGGCCGTCTACGCCGACGGGTCGACACTGTTCGTGCGCCACGGTCGCGAGGCGATGACCGAGGAGATCCGGGCGTTCGCCGGCGCGAAGGACGCGGCCGCGTTCGGGCGCTTTTGTGACTGGTTGGCCGATCTCTACCGAACGGAGATGCCGTCGTTCATCGACGCCAACTTCGACTCGCCGCTCGACCTGGTGAAGCCCTGGCGCGCCGGTCTCGAGCTGGTCAGGCTCGGCGGGTTCGGACGGCTCGACAAGAAGGTCGCCTCGTTCTTCGAGGACGAGCGGCTCCGCCGGATCTTCACGTTCCAGTCGATGTACGCCGGTCTCGCCCCGTACGAAGCCCTCGCGCTGTATGCCGTGATCACCTACATGGATTCGGTCCAAGGGGTCTTCGTGCCCGTCGGCGGCATGCACATGATCGGCACCGGTCTCGCGGCTGCGGTCACCGCAGGCCGGCGTCGACATCCGGCTCGACACTCCCGTCACGTCGATCACGCGCGCCGCCGACGGCAGCGTCACCGGCGTCGTGGTGGACGGCGATCGGCACATCGCGGCCGATGCCGTCGTGTGCAACGCCGATCTCCCCGTGGCCTACCGCGAACTGCTCGACCTCGAGGCCCCGCGGGCCGCGCGCCGGGGCAAGTACTCGCCGTCGTGTGTGCTCTGGGTCGCCGGGGTGCGCGGCCTGCCGCCGCCGGACGCCGCCCATCACAACATCCACTTCGGTGGCGATTGGGACGGCTCGTTCCGGGCACTCATCGACGACGGCGTGCGGATGCCCGACCCGTCGATCCTCGTCACCTTGCACAGCCTCGACGACCCCACGCTCGCGCCGGCCGGCTGCACGAGCCTGTACGTGCTCGAGCCCACCCCCAACCTCGCCACCTCCAACCGCACTGGCGGGATCGACTGGGCGAGCGAGCGCGACCGGATCGTCGACGACCTGCGACGCCGGACGAGTTCGCTCGGATATCCCACCGACGTCGTCGTCGAGGAGGTGTACGACCCGACGGATTGGGAACGCATGGGAATGCAGCACGGCACCCCGTTCGCACTCGCCCACACGTTCTTCCAGACCGGGCCCTTCCGACCGAACAACGTCAATCGCCGGGCGCCCGGGCTCGTGTTCACGGGATCGTCCACGCTCCCCGGCGTCGGCGTGCCCATGGTGCTCGTGTCGGGCAAGCTCGCGGCACGAGCGCGTCGAGGAGTACGCCGCGGCGCGGCGCAGGTCGTGATGGCGCGCTTCCGTCGCTCGCCTGCCGCGCCGACACCCACCACCCACCTGCTGCCGTCCGGGCCGCTGACCCTCGACGAGAGCTACGCCCTGTGTCGCGAGTTCAACAAGCGGCACGGCACCACGTACTACTGGTCGACCAAGGTGTTGCCGAAGGTGAAGCAGCACCATGTGCACGCGTTGTACGCGTTCGCCCGGTATGCCGACGACATCGTCGACGAGATCCCGTCGCAGAATGGCCGCGACGTGCCCACCGAGGAGCGCGCCGTCGCGCTCGCCGACTTCGGCGACCGATTCTTCGCCGATCTCGAGGCCGGTCGTTCCGACCGACCCGGTGTTGAAGGCGGTCGTGCACACCGTGCGCGCCTTCGACATCGACACCGCGGCGTTCCGGCGGTTCCTCCGGTCGATGACGATGGACCTCACGACCACGTCGTACTGCACGTGGGACGATCTGCGCGTGTACATGGACGGCTCGGCCGCGGCGATCGGGGACTTGATGCTGCCGATCCTCGAACCGAGCGACTACGACCGCGCCCTCCCACCAGCGCGCGATCTCGGGATCGCGTTCCAGCTGACCAATTTCCTGCGCGACATCGGCGAGGACCTCGATCGGGGCCGGCAGTACCTGCCGCTCGACGACACGACGAGGTTCGGTGTCGACCTCACCGCCCGCCATGTCGACGCGGCATTCGTGGAGTTGATGCGATTCGAGATCGAGCGCTGCCGCGAGCTGTACCGATCGGCCGACGTGGGGATCGATCTGCTCCCCGACCGTTCGGCCCGCTGCGTCGGCGCCGCGCGCACGCTGTACAGCCGGATCCTCGACCGGATCGAAGCGCAGCACTACGACGTGTTCACCGAGCGGGCCAGGGTGTCGACATTCGAGAAGGCGCGGCTCGTGGGCCGAGCTCGTTCGGCCGGCGTTCCGGTCGTGACGTGCAGGGCGGCGTGAGGCACTAGGCCGCCGTCACCGGCACGATGACTGCCGCGGCGATGATCGCCACGCCGTTGGTCCCCCGAGGCGGCACCCAGCGCCGGCGCGTTGTCGTCGGCGGTCGTGGTGGCGCTGGCGGCCACCACCGCCGCCAACGCCGGCGCGCGCTGGGGAACCGACTCGCGCCGCTGACCGCTCTGGGTGCCGTGGGCGCGGCCACCGCGGTCGATCGAACGGATCGGCACGGCGACCGGTGTGCCGTTCGGCCGGTACGAGTACACCGACGCGCTGCGCCCACGGGTCGGCCGGGTTCCCGCGATCGTGCCACTGGCCTGGTTCGCCATGGCGGTTCCCGCCCGCGAGGCCGCCCACGCGGCCCTCGGACCACGGTCGGGAGCGGCGACGCGCGTGATCGTCGGCGCGGCCGCGCTCACCGCATGGGACCTGTTCCTCGATCCGCAGATGGTCGGCGAGGGATACTGGCGGTGGGCGCGACTCGGGCATCTACCGCGGCATCCCGCTCGGCAACTACGTCGGATGGTTCGTCACCGGCCTCGGTGTGATGGCCATCCTCGAACGGGCGCTGCCTCGCCGCCCGATGCGGCCGATTCCGAGCGGGGACAGGCCTGACGCCACGCTCGTCGCCACCTACGGCCTGGTGGGTCTGATGGAGACGGTCGGATTCGCCCGGTACTTCCGCGATCCGGTCGTCGCCACGGTCGGCGGCATCGGAATGCTCCCGCTCGCCGCCGCGGCGATCGTCCGCCAGACCCGAACTCGCCAGACCCGAACTCGCCAGATCCGAACTCAAGGGCTCACGACGTGACGCGGACGATCGTCGTCGGCGGCGGTGTCGGTGGGCTCGCCGTCGCGATCCGTCTGGCAGCGGCCGGCCACGACGTGTTGCTCGTGGAGCGCAACGACGTGGTCGGCGGCAAGCTCGCCACCTACACGCGCGACGGGTACACGTTCGACATCGGCCCGTCGCTCGTCACGCTGCCCCACCTGTTCCACGAGCTGTTCGAACTCGCCGGTTCGACGCCGAACTCGACGAACCAGGAGCTGACCGCTGGACCTCGATGTCCGGCTCGACCCGCAGTTCCGGTACCACTGGGCGGATGGTTCGACATTGACGATCGCCGACGACAACGACGCGACCGCCGCCGCCTTCGAAGAGTTCGCCCAGGGCGCCGGCGCGCAGTGGCGCTCGTTCGACGCCCGGGGTCGGCGGATCTGGGACGTCGCCGAGCGCACGTTCCTCGCCGGTCCGATGACGAGCGCCGTGTCGCTCGCGAGGCGAATGCGATCGCCGTTCGACCTGACCGCGATCGACGCGTTCCGCACACTGCACCGCTCGGCCGCCACCTACTTCGACGACGACCGGCTCGTCCAATGGGCCGGACGCTACGCCACCTACTCGGGTTCCTCGCCGTTCCGGGCGCCGGCCACGCTCGCCTGCATTCCGCACATCGAGGCGCGCTTCGGGTGCTGGTACCCGATGGGTGGGCTCGGCACGATCCGGGATGCGCTCGAACGGATCGCCCGCGAGTGCGGTGTCGAGATCCGCACCGGAACCGAGGTCGCCGCCGATCACGGCCGACGACGAACGCGTCCGCGGTGTCGTCCTCGCGGACGGCACCGAAGTCGCCGCCGACGTCGTGGTGGCGAACGTCGATGCCGAACACCTCTACACCGATCTGCTCCCCGACCCCGCCGCGCTCGCGACGGGTGCGCCGGGCCGGGCGTTCGACGAGCGGGTTCGCGATCTGCGCCGCGGTGCGCGGCCTCACACCGGGCCTGATGCACCACAACGTGTGGTTCTCCGGCGACGAGCGGGGAGAGTTCGAGGCGATCCGGCGCGGTGAGCTCCCCAAGGATCCGACGATCTACGGATGCGTCTCGGCGGTCACCGATCCGTCGCAGGCACCCGACGGGTGCGAGAACTGGTTCCTGCTCGTCAACACGCCGCCGGGCGTGGAGGTCGACCCCGAACGCGGCACCGACCTCGTGTTGCACCGCTTGGAGTTGCACGGCGTGCCGCTCCGCGAACGGATCGAGTTCGCCCACACGTTGTCGCCCGCCGACATCGCCGCGCGCTACCGGTCGCCGGGCGGCGCGATCTACGGCACGTCGTCGGACGGCAGGCGCGCCGCGTTCGAACCGGCCGGCGAACCGCGGCACCCGCGCCGGGCTGTACCTGGTCGGCGGGTCGAGCCATCCAGGCGGTGGCCTGCCCCTCGTGTTGACGAGCGCCCGCATCGTCGCCGAAATGATCGAAGGCGATCAGCAGCGGCACGGCGACGCGATGAGCGGCCCGCGCAGCGTCGGCCGGACACGTGGTTCGCCGCCCGGGCGACCGCGGCCGCGGCTCGTGTTCTCGCGCCTGGCCCGCGCGGCACGGGCGGCGCCGCCGGTACGCCCCACCGTGACGCCGTTGCGGTCGATCAGCATCGTCGTGCCCGCCCGCGACGAAGCCGGTCGGATCGGCCCGTTGCTCGCTTGCACCGTCGGGGCTCCGGGTGTCGCCGAGGTGATCGTCGTCGACGACGGATCGAGCGACGCGACGGCCGAGCTGGCCGGCGCACCTCGGTGCCCGGGTCGTGCGCGGCACCGCGCTGCCGCCCGGATGGGCGGGCAAGGCGTGGGCGCTCCAGCAGGGTCTGCTGGCGGCCAGCACGCGAGTGGGTCGTCACCCTCGACGCCGACACCCGACCCGACCCGTCGTTGGCCACCGCGCTCGTGGCCCGCGCCGAGGCCGAGCGGCGCTCGACCTCTTGACGGTGGCCGGTCGGTTCGAGTGCCCGACGCGCGCCGTTGCGGTGGCTGCACGCCGGCGATGCTCACGACGCTCGTCTACCGGTTCGGCCCACCCGGCAGCCGCCCCCGCAGGGCGGACCGCACGCTGGCGAACGGGCAGTGCATGGTCGTTCGCCGCGAACCCTTCCTCGCCCAGGGGGGTCTGACGGCCGTGGCCGGTCACCTCGTGGAGGACGTCGCCCTCGCGCGGGCGATGGCGCAGCGACGGTGGACGCGGTCGCGTTCCTCGACGCGAGCCGAGCTGTTGACGGTGCGCATGTTCGAGTCGTTCCACGAGGCGTGGCGCGGGTGGGGCAGGTCGCTCGCACTCCCAGGCGTCGAGCCAGCCCTGGAGGCAAGTGGTCGACCTCGCCGCCATCGTCGTCGCCCAGGTGCTGCCGGTGCCGCGGCTGCTGGCGCGGCGCGGTGACGTGCTCGATGTCGGCCTCGCCTGCGCCCGGCTGGGCACGCTGGTCGGCACCCGTCGGGCCTACGACCGCGTCGACACGGCGTACTGGCTCAGCCCGCTCGCCGACCCGCTGGCCGCACTGGCGATCGCCCGAGGCATCGTCCGGCCGCGGCAGGCGTGGCGTGGGCGGGACTACGGTGGATCAGCATGATCCTCGAGTCGCTCGACATCACCCCGGACGAGTTCGCGGCGGGCACCGGTTGGGAGATCAAACCAGAGGGCGCGTGCAAGGCCGACGTCTGCGTGCCGCTCCCTCCGGGCGACGGATTCGATCTCCCGGCGACGACCGATCGACTCGGGATGGCGATCGTGCACGATGCCGAGGCACGGGCTGTGGGCGATCGGACCCGAATCGTTCGGCGGCCGGGCGCTGGTGTCGGCCGAGGCACCGGAGCTGGCGCTCGACGACATCGACGGCAACCCGTTCACGCTGTCGTCGTTGCGGGGCCAGAAGGTCGTGATCGTGTCGTGGGCGCCGTATTGAGGCTGTGCGTTCGACCTGCCAGGTTGGCAGGCACTCCGCACTGAACTGCATCCGCTGGGCGTCGAGATCGTCACGGTGTCCCTCGAACTGTCGGGACCCGAGGCGTCACGCCCGTACATCGACGCCGCGCAGCCCCGACCACCCCTCGCTGCTCGACCCGACGCACCAGATGGACGCGCTGTTCGGCGTCGTCAACATCCCGAACGTCGTGTGGATCGACGAGCACGGGCGTGATCGTCCGTCCGGCCGAGCCGGGGTGGCCGAGCCCGACGCTCCGACATGCCGACGGACATGCTCGAGCGCCATGCCCGAACTCGGCCGCGCCCCCAAGGCGCCGAAGCCGCCCGCAGACGGGCCGGGCCAATGGGGAGTGTTGCTGTCGGGTCAGGACCGCGCGTCGTATGCCGACGCGATCCGCGACTGGGTCGGCCAAGGGAGCCGACAGCGAGTTCGCGCTCGACGCCCGACGAGGTCGTCGCCCGGTCGCAGCCGCGATCGGCCGCGGCGTCGGAGGGCGCCGCCCGGTTCGAGCTGGCCAACCACCTGTGGCGGGCCGGTCGGCGCGACTGCGGCGATCGCCCAGTTCGTCGAGTGTCATCGGCTGCAGCCCGACAACTGGACGTACAAGCGGCAGGCGTGGTCGCTCGTCGGCAACGAGCGCGTCGGCGGCGACTACGGTCGGTTGATCCAGGCGCCGCGTCGCCGGCGAGGAGGCCGACTGGCCGTTCGAGTCCGACTTCCGCTCGGATGTCGAGCGGCTCGAAGTCGGCGGCTACTACCCCAAGACGTCTGTAATCGGCGATTCAGGTGCCGCAGAACGTCGGAAGCCGGCGGCGAAGTCGGGATCGGCGGGGAGGGCGTAGCGCTCGAGGCCCGGTCGCTCGTGGAACGGTTGCGACAGCACGTCGACGAGGCGATGGAACGGTTCGAGATCGCCCGCAGTCGCCGCCGTGAGCGCTTCTTCGACGAGATGATTGCGCGGGATGTAGAGCGGGTTGACGACGATTCATCGCCGCCGCGACCGACGCTCGATCATCGCCGGTCTCGGCGAGCCGTGCCACCAGCGATCGATCCAGCCCACGAACGTCGGATCCTCGAGGCCGCCCGACGCCAACGCCCGGAAGAACGTCGAGTAGTCGACGCGCTCCGCGGCCATCAGATCGAGCAGATCGGTGACGAGATCGTCGTCACCGGGGCGCCGGTCGGCCAGCCCGAGCTTGGCTCCCATCGCGGCACATCCAATACTCGTGGTACCGATCGGGGAACTGCTGCGAGGCGCGCCGTCGCGATCTCGACGGCGGTGTCCAGATCGTCGTCGAACAGGGCCAGCAGCGTCTCCGCCAACCGGGCGAGGTTCCACTGGGTGATCATCGGCTGGTTGCCGTAGGCGTAGCGCCCACCGTGGTCGATCGAGCTGAACACCGTGGCGGGGTCGAACACGTCCATGAACGCGCACGGTCCGTAGTCGATCGTTTCGCCGGAGATCGTGACGTTGTCGGTGTTCATCACGCCGTGGATGAACCCGAGTGCCATCCACCGCGCCACGAGCGACGCCTGCGCATCGAGCACCCGGTCGAACAGCGCGAGATACGGGTTCGGCTCGTCGGCCGCGTCCGGATAGTGCCGCTCGATGGAGTAGTCGGCGAGCCGGCGCACGAGCGTCGGATCTCCCTGTGCGGCGGCGAACTGGAACGTTCCCACCCGGAGATGACTCGCGGCGACGCGGACGAGCACCGCTCCCGGCAGCATCGTCTCGCGAGCCACGTCATCGCCCGTCGCCACGACGGCCAGCGAGCGGGTGGTCGGCACCCGAGCGCGAACATCGCCGCGCTGATCACGTACTCGCGCAGCATCGGCCCGACGGTCGCCCGGCCGTCGCCGCCACGGGCGAACGGCGTGCGGCCCGAACCCTTGAGGTGGATGTCGCGCCGGCGCCCCGAGGGTCGATGATCTCGCCGAGAAGCAGCGCCCGACCATCGCCGAGCTGCGGTGAATAGCCACCGAACTGATGGCCGGCGTACGCCATCGCCACCGGTTCGGCGCCGGCCGGAGCGATGTTGCCGACGAGCATGGCGACGCCGTCCGGCGAGCGCAGTTCGGCCGGCGGTCGCCCCCAGTTCGCTGCGAGGTCGGCGTCGAGCGCGAGCAGTTCGGGCGCCGAGCCTGGGCCGCCTCCCAGGGCACGAACAAGCCATCGAGCTCGCGCACGAAGGAGTTGTCGAACGTGAAACTCATGCTTCGATGCTACGAGCAGTGAGGAAGCGGAACCCGATGAAGGTCATCAGCACGCCGGTCGCCGCCGTGCGGTACGGGCCTTCGATCACGAGCTGGGCGATCGGCAAGACAACGATGCCGACCTGCGCGGCCGCGGGCGAACGATCGCGTGACCGCGAACACGACCAGCAGCGCACCGATCGCCACCAATGCGGGTACCGGGGCGAACACGATCGCGCCGCCGACGAACGTCAGCACGCTGCGTCCGCCACGGAAGTGGGCGAACAGCGGCCAGGCGTGCCCGACCATCGCCGCCCCCGCCCCGACGTATGCCATGCCCCATACGCCGGGGGACGCGAGCGCCGCGCCGACGAGCGCCGCGACGGTCGCCCTTGGCGACGTCACCGACGAAGATCGGCAGCGCCGCGCGGCGACCGAGCGTCGCCTTCGCGTTCCAGTAGCCCGGGTTGTGATCGCCGACGTCGCGCAGGTCGACCGCGGAGCGGCGATGCGTCATGAGATCGGCCACCGGGATCGAGCCGAGGAGGTAGCCGACGACGGCGGTGACGAGCAACCCCGTCGGCGTCGACACGTCCATCGCATGACAGCATGACGGACCATGGGCCGGATCGCGTCGTTCCACCTCGTGAGCGAAGCCACGTGGCGCACCCCGCTGGCGATGGGCAGGCTCGGCACCGATCGGTTCCGGCTCGATCGCACGCCCGGCCTGGTGTTCTGGCGGCTGCTCGGCACCGGACGCGCCGACGACACGGGGCCGGGCATCGATCCGCGGCGCACGGCGCTGTTCGCGGTGTGGGACGGCGACTCGACGCTCGATCGACTTCCTCGCGGCGAGCGCGATCGGGCAGCGCTGGCAACAACTCGACGAGGTGTGGCACGTGCGGCTGCGCAGCCTCGGCGGCCACGGCCGTTGGCGGGGGGTCGATCCGCTCGACGGCTTGGACACCGGTGACCCCCACGGCCCGATCGCCGTCGTCACCCGCGCCGACGTCCGGCTCGGCGCGTGGCGGACGTTCGGGCGTGCCGGTCGTGTCGTCGACCGCGAGTTGCACCGGGCGCCCGGTCTCATCGACGTGGTCGGGATGGGCGAAGCGCCCATCGGACGGCTGGCGACGTTCAGCCTCTGGGATTCGCTGGACGGCGGCCCGGTCGTTCGCCTGCTCCGCACCCGACCACGTCGAGGTCGTGCGCCGCACCCGCGACGAACACTGGTACCGCGAGGAGTTGTTCGCCCGCTTCGAACCGTACGGGTCGAGCGGGCCGCTGGAACGGTCGGGACCCCCTCGACGGCTCGGTTCGTCGGGGACGGGTCCGGAATGAACCTTTCCGAATGAGGCAGGGCGTTCACTCGAGGCAGAGCAGCGACATCGCCGCGGCCTCGCCGCGGCATCGTCGGCCGACGTGGCGATCTCGGTCCGCGTGCGGGCCAACGCCCGCGCCGGGTCGCCGTGCCGGAGATGTCGATGGAACGTCCGCATCACCTCGACCGTGGCGACATCGTTCACGATCGTCACCGGAGCGACGACGTGGCCGACGCCGATCCCCAGCAACGCACTCGCCGTACCGATCAGTTCATCGCCGACGCTGACGGCGGCGACGCCGGCGTTGCATGCCGGGAGCACGACGATACGCGGTGCGGATCCGACGGATTCGAGGTCGTAGACCGTCAGCGGCCCGTCGACGAGTTCGAGCGACGAGAACATCGGGCTGTCGCTGCGGAAGTGTCCGTGGCACGCGACATGGGCGATGTCGGCCGTCGCCAACAGATCGAGCGCGGCGGCGACCGTGGCGGCCGATCCGACGAGGGTCCTCGCCCGGGCGAACGACGAGCGGACCGCAGCGACCTCGCCCGGGCCCGTCGTCGAGTCGAGGTCCGGCGATCACCACCACCCGCGGCCGTGACCGGCAGGTACGACCGGCGGCATCCACCTCGTCGCGCTCGACGCGATCGAGTGCGGCCGGTCGGTGATCGACGGGAGGCCGCCCCAAGGCAGGTTGTGCAGGACACCCGTCGGGACGATGACGAGTTCGTCGTCGCCGAGGCGCAGCGGACGCAGGAGCGCACGATCGAGCTTGGGCGAGCGCATCGGTGAGGGACGCCAGCGAGGCGGCCTGCGACGCCGTTGACAGCCGACGAACGGGCGAGACGACCGAGGCCGAATCCGACCTGATCGAGCGAGACCGCTCACGTCGGCCGCCGCGGCGAGCCCCGTGTGCAGGCGGTAGCGCCGGTCCGACACGACCACCGCGTGGATCATCCCGTCGACCTCGATGAACTCGACCAATCGGCGGTCGCCACCGAGCCGCTCCTGCACGTCGTCCGCGCAGCCGACGTGCTCGGTCCGAGTCGCGTCGATCCCGACGAGCCGGGCGAGGTCGCGCACCACCGACTCCTGACGCCGAACATCCGCCTCGAGCTCGTCGGTCGAACGCGCCCGCGCGACGCGACTCGTCGAAGTCGGATCGCCGGCGGCGGAGCTCGACGAGCGCAGCCGAGAGCGGCGAGTCGATGGGTGGGCGAACCGTCGGGGTCGCCAAGGCGTTCGCCCGGACACGTTCGGCCCAGCGGAACACCTCCCGCGGGCGCCGATCCTCGAGCGCCAATTGCAGGCCGAGACGCGCCAGCCGCTCGGCGTGCGCCGTGGCACCCACCCGGAGTTCGGTCGCCCCGAGCGACTGCTGATGGTCGGCCAGGATGCGCAGCCCTGCCGCGGCCGCGCGCTTCGCTCCGCCGCGCTCGCCTTCGGCGGCACGCAGGTGGGCGGTGGCCAACCACGCCGCGGCGCGGCGATCGGAACGACCCCGATCGCGGGACCGGGCGGCGATCTGGAGTTGGTCGCGGGCGAACCGCGCATCGCCGAGCCGCAGGGCGGTCTGGGCCGCCGACACGCGCACGGCGGACGACTCCGAACGCCATCCGAGACGTTCGAGGTCGAGCGCGATCCGTTCCGCCCGTGCAGCCAATCTCGTCGTTCCACGACGAGAGGGTGGACTCGGCCGCAACGAGCGCGACGAATTCGGCGATCGCAACCCACCCGGAACGTCCGGCGGCGCGGAATTCCTCGCCGGCGGTCACGGCGGCTGCGGTAGGCAGCGTCCCCGTCGTTCTGGGCGAGGCAGGCGCGGGCCAGGAGCAGGCGCGCTTCGGCGAGGTCCATCACGTCGCCGACCCCTTCGAGCGTGCGGACGGCGAGTTCGGCGTTCTCGCGCGCCTCGGCATGCAGCCCGGCGGCGATCATCAACTCGCACCGATCGGATGCGAGCACCCCCGCGCTCCGGCCGGGATAGCCGACCTGGGCGTACAACGCGTCGGCTCGGGCGAACGATGCCAGCGCCGTGGCGATGTCGCCCTGCAACCCGGCGGTGAATGCGTGGTTGTGGGCGGCGCCTCCGGCCAGGAAGAACTGCCCGTTGTCAGCGGCGAGACGCTCCGCGATCGAGGCATCCGTGAGGGCTTCGTCGATCTGGCCCCGGTAGGCGAGCACGACCGATCGGTTGCACCGCAACCGCGCCTCGAGCACACGGTCGTCGCCGCGGGCGATGAGCGTGAGCGCTCGTGTGTACGCCTCGAGCGCCTCGGCCGGACGCCCCAGTTGCTCGATCACCATCGCCCGCTTCATCTCGAGGTCGCCGCGTTCTTCGGCCGGCAGTTCGTCACCGACCGAGTCGGCGATGGCGAGCGCTTCGTCGGACCGGCCACGCGCCGCGACGACCGACACGAGGGCGCTCATCAGTTGCGCGACCCGAACGCGGTCGTCGAGCTCCTCGCCCACCGCGATCGCCTGCGCGGAGATGGTGCTCGGCGTCCGGGAGACGGTTGAGCTCACGCTCGGCCAGGGCCTGCGCCCAGAGAGCGACCAGGCGGGCGAGACCGGAGATGTCCTCGCTTCCGAGGATGCGGCGGGCGGCGTCGAGGGATTCGGACGGCGAATCGTGGCGAGACCGGAGCGCGGCGAATGCCGCCGCGAGTGGGGCGTCATCGAGAACCTCGGGCACGCGCGACAATATTGCCGGTATCACGATCCGGTCTCAAGTGCTCATCACCGGTAGTGCACAGCGAAGGAGTCGTCATGAGGCAGTCCCGCGGTCGTCCGCGCCAACCATTCCTCACCGAGAAGGGTGAACCGCGCCTTCGGGCGGTGCTGACGCCGAGGGGCCCGATCGAGTACCGACCCGGGCAGGCGATCATCGACCTGCGCCGCTTCGACGATGGGAGCGATTCACCGGCGCAGATCGTCGAGCGGGTCGGCAAGCTCGCCGGCGTCGAGTTGCGCACCGACGAGACCGACGCGCCGCAGTCCGACGCGCTCCCGATTCCTCCGCGTGTATTTCGACCCGAGGGTGGACCTGACCGACCTGCTCCGACGGACCGATCGCGAGATCGCGCCGGGGGCGGTCGTGCCCAACACCGTGTTCCGGATCGGTTCGTTCACCGCCGATCCGATGCACTTCTCCGGCTTCGGCGCCGACCCCATGCACTTCTCCGGCTTCGGCGCCGATCCCATGCACTTCTCGAACTCGAGCACGGCACGCCCCTCCATCCGCCCCTCGTTGCTCGACGATTTTCCGCGGCTGAGCAGTGGGCCGGGCAAGGCGACGATCGCCATCCTCGACACCGGGATCCCGGTCGACGGGGACAAGCTGCCGAGCGACGTCGAGTTCGTGGGGATCGGCAGTCCCGTCCGCGATCGGGCGGACATCAACGTCGACGCCTACCTCGACATCGCCGCCGGCCACACGACATTCATCCGCACGATCATCCAGCGGGCGTCGCCGGCCGCCGACGTGATGGTCGAAGGCGTCATCCACAACGACGGTGACGGCGACGAGTTCGACATCGCCAACGCCCTGCAGCGCGTCGACGAGGCCGTCGGCGACAAGAGCCGGCTGATCGTCAATCTGAGTTTCAGCGGCTACTACGACGGTGACGTCGCGCCGCCGCTCATCGCCTTCTGGATCCGCGAGCTCGTCGGCCAGGGCGCCGTGGTGGTCGCCGCGGCCGGCAACGACGGTGCCTGCCGCCCGAAGTTTCCGGGGGCGATGCCCGAAGTGCTGGCGGTCGGATCGCTCGGGCCGTGCGGACCCTCACGGTTCTCCAACCACGGGCCCTGGGTCGATGCGTCGGCGCCCGGCGAGGACCTGGTGAGCGAGTTCTTCGAGCCAGTTCGACGGGGCGTACGAGGCGGCCGTCACCGGATCCGTGCCGGACATCGACGACTTCAGCGGCTGGGCGATGTGGAGCGGCACGTCGTTCGCCACGCCGACCGTGGTCGGCGCGCTCGCCGAGATCGTCGAGGCCTGCGACTGCTCCGCGCGGATCGCGGTCGACAAGTTGCTGCGCCGGCCCGGGCTGTACCGCATGCCCGACTACGGCGTCATCGTCAATCGGGTCTTCTGAGAATTTTCGGTATTCGCGTATCAGCGTCCGGTCAACGCGCTCATCAGAAGCGTGACGATCACCGAAGCGCCGGCGCCCGCACGTCGCTTACACTCGTCGCCCATGGACGTCGGGGACCTGCTCCGACGAGTCATCGAGGGCGACCAGCGGGCATGGGACGAACTCGTCGGGCGGTTCGGTGGACTCGTGTGGTCGATCGCACGCGGATACCGTCTCGGCGCACTCACCGACGACGTCGTCCAGACGGTGTGGCTCCGACTGGCCGAGAACTGCGACCGGATCCGCGATCCGGAACGTCTCGCCGCCTGGTTGGCGACGACCACGCGCAACGAAGCGCTCCCGCGTGTCGACCAAGCAGGCGCGGACGCGCAGCCGTCAGCGACCTCCCCGAGCGGGCCGACGCCGGCACGTCGAGCCTCGACGAGATCGTCACCGACGACGACACGTTGCGCCACGTGCTCCACGGTTTCGCCCAGCTGCCGGCCAAGGACCAGGAGCTGCTGCGACTCCTGTGCACCGTGCCGCCGCTCGACTACGCCACGATCGGCGCGATGCTCGGACGGCCGATCGGCAGCATCGGCCCGAGCCGCGAGCGGGCACTCGCGAAGCTCAGGAAGCTCCTCCCACCAGGACTCGACGACCGTCACCGACGGCCCAGCCGAAAGGATGAGGCAGGATGACCGACGAATCGATCAACGACGACGAACTGCTCGATCTGCTCCGCCACGCCATCGACACCGCCGACCCCGTTCCCGACCACGTGCTCGACGGGGCGCGGGCGGCGTTCACGTGGCGCACGATCGACACCGAGTTGGCCGAGCTCGTGTTCGACTCGACGCAGGAACTGGCGGGCGTCCGTGCCGACGGAGGCGAACCGGCAGGTCACGTTCAGGGCGCCGGGCGTGGAGATCGAAGTGATGGTCATCGAGAACGGCTCGCGCCGCCTCGTCGGTCAGCTCGTGCCGCCGGCGATCCACACGGTGGAACTCGTCGGCGCCGATGCGGTGCATTCGGTGGAGTCCGACGAGCTCGGGCGGTTCACGTTCGACGCGCTCGAACCGGGGCCGGTGCGTCTGGTCGTGTTGGCCGACGGACGGGACCCGCATCGTGCAGACCGAGTGGGTCCTGTTCTGAACCTCGTTCATTCCGGACCCGACCCCGGATGAACGTTGGTCAGTCGTGGATCCACACGGTGGAGCCGAGCGGCAGCAGGTCCTGGCCCCAGATGAGGTCCATCACCGGGTTGACCACCCGGACGCAGCCGTGTGACGCCGGGAAGTTCGGCACCTTCGGTGCGCCGTGGATGGCGACGCCGCCGACGATGAACTTCGGACGGTAGAGCGACCCGAGGTCGCCCTCGTAACGCACGACGTCGCTCTGCCGGTACGTCCGGAACGTGCCGGTCGGCGTGATCGCGACGCCGATGACACGGTTGCCGGCGGCCTTCTGGTCTTCTTCGTCGTAGCTCTGCCCGTTGCCGGTGGAGACGTTGAAGATGTACCGCACCTGCCCGTTCTGGATGACGTAGGCGATCTGCTTGCCCTTGTCGACCTCGAGCAGGGTGCCCGAGTCGCGCCCGGCCGCCGGACGGCAGAACTGCGTGTTCAGCGCGGCGGCGGTGGCGTTGTCGACGACCGTGGTGGCGGGCAGGCCCTTCCACTTCTGGAACGCCATCACGGCCTGGGCGGTGGTGAGGCCGTACGACACCGTCAGCGGCCTGCGCCCAGAAGCCCAGTGCGGTCAGCCGGTTCTGCAGGTCGGCGACGGCCGTGCCGCGACGACCCGAAGATGATCGGGCCGACCGGGGACGGTGGCGAAGCCGACCGCCGGTGTGGTGCACGTCGGCACCGGCGAGTTGACGGGCGCCCCGAACGGTGCCGGTGCGGCGGCGCCGAGGAAGTAGCCGGCGAGGTCGGCGAGCAGGTTGCCGCCCGCCTCGGTGAACATCGAGAATCCGCGGCTCGACACCGGCACGATGGCGTGGTTGGCCTAGGACCTGTGCGGGGCGGACGACGTTCATCGTCGACGTGGTCGGCTTGGCGCCGGGGGCCACGGCGCCGGCGGTGCCCACGGTGATGAAGCCGGGCATGAGCGTGTCGACGCTGGTGGCATTGAGCACGACGGCGGCCACGTCGGGCCGACCGATCGCCGGGATCGCCGCCACCGGCACCTCGAACGTCCAGTCCGGCTGGGCGCGGGTCGTGCCGCCCAGCGGGTTGAGCGCGGCGACGCGGGTGTCGACGATGCGGGTCGGCGAGGTCATCGGCACGAAGAGGCCGGCCGTGTCGGCCGGTGCCGCGCTCCCCGTGTACGTGCCGACGACGTCGATGATCAGATCGCCGCCGGCTTCGGAGAAGATCGTGATGCCGCCCGACGGATCGACCGTGACGATCGCCTGGTTGGCGGCGACGGCCGAGGAAGCCGGCCGGCGAGTTGAGGTTCGATGTGGCCGGCTGCGCGCCACCCTGCGGGTACACCTGCCAGTAGCCGGGAGTCGCCGGTGACCGCGGTGAGGTTGACGGCGACGGCGCTCGCGCCGGCCGCTCCCGGCACGGTGAAGTTCCGGGATCTCGCCGGCTCGGAAGGTGCTGACGTTGCGGGTGTCGAGCACCCGGGTCGGGCGCGGCGAGCGGCTGGAACCGGCCGGCCGTGGCGGTGTCGGCAGCGGTGTAGTACCCGAGGAGGTCGACGATGACATTGCCGCCGGCGCTGCTGTACACGTCGACCACACCGTCGGCACCGACCGGGACGGTCACGAGGTTCGGGATCGCGTCCCGGGCGAGCGACTGCAACTCGTCGACGTTGAGGTTCGACGCTTCGGGTCGCGGGCTGGTGTGCGGCCACACGGTCCAGTAGCCGGTGCCGGCGGGGCCGGTGACCGTGAGGTTGAGCACCGCGGCCACCACCGTTCCCGGCGCCGGCAGCGGCGCGGCGCCGGTGACGCTGACCGACAGCGAACCGCCGGCCGGCAGGGCCGTCGACAGGCGGGTGTCGACGAGCCGTTGCGCGGTGGGCATCGCCACGTACGCGCTGGTGGCGTTCGCCGCAGATGCCACCGATGCCGGTAGGGCCGTCGTCGTGATCGCCGCGCCGGCGACGACCGCGCCGAGCAGAGCCACCGAGAGAAGTCGCCGAAAACGCATGTGACCAGGCTAGGGGCCCATTTGCCCGGCGACATGTTCCATTGTGACAGGCGTTCAGTCGCTGAGATGTGGTCACAGGGATTGCAGGTAGGAGCGCCAGCCACGAAAGCGGGTGATGTCGGTCGCGCCCTCGACACCCACCGGTTCGCAGACGAACCCGTTCACCCACGAGCCGTCGGCGAGTTCGAGCTTGCCGATGGCGAGCGGGGCGGGGATCCCGTCGACGAACGAGCCGAACTGGTCGATCGGCACGTCCCACACCTCGACCTCGATCGCCGCCCCGTCGTCCTCGACACGGACGAGTCCCGGCTTGGCAGGCGTCGTGTCGGCGAGCGCGACGAGCCGGTACGCGGGCGCCGTGGTCGTGCGCGCCGCGAGTCGGGCGCCGCGCTCGACGCAGTTGATGGTTCAGCGGCTGGCCGGCGAGATGGGCCCCGACCACCGCCAGCGACACGGATGCGGATGCGGACCGGTCGACCACGATCGGCGCCGCGGACGACCCGATCCGGGCGCCGGTTGCGCCGAGCGGGCGGTCGACCATCCGTTGGTAGCGGTCGGCCAGGTCGAGGAGGAACCAGTCGGAGCAGGCCGGCGCCACCAGCGTGAAGCCGACGGGCACCCCTCCGCCGATCGGAGGAGCGAGCATGCCGCCGGGGACCGCCACGGCGCAGAGGTCGAGCAGGTTGACGAACGTCGAGAACAACCCGAGCCGGACGTTGATGCCGATCGGGTCGGCCTCGACGGCCGTCAGCGTCGGGATCGGTCGGCACCGACGGGACCATGATCACATCGACGTCCGTCCAGACGGTCGCCGCCTGCCGCGCCAGCTCGCGTCGTCGGTACTCCGCCCGGAACAGGTCGGTCGCGCTGAATCGTCTCCCGCGCGTTGATGATGGCGTGAGGCACAGGGTGGACGTCGGATGCGATGGGCATCGAGGAACTCGCCCGATGGCGGCATCACGTTCGGCGAGCCAGGGCCCCTCGTACAGGAGCTCGCCGACATCGAGGAACGGGCGGACGGCGACCTGGCGCAGTCGCACGCCGAGGTGGGCCAGTTCCTTGCGCTGGACGTCGAACATCTCGGCGATCTCGGGATCGCAACGCTCCAGGATCGAGTCGTCGGGGATCCCGACGACGATGTCGTCCGGCGCCGCGACCGTGCGTTGCCGACGATCCGCAACCGGACGGGAGTAGATGTCGGCGGCGTCGGGACGGGCCATCGCGCCCAGTACGAGGGCCGCGTCGCGGGCGGTGAGGGCGAACACCGAGACGCAGTCGAGCGATCGGCAGGCGGGGACGACCCCGTTGTGCTCACCAACCCGAGGGTCGGCTTGCATCCGACGATGTTGCCGAACGCAGCCGGTACCCGACCCGAGCCGGCGGTGTCGGTGCCGAGGGCGAACGGGACGAGGCCCGCGGCGACCGCGACGCCCGAGCCGGAACTCGACCCGCCCGGCACCACGGCTGGATCGAACGGGTTGCGCGGTGTGCCGTAGGGCGAGCGCGTCCCGACCAGGCCGGTGGCGAACTGGTCGAGGTTCGTCTTGCCGGTCACGATCGCCCCCGCCGCGGTCAGGTGGTCCACCGCTGTGGCCGACACCGCTGGCACCGATCCGAACGCCGGACACCCGGCCGTGGTCTCGATCCCGGCGACATCGATGTTGTCCTTCACGGCGAACGGCACACCGCCGAGCACACCGATCGCGCACCCCGCCGGCGACCCGTTCCGCATCGGCTCGGATACGTTCGAGGTCGAGGTCGCCGATCCACACCGCTCGATCACCGCCGGCGTCGATGCGGGCGAGCGTCGACTCGATCACCTCCCGCACCGAGAACTCGCCGGCGCGATAGCCGTCGAGCAGCCCGGTGACCGTGTACGGAATGTCGTCGCTCACACGCCGAGCGACGCGAGCAGAGCCGAGGAATGGGCGACCGCGCCGAACACACCCCCTTGCATCGTCACCATCTTCAGTGCCGCCCGGTAGTTGCCCGGGTCGGTGGCGCCCGTGCAGTCACTGAGCAGCAGGCATTCATAGCCCCGGTCGTTGGCCTCGCGCATGGTGGTGTGGACGCACACGTCGGTCGTGATGCCGGTCAGGATGATGTGCGTGATGCTCGCCGTTCGCAGCACGAGGTCGAGTTGCGTGGCGTAGAACGCGCCCTTGCCCGGCTTGTCGATGATCGGTTCACCGGCGATCGGGGCCACCTCGGGCACGATGTCCCAGCCCGGCTCGCCACGCACGAGGATGCGACCGCACGGGCCGGCGTCGCCGATCCCTGCACCGATGCGCCGCGAACGCCAGAGCTTGTTCGGGAGGAAGGTCGGAGAGATCGGGCTCGTGGCCTTCTCGCGTGTGGATCACCAGCATGCCGACCGCGCGCGCCGCCTCGAGCACGCGTGCCGTCGGCTCGAGCCCCGCCCGGGTGAGGTTGAGGTCGTAACCCATCGCGTCCACATAGCCGCCCGGGCCGCAGAAGTCGGTCTGCCAGTCGATGTTGATCAGTGCGGTGCGGCTCGGATCGATCACGCCGTCGTACGGCCACGTGTACGGGTCGGCTTCGATCGCCGGCATAGCCCGTCGAGGCAGCGGTCAGCGGTTTGGTGCCTGCGGGTGCGGTGCTGGGGCGTGTCGGTGACGGTCACGGTGGTTCCTTCCGGTGGATGGTGGACGTTGTTCAGGGCGCGCGTCAGCGCGGCGAGGACGGGATCGGTGAGTCCGACGGCGCCGAAGATGCCGCCCGACATCTCGACCATCGAGACGGCGTTCGGCACGGCATCGGGATCGAGTGGCGCGCAGGCGTCGACGACGAGCAGGCACTCGTAACCGCGGTCGTTGGCGCTGCGCATCGTGGAGTGGACGGTGGTCTCCAGCCCGAGCCCGACGAGCAGCAGGAGATCCGTGCCCAGCGAGCGCAACACCGGATCGAGCGGGCTGCCGAAGAACGCATCGATGCCGGCCGCGGCGACCACGCTCGATCCCGCGATCGGAGGGACCGTGACGGCCGGCGGATCGAACGAACAGCGGGACCTCGCCGGGCCGCCGTGGTCGATCGTGATCACCGTGTCGACCGATTCGGCGAGCCGCCGGATCGAGGTCGACCACGAGTGCCGGGTCGTGACAGCGCGCCCACCACTCGTCGTTCCACCCAGCGACGATCAGCGCCGTTCGCTCAGGGGTCAGCGCGCCGTCGTAGGGCCAGGGATAGGGCGTGGTGCCGCCGACGGACGCGAGGTCCGCTCGGTGACGGCGGCCGCTCGCTCACCACGGCCTGTTCGTCCACGGCCTGGTCGTCGATGGCCTGTCGTCGATGGCCTGTCAAGTCAGTGAGCGCCTCGATGAGTTCTGCGAATTCGGTGGGTGCCTCCACCTGGGGAAGATGGCCGACGCCGGCGATCACGTGGACCGAGCCATGCAGCAGATCGGCGGCCCGCTGTGCCGCGTCGTGGCGCACGGCCGGCGACCGCTCGCCGACGGTGATCACGACCCGTACCGCACCGTCGGACGAGACCGGACCCGGCTCGAAGCAGGCGAACTGCGGCACCTCGCACGCGATCAGTGCGGCTCTGGCCTCGACCGCGGCACGGCCGTCGGGACCGAGCATCTCCCAGCCCTCGGGACCGACGAGGCCGATCATGTACTCGACGGCACGTCCACGACGTCCGTCGGCAACATCTCGTCGATCGGCAGCGAGCCGCTCTGCACCGGCAGCGGATCACGGCATGGAGTTCGGGGGCGGCCGAGCCGACGAGCGGTTCGTGCAGGATTGCCACCGAGATGCCAGCCGGGCGTCGGAGTGGCAGCGATCACGCCGAGCGTGGCACCGCCACTGACCCCGACCCATGCCGCCGGCCGGCCCGTTCCGCGACGGATCGACGAAGCGTGGCAGGTCGACCGCGACCATCGAGGACGAGGTCGACTTGTTCGTCGAGATCCATGGCGTGTTCGCCCCGCCCGTATCCAGGGCGAACGACGCCGTGAACCCGCCGACCGGCCGCGCGGAGCGCTGCCTGGGTGACCGCGAACGACTCGGGTCCGACCCCGACGCCGTGCACGAGCACGACGTCGGGGCGGTCATCGGAGTCAGGATGCGGACACATGTCGGCGAGGTTGTGGAGATGTCGGTCAGCCCGTCGAGCCGATGACGCCCGTTGACGAAGAAGTCCATCTGCTCGATGTCGGCATAAGTCGGTGTCTCGCCCTCTGCCCACACGGTGTCGCCGTCCTGGTTGACGACCGGGCCCGTGAAGGGTGAGCCGCCGGCCATGAACGACTCCTTGGCGGCGTCGATCGAGTTCGATCGTTTCGGGCGTGACCATCGACCCGAAGGCCGACTGGATGAAGGGGTTGGCGCCGGTCTGCAGCCCGACGCGGTAGTCACCGTTGTACGGGCTGTCGGCGAACTTGCCGTCGATCACCGTCTGCACGATGTCGGTGTACAGGGCCGTCCAGTCCCATTCCGAGCCGGTGATCCAGCCGTTGGGGGCGAGCGCGGACGCATCGGCGTGATAGCCGACGGAGTTCACGCCGGCGGCCTCGGCCGTCTCGACGATCGTCTTCGTGCAGTCCTGGTGCTGCGTGATGACGTCGGCGCCCTGATCGATCAGGGTCTGTGCGGCTTGGGCCTGCTGCGCCGGATCACACCAACTGCCCGTCGCCACGGCGATCGTCTCGATGTCGGGATTCACCGACTGCGCGCCGAGCGTGAAGGCATTGATGTTCGCCAATGTCTGCGGGATCGGGAAGGCGTAGACGTAGCCGAGCGTGCCGGACTCGCTGACCTGACCGGCGGCGATGCCTGCCGTGTAGACCGGTTCGTACACGGTGCCGAAGTAGGTCCCCATGTTGTCGACTCCCGCTGGACTCGAGGCCGCCCTGGTGGACGAACACGACCTCGGGATTCTCCGCAGCGAGGTTCTCGGCGAATTCGAGGTGGCCGAAGCTCGTGGCGAAGATCAGATCGGCTCCCTTGTCGATCATGTCCTGCATCACCGCTTCGGACTCAGCGGTCTCGGGCACGTTCTCGGCCTGCAGCACCGTGAGGTCGGTGAACGCCGACTTGACGGCTTCACTCCCGGCGTACGCGGCCTGGTTGTATCCGAAGTCGTCCTTCGGCCCGACGAAGATGAAGCCGACCGTGTCGACGTCGCCGGTGCTGACCGGGGCGGCCGTCGGCGCCGGTGCCCTCGGTCGCAGCAGAATCGGTGGCGGCGGAATCGGCGGGTGCACTGGCGTCACTGTCTGCGTCGTCGTCGGAGCCGCACGCAGCGGCCACCAGGGCCAGTGCGAGCAGGGCCGGGACCACGGCGGCTCGGTGTACGTCGGGTGATCATGGTTCTCCTCCATCAGGGGTTTGGCATCAGGGGTTTGGCATCGGGGGTTGGCATTCGGGGTTCGTTCCGCGCGTTCACGGATTGTTCGGCGGTGGGGGTGGCCGGGCGGACCCGGCTAGAAGACCCGGCTGAGCGACTCGGGTGCGTCGTTGGCCCGACGGCGGCTGAGGGCGGCGACGATCACGATGACCGTCAGGTAGGGCACGGCCTGGAGCAGGTACTGGGAGATGTCGGTGCCACGGGCCTGGAGTTGCAGCTGGAGGGCGATCGCGCCGCTGAAGAGGTAGGCGCCGATGATCGCCTTCTGCGGGTCCCAGGCGGCGAAGATCACGAGCGACACCGCCACGAAGCCACGGCCCACCGTCATGTTCTCCGACCAGTTCAACGTGAATGCGGTCGACAACTGGGCGCCGCCGAGGCCGGCGAGCGACCCGCCGAGCACGGTGGCGAGGTAGCGGATCTGAGTGGCCGACATGCCGTAGGCGACGAGGACTTCCGGGCGTTCACCGGCGGCACGCACCATGAGGCCGAACCGGGTGCGGAACAGCACGAGCCACGCCAGCGGGCCGGAGATGATCGCGATATAGGTCAGCGGGTCGTGGTCGAACAGGATCGGGCCGATGAACGGGATGTCCGACAACACCGGGATCGGCACGGCGGCGAAGGCGTTCACGCCCTGACCGACGTAGTCCTGCCCGAACAGCGCGGTGAGGCCGATTCCCAGGAAGGTGACGACGAGCCCGGTGGCGATCTGGTTGGCACCACGGGTCAGCACCATGAACGCGTGGACGAGCGCGAGCAGCGGCGCCGGCGGCGGCACCGGCGAACGCGCCGAGCCAGACGCTGCCCGACTCGATGCCGACGATGTAGGCGGTGAGCGCGCCGGCCAGGATCGACCCCTCGGTTCCGAGGTTGATCACCCCGGCGCGCTCGGTGAACGTCTCGCCCACGACCGGGAAGAGGATCGACGTACCGCCGGCGACGGCACCCGTGAGGACTGCTTCGAGCATCAGACTTCCTTCCGCTGGGCGAACCCGAGCACGGCGAGCAGGACGAGTGCCATCAGCACGTTCACCGCGGCACCCGAGAGCCCGGCACTGATCTTCAGACCGAAGCCGCCGACGAAGATGGCGGCGAGCGCGATCGACGACACGATCGCCTTCAACGGATCGTGGCGGGCGAGCCAGGACGCGAGGAACGCGATGTAGCCGTAGCCGGCCAACATGTCGGGGCGGAGCCGGGCCTCGACGCCCGTGACCTCCACCATGCCGGCCACCCCGGCGAGGCACCGCCGACGAGCATCGCCCCGACGGCCAGGCCGTCGACCCGGAAGCCGGCCCGACGTGCCGCCTCGGGGTTGCCGCCGAGCACGCCCAACCGGAACCCCCAGGTGGTCGAACGCAACAACCACCAGATCACGAACGCCGCGACGACCGCCAGGAGGATGCCGGCGTGCACCCGCTCACCCCACAGGATCGGCAGCCGGCTGTGCGAGTCGAGTTCTTCGGAGAAGGCCTGACCCAACGACGCAGGATCCTTCCAGCGCTCGAACACCAACCAGCTGAGCACGAGGCCGGCGACGTAGTTCAGGAGCAGCGACGTGATGGCTTCGTTCGCACTGGTCGTCAGCCGGAGCACGGCGGGGATCGCCGACCAGGCGGCGCCGGCCACGGCGCCCGCCAACCCGAGCAGCACCAGGGTGGGCACCTGCGGCAGACTCCCGTCGAGGGAGAACGACATGCCGACGGCACCGATCGCACCCATCACCATCTGGCCCTGGCCGCCGATGTTGAACAGGCCGGCCCGGGCGGGTACCACCACCGCGAGTGCTCCCAACAGCAGCGGTGCGGTGCGGATGAGCGTCTCGCCGATGCCGGTCGAGTCGCCGAACGCGGAATCCCACATGGCCCGGAGCGCCTCGACGGGGTCGGCACCGTTGACGGCCAGGAAGGCGGCGTAGATGAGCACGGCGCCGCCGAGGGCGACGGTCCAGCGGACGACGCCCGCGACCGACCCGATGTGAGGGCGGCTCCGTCCGCCGATCCGGCGCGGGGGCGCCGACCTGCGGCTCGGTGACGGTGCCGGGTCGATCGTCAGCGGACTGGCGATCGACGTCCTGTTCGACGGTGGCGTCGGGTACGGCGGTCATGCGGCAGCCTCCTCATCGTGCGATCCCTCGAGCATCAACCGGCCGATCTGTTGACGGTCGGCCCCACTCGGCCTGGACGATTCCCGCGACGTGCCCGTCGTGGAGGACGAGGATGCGGTCGGCGACCATCATCAATTCGTCGAGATCCTCGGACACCATCAAGACGCCCACGCCCAGCGGCGCGACGTTCGAGCAGCAACTGCTGGGTCTCGCGCACCGAGGCGACGTCGAGACCACGGCTCGGGTAGGCCACGACGAGCAGCGAGACACCGTTGGCCGTGAACGCCCTGGTGAGCATCACCCGCTGCACGTTGCCGCCCGACAGCGAGTCGACCCGGCGGTCGAGGGCGGCCATCGACAGTCGCGTGCCGACGGGGTCGTCGGCGTACTCGCGGCGCACCTCCGGCCAGTCGACTCCGAGGCCGCGGCGGGGCAGTGGGCGGCCGTCGAGGACGAGATGCTGGAGCACGCTGAGGCCGGGAACGACGGCGTCGCCGACCGGATCCTCGGGCACCTCGATCGCACCGGCCCGCAGGGCCACGTCCGGTCGGCCGCGGTTCATGTCCTCGCCGGCGATGTGGATCTCGCCCTCGACGACGGGCCGCAGACCGAGCACCGCTTCGAGCAGCTCCGTCTGCCCGTTCCCCGACACACCCGCCACGCCGAGGATCTCGCCCGAGCGGACCTCGAAGACCGCGTTCTTCACGGCGAGCCCGCCGCCGGTGCTGCGCACCGAGACGCCGTTGACCACGAGTGCCGGCTGGTTCCCGACGGGCTCGCGCTCGGCGGGCAGCGGCGGCACGCTCTTGCCGACCATCCGCTCCACCAGTTCCTCGTCGGTCATCGTCGAGGGGTGGTCGCCGCTGACCACCATCTTCCCGCCGCGCAGCACGGTGACCCGGTCGGCGATCGCCCTGGTCTCGCGGAGCTTGTGCGTGATGATCACGACCGCGAGGCCATCCTGGCGGAGGCGGTCGATCACGCCGAGCAACGCCTCGACCTCCTGCGGCGCGAGCGCACTCGTGGGCTCGTCGAGGATGACGATCCGCGACTCGGAGATCAGCACCCGGACGAGCTCGACGATCTGGCGCTGCGAGAGGCTCAGGTTGCGCACGAGTGCGTCGGGATCGACGTGCAGGCCGAGACGTTCGGCCGCTTCGACCACGCGTGCCCGCGCTGCACCGGGGCGCATGCGGCCGGTGCCCGTCGACAGCTCGATGTTCTCCAGCACGGTGAAGGCCGGGACGAGGCGCAGGTCCTGGAACACCATGCCGATGCCGAACTTGCGGGCGTCGTTGGGTGAATCGATCCGCACGACCTCGCCGTCGATCCGGATCTCGCCCTCGTCGGGATGATTGACCCCGTACAGGACCTTCATCAGGGTGCTCTTGCCGGCACCGTTCTCGCCCAGCAGGGCGTGCACCTCGCCGGCGAACAGGTCGAGGTCGACGTGGTCGTTGGCGGTGAGTGATCCGAAGCGCTGCGTGATGCCGCGGGCGCTCAACAGCGGGCCGTTCATGACTGGCCGTTCATGGCCGTTCAGGACAGGGACGGTCAGGTCATCCATCGAGCGCACTCCTCGCCCGGCCGGCGAGCATGCGGACCATGGCGGTCATCGCCCGGCCGGACGCCACGCGGGCCGATTCGTCGATGTGCACTTCGAGCCGTTCGGCGGCCGTTTCGACGGTTCCGTCGAGCAGGCCGTCGATGATCCCGAGGTGTTCCTCGACCGTCGCCAGGATGCGTTCCTCGGTGAGGAAGTCGTGGACCCGGACGATGCGGATCCGCTCGTTCACGGTGGCCAACACCTCCGCGAGGGCCGTATTGCCGCTCGACATCGCCAACCGGATGTGGAAGTCCTCGTCGACCAGCACGAACTCGGGGTCGGCGTGCTCGGCCGGGATCCTCCTCGAGCGCTTCCCAGTCGTGGCGCAGGTCGAGCAGCGCCGCACGATCGTGCGTCACGCCGACGGCCTCTCCACCGACCGGCTCTCCACCGATGGCGTCTCGGCACCGACAGCCTCGGCACCGACGATGCGCCGCACCGCCGTGAGCTCGAGCGACTTGCGCACCTCGTAGAGCTCGGCGATGCGGTCCATGTCGGGGAACGCCGGCTCGAACCCGCCCTCGGGATGCCGCTGCACCAGCCCTTCGGCGTGAAGTCGGGCGAGCGCTTCCCGGACGGGGGTCCGTGACACGTCGAGCATCGCGGCCAACCGCTCTTCGCCGAGCCGGTGCCCGAAGGCGAACTCGCCGAGGAGCAGGCGACGCTTGAGGACGCGGTGGGTCGCCTCGCTCCGCGAGGGCGCCGATTCGTCGGCTGTATACAGCACTGCATCCAGCGTTGTGCGCCTCGATGTATCCATGGACTCGACCGTAAGACGAGCCGATTCCGCCAGGGTGTCCGCATTGTGAACGGCGTGAGACGAGCAGTTCTCGTCGTCGCTCCCCGGGGCCCGCCTCGATCAAAGCGGCGTGTCGATCGCAGGGCGTGGCGCCGGGGGCCGCCCGATAACATCGCTGCCTGCGCCACGAGCGCGCCCAGATAGCTCAGTCGGTAGAGCAACGCATTCGTAATGCGTAGGTCGCGAGTTCGATTCTCGCTCTGGGCTCCACAGCCGACGCGCGAGCGATGGTCAGGCCGGCTGCGGTGTCCGTGTTGGCGAAGGACCAGCCGATCCTGGTCGTGAACGCCGTGACGCAGATGGTGGCCAAGCGCGGCTGAAGCCTTTGCACAGGCGATCGTCGACCTGGGCGACTTCGAGCACGCGCCGCATGGCGCTCGAGGGACCGACAACTCGACAGCGCAGTCCGCGCTCGGCCAGTCGACGTTGGGTCCCGAGCAACAGTGAGAGGCCCCGACTGCCGATGAACGTGACATCTGATGCATCGATGGCCACGTTGCCCGCTGAAGTATCAGCGACGTCTGAGAAGAGCCTGCGGATCCGCTGCACAGCCTCGGTGCATATGTCGCCGGCCAGATCGATGATCGTGGTGTCATTCACGTCGATGGCCCACGTGATCGTCACACTTGCGGGCGGTTCTTCGTGTGCCGATGCCCACATCGTGGTGTCGGCTGGCACGTGACGGGATCTGCGTTTCGCGTTCCGGCGGTGCGCTTTCCAAGCGGGATTCATCTGTGTCACGGACCTTCCAAACTGGACGTCCGCCCTGACAGCACGCTACGGACATCCGAGTCGAGGGCCACATCGGGGACGGGTGAGAAAGCTCTCCGAACGGGTGATTCACGTGCGTCGGGCGCCGGTGCTCACCATTCGTCGAGTTCTCGTCCGGTCGCCTCGTAAACGAGGTCAGCTTCTCGGGCTTGGTGCTCGCGGAATCGCGTCGCGACCGTACCGAGCCGTCGGCGGACATCGGCCGGGCTGATTTCGATGGTCGGGTCGGCCTCGAGCTGTTCCCTCAGGGACGCGACCACGATCGTGAGGTCGAGCAACTCCTGGCGAAGGCCTTGGATCCGAGGGATGAAGGCGGGATGGGAGAGTGCGATCTCGTCGAGTAGGCGAACGGGACCGTCGACGCCGGGGAGCTGCGAATGCAGCGCATGATGCAGAGCATCGACAGCCAAAGTCACTCGGTGCAGCCAGGTGCGATGCCGAAGTGGAGCGGGTGCAACGAGTGCATATTCGACAACGTGCAGCGCATGCAAGGCAGTCCGACGTTCTGCACGTACCTCGCCTGCCAGGACGTCGAGGCTGTTGGGAGGAGCAGGCGACTCGGACATCGCTGCGGATGTTCTACCGACCGGAGCGTCGCCGCGGGACGTACGGAAAACGTGCGCTGTCGGCGCCGACCAACTTCTGCAAGACGCTCGTTCGTGATCGCGTCGGCACGCTCGACCCATCGGGTGGACGCCACACAGGCCCAGGCGCCGCAGTGGACTGGAAGCTGCCCACGAACCCGGTCGGGGGTCGCACGGTCAGCGTCAACATTTCATGTGCTCCTTTCGTTCTGCGGTCGACGCCCAGGCCGCCGGCTGGACGACGCGACCGTCCCTCTGTGCCATACGTCGATGATGACACCACATCAAATTCATGTCAACATAATCACTTCACGCCATCGATGCGTCGGTTCGATGGGTGAACACAATTGGGTCTTGAGCGAAGCTGTGCCGATGGTTATTATGTTGAGTGAGTAGTGGGAACGGAACCACTACGAGAACAGAGACAAAGGAGAGTTGAGATGATGATTCAGAGCGACCCGTTTCGTGACCTCGACACCCTCTTCAGCCGAATGTCGGCTAGGTCCGCGAGCGGCTCCGGTGTGATGCCGATTGATGCGTTCCGTCGTGGAAGTGACGTGTGGGTCCATATCGACTTGCCGGGCGTGAAGGCGGAGAGTCTCGAAATGACGGTGGAACGCAACGTTCTGACGATCGCCGTGGAGCGCCGCTGGCAGCGGCAGGAGGGCGATCAGTCGTACTTCGGTGAGCGATACCAAGGCAGCTTCCGCCGACAGATCGAACTTGGTGATGGACTTGACTTGGAGCATCTCGAAGCCGATCTGCACGACGGTGTACTGACCGTCCGCATCCCGGTGTCCGAGAAGGCCAAGCCGCGGAGGATCGAGGTGAGCCACAAGGGCCCTGATGCACCTGAGTCGATCGAAGCGACTTCCGTCGACGCTGGCTGACACACGACAATTGGGGAGGTGCTCGCTCCAATACGGAGCGAGCATCATCTCACTCGAAGACGAAATCCGATCGCGCGCGCGACGACGGCCCCGATCGTGTCTGACCGACGTTTCCTGTGGAAAGGCTCACCGGATGGAACCCATAGTCTCGACCGCGATGGAAGGGCAGGATGGAAGCCCTCCAGCGCTTCGGATGATGACAGAGCTCCTGGACCGTTCGCACCTTGCAGTTCCCGATCAGATCGCGGCGATCATCGGCGCCGGGGCCGCGGAAGTTGCCATGACCGCGAGCACATACCTTGTCGACTACCCACAGCGCCGCCTGGTTCCACTGAGTCCCACGACCTCGGCCAGCCCCCGGCGGGCCCAGAACGTCGACAGCACGGTCGCTGGCCGTTCCTTTCGGTTGGTCGAGGTGCTGCCCGGGCGTTCGAGTGGCGGCCGCGAACACCTCTGGGTTCCCATCGTCGACGGCGTGGAACGCCTCGGAGTTCTCCACGTCGGGTTGCCAGTCGGCACGGCGATCGACGACGGCCCGACACGAGACCACATCCGCTGGTTGGCCCATCTCGCCGGCCACATCATTGCCAGCAAGAGCCCGTACGGCGACGAGTTTCACCGCGTTCGAACTGCTCAAGACCGAACCGTCGCCTCCGAACTGATCTGGTCATTGCTTCCACCGTTGACCGTGGCGGCCGATGGTGTGGTCATCTCGGGCCTGCTCGAACCGGCGCATTCGGTCGCGGGGGACGTCTTCGATTACGCGATCTCGCATGACCTCGCCGATGTCGCCGTCGTGGACGCGACGGGGCACGACGTCCAGTCCGGAATCATCGGTGCGCTCACGCTGGCCGCATATCGGAACAGTCGTCGACGGCAACTCTCGCTCCAAGCCGCAATGGATTTGGTTGATGAAACACTCATGGACTTCGGGTCGCACTCGTACGCGACAGGAGTGTTTGGTCAGCTCGAGCTGAGCAGTGGCGTCTTCCATTACATGAACGCCGGGCATCCCGCACCTCTGTTGCTTCGCGCCGGCAAGGTCGTTCGATCGTTGGACGCGGGGCGGCGCACGCTCCTCGGATTCTCAGGGCCGCCCAAGACACATGCTGCAGAACAGCTCGAGCCGGGCGACTGGATCGTGCTGTACACCGACGGAATCCCCGAAGCCCGAGACGAAGAGCGCAACTTCTTCGGCATGGACCGCTTCATCGACGTGATCGAACGATGCGCCGCGGACCGACTCCCAGCACCCGAGACGCTTCGTCACATCATGCAGTCGATCTTGCGGCACCAACACGGCAAGCTCCAAGACGATGCCACGCTGCTCATCGTGCAATGGGCAGGTGGTGGTGAGCTGCGACTGAATGCGTGCTGAGCGCTTGCGCCGCTCGCGAACCGGCGAGACGATGACACCGGTCGCGGCCGCGGTTGCGTTCACTCGGTGGATCGAAATGCACCACCTGCTCACGAAGCGTGTCACCTGAAAGGGTGATTTCGTCACCACTCAGCGTCGTCACAATGCTCGTCGGGCGATCCCCAGCGAACAGGTCCTTCGACTCCGCTTGGCGCATACACCCAGGTCGCACGGTTCGCGTGTGTCGTGACAGTCGTCCCGACGCGGCGATCTCCGCGTTGCTCCCTCCAGTTCGCTTCGACTCCGGGGCGAGCCCGGGGCGTTTGTGCCCGGACAGAGCGGGTAGCGGTTGCGCCCACCGACAACCGTGTCGGATGAAAACAAAGGGGAACAACCATGCGCAAGACAATCACCGCGACCGCCATTGCGGCGGCGCTCACCGTCGTACCAGTTTCGGCTGTGTTGGCGACGACACCGCCCGCTGATCCCAACGACGTCGAGGCCGTCGACAACCCGTTGGACGAGAACGACGAAAGCGGATTCGATGACTGGGGTCTGCTCGGGTTGCTCGGCCTCGTCGGTCTGGCAGGCCTCGCGGGCCGCAAACGACACGACGTCGTCCGCACGTACGACGACGGCGTGACGACGCGTTGACCGAAGCGAAAGGACAGCGAGTGTGGCCCAGGCCCCGCCGTCGATCGATGCAGATCGGCGGCGGGGTGGACGGTCTCCTCATTCGATGAGCAGTCCGTAGAAGATGAACTCGGTGCGGCGGTTCAGGGCGAGAGCCGCGTCGTCGTCGCCGATCGTCAGCAGGTCGAATTCACCGGCCGCCCGCGACGAAAGTCTCATCGGTGAGATGCCCAGAAAGAGCAAGTAGTTGACGACGGCCCGAGCTCGCTCGTCGGAGATGGCGAAGTTCGTGAGCTCGTCGCCGCGCTGGTCGGCGTGCCCGATCACGACCACGGAGATGTTCGGCAGCGCCTGCATGATCGTGACCACCCGATCGAGCTCGCGAGCGTGATCGGGCAGGATCTCCGAGCTGCCCTCGGGAAAGCGAGCGGAGTTGAGCTCGATGACGCGCACGCCGACCGAGATCGGCACGGCGGGATTGATCACCATGTTGTCGATCACATCGACGTCGGGAAATTGGCTGTTCGCCAACGCGAGTGCGCTGAGTCGATCCTTCGCTGCCTGTGAGGGGACCTGCCCGGTGATCGTCACGGTCTCCGTATCGAAGATCACGACGAGCGGCAGCGGGGTCCCGTCCGGACTCGTCGGATAGCCGGGGGACGTGACGTCAGGCGGGATCACAACGCTTCCCTCCGACGTTGTCGGGCTGGTGGTGTCCACGACCGGGACGGTGGTGGTCGTGGATGGCTGGATGGTCGTGGATGGCTGGGTCGCCGCGGCCTCCGTGGGGGGCACGTCGATGGTGGTGACGACCGTCGCTCGCGGCTCGACGGTCGTGGCCGGGCTGTCCGTGGTGATGGGCGTGCTGGAAATCGTCGTACTGTCGCGCAGCACCGGAGCCGTGACGTTCGTACTCGAAGCTGCACCGGCCGGCTCGTCGCCGGATGCCGTGGCCCAGAGATAGACCGGCACGAACGCGAGGACAACGGCGCAGAGGACCAAGACGGCCGCCTTCGGGCCGTCGGAACCTGTGGGTGTTCGGTCGTCGTCGTTCATCATGGTCGCCTCCAGTTCAGTATTCGTAGGGAAGTGGTGGCCCCGACGTCGTGCACACGAAGTTGACGCCGCAGTACGAATTCGGCGCATATCCATTGGCATTGAAGACAGCGACCGCAGTGACGGGGGAACCGATGTCCGCAGGCGAGATCGCCCAGCTGTACACGGTGCCGGCGACCGCGGGGGGCACGTCGGACACGAGTGCCCAATCCCAGTCGAAGCCAGTGCCGGTGTAGCGCAGCAGTCGCTCGTTCTCGATGACATAGTCCGCACAGATCTGCGGAGTGCTGCCCGTCGACCAACAGGGGTTGGCCGGATTCGCCGTTGCGATGAACACCCTGCGGAACGCGACCGGGACCAGGAAGTCGGCGCTGTACACGAATCGCTCAGGTGACTCGACTATGTCCGTCGCTCCGATCGTCCCGCCGTTCGACAGCACCTGGGTGGTCACCTGGATCGTTTCCGAATCGGCGGTGCGGTCTCCCGATGCATCGATGCTGTAGACGGAGAACGCGTAGGTCGAGCCGGGTGCGAGGGCGCCCACAGTGACGCTCGTCGCCCAACCCGGCAGGCGCAGGACCTCGCGTCCGTTCTGCTGCACGACGTAGGCAACGACATCCGGCCGAACCACGCGGTCGCGCTCCACGGCCGGCTGCCACATGAGACGTGTGCTCGTGTACGTGGTGTCCGCGGCCGCGAAGGGGGCGGGCGGCCGGCGAGGATCGCCGAACGTCTCATCCGTGTCCACGGTCAGCACGTTGCTCGGTCTGCTCACCCGGCCGAATGCGTCGCGTGCCACGACCGTGAAGACGTACGTGGTGAGCGGTGCGAGGTCGACCGCGGTGTAGGTCGTGCTGGTAGCGGGTACCGAGTCGACCAGTACGCCGTCGCGATAGATGTCATACGCCACCGCTGGCACCCTGCGTGAACCCACCCAGTCCAGGGCCACGCTCGTCGCCCAGACCTCGACGGTGTCGAGGCTGGCCGGCGGGTTCGGCAGCCTCCCGACGTCCGGCAACGTGAGCACTGCGCCCAGTTCAGCTGCCCAATAGTCCAGTGGCGGCAGCGTGTCGTAGGGGTTCGCCATGACATCGTCGGTGACGTAGATGTAGCCGGCGCGCCTGGTCTCGCTCAGCGCGATCGTGTTCGTCATCGTCGCCACATCGGGGGCGTCGTAGACGATGTGCCAGATCTTCATCGGGTCGACCGGCGTCCACGACAATGGCGTGTAGGGGTTCGCCGCGGACGGGTCGCCGACGTAGCTCGCGTAGCTCCCTTCGAACGTCACGATCACATCGCCCGCGGTCTCGTAGCACTGCGGCACGGCGATGCCCGGATTGAGGACCGTGACAGAACCGGGGTGGAGTCGTTCGACGTCGTCACTCAGCCGCTGGTACAGGTCCGCCCATGCGTTCGAACCCTGGGTCGGTCCACACGCGTTCTGCGTCTGGTCGAAGAAGATGCCGCTGAGGCTCGACCCGTAGAACCGGTACCAGGCGTCGATGTCGTGCTGGATCTGACTCATCCAATCGACCGGGTCGGTCGAGCCGAGCCGCGTGCGCTGGCCGGTGGTGCCCAGGTACCCGGTGTCGACGTAGCCGATCACCTTGACACCGCTGGCGCTGACGGACCCGATGACCTGTGACCACTCGTCGAACGGCGTGTAGTCCGGACCGTTGATGACGTTGGCCACCGCGAACCCCATTGCCGCGGGCGAAGAGGTGGCGAGCTGCGCCCATGCGTTCGGATCGAGGAGTGGGTTGATGTACGCAGGAACCGCCACCTTCTGCGCGATGTCCTGCCCGAGCATGGCGGCCTGGCTTGGCGGCACACCGCCGCCGACCACGAGCGCCGATGACGCCAGGGCGACACCTGCCGCGACGCGGCTCGCTCGGTTGAACAATTTGGATTTCATGCGGAAACTCCTTCGCGAACACCGGACCAGAGGTCTTGGAGGGATGCGTCGATGCTGTGACGTGGCGACCATTGGAGCCACGAAGACGTAGTGCTGATGTCGGCCCGCTGCCACGGGACGGGTGACGAGCGCGACGAGCCGTCGTTCGACTCGATGATCCGTCCCTCGAACCCTGCGATCGCCGCCAAGCTCTCGACGAGATCGCGGGTGTGCACCGCCTCGCCACGACCGACGTTCAGTACGGTTGCCCCGTCCGGAACGGTGTGCATGGCAGCCGCAACCGCGCCGCCGACGTCGCGCGCGTCGATGTAATCGCGCCATGAGTCGAGGCTGCCGAGGGTGATGCTGTCGTCGCCGCGTCGGATGGCCGCGTCGAGCTCCCGCGCGGCGCGTCCTGGGAGCGTGCTCGGCGCCGATCCTCGACCGAGCGGGTTGAACACTCGCAACACCGTGGCGGTGAGCCGCCCAGCGCAGCCCGCCGCGAGCAGTTGCCTGGTTGCTTCGAGCTTGGTGACGCCGTAGTCGCTGACCGGCCTCGCTGGTGTGGTTTCAGTGATGGCTTCGCCGGTGCGGTGCGCGCCGTACTCGGCGGCCGAGCCGAGCTGGATGAGGTGCACATGGCTGAGAGTGGCGAGCGCCGCGCTCGACCTTGCCGACGACCTCGACGTTGGCGGACCGCAACTCGTCGAGGGACCCATGCGTCGCGCCGGTGCAGTTGACCACCACGTCCGCCTCTGACTGCTCGATCAGATCGATGATCCCGGCCGCGGTGGCGTCGACGAGATCCAGCGCGCTCCACGTGTCGGCTCTGTGTGTCAGCATCGCGGGTTCCGGAGGACGTCGGAAGTGCACGGCGATGTGGTTGCAGTCGGGATCCTGGGCGAGGACGCGCCAGACCGCCTGCCCCATGAAGCCGCCGGCTCCGAGCACGATGACGCGGGGGACATCATCGACCAGGCAGGAGGATCGGCTTCAACGAGGAGAACTCGTTGTTGGCTCGGTCGTAGTCGTCGGGACGTCCGATGTCGAGCCAGAACCCGTTGAACGGGTAGCTGGCTGGCTCTTCGCCGCGCGACAGCAGATCGAGGATGAGATCGTCGAATCCGAACGGCAAACCGGCCATGTACTGACGAAGCGTCTTGGTCGAGACCGCGTAGACACCCATGCTGACGGAATAGGTGTACGTGGGTTTCTCGCGGAACCGGACCACATGTCGACCGGCGAGATCGAGCACACCGAAATCGACCTTGTGCTCGCGTTGGTAGGTGGCGACCGTCAACGGAGCACCCGATTCGACATGCGCGTCGAGCACCTGGCCGTAGTCGATGTCCGTCAGGATGTCGCCGTTCATGATGAGGAAATGCTCCGGCTTGCCCTGCAGCGCGGCGACGACCGGCCCGATCGTGCCCAGCGGTGTCTCCTCATGGATGTACTCGACCTCGATACCCCACTGCGAGCCGTCGCCGACGTACGCCCTGATCAACTGACCGAGATGACCGATCGCCAGCGTCGCCTTCGTGAAGCCCTGATCAGCCAGCTGCCGCAGAACGATCTCGAGGATCGAATAGTCACCGATCGGTACGAGCGGCTTGGGGATCAGCGTGGTGTACGGCCGCAGGCGGACCCCCTTCCCACCTGCGAGGATCACTGCCTCGCGCGCCAGCCTCGGCTTCACGGCTGCTATTTCGAACGACGAGTGGATCGGGCTCTCTCTAAGGTCGGTCATCGGTCTCTCCTGCGTGGCTCGAGGGTCGGATATCGGGGTGGCGGACGATTGGTGTTCAGACGTTGTATTGGTCGACTTTGTAGCGAGCCAGGTTCGCGGGGTCGCAGAACCACTCGGCCGTGAGCGCGAGGCCTTCCTCGATCGTCACGACCGGCTTCCACGAGGACGCAGCCTTCAGTGCCGAGTTGTCACAGACGAGGCGCATGACTTCGGATCCCTCCGGGCGGATCCGCTGTGGATCAACCGCCACCGTCACCTCGTGGCCCATGACCTCACCAATCAGACAGACGAGCTCGCCGATCGATATCTCGGTGCCCGATCCGCAGTTGAAGGTGCGTCCCAGGACATCGTCGTCCGCCTCGACGAGCGAGAGGAACGCGGCGACGGTGTCGGAGACGAAGTTGAAGTCGCGCGTCGGATCCTGCGAGCCGAGTCGGATTTCCCGCTTGCCCGCGGCGATCTGGCTGACCGTCGTGGGGATGACGGCTCGCGCCGACTGTCGCGGTCCGTAGGTGTTGAAGGGCCGGATGGTCGTGACCGGCAGGTCGAAGCTCAGGTGGTAACTCTCGGCGAGCTTGTCGGCAGCGATCTTCGACGCCGAGTACGGGGATTGCCCCTGCAGCCGGTGATCCTCGGAGATCGGCACGTTGATCGCCGTTCCGTAGACCTCGCTCGTCGACGTGTGGATCACACGTCGCGTGCCGTGCCGGCGGGCCGCTTCGAGCACGTTCAGCGTCCCTCCCGCGTTGGTTGCCAGGTAGGACTCGGGCGCTTGGTACGAGTACGGAATCGCGATCAGTGCCGCCAAGTGGCAGATGACGTCGGCACCCTCCGCGAGTTCGTCGACCGAGCGATGGTCGCGAATATCGCCCAGACGGACGTCGACATGATCGAGGATCTCGGTCCCGACGGTCTCCAGCCAGCCGAACGAGGAGAACGAGTTGTACTGGACCATGGCGCGGACGTGGTAGCCCTCCCGCACGAGCCTCTCCACGAGGTGGGAGGCGATGAAACCTTCCGAGCCCGTGACGGCGATGGTGGTCATGTCTTGGTCCTTTCGGCGATCGGTCATGTCAGTGACTCATGGACGACGAGACGACGCCGCGAGCGACGACGAGGAGCGATGTAAGGGTGACGATGGCGGTGGCGAGGGATGCTTCCCAGAGCACGGTGGTGCGGGGGATGTCGTGCGCGAAGGACGAGATGAGCGCCCAGCACACCAATCCGGCACCGAACCCCGCCGCCCAGCACTTCGTCACGAGGTCGAGCCGAGAGAGAGACACGAGGGTCAGGTCGACGTAGAACGCTGCACCGAGAACCACCTGCCCGATCAACAGGGCGTATGGAGGAGTGGAGTGATCGAGGTGCACGACGACCGCCACCAGATCCGACGCCAATGCGGCCCAGAGCACGTAACACGTCAGTGCCCGCCGGAACAGTTTCCACGACCCTGGAGCGAACTCATCGAGCGACAGCAATCTCGAGAGGAGTTGCTCGACCCCGGCGCGAAAGCTGCGCAGCTGCCATTCCATGACACCCAACGTGACGAGTATGGGGAGTGCGAACAGGGCGGGGCTTCCCGAGTCGGCGAACTCCTGCCCGCCAAGGATCGCCACGAGCGTCAGCCCGACGCCACACATCAGGCCGTGGACCAGGTGATGAAACGCGGTGCCGAAGTCGCCGGGGGCGAAGGTCAACGAGCGCAGGGGTGTCAAACGCATGTATCGGCCGGCGGCCGCCCACGTTGCCAGCGCCGAGCCACCGATGCAGAGCCACACGAACACCGGCGAGAAGAAGTCGTCACCGAGTACGAGCACCGCGATCGTGACGGCCGCACCCGGCGCGAGCAGCTTGGCTGCGAACCCGTCCTGCTCGTTCAGGAGGAGGATCGCGCTCGACACCATGTAGGTGGTCACGCCGGTCGCAGCAAGGATCGAGGTGCCGTCGCCGCCGATGAGAACCATCGCGACTGCCGCGACATCGGCGGTGGAGATGACGGTCGCGACCATCACCCAACCGAGCACCAGCTTCTCGCTCCGCTGGTTCTGACGTGACTTGAAGGTGTAGCCGAAGTAGGCCGTCACCTGGCCGAGGGCCCAACCCCACGTGATTGCCAATGGAAGCACCCACCACGAGAATTGCAGCCCCGCCGAGCGTGTGAGTGCGAGGAGCATCAGTGCCGGAGCGGCATAGAGCGCACCACGGCCGAGGTCCCTGACATTGCCGGCCCGCCACAAGTTTCTGGTGGGAGCGCCGGGTCCTGGTCGGAACGCCACCTTCGTCCAGAGCTCGTCGGCCAGCGCGAAGACATTCCCGTAGCCGTATCGCTCGGCGGCGACCCGCTTGCTGATACCACTGGCTTCGAGGCTCGCTGCGATTTCGAGGGGGTCCACTGCCGACGCGCAGACCGTGGCGACCAGTGAGTCCCCAGCATCGAAGTCGCGGCCGGCGGAGCAATTGGCGTGTACGTAGTCGAGCCATTCGTGAACCGTGGGCTCGTGTGGGCGCGGCTCGGTCACCGAGCCCGGGAACGTGGCGGTCACGCGAAGACCCCCGCAGGGCCGACGAGGGTGGATGAGATCTCCTCGAGCGAGCCGGCGCCCGTGAGCGAGTCATAGATGTCGCCATAGCGGCGGATGCAGACGTCGAGCGTGAACAGTCGGCGGACTCGGCTTCGACCCTGTCTCGCCAGGTTGGCGCGCCGGCTGGGATCGCGGAGGAGTTCGATGCACGCGTCGGCGACGGCGCGCGGATTCCGGGGAGGTACGAGCACGCCGACGCCGGCCACCGCTTCGCCCACTCCCCCCACGTCGGTCGCGATCATTGCCCGCCCGCAAGCCATGGCCTCGAGAACCGAGTACGGAAATCCCTCGGAGATGCTCGTGGAAACGACGACGTCGCCGGCTTGGTAGGCATCGGTGATCGAGGGGATCCGGCCCTCGAAGCGCGCCGATTCACCGAGGCCGAGCTGGCGGTGCAGCGCGAGGCATTCGTCCATGTACGCGGCGTTGCCCTTCGGGGTCCCGCCGAAAAGACGAAGCTTCGCCTCGGGAAGCTCCTTGCGAACCAGGGCGAAGGCGCGCAGCATCGTCTTCACGTCCTTCAGCGGGTCGATGCGGCCGACCCACGAGATCGTCTGCGATTCCGCTTCGCTGGGCAGTGAAGCAAAATTCGGGGCATCGATGCCGTTGTAGATCAGCTGGATCTTGGAGGGATCTGCACCGTTGGCTTGCTCCCACTGGCTGTTGTACTCACTGCCGGGGGCGATGATGTCGGCCATCTGGTACGCAGCGACGGTCAGCTGCTTGTAGAAGCCGAGCATGAACGCGCGCTCGACGATCCGGAAGCGTGAACGGGCCGTACGCGATGTACCGCTCGCGGAGGTACAGACCGTGCTCCGTCAACAGAAATGGCGTTCCGTTGGACCACTTCGCGGCGATGGCGAGCAGCACTCCCGACCCGTTCGAGGCTGCGTGACAGATGTCCGCTTCGGGTGGCGCCACCGACAATGGGCGCAGAAGATGCTCGAGCAGGCGCAATGAAGCAACGGCATCGGCGACCGTCGGACGGGGCGGGAGGCGGTCGAGGGTCCGCCCATTGGAGATGTGCGGACCGAGCGCCCAGAGTGCCAACTGGACCGCGTCGTCGCTGCGCAGGTATCTCCGCAGGTTGCCGTCCTGGGCGTAGAAGAACAGCTGTCGCAGCGTCTCCAGGAAGTTGCCGGTCTCAGTCGGCGCCATGATGCATCGCAGGGTCTGGCCGATGGTGTCGCGCACGCTGCGGTCGAGCTTCTTCGCCCGCGCGCACCGGTGGTATCGGGCCCCACAACGGGACGGATCGCACGGACCGCACGTTGGATGGCAGATCCCACGATGGGACCTCGCTGCCCGTGGCGGTGACAGCGTCGACGGCAAACCGGTGCGGCGCCATGCCTCGCACGAGCTGATCGCACCAGACGCTCACTCCCCCATCGTGGAACGGGTACGTGCCCTCCGTGATGAGGCAGATGTCGAGCACACGGCTGCCATCGGATGCCGGCATCACAACATCGTCGTGTGCACTGCTCAAGCCCAAGTGCCGCCCCATTCCAAGTCGCCGGCCATCCCGGTCGGATCGCCGGGTCGGGATGGAACATACGGAAAGAGGCGGCTCTTGGCAGCCCCCGTTTTTCGGACGGTGCACCCCTGTGATGCGGCCCTCCTCCCGGGGATTTTCCCGCGTACCCGGACGCGCCACCCCACGAATATCGACCGCGTTCAGGCGTACCCGAAGCCTCCGAGCCTTGTCATCAGCACCCGACGGGCGACGCCGAGAAATATCCGACCGCCCGTGTGCGACGTTCGCTCGAGGACTCCCAGCGTGCGCCCCACGTGGGGCCTGTTTTCAGGGTGTCGGCCCACATCTGCGGCAAAGTGCAGGGTGGGCGGCTCGAGCTGACGTACGTACCATCGCACTCACGTCGACGCGGCGTGCGCCGATGGCGGAAGTTGGAAGGTCTATTCATGTTGCGGGTGCCTACTGATGCGCGCCTCGTCGACACTCGACGATGCCCTCGCATTCTCCTTGCTCTGACTCTGGTCGTCGCGCAGCTCGTGCTCGGGCTCGGCGCTGTTCCCTCCACGTCGGCTGCGCCGGTCTCCCACACGATCGATCTTCGCGTCCTGCTGATCGACGACGACTCCGCGTGGGTCGATGCCCTGCAGGGCCAGATGACGGTGGAGGGCATACCGTTCACGGCCATTCCGATGAGGTCCGAGACGCGACCGGTCGTCACCGCTGCCTTCCTCTCCAGCGGTGATCACGCATTCTTCCAGGCGGTGATTCTCCCGAGTTATCTCGGCGGTGGTTTGTCATCTGACGAGCTCGCCGCAGTTCGCCGCGTTCGAAGCCAAGTTCGGTGTGCGCGAAGTGGATGCCTTCAACTACGCCAACCCCGCTGTCGGGCTGAACGTCGCATCGGTCGCCGGTGATATCGCCGGCACCACGGCAACCGTCACCGCCGCGGGGAAGAGCGACGGCTTCCAATATCTCAACGGTCCCGTGCCCTACGGCCCCGGGAGCTACTCGTATCTCGCCACTCCACTCTCGGCGACGTCCGAGCCGCCGATGCCCCCGGCGCGACGTTCACGACGATGTTGTCGGCACCGATTCCCAATTCGAACACACCTGGCTCCCTGATGGGTGTCTATGCCTCTGGCGGCGTCGAGCAGATGATCATCACGTCCGCGATGAACTTCTTCCAACCGCATTTCAAGACCGTCGCCCACGGCATTCTCGGCTGGGCGACACGTGGCGTGCATCTCGGATACAACCGGAATCGCATGACGTTCCATGTCGACGACGCCTTCTCGGCCGTCGCTCTGTGGGATCCCGAGCACAACTGCACGCCGGGTGAGGACTGCCCGCGCCACCCGGACGGCACCAGCGTCTATCCCGAGTCGAGCATCCGACTGACGCCCGAGGACATCACGTACGCCGAGCAGTGGCAGGCGGCGAACAACTACACCTTGACCCTCGCGTACAACGGCTTCTACGCCGCCCCGGACGACCCGCTGACCCAGTCGTTGGTCGCGAAGAAGGCGTCGTTCCGGTGGCTGAACCATGGACTGGAACACCTCTATCAAGGGTGCGTCCAGGACTTCTCCGTCATTCCATGGCGATGCGCGACCGACGAGTCCGGAAACATCGTCTGGTTGTCGCAGGAACAGATCTTCAACGAGATCAACGCGAACATCGCCGTCGCCAACACCTACGGATTGCCGATCAACCCCACCGAGTACCTCAGTGGCGAGCATTCGGGCCTGTTCAAGACACCACAACAACTGACCGACAACCCCAACTTCGTCGCCGCGGTGAGTCAGGCAGGGCTGACAACGATCGGCGCTGACGCGTCACGAGAGCCCGCGCCCCGTCAGGTCGGCACCACGATGACCGCTCCCCGTCACCCGACGATCCTGTACTACAACGCGGCGACCGTCGCGCAGGAGGTCGACGAGTTCAACTGGCTCTACTCGACGCGGGCCAACGGGGGCAGCGGGTACTGCGAGGACAATCCGGCAGTGGCCACCTGTGTGGCTCCGCTTGACGAGGCGGGATTCATGTCGACGATCATCCCCAACGACGCCGCCTTCAACTTCGGGTTCATCCTGAGCAACGACCCTCGCCCGTTCTACGCGCACACGTCCAACATGGGCGGCGACCGGATCATCTACCCGCTGATCGGGTCGATCCTGAACATGTATCGGGCGGCCTTCGCTCCGAGTGCGCCGCTCGAGAACCTGACCCTGACGGAGGTCTCCGAGACCTTCGCCCAACAGAGCGCATGGGCCGCCAGTGGAATGAGTGATGCGCCGAGCGCCACTGCTTCCATCACCTCCGGCACGATCACGATCCGGAACTCCGGCACTGCGCCGGTGCCACTCACCGCACCCACCGGCACGTCGGTCTCGGGCGCCACGCTCGAGGCCTACGGCGGCGAGGTGTCGGGTTGGGTGCCCGCTGCACCGTCGACCACCGGCGTGGTGCCCGGAGCCCCCGTCCTCACGCTCGGTTCCCCGAACTTCGCCGTCGGCCAACCGGGGGCGCTCACGATTTCGGCGGCCGGTCAACCCGCACCGAACATCGCGGTGAGCGGTGCGTTGCCGCCAGGCCTGACCTTCACCGGCGGTACGGGTAGTGCCAGCATCACCGGGACTCCGACGACCGCGGGCGACTATCCGATCAGTGTCACGGCCGTCAACGGCGCCGGCCGTGACACTGTCGCCGTGACGTTGCGCGTCGGCACGCTGCCGACGTTCACCAGCGCGGCCTCGGCCGGAGTGCTCGTCGGATCGGCGTTGAACTTCACCGTTGCCGCATCGGGCAGTCCCACCCCGACATTGACGATCGCCGGCGCCCTTCCGTCAGGCGTGACGTTCAGGGCCAATGCGAACGGGACGGCCACCCTCTCGGGCACGCCGACGGTCGCCGGCACGACATCGTTGACATTCACCGCTACGAACTCCGCCGGCTCGACGACACAAGCCTTCACGCTGACGGTGCATGCCCCGCTGAAGTTCACCAGTCCCGCAAGCTCGACGGCGACCGTCGGCACGGCCTTTTCGTTCAGGGTCACCACGTCGGGAACCCCCGTGCCCACCATCACCAAGACCGGCTCGCTACCGGCCGGTGTGACGTTCATCGCGAACAGCGACGGGACTGCGACCATCAGCGGCACGCCGGCAGCGGGATGGAACGGCAACTATTTCCTGACCATCACCGCTCGCAACTCGTTCGGATCGGCTCAGCAGTCATATGTGTTGACGGTGGGCCAGGGTTTGGCGATCACGAGTGCGAACACGAAGACGTTCTCCGTGGGCACCGCATCGTCGTTCACGGTCCGGGCGACTGGCACGCCGACGCCGACGCTGAGTCTGTCCGGAACGCTTCCCGCGGGAATCGCGTTCACGAACAACGGCAACGGCACGGCGACGCTGGCGGGGAATGCCGCGCCGGGTACCGGCGGCACGTACCCGTTGACGATCAGAGCAACGAACACCCAGGGCACCGTGACCCAGGCGTTCACCTTGACGGTACGCCAGGCGCCGGCCTTCACCAGCCCGTCGTCGTTCACGGGAGCACGTTCTGCGACGCTCAACTTCGTCATCACAACGACGGGGTTTCCGGTTCCGAAGCTGTCGAAGAGCGGCGCCTTGCCAAGCGGGTTGACCTTCACCGCGGGGTCCGACGGCACTGCGCGCATCACTGGCCGCACCACGACCGCGGGAACGTTCGTGCTGAACGTCACGGCCACGAACGCGGAAGGAACCGCGACTCAAGCCGTGACGGTTCGAATCACCTGATCGGCCTTCAGTCCAACCGGCACGCGATGCGGGGAAGTGCCGCCAGCGTCTCGCTGGAGCGCTTCAAGATCCCGTCGTAGTTCGCGGCATTGTCGGCCGGGCACACGTCGGCCGGTGTCGTGCCGGACGCCGTGTACTCCACCTGGAAGACGGCCTTGTTCCTGGCGATGAAGGCTTGGTAGCCGCCGCACTCGGAGTACCGATTGCACTCCTCGTTGAGCGCCCAGTCAGCGAACTCCGCCATCGCCGCCTCGAATACGCCACCCGGAGATGCGCCGTTCTTCAAGCCGATGGACATGCCGCGCTCATGGGCGAGGTCGGCAACGGCCTTGTTGAACACGAGTTGATCCTGCATCGTCAGCGGAAACCCGCTGTCATACGTGTACGTGTCATCGAGGTCGGGTTCGATGCCGTCGCATCCCTTGCCGCGCGCCAAGTCGAGCCTGGCCGCCATGATCGGCAGCAGCACGTCGAGTCGTCGGATGTCGACGAGGCGTTCGTCGGGATACCCGCTCAGCGGGTTGCCGAGCAGGGCCGCCGGATACGAATTCGCGTCGGGACGAAAACTCTCCCAACCCCCTGTCTCCATGTAACACACCACCGCGATGCCCTTTGCGTGCAGGCGTCGAATCGTCGACGCATCGGAGGCGAACATGTCGATGTCGTACATCTTCTTCGGGTTCCCGACTGCGTCGAGCACGGTCTCGTCGATCGGGCCGCCATCGATCTGCCACTGCCACGACGTCCCGGGAGTCAAGCCCTTGACACCTCCAGCGATCGGGACCGTGCCGCGCGTGTCCATCAGCCGTGCGGGGGTGATGCCGGTGAAACCACCCTCGGCGGAGAACCATCCGAGCACGTCGATCACCACGTCAGCGCTCGGCGTCGGACTGAAAAGAGAGATCCTTCCTCCAATCCCGAGCTTGACGATCACCATGTTCGGCACGGTCTGGCCCTCGACGAAGTTGAGGTTCGACGAGGTCGGCATGCCGACGCCCGTCGGCCAGACCGTGAGAAACGACGGGTCGCTGGGATTGGTGACAGTGACATTCAGGGCGACCCCACCGACCCCGGATGACGGCACACCACCGAGGCCAGCGATCGACACCTCTCTTTCGACACCGCCGACGAGAGAAGATGCCTGTCGGGTGTCGAGCACTCGGACGGGGGTGAGCGCGTTGAAGGCGCTGCCGGCGGCGAACCACCCGATGACGTCGACCACGACGTCGACGCTGCCCCTGTCGTTGTACACGGCGACGCGACCGTCCTGGCCGACCTTCGCGATGACCATGTTGGGCACCTCTTGCCGCGCGACGAAGTTGAGGTTCGACGCGGTGGGCCGCGTTTCGCCCGAGGGCCACACGGTGACGAATGATGGCGCGGTCGGGTTCGTCGCGGTGACGTTCAGGGCCACCGCGCTGGCGCCGATCCGCGGCACCCCGCCGCGCCCCACCACGTCGATGCTCATCGACTGTGCCTGCCCGACCCGGCCGCCGTTCATGAAGAGGCCATCGATCGTCGGGCTGTTTCGGGTATCGGCGATGCGAGCCGGCGTGAGACCCGTGAACGTCTGGCCCGCCGGCAGCCAACCGAGTACATCGATCACCACGTTGGTGGTGCCGGCGTTGTGGAAGAGAGAGATCTGGCCGTTCTCGCCGACCTTCGTCAGCACGGAGTTGGCGACCGTGCGTCCGGCGGTGAAATTGAGGTTCGAGGCATAGGGTTGCGGCGAACCAGTCGGCCATACGGTCAGATAGCCGGTAGTGCTCGGCTCGGTCACCGTGACGTTGAGTGCTACCGCGGCGACGCCCGAATCGGGCACGCCTCCGCGGCCGGTGACCGTCATCGTCGTGGCGATGCCGCCCGTGAGTGGCCCGGTGCCCGCGAAGAGGCCGTCGATCGTTGCGGACTCCGCCAGAGCGATTGATGGCGGGGGTGAGACGACCGGCAAGGCGACACAGACCGCGACGAGAAGTCTGAGCAATCGGCGCACGTGGACCTCGCTGTGACTCGGAGACGATGTCGAAATCGTCGGCGGAGCGCCCGCCGAGATCACGAGCGTTGCACACGTGATGGGCTGGGGCCACCCAGGCGCTTCGGCCGGCAGCTCAGGAGCCTCCCACCTCGAGCAGACGCTCCAGATCGGCCCACGTCGCATCGTCGGGAAGCCGGCCGTACAAATAGGTGTCTCGTTCTACGTCGTCGATGGCCTGGTCCGTGACGTAGAGCCATCCGGTGCGCCGGGCCGCGGCTGCGCGCACGACCTCGTGCACCGCGGTTCTCGGGACGTCGTACACGATGTGCCAGAAGCGCGACGGGTCGTACCGGGAGCGCCACCTCGGTGCCGGGCCCGCCGAGAGATAGCGGTCGCACGGGCCCTCGAAATCGACGACGATGTCGCCGATGGTCATGTAGTGCTCGCTCACGTAGACCCCGGCGTTGAGCACGACCGTGGCCTTCGGGTCGATGGCCTTCACGTACTGGCACAACGGGGAGAAGTACGCGCCAACGTCGCGATCGGCAACGTGAGCCTGATCGAAGAACCACCCGACAGGCCCGTACCACGCGCGGTAGAGCTCGATGTCGGCGACGACGTCTCCGTGCGACCTCTTCCCGTTGTCGGTATCGACGTATGCGACGACATCTGCGCCGGTCGCCCGTGCTGCGGCGATCGCCGGACGATATTCGGGAAGCAGCACCTTCCCGGGCCCGCTGTCCATGTTGATCACGACCATGCCCACCATCGGCGCACCGGTCCCGGAGGGCCCTGCTGTGACGCGTTGCCATTCGGGTCCTGGTCGAAAATATGCGGGGACGGCCACGCGTTGCTCGACCCCACGCGGCCGTAATGTTGCTCTCATGCGACGGTCTGGCCCCGATCGAGTCGTCGCGGAGCCGTGAGGTGATCACAGCGGTCATCGCGGCGGGCATCGCGGTCGGAATGCTCGGTGCCGCGTGCTCGGCGCCCACCGACACCACCTCGCTCACTTCTTCGGGCGTCGAACCGACCACAGCACAGGTCGGAACGAGCTGGTGGGTCCCGTCGCCGGGCGTGCAATGGCAGTGGGTACTCGATCATCCGTTGCAGTTGGACGACCCCGACGACATGGGAACCGAGCGCGAGACCTCGGATGGCGGACCCGCCGACCGTCCGACGGTGTTCGACATCGATGGTTTCGACAACGACGCGGCCACGATCGCCGCATTGCACGAGCAGGGTGCTCACGTCATCTGCTACGTCGAGGTCGGGGGCTGGGAAGACCATCGGGACGACAGCGCGAGCTTTCCGGCCGCCGCAATCGGCAACCCGGTCGACGGATATCCCGACGAGCGGTACCTCGACATCCGCTCGCCCGATGTTCTCCGAATCATCCTGGACAGGATCGACATGTGCGCCGCGAAGGGTTTCGACGCTGTCGAGCCGGATCTCGACGACACGTATGCCGAGAACACCGGCTTCGACTTGACGCCGCGCGATCAGGTGGAGTTCAACACGACGGTGGCCGCTCGCGCCCACGCCTTGGGCATGTCGATCGCGTTGAAGAACGGCGACGAGCAACCCTTCACCGATGTGATGGAGCCGATCGTGGATTTTGCAATCGTCGAACAATGCTTCGAGTTCGACTCGTGCGACGCCTATACAGCCTTCGATCAGGCAGGCAAAGCCGTGTTGGAGGTCGAATACAACCTGGCACCACACGAGTTCTGCGATGAGGCGGCGGCGCTCGGGTTCAGTGCAGTTCTCCACGATCCCGCGCTCGTGGGCGGAGGAACGCCGTGTCGTTGACACGGGATCGCGGGCGTTGCATATCACCCCGTCGCGGATTGGGGGGGCACGGAGATGGCGTCGATCACGCTCGGAAGTTCTGAACGCGACTTGATCCCGAGCTTTCGGTAGGCCCGGCGAGGTGGCTCTCGATCGTCTTGACGCCGACGAACAGCCTCTTCGCGATCGCTGAGTTCGTGTGGCCGGTTGCCGCCAGCAGGGCCACCTTGCGCTCCGACGGCGTCAACGATTCGCAGCCCGAGAGAACAAGGCGACGCGGGCGTCCGCCGGAAGCACGCAGTTCTTGCGTAGCGGAGACGACGAGGCTTCTCGCCCCGATGCGAACGGCGAGATCGGCGCTCTCGCGCAAAATCTCACGAGACCTCGCCGCGTCGCCTGTTCGCCGAAGTGCAACACCGACGTCGATCAGAACCTGGCAACGCCACACCTCGGCCGTCGTGGTCGAAAGCACCCCCAGGGCCTCCTCGAGCATCACCCGGCTGTCATCTTCCGTCGCGGTCATCGCGGCCGCCTTCAGGGCAACAGCAATCGGCACAGGAGCGCCGAACTGTCGTGCCAGACGGAGGTTTTCGGCCGCCAGCTCTGCGGCCTCGGTCGTTCTACCGAGCCCGAGGAGCGCCTCGCACCGACCCACCCGCCACATCGCGACAGCGGAGTTGGCGACGCCACGCCCTGCGGCGAGCTCGGCTGCTCTGTCGAACTGCTCCAAAGCGTGCTCCCAGTCGCGGGTCAGAAGGTGCAGGCGGCCGCGAGTCTCGGATGCCTCCGTCGAGTTGAACAATCCGGGGGTCAGCTCGTCGCAGCGCAGCCAGGCCGGATCCGGCGCTGCGATCCCGCCTTGCAGGGCGCCGAGCTCGCTCGCCGCGAGCACCAGGAGTTCGTGTCGACCGACATCATCGGGATCGACAGCCAAGAGCATCGCCTCACCCAGGAGCTCCTCCGCAGCGACGAGGCGACCCTGAGCCGCGAACGATTGTGACAACAGGATCGAGAACGCCTTCCACTGATCGAGGTGGCCACGCTCGCGAAGCTGCGGTCGGGCGGCCATGAGAAACGATTCGGCCACTGTGTAGGCGCCACCCCGCACCAGCACCGTGAGCGCCTGCAGTTGGATCTCGGCGGCCATCCATTGGCCGCTCTCATCAGAATCCGACAACGACATGTTCAGCTGTGCGGCATCGACGATCTCACCGAACGTCGTCGACGACGACGGTTCTGCCGACGCCCCGAGAAGTTGATAGAGCGTTGCGGCTTTCACCGCGGCGGACTCGGCACGTTCGACGGGCTGCGCGCGGATCGAGGGCCCAGAGATCGCGCCGAGCTCGCCGTCGACCGAAGAACGGCAGCCGCCAGCTCGATCCGTAGGCACAGCCGGGGATCCATTCGCGGTTGTCGAGCTCGCACAGCATGGCGACCAACGCGAGGGCGTTGCGGCGGCTCGCCCGGAAGCTGTCGATCAGCCGTAAACCGCTCGCGACCAACTCGTCGAGGTTGTGCTCGAGTTGCACGGCGGCTCGAAAGTGGTCGAGGGCTGACGATCGGCCGAATCGCGCCTCGATCTCGGCGAGCGCCATGTGGAAATCAGCGCGTTCGACGCCGGCCGACAGCTCGATTCGAGCGTGCTCGAGGTATCGAAGCGACTCACCGACCAAGCCGCCGATGGATGCATCGCGAGCGGCTGCCGAGAGCGATTCGACGATCCAAGGCTGATTCTGTGGTTCGGTCTCGAGCAGGTGTGAAGCGACTTCCGCCCGGGCACCACCGGCCGCCGCCAACAGGCGAGCAGCGGCCAGATGCTTGCCCGATCTTTTCGCCGCGGAGATGTCGTGGTACACGCTGCTGCGGACGAGGGGGCTGACGAAGTTCAACGGGCGCCCGCTGGTCAGGATGGACGCATCGGCGAGTAGATCGGCAATTTCGCCGGCGTACTTGCATCTCGATTCCCGCAATCGCTGCTGCGCTGCGAAGGTCAGCGTCGGGGCCGAGCACGGACACCGCCGAGAGGAGATCGTGGGCTTCGGACGGAAGGTTCGACAGTCGGCGAAGCGTCCATCGCATCACCGCAGGCGGCGCGAGGCGCAACAGGTCGGACGGTGATGGCTCTGACTCGCTCGTCGCCAGCTCATCGATCAATGCCACGAGGAGGAACGGATTTCCTCCGGTCAAGTGGTGAGCCGTTCTGGCGAGTTCGGGGGTGACGACATCACCCAGCCGGTCCTGCATCACGCGGGCCGTTGTCGCCGGACGCAGCGGTTGCAGGACGAACAGTTCCGCAGCGGGTTCGAGGCTCAGTCGATCGACCGGGCCGAGCGGTGCACCCGCCTGGCGCGGGAGCGTGCTGACGGCGATGTCGGCCTCGGTCATGTCGAGGCGGCGCGAGACGAATTGCAACCACGCCACCGATTCGGGATCAGCCCACTGCACATCGTCGATGGCCAGCAGGACCCGACCGAACCGGCCCAACAACGTGTTGAGCCCTTGGTACACAGCCGCCAAGTCGCCCGCGGCGCGGCCGGCGGGAACGTCCAACTCCATCCAGTCGTTGCTGGCGAGATCCATGCCGCACCCGAGGCTCGGAGCCAGCAGCCGCCTGGCGACCACGTACGGAATCTCCATTTCGTGCTCGCTGCAACGCGCCCGCAGCACCGTCAACCCGGCATCGTCCGCGATGTGATGGAACGCGTTCAACAGGGCGCTCTTCCCGAGCCCTGGCGCACCCTCGATGCAGATCAACCTGCCAGCAAATCCTCGATCGTGGCCGAGAGAACTGCGCATCGACGAGAGCACGTGATCACGCTCGTACAGTCGACAGTCGACGTTCGCGGATGGCCGGCGCGCAGGTGTCGCAGCCACGGCGTCGGCCGGGTCGCCGACAAGTTGGATGGAGGCGTTCGTGCCGCGGACCTCACGATCCATAGTGGGTTCCGCCGGACCGAGACCGTCGCGCATTGCTGCTTCTCCCCTGCCAAGGTCTAAGGCTGGCTGGTTTCTCAACCGTGCCAGAGAGAAAGGATAACCCTGGGGTGCCTGAGCGAAACTCTGGGGGTGCTTGCGCGAACTGATTTCACCCGTTCAGGTGAGGCCGTTCAGGCGGGCGGCGATGGGCCACCGTCCACGAATCGTTCCGTCCGCCCGCTATTGAGTCGTAACTTGGCGCTCGACCATTTTCGGTCGGCTCCTCCCCGCTCGCCCGTGACGCTTCGCGGTGCTCGAGCACGACGGCAAGCGCAGGTTCATTCCGTCCTGAACCGCCCCGGCGACGGTCGAACGCCGTCAGATACAGCAAGTACGGTCGGCCGGGTGAGCAGCGAGTCGATCGTGGTATCGGCCTCGGCCCCGGCGAGCGGTCAGCGGACCACGGCCGAACTCGGCATGATCCTGTTCCTCGCCTCGGACATCATGTTGTTCTCGCCGTTCTTCGCGGCGTACTTCCTGTTGCGATCGACCACCGAGGTGTGGCCGGCCGAAGGGGTGGAGCTCGACATCCTGCGAGCCACGGCCGCCACCCTCGTGCTCGTCTCGTCGTCGTTCACGCTGATGGTCGCGGACCGGGCGCTCGAACACGGCGAGCGCCGCAAGACGGCGCGGTGGATCCTGGTCACGATCGCCCTCGGCACGGTGTTCCTCGTCAATCAGATCGTCGGAGTACGTGACGCTCGACTTCCGTCCGGCCGACCACACCTACGGTTCGATCTACTGGGGCATCACGATGCTGCACGGCGCCCACGTGACGGCCGGACTCGTCGCGCTGGCGGCACTGTACGTGCGGAGCATCCGGGCCCACCCGCTCGGCTCGGTCGCCGCATGGGCCAAGGGCGTCTCGCTGGTTCTGGCACCTCGTCGACATCATCTGGGTGGCCGTGTTCCTCACGATCTGGGTGTTCCGATGAGCCCGATCGGCGGCTGGGCGGTGGCCCGCTTCGGCCTGCCGCTGGCGGCGAGCGCGGCGCTTGCCGCGGTCGTCCTCGCCTCGCCCGCCTCGAGCGACGGTGCGTCGCCCCCGTCGATCGAATTCGGCGCCGAGCTGTACGCCGTGCAGTGCGCCGCGATGTCATGGCAGCGACGGCGACGGGGTCGAGGGCCGGGGCCCGACGCTGCTCGACGAAGGCGAGGCGTCGGCCGATTTCGTCCTCCGGACCGGCCGCATGCCCCTCGCCGACCCGGACGCCCAGGCGAGGCGCGGCCCGGTGCGGTTCTCCGAGGACGAGATCCTGGCGCTCGTCGCCTTCGTCGCATCGATCGGCAGCGGACCCGACACCCCGCTCATCGACACCGCCGCCGGCGACACGGCGAATGGCGGCGTCCTGTACCGCCTGAACTGCGCGGCGTGCCACGTGGCCTCCGGCGCCGGGGCACCGATCGGCGAGGGACCGCGAGGCGCCCAACCTGTCGAAGGCGACCCCGACGCAGGTCGGCCAGGCGATCGTGATCGGCCCCGGCGCGATGCCGGTGTTCGGCACGTTCACGCCCGACGACATCAACGACGTGGCCACCTACATCGAGGCGCTCGACGAGCAGAACACGACGGGCCCATCGAAGTTCGGCGGGGCCGGCCCGGTGGCCGAAGGGCTGGCGGCGTGGCTCCTCGGCCTGATCCCACTCGTCGCCCTGACCCGCTGGATCGGGCGCCCGCGCGCGGCAGGTGATCCCTGATGACCGGATCGATGGTGGACGGCGACGCCGAGGTCCGCCCCGTGAACCAGCACGCGCCTACCGGGCCGCGCTCGTGTCGTTCGTCGTGGCCCCGATCGGGGGGCTGCTGGCGGCCTGGGGGTACTGGTCGGGCAGCACCGAGAGCCTGCTCGGCATCGGGCTGGCGCTGTGCCTCGGTGGCATCGGGTTCGGGCTCGTGTCGTGGGCGAAGTTCCTCGACTTCGACGAGGAGGTGGTGCAGCAACGCGAGCCCCTGCGCACCACCGTCGCCGAGCGCAACGATTTCCACGACGAGGTCGAGATGACGAAGCAGACGGTGGGGCGGAGGAGCCTGCTCGTCGCCCTGTTCGCCGGATCGCTCGCCAGCCTCGTGGTCGGATTCGTCGGCCCGATCGGCTCGCTCGGGCCGAAGCCGCGCGGCGAGCGGGCACGGACGAACTGGGCGGTGGGCCGCCGGCTGGTCACGAGCGACGGCGAGCCGATCTCCGTCGACTGCGAGCGGACTCGATCAGCTCGCCACCGTGTTCCCCGAAGGGTTCGTCGGTGTCGACGACGCCCAGGTGATCGTGCTGCGCGTCCTGCCCGAGTTGCTGACGCGCGATCGACCGCGTCGGGATCGGTCGACGGTTGGGTCGCGTACTCGAAGATCTGTACGCACGCCGGGTGCTCGGTCGGCCTGCTCGGCATCGACAACCGCGAGCCGCAGGTCGTGCGCGAACTCGTCGTGCCCGTGTCACCAGTCGTCGTTCGACCCGCTCGACGCCGCCAAGCCGGTCGCCGGCCCCGCGCCGCGGTCGCTCCCGCAGCTTCCGCTGGCCGTCGACGACGACGGCTACCTCGTCGCCGCCGCGCCCTTCGACCGACCCGTCGGCCCGATCGCCTGGAACGAGGGATGACATGACCGACAAGCTGCCCGGTCCAGCGGCGACGCGGCCGCATCGGCGGGGGCTGGTCGAGCGCTACGTCGACTCGATCACCGGGCGCGTCGGCGGTGGTTCGTGGCTGACGAAGAACATGCGCAAGGTGTTCCCCACCCACTTCTCGTTCCTGTGGGGCGAACTCGCCCTGTACAGCTTCGTCGTGCTGATCGCGACCGGGCGTCTATCTCACGCTGTTCTTCCAGGGCTCGCAGGACCGCGTCGTCTACACCGGCAGCTACGAGCCGCTCCGCGGGGTCCGGGTGACGGCGGCGTTCGACTCGGTGATGAAGATCTCCTACGACGTGAAGGGTGGGCTGCTCATCCGCCAGATGCACCACTGGGCGGCGTTGATCTTCGTCGGCGCGATCGCGTTGCACATGGCCCGGATCTTCTTCACCGGCGCATTCCGCCGACCGCGCGAGATCAATTGGGTCATCGGCATGACCCTGCTCGTCCTCGCGCTGGCGGCGGGCTTCACCGGCTACTCCCTCCCCGACGATCTGCTGTCGGGCACCGGGCTGCGGATCACCCACGCCATCATCCTCGCCCTGCCGCTCGTCGGCGAGCGCCTGTCGTATCTCGTCTTCGGTGGCGAGTGGCCCGGCACCGACATCATCGCCCGGCTCTATCCGGTGCACATCCTGATCATCCCCGGCCTGATCATCGTGCTGCTGTCCGTGCACCTCGCGCTCGTCTGGCACCAGAAGCACACGCAGTTCCGCGGGCCGGGACGCACGGAGGGCAACGTGATCGGCGAACGGGTCTGGCCGGCGTTCGCGATGAACTCGATCGGCCTGCTGTTCCTGACGGCCGCCGTGATCACCGCGCTCGGCGCGATCTTCGACATCAACGCCGATCTGGTTGTACGGGCCGTACGACGCCGCGGCCGCCACCTCGTACTCGCAGCCCGACTGGTACATCGGGTTCCTCGAGGGCTCGCTGCGGTTGTTCCCGCCGTGGGAGACGCGCGTCGGCGGATACGTCATCAACAACATCTTCTACTCGGGCGTGGTGCTGCCGACGCTGATCTTCGCCCCGTTGTTCGCCGTGCCATGGATCGAGCGGTTCTGCACCGGCGACTCGTCCGAGCACCATCTCCTCGACCGACCGCGCGACGCCGCCAACCGGACCGCGATCGGCGTCGGGTCGATCACCGCGGTCACCGTGCTGTTCCTCGGTGGCGCCCAGGACGTCATCGCCAACACCCTGGAGATGCCGATCGCCACCGTCACCCGCGTGCTCCAGGGACTGTTCCTGATCGCGCCGCCGATCGCGTTCTGGACTCACACGCCGGTCGTGCCTCGCGCTGCAGCGACGGCCCGGGCCCGACCACGCCGAACGCGAGACCGAGATCGTGCGCACCGCCGACGGCGGCTACCACACCGCGTGGAACGCACGAGCGACACGAAACGACCGATCACGAATCGGAGCGGCGCGATGATCGCCGTCGACGCGCCGCTCACCGAGCAGGCCGAGACGATCGACCGGGTCTGGAACCTGTTCCTCGGCCTCGGGCTTGTCGTCCTGGTCCTCGTGGCCGGCCTGATGTTGTGGGTGATCGTGCGCTACCGCAAGCGTCCGACGACGGGCCACACGACCTGCCCCCGCAGAAGCACTACAACATCCCGATGGAGATCACGTACATCGTGATCCCCCTCGCGATCGTGCTCGGCCTGTTCGCCGTGACGTTCGTGACCGTCGATGCGATCGACGACGACGATCCCGACCCCGACCTCGTCGTCGACGTCATCGCGTTCCAGTGGCAGTGGCGGTTCGACTATCCCGACAGCGGCGTCAGCCATCACCGGCGAGCCGGGCGAGTTCCCCGAACTCGTGTTGCCCGCGTCGTCGACGGTCCGCTTCGACCTGATCGCGCTCGACGTGATCCATTCGTTCTGGATCCCCGCCTTCCGGTTCAAGCGCGACATCATCCCCGGCACGCCCCGACTCGTTCCGTGTCGACATCGCCGACGTCGCCGGGTACTACCCGAACACGGGCGTGTGCGCCGAGTTCTGCGGACTCGACCACGCCTCGATGCGCTTCTCGGTGCGGATCCTGCCGCCCGACGAGTTCGACGCAGTGGTTGCGCGACCAGCCCGATCGACGCGCCAGACCATGATCCGGGGAGGGGGCGACGTGATCGACGATCCACCGATCGACGACCAACCCGCGGCTCGTGTCGGTCGAGGAGTTCATCGATCACGGACCCCACGAACACGGCCACCTGCCCCGCGGCGTGGTGGGCTGGCTCACCACCACCGATCACAAGGCGCTCGGCGTCGCCTACTTCGTCACGTCGATGATCTTCCTCGCCATCGGCGGCGCGCTCGCCGGCGTGATCCGGGCCGAGCTCGCCCAACCCGGCCTGCAGGTGGTGAGCGAGCAGACCTACAACGGCGTGTTCACCATGCACGGCAGCATCATGGTGTACCTGTTCGCCGTGCCCTTCGGGTTCGCGCTCGCCAACTACCTCGTGCCGCTGCAGATCGGCGCACCCGACCTCGCCTTCCCCCGCCTGAACGCCTTCTCCTTCTGGCTGTACGTGCTCGGCGGCACGGTGATGTTGCTCGGGTTCGTGTCCGACGGCGGTGCGGCGTCGTTCGGCTGGTTCGCCTATCCCCCGCTCTCGGGCGCCGCCGGCACGCCGGGGCTCGGCGCCGACCTGTGGATCGTCTCGGTGATCCTCACCGGCACCTCGGGGACGCTCACCGCGGTCAACATCATCGCCACCATCACCTCGATGCGTGCCCCCGGCATGACGATGTTCCGCATGCCGATCCTCACGTGGAACATCCTCGTGACGAACTTCATGGTGCTGCTCGCGTTCCCGGTGCTGTCCGGTGCGTTGCTGATGCTGCTCGCCGACCGGCAGTTCGGCACCCACTTCTACGACCCGACCGCCGGCGGTTCGCCGATCCTGTGGCAGCACCTGTTCTGGTTCTTCGGCCACCCGGAGGTGTACATCGTGGCGTTGCCGTTCTTCGGCGTCGTCACCGAGATCATCCCGGTGTTCTCGAGCCGTCCGATCTTCGGCTACAAGGGCCTCATCCTCGCCACGCTCGCCATCGGTGCGCTGTCGACGTCGGTGTGGGCGCACCACATGTTCGTCACCGGATCGGTCGTGCTGCCGTTCTTCGCGTTGACCTCGTTGCTGATCGCCGTGCCGACCGGCGTCAAGGTCTTCAACTGGATCGGCACCATGTGGGACGGCGCGCTCGACGTTCGAAGCCCCGATGAAGTTCGCGCTCGGGTTCCTGATCACGTTCGTGATGGGCGGCATCACCGGCGTGATGCTGGCGTCGCCGACCCTCGACTTCAACCTGTCCGACACGTACTTCGTCGTCGGCCACTTCCACTACGTCATGGGCGGCACCGTGGTCTTCGCGGTGTTCGCGGCGATCTACTTCTGGTGGCCGAAGGTGACCGGGCGGATGCTGTCGGAACGGCTCGCCACGTTCCACTTCTGGCTGCTGATGGTCGGGTTCAACGCCACGTTCTTCGTGATGCACCTGCTCGGGCGCGGCGGCATGCCGCGGCGGGTCGCCGACTACGAGCCGTACTCGCGACTTCAAGCTGTGGAACATGATCGCCTCCATCGGCTACGTGATCCTCGTCGTCTCGATGGTGCCGTTCCTCGTGGCCGTCGTGAAGTCGTTGCGCACCGCACCGACGATGGGCGCCGACCCGTGGGCCGCGAACTCGCTCGAGTGGGCGACCGCCTCGCCGCCGCCCGACCACAACTTCTCGTGGCTGCCGCCGATCCGTTCGGAGCGACCCGTGTTCGACCTCCGCTGGTCGCAGTTCGACATTCCCGTGGAGAAGGGCGATCACGTATGAGGATCGAAACGCTGCTCTGGACCGGCGTCACGGTCTTCTACCTCGTGATCGGGGCGGTGTACACGGCGATCTCCGACGACCCGGTCGGCTCGAGCATCCTGCTGATCGCGTCCGGCTTCGGCGGCCTGATGGCCGGGTGGACGTGGGACTGGGGCCGCCGCCACGGCGCCGCGACCGGAGGATCTCCCCGACGCCACCACCGCCGACGCACTCGGCCCGGTCGGGGTGTATCCGACGGCGAGCCTGCGTCCGTTCGCCCTCGCGATCGGCGTGACCGCGCTGGCCGCTGGGATCCCGCTCGGATCGTGGATGAGCATGGTCGGGATCGGGATCATCATGTCGCAGGTGTTCCTGCTCGTGCACGACCTCGACACGTGACGGACTGATCGGATGCTCGCCCACTCCAGCCCCGCCCAGCACCTCGGCATGATCGCCGTCGCCATCGCGCTGACCGTGCTCTACGGGCGTGGCTGGCTGGCGGGCCACGCGTCGTCGGCCCGGCTGTGGTGCTGGGCCGGCGGGGTGGTCGCGCTCGCTGGCATCGATGTCGTCGCCGGTGGAGACGATCAGCGCCGAATCGTTCACCGGGCACATGGTCCAGCACATCGTGATGATCGCGATCGCCGCGCCGTTGTTGGTGCTCGCCCATCCGATCGACACGATGCTCCCGCAGGCCGCGATGCCGCTCCGGGTGCGGCGCGCCTCGCACGCCGATGAGCCGCACATGGCACCGGACGGCGGCGATCGTCGCCCCGGTCGCGTTCGTCGGGGTGCTCGTGGTGACGCACCTCACCGACATCTACGACACGGCCCTGCGTCACCAGTTCGTCCACGACCTCGAACACGTCGCCTATCTCCTCGCGGCCGTCGCGCTCTGGGCGCTCGTGCTGGGTGCCGGACGGCGCCGCGGGATCGACCGCATCGCGGCCGTGTTCGCCGTCATCGCCGGCATGGCGTTCCTCGGCGCGATCCTGATGACCGCCGACCATGCCCTGATCGCGACCTACGCGGACGGCGACGGCCCCGCGGACGCACTCGACGACCAGCGGATGGCGGCCGCGATCATGTGGGTGACCGGTATGGCGATCACCTGCCGCTCCTGCTGCTCACGGTGTGGCGCTGGGCCACGTTGGAACAGACGATCGCCGAACGCCGCGAAGCCCTCGAAGCGCTCCACGGGGCCGACACCTCGTCGTCGCCCGCC
>CAWHJP010000016.1:0-468119 GCA_963829675.1 Ilumatobacteraceae bacterium
TTGCGTTTACCTGCTACGGCATCGCGGCCGTCTCACTTGATGCAGTACATCGCCCACGGTTCGTGATTCGCCCTGGCCGCGTGGCCGAGGTCGGCGTGATGCTGGTAGCGCAGTTGACGGCGACCACCGCTGAAACCCTTGCCTGTTCGCCCTCGTCACCGGCGTGTCTCGCGTTCCTCGCCTCGATGCCGGCACTTGCACGAGTACAGCCGGTACTTCGCCCCGAGGTGCTACCGCTACTGGTCGGCCTGGATGGTCCAGACCGAGGACAGTGACAGTGTGGTGCCCGCTACAACCCCGGGCCAGTGGTCGTCGAGACCGTGCGAACCATCCTCGACAGTTTCGAAGCGCGGGAATTTGGATCGAAGTGATCGTCGTGTCGGATGGTCACGGACGGTTCGCCCGCGCTGATCGACGTGGCCCGGCTGCCAGACGTAAAGCATCTTCGCCACAACGTCAACCAGGGCAAGGGGGCTGCATTGAGAACAGGCTTCCAGGCTGCTGCGACACCCTCAATCGGGTTCGTTGATGCAGATGGCGATCTTCATCCATCGCAGCTCGTCGGCATGGCTCGGGTACGCGAGGAGACCGGCGCGGACATCGTCTTCGGCAGCAAGCGTCACATCGATCCACCATCGCCGTGCCGTTCATCCGTCGCGTGTACTCCACACCTTCGAGTGGGTGGTCCGGCACCTGTTCCAGCTCGACATCACCGATACGCAACCGGAATCAAGATCTACTCGAGATCGGTCCTCGTGGCGACGCTGCCTGTCGCTCGAGGAGACCGGCTTCGCCTTGGATCTGGAACTCTTCGTTGCCGCTCGAGCGAACGGTTTCAGCCACTTCGTAGAGGTTCCCGTCGAAGTCGTTCGGCAGGCAGGCTCGACGATCGCACTTCGAGGGCGTGATCCGAATGATCGGCAACACCATGCGGATCTTCTGGCGAGCGAAGGTGACGCTCCATTATCTCCGTGCGGCTTCCGCACAGTCATCAGCGAAAGCGGCGGTGCAAGAAGGCGAAGTGCGAAGTGGGCAGGCCTAGCCTGGCCCGACGGTGCGCGATGGCCGAGCCACGATCGCGGCGTTGCCGGCGAGCGACGGGAAGCGAGCGAACACACGATCGACATAGGCGGCGGCACCGCGAACGGCCTCGAACCGGGCGCCCTTGATACTGACGATTTTGAACCGTGATATTCGAGAAACTGAACGGTCGACTTCCAGGTGAAAAGTCGCAGGTGCCCCACCAGGTCGCTGCCCGGTCGGCCAAACACACGTTCAAAGCTGACTTCAGTGAAGGCCGGTTGAAGGCCCGCCAACAAACCGATCCGGTTGAACCATGCCGCGGTGTCGGGAGTTGAAAGCATCAGCCAGCCATCAGGTCGCAAAACACGTATGATCTCGCGGGCGTACTCATCGGTGCTCACAAGATGCTCATCAAATCGTCACTGATGACGAGATCGAATATGTCGTCGGCGAACGGCAGCTCGGTGGCCGACGTGTGAGCGTGGGCCGAACTCGCGACCCTGCCGTAGGTCGCGAGCGCTGTCTGGACAGATCGGCACCGATGATCGTCGCTCCCTCATCGAGGTCGCCAAGCACAACCCGTGTTGTAGTCCCAGCACCGCAGCCGAGATCGAGCACCTTCGGCGACGAGCCGGTGGCACCGAGCTGAGGGCGGCGAGCTGATCGCGTTGCACGGGCAATATTGGGTTGTGGTCGAAACCAGCCCCCATTGCAGTTCCACCGTAGAAGCTCGTGTTGGCATCTCTCCGTGCAGCCATCGGGCGGAGGGTACGGCGGGATCTCGAAACCAACACGCCACAGCTACTTGTCGATTTGTAGTCCGATCAACACGCCGGCCCGTCTGTCCGTTCCAGCCACCTCGATTGGGCCTCTCATTCTGAAAGTGGGCGATGCACAGCGACTACCGTCGTCTTGTGCGCCCACATTCCGACATTCTCCCGCGAACCGACAATCGACCCTCTTGACGCGGTTACGGTTGGCGTGTTGGCGGGCCACCCGTGAGGACAACCGGTCGATCGCTGACACCACCGGCCCGTGCCCGATGGCGATCCGCGGCAGATGACAGTCGCTCCCGAAGGTATCCGGCCGCGGCTCTTGAGCAAGTCGGCCATGCGCCTTGGCCGCCGCCTCTTCCGGAACACGCCGTTGCAGCACCTCAAGATCACATCGGCGGTCTACGGGCGATGTCTTGTCACGACCGCATTCGGAGAACGATCACGTCGACAATTTCGTTTCGTGACCACCAGTTCGACCTGCCCGCGGGCGATATCACCACGCTGCCGAGCGTCGCCGACGGGCAGCATACGAGACCGACGAACTCGACCACTTTCTCGCCCTCGTTCGCCCGGGCTCGGTTGCCATCGACATCGGCGTGAACATCGGCATCTGGAGTGTCCTGCTCTCCGATGCTGTCGGCGCTGACGGACGGGTGTTCGCCTTCGAGCCGAGCCCAACGAATGCGGCACTGCTGCGCGCGGCACCTTGTGCGAAACGGGTGCTCGAACGTTGTGGTGGTTGAGGCCGCGGTCGGCGAGCGTACGGCAGCGGTTCGCTTGACACCTCCAGCCCTGGGCCACGCACCGCATGACCAACGATCCGACAGATGCGGACACGGCAGTCGACGTAGTCGGCTTGGACGAATTCCTGGTGGAGCAGCAAATCAGCGCAGACGTCGTCAAGATCGACGTCGAGGGCTTCGAACCTGAAGCGATTGCTGGAATGTGGCACCTCCTCAGCACATGTGGAGCATTTCTCACCGAGTACTCCCGTTCGCAATCCGCGGCGGTTGGGACGTCGTGGGCCTCCCCGATGAAACGGCTTGTCGAGATCTTCGACGAGTGCAAAGTCTTCGACGGGCGCTCCGTTCGACCGCTCGAACCGGCGGAGGTCGACGATATTTTGGAGAGTGACAAACTGCTCAACCTCCTTTCCCTGCGCGCTCGTTGACCCTACCGAGTTGATCGACGAGGCGATGCGACCAGGAGGTTCAGCGTCGCTAAGCCGCATTGTTCCCGTTGACCCGCTGATTCAGACAGGTGCCTTCTACAATTCCGAGCCAAGTCTTCGACGACGTCGACGTCCGGGTGCGAGGGCATCGCGGAACGACGTAGTCCCTCACGAGCAAATGGAGTTGTCATGCCTCGCGCTTTTGTCACGGGTATCACGGGTCAGGATGGTCAGCATCTGGCCGAGTTCTTGCACGGTCAGGGCTATGACGTGTTCGGGATGGTGAAGGGCCAGAACAACCCGCGGGCCGCAGCGGTCGCCGACGAGATGCCGTTCGTGGAACTGGTCTCGGGTGACCTGGCCGATCTGCCGTCGCTGGTGGCAGCGCTCGAGGCGGCGCAGCCCGACGAGGTGTACAACCTGGGTGCGATCAGCTTCGTGGCGTTGTCGTTCTCGCAGGCGGAGTTGACGGCGAACCTGACCGGGTTGGGTGTGTTGCGCATGTTGGAAGCGATCCGCATGGTCGGCGGCACCCAGAACAACCCGATCCGCTTCTACCAGGCGTCGAGTCTCGGAGATGTTCGGCAAGGTCCGCGAGACCCCCCAGACCGAGCTGACCCCGTTCCACCCGCGTTCGCCGTACGGGTGCGCCAAGGTGTTCGGCCACGACATCGTGGTCAACTACCGCGAGTCCTACGGGCTGCACGCCTCCTCGGGCATCTTGTTCAACCATGAGGGCCCGCGGCGCGGCATGGAGTTCGTCACCCGCAAGGTGACCAACGCCGCCGCCCGCATCAAGCTCGGTCTGCAGCACGAGGTGGTGTTCGGCAACCTGGACTCCAAGCGGGACTGGGGCTACGCCGGCGACTACGTGAAGGCGATGTGGTTGATGCTGCAGCAGGACGAACCCGGCGACTACGTCGTCGGCCACCGGTGAGACCCATTCGATCGAAGAGTTCGTCGAGCGGGCCTTCGGTGAGGTGGGCATCGACAACTGGCGCGACTACGTCCGCCAGGACCCCGAAGTTCCTCCGCCCCGCCGAAGTCGACCTGCTGATCGGTGACCCGTCCAAGGCCACGCAACATGCTCGGCTGGGAACCCGAGGTCGACTTCCCCGCGCTGATCAAGATGATGGTCGCCCACGACCTCGCAACTCGAAGCCACCAAAGCACGACCTCCCCCTCCCCGGCTGACCGGACGCACCGATGACGGTTCTCGTCACCGGCGGTGCCGGATACATCGGCTCGCACACGGTCCGGGCGCTGCGATCGCTCGATCGCGACGTCGTCGTGCTCGACTCGCTCGAGCTCGGCGCGCCGACGCCGTGCTGGACGCACCGCTCGTCGTCGGCGACATCGCGGACCGACGATCTGGTCACGTCGACCTGCCGCGAGTACGGCGTCACACAGGTCGTGCACTTCGCCGCGTACAAGTCGGTCGGCGAGTCGATGGATCGCCCCGCCAAGTACTGGCGCAACAACGTCGGCGGCACCGTCGAACTGATCGAGGCGTGCCTCGAGGCCGGCGTCGAGCGACGTCGTGTTCTCGTCGTCGTGCTCGGTGTACGGCACGCCCGCGACGGTTCCCGTCACCGAGCGCGCGCCGATCCATCCCGAGAGCGTCTACGCCGAGACCAAGGCCATGGTCGAGCGGATCCTCGCGTTGGTACGGCACGACGAAGGGCCTTCGAGCCGTGAGTCTCCGCTACTTCAACGCCGCCGGCGCGAGCTTCGACGTCGCGCATCGGCGAGGACTGGACCTACAGCGTCAACCTCATCCCGCTGGCGATGAAGGCCGCGCTGCTCGGCGACCGCAAGCTGCAGCGTCTTCGGCGACGACTACGACACGCCCGACGGCACCTGCATCCGCGACTACATCCACGTCGACGATCTCGCCGACGCCCATGTGAAGGCGCTCGACTACCTCGCCGACGGCGGCGAGACCGTCGAGGTCAACGTCGGAACAGGGGTCGGCTCGTCGGTGCTCGACGTGATCAACGCCACCGACCGAGATCAGCGGTCTCGCCGTTCCGTACGAGATCGTCGACCGCCGCGCCGGCGACCCGGTCGCCACCTACGCCGACCCGACCTTCGCGGAGGCCACCCTCGGTTGGCGGGCGCGACACGGGCTCGACGAGATCGTGCGCACCGCCTACGACTGGCACCGCTCCCAACTGTGAGCGGCGACTGACCGTTCAGGCGAGCTCGGCCGCTGGGTGGGCGCCGATCGAGCGCATCCGGTCCAACCAGCCCGAGCAGCACCGCCACCGCCCGCGGGTCGTGGCGCAAGCGGTGGCCGGCACCTTCGAACAGGCTGAGCTCGGCGTCGCCGTGGGCGTTGACCAACTGGCGGGCGTCGGACACCGGCACGCTGTCGTCGTCCTCGCCGTGCATCACGAGCATCGGCCGCGGCGCGAACCGCCGGGCGGACGCGACCGGGCGGAAGCGGCGGAACTCCCGCGACCACTCGTCGACCGAGTCCGGGAACCGGCGGTCGTGGATCGCGCCGATCTCCCGGGCGTGTTCGAGGAACCGACGGGGCTGCTCCGCCCAGTCGTCGAAGTCGGCGCGGGGGCTCAGCAGCGCGGTCGCCGACACCCGCGGATCGTCGGCGGCGACACAGATCGCGATCGACCCGCCGGTGTTGGTCCCCACGAGGATCACACCCGACGGCTGGCTGATGGTCACCAGGTGCGAGATCGCCGAACGCAGGTCGTCGACCCAGCCCTGCAGCGAGAAGTCACCCCCGCTGTCGCCACAACCACGGAAGTTGAACGTCATCGTCACGCAGCCGAGTTCGCGGGCCATGCGATCCACGAGTTGCGGGAAGGTCCCGCCGGAACTCTTGGCGTCGAGCGGGCCGATCGGAAAGCCGTGGCAGAGGATCACGCCCGGCCCCTCCTCGACGTCGCCGGACGGTCGGGCGATGTGGCACGCCAGCTCGATCCCGTTCGAGGTGAACCGATCGGTCATCCCGGACATGTCGAGCGCGATCTCCTGGTTCCCGACGATCAGGTCCGCGGCTTGCGATGCATTCGACGCTTGCCCGGCGTCGCCAGCGTGTACCCACGGTTGCGGGCCTCGTCCAGCGTGTCGGGCCCGAAGCTCAAACCCACGCCTTGCTTGACGATCTCGTCGATCGTCGCCTCGTCGTCCCACGCATCGAGGTCGTAGACGAGTTGGGTCCGCTTGTCGCCGATGAACCGGCTGTGTTCGAACTTCGGATGGTGATGCATCGACGGCCAAACGTAGCCGAGCGTGGTGAAACCGGCCCAGCGCGGCCGAGGCCCGGACGCGACAATGCCGGGCCCAGGTCGGAGAACCGACGGGCCCGGCACTGCACGGACTGTGGGACTGTCATCACCACGATCGAGACACGGCCGACATACGACCTTCGTACTCGAACACCGCTGGGACCACTTGCGGCGATGACGATCAGCGGGGGTTGGCGGGGATTCGCCAGGCGGTCCAGCCTGTCGGCCTAGCGGCCAACCACCTCCAGGGTCCCCTTACAACTGTCTGGCATGTTTGGACCACCTCCCTTCTCTGGTAGGTCGAAGAATACTCCCGCTCCACGCGGCTGTCATCTCAATTTCCGCGCATCCGGCTGCGGCGATCGGCCCACGACGCCACTGCCAGCAGCACGTACACCACCGAGAGTGCGATCGGCACCCACCGGTGCTCGCCGTCGGTCACCGGGATCAGCAGCGCACACACGAGTGCCGCACCGAGGAAGAAGATCGCCCGTTGATCCATCAGTTGAATGCTGCCACGACGGCGTACATCGCCATGGCGACGAGCCAGGCGCCGGGGATCGTGAGGATCCACGCCCACACCACCCGACCGGCCACCGCCCAGCGCACCGCGGACATCCGCCGGCTGGAGCCCACACCGACGATCGCCCCGGTGATCGTGTGCGTGGTCGACACCGGGATCCCCGAGGCCGACGTGAAGAACAGGGTGACCGCCGCCGCCGACTCCGCGGCCATGCCGCCGGCCGGTTGGAGGCGGGTGATCTTCGACCCCATCGTCTTGACGATGCGCCACCCGCCCATCAGCGTTCCGAGCGCGATCGCCGTGTGGGCCGACAGCACGACCCAGATCGGCACGTCCGAGCCCGTCGGGAGATGGCCGCTGCTGATCAGCACGGCGAGGATGATGCCCATCGTCTTCTGCGCGTCGTTGCCACCGTGACCGAGGCTGAACGCCGCCGCCGACACGAGCTGCCCGCTGCGAAACCCCTTGTGGAGCCGATCGACGTTGCGATACCTCGCGAAGATCCACAGCAGGGCGATCATGAAGATCAGGCCGAGCGCGAGGCCGATCAACGGCGACAGCACGATGAACACGCCGATCGTGCGCAGCCCCGACGGGATCAGCACCCCGAAGCCGCCGTGCGCCACGGCCGCGCCGGCCATGCCGCCGATGAGCGCGTGCGACGAGCTCGTCGGCAGGCCCAGGTAGAAGGTGATCAGATTCCACACGATCGCGCCGATCAGCCCGGCGAAGATCACGCCGATCGTCAGCGCCTCGGGCTCCACCACCCCGGTGGCGATCGTCGCGGCGACGACCGTCCCGAAGATCAAGAAGGCGGCGAAGTTGAAGAACGCCGCCCACATCACGGCCAGCCGCGGCGACAGCACCCGCGTCGACACGACGGTGGCGATCGAGTTCGCCGCGTCGTGGAAGCCGTTGACGAAGTCGAACGCCAGGGCGATCGCGATCACGACGACGAGCGCGAACGTCTCCATATGTCAGGCGTGCTTGAGGACGATGGCCTCGGCGATGTCGGAGATGTCCTCCATCGCGTCGAGCGCTTCCTCCATCGCCTCGGTGACGTCCTTCCAGTACAACGTCGCCTTCGCCTTGAACTCGATCGAGTACAGGCGTCGAAGGGCTTCGCGGTAGACCACGTCGCCGACGGTCTCGAGACGGTCGATCTCGTCGAGGTGCGGGCCCAGCCCCTTCATCGTCTTCAACCCGCTCACCAACGCCGCCACCTCGTCGGCCATCGCGACGAGCAGGTCGGCCTGCTCGAGCAGCTCAGGCATCTCGGCCACGTCACGATCGCCGAAGTCGAGCAGGTACGCGACCTCGAGCATGTTGTCGACGATGTCGTCGAGTTGCTCGGCGAGGGCGTGGATGTCCTCACGGTCGAACGGGGTGACGAAGGCGGAGTTCAGCCGCTGGAGGATGTCGCGCGTCAACGTGTCGCCCTCGGCCTCGCAGCGGTGCACGGCGTCTGATCCGATGGCCGGATCCTTCAGCAGGTCACGGAGCAACCTGCTGCACGCGACCACGTTCGCCGCGGACTGATCGAACAGGTCGAAGAACCGATCGTCGCGCGGGATGAGACGGAACCTCACGAGTCACGCACGGTAGTCGTCCGCTACCTGACGGCCGAAACCGGCTCAGATCGTGCCCTCAGATCGTGTAGGCCTGGTTCTGCGAGAATTCGGTCCGCCAGATCCTCGTCGCCATCGATGACGATCTGGTCGAGCAGCTCGTCCGGGCGAACCCGACCAGCGCACCGCCTGGTCATCACACCGACCGGCATCGTCAACACGAGGGTCGCCGGCAGATGCAGCCGGTCGACGACCATCGCCCGTTCGACGACCTCGACGTGGATCTTCCGGACGACCGCTCCCCCGTCGGTCAGCGCGAACGTCACCCGATCCCCGGGCTGAGCGCCGGCTTTCTTGCCGACGACGAAGCCGAGCGCGGTCGTCAACTCGTCGAGCGTGACCTCGACGGCGAGACCGGATTCGTCACCCGGCCGTCCGACGGCATCACGGATGTCCTGCTCATGGAGCCAGCAGTCGAAAACCCGGATCTGCATGAACCGTCCGAACGTGTCCTTGCCGGCGGGCGTGAACGCCTCGGCGTCCCACTCCTCCTGTGACATCGCGTCGAGGACGGCCAGCCGCTCGGCGGTGATCTCCCCGAACCGGGTGAGCACCAACGGCGGATCCATCGGACGGATCGATTCGACCCACTTCTCGTTGAACTCGCCGATGTCGTTGCGGACGTGAATGCGCGCCCCGCGATCGATCTCGATCGCCGGCGCAGCCACACCGTTCAACATCTCCTCGGTGCCGATGATGTGGGCGACGTTGTCCTGCACGTCCCAGCCGGCCAGCACCGTCGGGGCGTGCCACTCGTCGTCGGACAGGCCACTCAGCAGGTCGTCGATGCTCGTCCACACCTCGCGCAGCGCCTCGACCGTCCGGTCCTTCGAAATCACCGATCCCATGTGCGCATGTTCGCACACCGCGGTTCGGCCTCGGCCAGCGCGGGTACGTAGTACACGGAGTCACGATCGGCCGGAGCAGTCCGGTGCGATCCTTGCCGAGATTGCCAAACCCGAGATTGCCATACCGATTGGAGGTCACCATGACCCATCCCTTGTCACGCAGGCGTGTGATCGGTGCCGGCGGTACCGCCGCCGCCCTCGCCGTCGCACTGTCGCCTCAGGCATCGCCTGCGCAGGCCCAGACGCCGCCCGGGGGCCGGACGGGCGACATGATCACGCTCGTGACGCCCCGGCGGATCTTCGACTCGCGCCTCGAATCACCATCGATCGGCGGCGGCAAGCTCGCCGCTGGCAACGCGGTAGTGGTCACGGTCTCCGCGGGGACCCTCAATGGCAGCAGCGCGTCCGTCGCCTTCGTCAACTGCACCATCACCGACACCGAAGGATTCGGCTACCTCACGATCACCGCGTCCGACCTCAGCGGTGAGCAGCCACCGCCACAGACCTCGAACATCAACTGGTCGACCAACGGGCAGACGCTCGCCAACCTCGTGCTCACCGCGGTCGGCGGTGAGAACGGCATCACCGTCGCCTGCGGAGGCAACGGCCGGACCCACTTCATCATCGACCTGCAGGGTTACGTTCCGGTTCCGTGACGATCTGCGGCCGACCGCAGATCGCTACATCGCGTCGTCCAACCCGGCCTGCGGGCCGACCGCGCCGATCGCCTCGAAGTAGGCGAGGTGCGCCTCGACCACCTTGACCGCGTCGACGTCGTCGAGCAGCTCCACACCGTTGCGCTCGGCCTCGCCGAGCAGGTAGGCGGTCAGGTTCGTCTCGGTGATCACAACCGGTTCGTCGATCTCCTGCGGGAGGTCGACGACGTCATCGGGCTGCAGACCCTGGTCGTGCAGCCACTGCATGTGGAACACCAGCAGCTGCTCGACCTCCTCGGGGGTGAGCCGGGCCTGGCTCTCCTCCGGGAGGCGATCGCACACGAAGTCGACCGCCTCGTCGAGCATGTACACGGCCCGGGGTGCGACGGCGTCGAGACGGTGCGCCTCACGTCCGACGGCGGCAGCGGCGATGGCGAACACCACCAGCGCGGCCAGCACTGCAAACAGGATCGTGATGCCGTCCATCGGCGTCGATCGTAGGGCCGATCGAGTCGGGTGGTTGCGGACGTCGGGTGTTTCGTGCGGGGCGTGTGGGTCGGAAATACCCGACACCCCGGACTCGAAGCGATCGGCAGCGCGGGAAACGAGCAAGGTCGTGCATCGGTGGATGCCACCGATGCACGACCTTGAAGTGCGACCGCGGTCAGGTCCGCGGCCGGACCTGTGTGTTCAGATGCCGATGCGCTGCGCGAGTTGCTCGCGGTGGTACGTCGGATCACCGAACAGGAGCTCGGAGCTCTTGGCCCGCTTGAAGTAGAGGTGGGCCGGGTGCTCCCAGGTGAAGCCGATGCCACCGTGGATCTGGATGTTCTCGGCCGCGGCGTGGAAGTACGCCTCGGAGCAGTAGGCCTTGGCGAGCGACGCCGTCGAGGGCAGCTCGTCGTTCATCTCCGACGCGCACCACATGCCGTAGTAGGCGGCCGACTTGGCCGACTCGACCTCGAGCAGCATGTCGGCGCACTTGTGCTTGATCGCCTGGAACGAACCGATCGGGCGGCCGAACTGCACGCGCACCTTGGCGTAGTCGACGGCCATCTCGAGCACCTTCTGGGCGCCACCGACCTGCTCGGCGGCGAGGCTGATGGCCGCGAGGTCGAGCACCGTGGTGAGCGTGTCCCAGCCCTTGCCGTCCTCGCCGATGAGCGTCGCCGGGGTGTCGGCGAACTCGAGCTTGGCCTGCTTGCGGGTCTGGTCCATCGTCGACAGTGCGGTGCGGGTCAGGCCCGACGCGTCACCCTCGACGGCGAACAGGCTCGTGCCGGCGTCGGTCTTCGCGGCGACGATGATCAGGTTCGCCGTGTGGCCGTCGAGGACGAACGACTTGGTGCCGTTGATCTTGTAGGCGTCGCCGTCCTTGGTGGCGGTGGCGGTGATGCCCGACTCGTCCCACTTGCCCGAGGGCTCGGTGTAGGCGAGCGTGGCGATGGTCTCACCGGACGCGATGCCCGGCAGGTACTTCTGCTTGGCGGCGTCGTCGCCCGACTCGATCAGCGTGTTGCCGGCCAGCACGACCGAGGAGAAGAACGGCGCGCACAGCAGCGAGCGACCCATCTCCTCGAGCACGATGCCGAGCTCGACGTAGCCGAAGCCCGACCCACCGAACTCCTCGGGGATGTGCAGGCCCTGCAGGCCCATCTGCTCGGCCATCTGCGACCACACCGCGGCGTCGTAGCCGTCCTCGGTCTCCATCTGCTCGCGGACGGCTTCCTCGGAGCTCTTGGCGTCGAGGAAGGCACGGACGGTCTTGCGGAGCTCTTCTTGCTCTTCGGTGAATGCAAAGTTCATGGCGGTCATCGTGGTCGGGTTGCGCGGCGATGCACAAATCTGCTTGTGTACACATGTGCTCACACAACGGGAGAAATTCGAGGACCGTGGCATGAGTCCGACGTGCGGTGTCCGGGAACTCCGCTCGAACCTGCCCGAGGCGATCCGGCGGGCGAGCGGCGGGGAGCGCACGGTGATCACCAGCGCCGGTCGTCCCGTCGCCCAACTCGCCCCGCTCGATGCCGACGCGCCGGAGCTCCTCCGGCTGATCGGCGCCGGCGCGGTGATCCCGCCCCGGCGGACGAGCACGTGGCGGGCGCCCCCCGCCGTCGCCGTGTGGGCCGGGACCCGCATCGACCAGGTGCTTGCGCGAGCTGCGCGGATGACGGTCGTGCTCGACACGAGCGCGTTGCTGGCGATCGCCGTCGACGGCCCGCAGCGGCGGGTCGCGCTCGACGCACTCGACGGCGACGACGTGTGGGCCGCGTCGGCGATGGCCCTGACCGAGGCGCTGCCCGCCATCGACCGTCTCACCGACGAGCCGATCCTGCGACTCGACCTGGAGGACGCCATCCGCCACACGTGGGACCACCTCCACGTCGTCCCCGTCGATCAACAGTGCCTCGACCGGGCCGCCGCGCTCGCCCGGTCGCAACCCGTGCGCCTGTCCGACGCGATCCACTTCGCCGCCGCCGAACGCCTCCCCGGCCCGATCCGCTTCGTCACGTTCGACCCCGCCCACATCGGCGTCGCGATGGGCCTCGGCTTCGACGTCGTGTCGACCTGAGATCGTGGCTCCGTTCGCGACGGGTCGCTAACCTGCCGCCGTGGATCACGACCAACAAGCGGCGTGTTGTCGGTCGTGATGCCGTGCTTCAACGAGGAAGCGACGGTGAAGACGATCCTCGACCGGGTCCTCGACTCGCCGCTCGTCGGCGAGGTGATCGCGGTCGACGACGCCTCGACCGACGCCACCCTCGAACTTCTGCGCGGCTACGACAACGACCGGCTGCGCGTCCTCGCCCAACCCGTCAACCGCGGCAAGGGCGCCGCGCTGCGGCGCGGGTTCGCCGAAGCGACGATGCCCTACGTCATCGTCCAGGACGCCGACCTCGAGTACGACCCGGGCGAGTACCCGCGCCTCCTCGCTCCCCTGCTCGCCGACGAGGCCGACGTCGTCTACGGGTCACGGTTCTCCGGCGGCGACGCCCGTCGCATCCTGTACTTCTGGCACACCCTCGGGAACCGGGCCCTGACGCTGGCGTCGAACATGGCGACCAACCTCAACCTGAGTGACATGGAGACGTGCTACAAGGCGTTCCGGCGCGAGATCATCCAGTCGATCGACATCGAGGAGGACCGGTTCGGTTTCGAGCCGGAGATCACCGCCAAGGTCGCCGCCCTGCGCTGCCGCGTGTACGAGGTGGGGATCAGCTACTACGGGCGCACCTACGACGACGGCAAGAAGATCGGCTGGCGCGACGGCGTGCGGGCGATCTTCTGCATCGCGGCCTACTCCCCGCCGGGAATCCGGCTCGGCGTGCGACGTGCCAGCCCGATCGTCGCCCGCCTCACCGGCTCCTGACGCTCGGCCGTCGGACTGGCCGCGCGGGTACTAGCACGATTGTCCGAGTTTCACGCGCGCCGGCCGGGGGTGACCATGGATGCGCGGGCGGTGAGCCGTGAGAACGGTTCATCACCGATCCGATGGAGGACAACATGCAACCACTAACACCTTCGCGCGCCTCGGCGTGCCGAGAGACTCGAAGCCCAGATCGCGCCGTTGGCTCGCTGTCGGCGTGATGGCCGGGGCCCTGTTGGCCGCCGGTCTCGCCCCCGCAGCAGCGAGCGCCGAAAGCGGTTCGGGCAGCGGAGGAAGCGGAGGCGGCGGCGACGACGGCGACACCTCCGGGAGCGGCAAAGACGAGTGTGTCGGCGGCAACTTCTCGCTCGTCTTCCCCGGCACGCACGCTCACCGGGCCTGCGGATGACGATCTGAGGACACGGTCGTCCGCCGCTCGACTCGGCACCTCGTTCCTGGTGAAGGGCAGGTACGTCGAGTTCACGGTCGATTCCGCGACACTCGGCGTCTCGGACTGGACGCTCACCGGCGCGCCCAACGTGGCCGACATCACCGGCGGCCGCCGCACGGTGGTGTTCGCCAGCAAGACCCCTGACCTGCGTGGCTCCACGCTCACCAGCGGCTTCGATGTTCGCATCGGCCAAGGCGACCTGGTGATCCAACGGGACGGGTCCGCGGCATCGATGAAGGTCCAGGCCAAGGACTGCGCCCAAGGCGGCATCTTCCAGATGGAGGCCGAACGCGAGGACGGGACGCCGACCATCATCACCCACACGTCTCGCGCCTGAGGTGTTCTACTTCGACAACCCGAACTTCCGGGCGCTCATCGGCACGACGGTTCCGTTCATCACCGACGCCGGTGAGACGATCCAGATGGAGGTGCCGGCGCGGGTCAACTTCGCCAACAACGTCTCGGAGGACTTCGTCGGCCGTGACAGCGCCCAGGTGGCGGAGCGGTTGCCCAACGGCTGCACCAATGCGTTCGGCACCCACTGCGGCGGCGTGTCGGTCTGGAGCGTCGCCAGTGGCGGCCGGATGGGCCAGGTGATGGGTGAGGACTCCGTCGAGGTCGCACCCGGCGCCACCGACTGCGTCCAGGACTGCCAGGCCCAGAACCGGATCCGGGGTCGGGCCGTCGTGCTCGGCTTCCCCTTCCCGGTGCCGGCCGAGAGCCGCCTCACACCGCGTGAACCCTGAGCGAATTGAAATTCGGCGGGAACCCAACGGGGGGTCGAGCGATCGCTCGGCTCCCCGTTCTCGCGGCTTGGCGCCGTTCAGGTGCGGGCGATGAGGATCGACTCACCGCACTGCTGTTGGGTTCGACGTTCACGACGCGCCGGGTGCCTGGAGACTCCAGATCCTCCCATCCGGATCGCGGACGGTCATCTCCTCGGTGCCCCAGTGCGTCGGCTGGAAGGGCGTGATCACATCCATCGCCGAGGTGACCTCGAACGCGGCAGCATCGTCGACGCCGATGATGACTTGCACGCCGGTGCGTTGGTCCTCAGGGACCTCGGCGACGAACAGATACGGACCGTCACCGTTGCGCAGCTGACCCGAGTTGTGGTCGGTCTCGAACTCGAGCTGGTAGCCGAGCGCCTGGAAGAACTTCACCGCCTTGCCCCAGTTGTGGGTCTCCACGAACAGGCCCTCGATGCCTCGGGATGTCATGTCATTTGTCCTTTCTCGATCGCAGGTACTCCTCCAGTGCCGACGTCACGATCGCGGACAGTGACTGCTCCGTGTCGACGGCGTGGTGCTTGACCCGCTTGATGAGCTCCACCGGCAAGTAGACGTTGAACTGTTTGACGACGTCCGTTGCCATGACAGAATACTAGCATACTAATACCTCAGTGTCAATCGACGATTCGTCGGCCGGCCACTGTCACACCCCCATGCGCATATTGAGGACAAGCAGAGTTCGTCCGATCGAGGAGGTGAAGTCGATGGAAGCGATTGTCGGTGGAGGCGGCGTTCGCCGAGTTGTTGGTGGCGGATCCGGCGGTGGCGGATCGTGACGAGGTGGCGGTGATCGTTCGCCGGTCGGGTCAGTTGCGGTCGTGGTTGGCGTCGATCGAGGTGCGTTGCGCGCGGCGCACGTCGGAACTGGCGGCGACCGGGCAGTCCGAGCCGGCCGAGTCGTTGCTCGGTGACGACGGGCCACCGTTCGACCCGTGACGCCGTGGGGATCACCCGTCGTAGTCATGCCTGTGATGCGATGCCGTCGTTCGAGGAGGCGTTGGCGGCCGGTGTGATCTCCGGTGATCATGTCGATGCGGTGGCCCGCGTGTTGCGCGGTCTCGACGCCGAAGTCCGCGCCGTGTTCATCGGGTATGAAGCACAGCTGTTGGTGGCGGCGACCCGGGAGCGGATCGTCATGTTCGACCGCACCTGCCGCGACCTGGCCAAGTGTCTGATCGCGGAACGTGACCGGGATGCCGGTGTCGACACCGAGGCCGCCGAGTTCGAACGACAACGTGCCGCGGCGAAGATCCGCCAGTGGGTCGACAACGACACCGGGATGCACCACACCCATGTCGAGTTGGATCCCGAACGCGGCACCCGCCTGGCCGACGCGTTACGAACCCACCTGCGGCGCATCGTCAAACAGGACGGCAACTCCGGGCGCCCGTACAACCAGCTCGAAGTCGACGCCTTCATGGCCGCACTCGAATCCGGTGTCACCCGCCGACCGCACGTTGGCTCAGACGGCGACGGGGCGAGCGCTGAGCAACTGGAGGTGGTCGAACCGTCCGCCGAGTACCGGGTACCGGACGTGACGTTGCTCATCGATCACCACACCCTGCACGCCGGCCACCACGACCACGGCATCTGCGAAACCTCGGCCGGCATCCCGTTACCGGTGGAGACCGCCCGCCGGCTGTGCTGCGACGCCGAGGTGACCCTCGCCAGCCTCGACGCCAACGGGCTGGTCCGTAACCTCGGGCGGACCCAGCGAACCGTCAACCGGGCCCAACGCCGCGAGCTGCGAGCGATGCACCGCACCTGTGTCGGACGGGGTTGTGAGGTGCCGTTCGATCAGTGCCAGATCCATCACGTGCTGTTCTGGCGCAACGACGGCAACACCGACATCGACAATCTGGCCCCGGTGTGCAGCCGGCATCACCACCTCGCCCACGAAGGCGGCTGGACACTCACCATGACCCCCGACCGGGTCATCACCTGGACCAGACCCGACGGCACCATCGACTACCACGGCACCTCCATCGACCGTGCACCCAACGGCATCCCACCACCCCGAACCGCACCACCCGGCACCGGCCCACCCGGAACCGCATCACCGGTGCGATGCCGACTCGCGTCGCATGACGCCTTGGTCAGTCAGGTTTGCGGGCGATCAGCAAGACGTTCTGCCCGAACGGCATGCGGACTCGATTCTCGATGAACCGCACGACGGGCACGATGCACTTGTCGAACACGCGCACGGTGAACGACGACGTCGGTTCCTGGCGGGCGAGCCGGACCATCAGCAGCCAACTGAACCAGCCCGGCATGTTCACGTAGCGGGCGTCCACCACCTCGTATCCCGCACGGCGAACATCGCCGTCGAGTTGGCCGCTTCGTGTAGCGCCGTTCGTGGCCCAGCTTCTCGTCGAACCGGCTGTAGAGGAACTGGAACGCCGGCACCCAGATCACCAGGTGACCGCCCGGCTGCAGCCGATCCGAGATCGCCCGCAGCGCGCCCTGATCGTCGGCGATGTGCTCGAGCACGTTGATCATCACCGCCGAACCGAACACCGGGATCGGATGCCACGTCGTTGACCACCCCCGACACACTCGTCACCCGATCGTCGCCGAGGTAGCGCTCGGCGCCAACCCCGGCCGCATAGGGGTCGGGCTCGACCGCAGTCACGTCACCGAAGGCGGCGAACGCCTCGGTGAACGTCCCGTGCCCGGCCCCCACCTCGAGGATCGGGCCGGTGAGGTACGGCGAGGCCAGCTCGACGATCCAGGTCCGGTAGTTCTCGGCGTCGTCGAGCGAGTGGAGCGTCGAGGCGAGCGTGGCGTCGACCTCGACCTGGTCGAACGCTCGGTCGGGGCTCGGTTCGGGTGACGTCACGGGCGACAGGCTAACGACGACAGTCCGATCGACTGGGCGATCGGCTGGGCGATCGGTGCCGCGGTCGGGACGTCGACTGTCCGTCGTCGCCGTTGTCGGTGACAGACTTGCGGCCATGGCCGCACCAACCACGCTCCACTGGTCGAACCCCGACGTCGAAGTGCACAAGGTGGTGGTCGGACCCGTCGACAACAACGTGTTCGTCGTGCGCTGCCTGCGGACCGGCGACGCCGTGCTGCTCGACGCCGCCAACGAACACGAGCAACTGCTCGAGCTGTGCACGTCACTCGGCGTGCGCCGCGTGCTCGAGACGCACGGCCACTGGGACCACATCCAGGCGGTCCCGGCATTGCGCGAGGCCGGCTACGAGGTCGCCGTCACGGCCGTTGGACGCGCCGAAGCTGAAAGACGTCGGCTACGACGTGTTCATCGACGACGCCGAGGTGATCGAGGTCGGGCGCCTCCGCCTCCACGCGATCCACAATCCCGGCCACACGCCCGGATCGATCTCGTTCCAGCTCGAGGGCACGCCCCTGCTGTTCACGGGCGACACCCTGTTCCCGGGCGGCCCGGGCAACACGTCGTTCCCCGACGCCGACTTCGACACGATCATCCACTCGATCACCACGAAGCTCTTCACGTTCCCCGACGACACGATCGTCCTGCCCGGCCACGGGGACGACACCACGATCGGCACCGAACGCCCCCACCTCGAGGAGTGGATCGAACGCCGCTGGTGAACGTGGCCACGCGCGATGCCCCGTCGGCGGGCACGTCGTCAGTGGGTGATCTCGGCGATCTCTTCGCTCGACACCTCGCCGGGCATCTTGCCGATGATGATCATGGCGAGCACCTCGTCCTTGGTCACCTCGTCCTTGTTGACCGTGCCGACGAGCTTGCCCTGGAGCATCACGCTGATCCGGTCGGCGAGGTCGAACACGTCGTGGATGTCGTGGCTGATCAGGAAGATCCCGATCCCCTCCGCCTTCAGTTCCGTGATCAGGTCACGAACCTGCCCGGTCTCGGCCGGGCCGAGCGCCGCAGTGGGCTCGTCCATGATGAGGATCTTGGCGTTGAAGTGCACGGCACGCGCGATCGCCACCGACTGGCGTTGTCCGCCCGACAACGACTTGACGGGCGTCCGGAGGTTCTTGAAGCGTGGATTCAGCCGCTTCATGAGCTTCTGCGTGGCCGACGACATCGCCGAATCGTCGAGCGAGCCGAACTTGGTTCAGAATCTCGCGCCCGAGGAACACGTTTCCCGCGGCGTCGATGTTGTCCGCCAGAGCGAGCTTCTGGTAGATCGCCTCGATGCCGTGCGCCCGGGCGTCTCGCGGGTTGCTGATCGTCACGGGTTCACCGTTGATGACGATCTGTCCGGAGTCGGCAGGGTGCGCTCCCGACAGCGTGTGGATGAGCGTCGATTTCCCGGCCCCGTTGCCGCCGACGAGCGCCACCACCTCGCCCGGGTACAGGTCGATCGACACGCCGTCGACGGCGTGGACACCACCGAAGGCCACGCGGATGCCGAGCATCTCGACGAGTGGCACGGGGCGATCAACGGCCTGCGACTCGGGCTGCGCTTCGGGGAGATCGGTCACGGTGTCCTCCTTCGCTCAGTTTGCGTTCCGACGCAGGGCGGAGTCGAGACCGACGGCGGTGATCAGCACGATGCCGACAATGACGTCCTGCATCGGTGAGTCGACCTTGAGCAGCACCATGCCCGATCGCAACGACTGCATGATCACGGCACCCAGGACCGCTCCCGGAATCGTGCCGACACCGCCGGCGAAGGACGTCCCGCCGATCACCGCCGCCGAGATGACGTCGAGTTCGTTCTGCACGCCGAGGTTGGTCACGGCCGCGTTCAACCGGGCGGTCTGAACGGCCGCGCTCGACGCGCAGAGCACCCCCATGAGCACGAACGTGAGCATGATGATCCGGCGTGTGTTGATGCCGCCGAGTTCGGCCGCCTCCGGGTTTCCGCCGATGGCGTACACGTAGCGCCCGAAGCGGCGGCGACGGGCGAGATACGTCATGACCAACGTGACAGCGATCAGGATCACGACGGGGTAGGCGATGCCGGTCGAGATCTGCAGTCCACCCTCTGGAATCGGAATCCCCTGTTCCTCAGCCCGTTGGTTGGCCAGCTGCTCGGGCCAGTAGTAGCTGTTGGCGACCATGACGGCGCCCAGCACGACAACGCAGCCGGCGACACCGATCGTCGCATCGACCCAAGTCGGCCGCAACGGGAGATCGAAGCGTTGCCGGCGCCGACGTGCGAGCAGGATGCTCACGACGATCAACACGCAACCGAGCACGCCGAGCACCCAGCTCTTCCAATCGCCGAGCGAGCCCTTCGGACCACCGCCGAGCAGCTGGAACGCCTTGTCGAGCGGCGCGAGCGTCTGACCCTGCTTGAACCGGAAGATCAGGCCGCGCCAGATGAGGAAACCGCCGAGCGTCACGATGAACGCCGGGATCTTGATGTAGCCGACGAGGAACCCCTGGACCACACCGACCACCGCGCCGATCACAAGACCGACCGCAAGGGCGACCACCCAGGTGTACCACCGTTCGAGCCCGAGGTTGAACGTGTTCGGAATCCACTGGGTCTGCACCATCGCCATGACGTAGCCGAGGAAGCCGAGCAGCGATCCGACCGACAGGTCGATGTTGCGCGACACGATGATGAGGACCATTCCCGTGGCCATGATCGCGATCGACGTGCTCTGGACGGACAGGTTCCACAGGTTGCGGGCGGTCAGGAAGTCGCCGCCCGACAGGATGTTGAATCCGATCCAGATCACCGCGATCGCCAGGATCATGCCGACCATGCGGGTGTCGACCTCGGCCGAAGCCAGGCCGGCACGCCAGCCTCGACTCGATGCCGGACTCGACGCCGAATCCGCGGTCACCGGGGCCGTCTGTACGTCAGTCATCATCCTGCTTTCTCACCGCATATTGGTCGTCAACCGGACGTGCCCCCCGCCCGAGGGCGAGGGGCACGTGTCAATTCGGTTTCAGTGGGCGATCAGCCGCAGGCTGCGACCGAGCCGGCGTCGACGCCCTGACACAGCGCCGCCTGATCGATCCAGCCAGCGTCGACCACGAGGTCCAGGTTGTCCTGGGTGATCGGGATGGGCGTCAGCAGAATGGTGCTCAGCTCGTTGCCCTCCGGGGTCGTGAACGGCGCGGTGCCCTCCACGCTCGCCGGATCGGGATTGGCGCAGAGCCCGATCGCCGCCTCACCGGCAGCCGTTCCGAGTTCGCGGGCATCCTTCCAGACGTCGACCGCCTGGGTGCCGAGCGCGACGCGGTTGAGCGCCGCCTGATCGCCGTCCTGTCCGGACACCGGCACCTGGCCGGCGAGGCCCTGGGCCTCGAGAGCTGCGATGACACCGCCGGCCATGCCGTCGTTCTCCGAGAGAACAGCATCGATCTCGTTGTTCTCCGCGGTCAGGAACTGCTCCATCTGGGTCTGGGCGATTGCCGGATCCCAGTTGTCGGTGTAGGTCTCGCCGACGATCGTGATGTCGCCGGCGGCAACGGCTTCGCCGATGACCTCTTCCATGCCTTCACGCAGGAAGTCGGCGTTCGCATCGGCCGAGTTGCCCTTCATGATGACGTAGTTACCCTCCGGGACGAGCCCGAAGATCGTCTCGGCCTCCATGCGGCCGACCTCGATGTTGTCGAACGTGATGTACAGCGCGTTCGGGTCCTCGATCAGTCGGTCGTAGGCGATGACCGGCACACCGGCCGCCGTCGCTGCTTCGACGGATGGCTTGATCGCCGTGCCGTCCTGGGCGAGGATCACCAGCACATTGGCGCCCTGCGAAATCAGGTTCTCGACGTTGCTGGCCTGGGTCTCTGCCGATGACTTCGCGTCGTTCGACACGTACGATCCGCCACCGGCTTCGATCGCTGCCTTGAGGGCGGGCTCGTCGAACTTGGCCCAGCGCTCTTCCTGGAAGTTGTTCCAGGACACGCCGACGACGCAATCGCCGCCGCCTGCGCGGCGGCGGCGGTCTTCCGGCGGGAGCCTCGCTTCCGGCGGGTGCTGCGGATCCGGCGGTCGTGTCGGCGGTGGACGACGAATCGTCGTCGCTGCCGCACGCGACAAGCACCAATCCGGCGACCGCTGCTGCGGCCGCGACATTTCTGATTCTCATGTGGAACTCCCCCTACAGGATGTCTGCCCGGTGATTCCGGTTTTTCGGACGTTAACCCATCGTGGTGGGGTGACCAAGCACCGATGTCACCGCTCGCGCAGGTGCACGCGCTCGGGCCGTGCTGAACCCCACGATGTTGGGCGGCGCACTCGATGTGCTTCAATCCGGTGGTGCCCGACGAACCCATCCTCGGCGCAGGAAACGGGCCCCGTCAGTCCCGACGACGGCGACCCAGGTGGTGGGTCGCCGGTGCGATCGTGGCCGTGCTCGTCGTCGGGATCGTCACCGTGGCTGTCGTGCGCAACGAGACGTCGTCGGGCTCGGGGGACGGCGCCGCGCCTGTGTTCCAGAACGACACGAGCACAGCGGGCATCGACCACGCGTACGCCGGCGAGTTCGAGTTCTTCGTGGGTGGTGGCGTGGCCGCGTTCGACTGCGACGACGACCGACTCCCCGATCTGTTCTTCGCCGGCGGAACCGACCCCGCCGCGCTGTACCGCAACGAGAGCCCGATCGGCGGTGCTCTACGCTTCGAACACGTGGTGTCCGAAATTACCGATCTGACGCAAGTCACCGGCGCCTACCCGATCGACATCGACAGCGACGGCCTCATGGACCTCGCCGTCCTCCGACGCGGTGCCAACGTGATGCTGCGCGGCGTCGGCGACTGTCGGTTCGAGGACGCCAACGCCTCCCTCGGCCTCGATGGTGGGGACGATTGGACCGCGGCATTCAGCGCCACGTGGGAGGGAACCGACACGTTGCCGACGCTGGCGTTCGGCAACTACCTCGTGCCCGACAGCGACACCTGCGCAGACAGCGAACTCGTGCGACCGGCGCCGGAGGGCGACTCGTACGCCGCTGCCGGTCGCACTGAGCCCCGGGTATTGCACGCTGTCTGTGCTTTTCAGCGACTGGAGCCGGTCGGGACAGCGCGACCTGCGCATGTCGAACGACCGCCACTACTACACCGACGGCGAGGAGCAGCTGTGGCGGATCGCGCCGGGCGAGGATCCGCGCCTCTACACGGAAGCGGACGGCTGGAAGCCGATGCAGATCTGGGGGATGGGCATCGCCAGCCAGGACGTGACCGGCGACGGCTACCCCGAGGTGTTCCTCACGAGCCAGGCCGACAACAAACTGCAGACGCTCGAGAACGGTCCTGAACGGCCGGCGTACGAGGACATCGCACTCGAGCGCCGGAGTGACCGCCCAGCGTCCGTACATCGGCGGCGATGTGCTCCCGTCGACCGCGTGGCACCCCGAGTTCGAGGACGTGAACAACGACGGGATCGTCGACTTGTTCATCTCGAAGGGCAACGTCGAGGCGCAGGTCGACTTCGCGAGTCGCGATCCGAACAACCTGCTGATGGGACAGTCCGACGGCTCCTTCGTCGAAGGGGCCGAGGCCGCCGGCATCGTCAGCTACGACCGCTCCCGAGGAGCGTCTCTCGTCGACCTCAACCTCGACGGGCTGCTCGACGCCGTCGTCGTCAACCGCAAGGCGAACCCGACGCTGTGGCGCAACGTCGGGCGCGGCGACGCGGAGCGAGCCGTGCCGATGGGCCACTGGATCGCGATCGAGCTGGAGCAACCGGCGCCGAACGTCGACGCGATCGGTGCGTGGGTCGAGGTGCGGACGGGCGATCGCACCGTCGTTCGGGAGGTCACCATCGGCGGTGGCCACGCCGGCGGTAAGAACGGATGGATCCATGCCGGCCTCGGCGACGCGACGAGCGCGGACGTCCGCGTGCAGTGGCCCGATGGCGAAACCGGTCCGTGGATGAGTGTCGACGGCGACCAGTTCGTCACCATCGAGCGTGGTTCGAGCGAAGCGACGCCATGGATACCGCAGGAGTAGGCGTGTCGACGACCGTCGACGACCCGGAACTGGTGCCGACCGATGATCGATCCGGCGATCGCGCCGCCGATCCGCCCGTCGCTGCGGCTGGTCGGTCGATCACGCTACGTGGCACCAGCTACCCCGTGATCCTTCCGAAGGCCAGCGATCCCCGGTTGCACGTGGCCGCGGTGATCATCACGATCCACGTGCTCGGCCAGGTCGGCCTGCGGTTCTGGGTCAGCGTTCCACAGATCCTGGCGGCGATCCTCACCTGCGCGATCATCGAACTCGCGGTGACCTTCCGCCGGACCAAATCGTTCGTGTGGCCGGCGAGCGCGATGTTGACCGGGAGCGGTGTCGCTCTGATCCTGCGCGTGCCGGGGACGCCGCCGCACGACCACTGGAGCACTCACAAGTGGTACGTCTTCGCCGGGGTGGCCGCCTTCTCGCTGCTGACCAAGTACGTCATCCGGTACCGCGGGTCGCACCTGTTCAACCCCTCGAACATCGGGTTGGTGGTCGCGTTCGTCGTGCTCGGCAGCACGAGAGTCGAGCCACTCGATTTCTGGTGGGCGCCGCTGAACACCTGGATGATCATCGCCTACGCCGTCATCCTGGTCGGCGGGCTCCTGATCACCCGTCGGCTGCACCTGCTCGCCACGGCGCTGACGTTCTGGCTCGCGCTGGCCGCAGGCATCGGGATCATCGCCGCGTCCGGACATTGCATGACCGCGCGTTGGGCGTTCTCGCCGGTGTGCGGGTTCGACTTCTGGCGAGTGATCATGTTCTCCCCGGAACTGCTCATCTTCCTGTTCTTCATGATCACCGATCCGAAGACGGTGCCCGCAGGACGCGTGGGCCGCGTCATGTTCGGCCTCCTCGTTGCCGTGGCCAGCACCCTGCTGATCGCCCCGCAGACCGACGAGTTCGGCACGAAGGTGGCCTTGCTCGGTGGGCTGGTCGTGATGTGCGCGTTGCGTCCGCTGCTCGATCGGCTCGTTCCCGAGCGCGGATCCTCGGCGGATCACCTCGGCCGATTCGCCACCCGGGTGGCGACCGGCGATCGAGCCGACACCGGGATCCTGCGACCGGTCGTTCGGATCGGACTCATCGCCGCGGCTGTCGGCGTGGTCGGGATGGCGATCGTGTTCGCGGGGACGTCGGCGCGGGGTGTGATCGTCCTGGGGAGCGACGACGTGTTGGGTCGCGTGCCGCACGACGTCGACCCGGCGACGTTCCCGGCGATCACGATCGAACAGGGCGTGCTCGACTGGAACCACGAGATCGCCGGCCCGGGCGCCCGGGAGATCGTCCTCACCCTCGCCGAGAACCTCGAGCTCGAGAATCAGGCCCTGCTCCAGGGTGACGAATCGATCCTCGAGGCGGTCGACCACGGGGATCGGCTCGACGACATGCGCAGCCGTCTCCAGGACGCGTCGACGACCGGAACGACCGTCATCGAGCGATCCGAGATCGATGACGTCAACGTCACGCTGCTCGTCCCGTTCGGGAGACAGGACGGCCTCAGCCTCGGCCTCGAGTCACGGGGGACGACAACCACCGAGACGCTCGATGCAGACGGGAACGTGCAGTCTCGGGCCACATCGCCGCTCGAAACCACCTACGTCGTCCGTCGGGCGACCGGCGACCGTTGGCTCATTGTCGACCAGCTGCCGATCGACGCTGACGACTGACGCGACCGGAGGGTCAGGTCCTCGCCGAAGCGAAGGCGTCGAGCCCGAGTTCTGCCCGCATCGATGCCGAGGCGACGAGTTGTTCGGGGCGGAGGCGGGCCCCGGTGGCGTCGGCGAGGCGGGTCATCATCTCGAAATTCGCGATCACGGCGGACACGTCGATCAACCACTCCGCACCGAGTTGGTCGACCAGGTCAGCGCGGGCCGCTTCGGCCGCCACTGGGTCGGCACCGACGACCGCGGTGACGAACTGCTCCAACAGCGCCGACCGACTGACGGGGGGGTCGACGGCGATCACCCCAGTCCGGTTTTTCGCGACGAGTCCGGGTTCTTCAGTTGTGCGTCGGTGCTCGCACGGAGCATCATCAAATGGCTCGTCGTTCAAAAGAAGCACTCGCGCGCCGACGACAGGCGGGCAGCGACGAGCTCCATCTCCGGGCGGCTGAGCGTGCCGCGGCTCCAACCGAGTTCGCCCATCTCGTGGACCGGGATGTACTGCGCTCCCGACAGGAGCGCCACGGTCGCCCACTCGGCGGGCACGGCACTCAGGCCCTGCACGACCGCGGCAACCCGGTCGGCCGGAGCGGCGACCGGCACCCAGTTCAACGTGGCTGACTCGACCTGCGGGTGGCGACCGTGTGCCTCGCCGGGCGTCGGCGAAGGCAGTGGCGGCCGTTCGATTCCGGCCGCCCGGAAGAACCCGTCGACCGCGGCGACCGCGACGACGACACCGACCATCTCGACGTAGGCGACCGGGTCGAGGCCGCTCTGGAGTTGCGCCTCGTACCAGCTCTCCGTCAGCGTCGCGGCATGGCGCGCGATCCGGTACACCGCATCGACGACCGCAGGGGGCAGACAGGCAGCGGCGGGCGTCGTCCGTCCGGCCGCACTGGCGGACTCCCACGGCGCGATCGGATCGGCGTCGTCGAGCGCGAGCAGCGCCGTCTCGGCCATCGCCGCCCGCTCGAACCCGGTCCACGACCCGCCGGGCGACGTGACGTGCCGCCACGCCTCGGCCTGAGCGGCGGCCAGATCGGGCCGGATGGTCAGGTCGGTCCGCATCGGGCGCAATCATGGAGGGCGCTGCACCACACGTCAAGCACCACACGACGCCGCGCTCGGGTGTCGACCCCGACACTCATCGCCGGTGAGCGCGCTCCCGTGGAGGTGGCATAGTGGTCAGCATCAACACCGGAGGGGATGCCGGCGAGCCGCCGAGCTCTCCCAAGCCGAAATCACAGGACCCGCGAACCATGACGACCACCCCGTTCTTTCCCGACATCGATGCCATCCGCTACGAGGGCCTCGATTCCGACAATCCCCTGGCCTTCCGCTGGTACGACGCCGATCGAGTCGTCGCCGGGCGGACGATGGCGGAACACCTGCGCTTCGCAGTGTGCTACTGGCACTCGTTCAACTGGGACGGCTTCGACATCTTCGGGGCAGGCACGCTCGATCGCCCGTGGCACCCGTCGGTCGATCCGAGCCTCGATCCGATGGTGGCCGCGCGCACCAAGATGGACGCCGCGTTCGAGTTCGTGTCGAAGTTGGGCGTGCCGTTCTACTGCTTCCACGATCGTGACATCGCCCCCGAGGGTGCGACGTTCGCCGAGTCGTGCCGCAACCTCGACGAGATGGTCGAGCTCGCCGGTGAGCACCAGGAACGCACCGGCGTCAAGCTCCTGTGGGGAACCGCCAACCTGTTCTCGAACCCTCGCTTCCAAGCCGGCGCGGCGACCAATCCCGATCCCGAGCTGTTCGCGTTCGCCGCCGCCCAGATCGCGCATTGCATGGACGCGACCCACCGGTTGGGTGGAGCCAACTACGTGCTGTGGGGCGGCCGGGAGGGCTACGAGACGCTCCTCAACACCGACATGCCCCGCGAGATCGACCAGCTCGGCCGGTTCTTCAACATGGTCGTCGAGCACAAGTACGCGATCGGCTTCGAGGGCACGATCCTGATCGAGCCGAAGCCGTTCGAGCCGACGAAGCACCAGTACGACTACGACGTCGCCGCGGTGCACTCGTTCCTGACCCGGTACGGGCTCGAGAACGAGGTCAAGGTCAACATCGAGGTCAACCACGCCACGCTGTCCGGGCACGACTTCCACCACGAGGTGGCCGCCGCGTTCGCCAACGGGATCTTCGGCTCGATCGATGCGAATGCCGGCGACGACCGCCTCGGTTGGGATCTCGACCGGTTCCCCGTGTCGGTCGAGCAGATGTCGCTCGGCATGCTCGAGATCCTGCGCGGTGGAGGGTTCACGACCGGTGGCCTCAACTTCGATTCGAAGTTGCGCCGCCAGTCGATCGACCGCAACGACCTGTTCCACGCCCACATCGGCGGCATCGACACGATGGCCCACGCTCTCGTGGTCGCTGCCGACATCCTCGACGACGGGTCGCTCGATACACGTCGCGAGGAGCGCTACTCCGGGTGGTCGGGTGAACTCGGACAGTCGATCATCGACGGCAAGCACACCCTGGCGACGCTCCGTGAACGCGCCCTCGCCGACGATCCCAAGATCGTTCGGGCAAGCGGCCAGCAGGAACAACTCGAGAACCTGGTCGCCCGCCACATCGACCGGGCCCGCTGAACCTGTCGCGTGGGTCAGGCACTTCGCAACAGGTTGCGCTGGGCGAACAGCGCGTCGAGCACGCGTCCGTGCAGCGATGACAACCCTGGATCGCGGGTGGCCGCAACGCGACCTCGACGGGCAATGGTCCGCACGCTCGACGCTGTCGCAAGGTGGAACCGGTCGGCGAGGTCGGTGGTCGGCGCGAGGCGGAGTTCGGTCGCCAACATGAGCGCGACCGTGCGCGCCGCGTTGAGTCGTCCCGGCGCGGTCGATGTGATCGATCCCACGTCGACGCCGGCAACGGCAGCGACGACCTCGACCAGTCGGTCGAGCGAGAGGTGATGGCCCAGCATTGCGAGGGCGCCCGCCTCGAGCTCATCGGTCGGTTGGGGCGTCTCGACGAAGGATCGATGCGCCTTGACGTCTGACCCGACCAACGCCGTGACCTCGTCAAGTGCCAGCCACGGCGGCGGGCGGCGGCGCCCGAGGTAGACGCCGTAGCTCGACCATCGATAGGCGGCCAGAGACTCGATCGACACGAACGCGAGGGGGTTGCGGTGAACATAACGCGTGAGCCGGGCCAGCTGTTCGTTCGTCGTGATGTCGACCGAGTGGAACCGGCCACGGAACAGTGGGCCGTCACGCCGGTACCGCTCGTTGTACGACTGCGTGTACCGACGTTCGACGGACTGCATCGCCCGCGAAAGCCCGCCGATCGGGCAGTGCACGACGAGGTGGAAGTGGTTCGTCATCAGGCAGTACGCATGGATCTCGATGCCGAAGCGGTCGACTGCGTCGGCGAGCAAGCCCTCGAACTGGACCAGATCGACATCGTTGCTGAAGATGTCCTGGCGGTCGGCGCCGCGATTCATCAGGTGGTACCAGCGATTGGGCACGTCGGGGCGGAGTGGTCGTGGCATGACACAAGGATGAACAGCGGGTGTGACGGCGGAAGGGGCGAGCGGAACGAACCTGTTGCGTTGTGCCTGACCCCGCGCGACAGGTTGACTCAGGCGGCCAGGGATTTCTCCTACGGCGGTAGGAGTAATTCTCGAAGCGGCGTAGAATCGCCCCTGTGAACACGCTCTTTCGGGTCGAGGGATTGCACGTGCGGCCCGCCGCGAACGACCTGGCCACCGAACGGCCGCCGATCCTGCGGGGCCTCGACCTCACGGTGAACGCCGGCGAAGTGCACGCCATCATGGGCCCCAACGGCTCGGGCAAGTCGACCCTCGGCAGCACGCTGATGGGCTCGCCCGAGTACGAGGTCACCGCCGGCACCATCGAGTTCCTGGGCGACGACGTCACCGACTGGCCGACCGACGAGCGGGCCAAGGCCGGCATGTTCCTCGCCTTCCAGTACCCCCAGGAGATCGCCGGCGTCTCGGTCATCCAGTTCCTCCGCCAGGCCCAATCGGCCCGCAAGGGCATCGACCTGTCGGTGCTCGAACTGCGCCTCGCCACGATGGACTGGATGAAGCGGCTCGGCATGGACTCCTCGTTCGTCGACCGCTACCTCAACGAGGGGTTCTCCGGCGGCGAGAAGAAGCGCAACGAGATCATGCAGATGGCGATCCTCGAACCCGAACTCGCGATCCTCGACGAGACCGACTCCGGCCTCGACATCGACGCCCTGCGCGTCGTCGCCCGGGGCATCCGCGAGGTCCGCGTCGACCGGCCGTCGATGGGCGTCGTCCTGATCACCCACTACCAGCGCCTGCTCGACGAGGTCACGCCCGACCACATCCACATCCTCGTCGACGGCCGCATCGTCGCCACCGGCGGCATGGAACTCGCCGAACAACTCGAACGCGACGGCTACGACGCCTTCCGCCCGACCGCCACGGTGCCGGCGGCGAGCCGCCGGCGCGGCTGCCGCCGCCGGCGGGTCGACCGGGAGCTGAGCACGATGACGCTCGACGTCGCCACGATCCGCAAGGAGTTCCCGATCCTCGATCGCGAGATCGACGGCGCCCCGATCGTGTACCTCGACTCGGGCAACACGTCGCAGAAGCCGCGGCAGGTCATCGACGCGATGTCGAACTTCCTCGAGCAGTCGTACGCGCCGATCAACCGCAGCTCGTACCGCCTGGCGGGCGAGGCCACCGATGCCTACGAGCACGGCCGCCAGTCGGTCGCCCGCTTCATCAACGCACCGAACGCCGACGAGGTCGTGTTCACGAAGAACGCCACCGAGTCGATCAACCTCGTCGCCCAGACGTGGGGTCGCGCGAACCTGAAGGCCGGCGACGTCGTGGTGCTCACCCAGATGGAGCACCACGCCAACATCGTGCCGTGGCACATGCTGGCGGCCGAGCGCGGCATCGAGATCCGCTGGATCCCGCTCACCGCCGACGGCCGCCTCGACACGACCGACCTCGGCCGCCTCCTCGACGGCGCCAAGGTGCTGTCGTTCACGGCGATGAGCAACGTCCTCGGCACGCTGCCGCCGGTCGCCGAACTGTGCGCGCGCCGCCCACGACGCCGGGGCGTTGACGATCGTCGACGCCTGCCAGTTCGTCCCGCACAACCCGACCGACGTCCAGGCCTGGGACGCCGACTTCGTCGCGTTCTCCAGCCACAAGATGTGCGGCCCGTCGGGCATCGGGATGCTCTGGGGCCGCATGGAGCTGCTCGACGCGATGCCGCCGTTCCTCGGCGGCGGCAACATGATCGACACCGTCACGTTCGAGGGCTTCACCACCGGCACCGGTGCCGGCGAAGTACGAAGCCGGCACGCCGGCCATCGCCGAAGCGGTCGGGCTCGGCGCGGCCGTCGACTTCCTCGAGACGATCGGGATGGACGCCGTCCGCCAGCACGAGATGGAGCTCACCCGCTACGCGCTCGACACGCTGAACGAGCGGTTCGGCGACGACATCACGATCTACGGTCCCGACGACGTCGAGCACCGCGGCGGCGTGATCAGCTTCGCCTTCCGCGATCTGCACCCCCACGACGTGAGCCAGGTGCTCGACGAACGCAACGTCTGCGTCCGCGCCGGCCACCACTGCGCCAAGCCGCTGATGAAGACGCTCGGCGTCAACGCCACCACCCGGGCGAGCCTCTATCTCTACAACGACCGCGACGATGTCGACGCGCTCGCTGATGCGCTCGACGGTGCAACGGATATCTTCGGACCCTGATGCCTGGCCTCGAAGACCTCTACCGCGAGATCATTCTCGACCACTACCGCACACCGCGGAACCGTGGTGAGCTCGAGTCGCCACCCGCCGTGGAGTCGCAACGGACACAACCCGCTGTGCGGCGACGAGATCACCGTGTACCTGCTCGTCGACGGCGAGGGCGACGACGCCGTCGTCGAGCGACATCAAGATCGGCGGCCAGGGCTGTTCGATCTCCCAGTCGTCGGCGTCGATGATGTCGCAGGCCGTCAAGGGCAAGTCGGTCACCGAGGCGCGAGCGCTGATCCGACGGTTCAAGTCGATGATGTCGATCGAGGGCAACGAGCCCGAGGACGGCGCCGACGAGGTGGCGCTCGGCGATCTCGAGGCCCTTCAAGGTGTCGTGAAGTTCCCGGTGCGGATCAAGTGCGCCGTGCTCGGCTGGAACACGTTGAACCAGGCGCTCGACGAAGCCGCCGCCTCCTGACGCCGTGTCGGATTCCGACCCGCTCGATGCTCCGGCGGCTGCCGTGTCGCCCGATCATTCGGCGCTACCCCCCGACCAGGCCGAGGCCCGAGCCCGCGTCGGACGTGCGCTGCGACGCCTCGGACACAAGCTCGTCGGCCATCACGCCACGCGTGGCACAGCTCGATGCGCTGACCGACGATCTCGACCGCCAGGCCGCGGCGATCGCCGGCAACGACGAGCGTGTCGCGTGTCATCGAACGGCCCACCGGCGACTGGGGTCCCGCGCCGGCGAGCGGCGAGGCGATGTTCAGCTACGACGAGCGGCCGTTCTCCGGGCGCTCGTCGCCGTGGGGCCTCGACCTCGACGTGGTGCGCGACGGCGACGAAGCGGTCGCCGTCGTCACGCTCGACTCCGCCCACGAGGGCGCCCCCGGGCGGTCCCACGGCGGCATCGTCGCGGCGCTGTTCGACGACGTGTTCGGCTTCGTGCTGACCATCAACGAGCAACCCGCGTTCACCGGCGAGCTCACCGTCCGCTACGAGCGCGGCGTGCCGCTGCACACGCCGCTCGAGTGCCGGGCCCGCCTGACCGAGCGCGACGGCCGCAAGATGTACATGACCGCGGAGTTGACCGGCACCGATGACGCCGGCGACCCGGTGGTCTACAGCCGGTCGCGGGCGATCTTCATCGCCATCCTGCCCGAGACGTTCGGCCGCGGCGCCTGACATCGTCCGACGGCCCTGTCTCGGCAGGACTTCAATCCACGTTTGCGTCGGGATTTCGGAGACCCGGTCCTCGGAAATCCCGACGCAAACGTGGATCGGGTCGCGTCGCGGCCCTCGGGGCGGTCGGGGTTGGCGGTGTTCAGGCGCGGCGGAGGTCGGTGATCACGCCGCCGCTGGCCCGCACGAGGTCGGTCGGCGACAGCGAGAACACGTCGTTCCACGTGCCGGCGGCCGCCCACACCACGTCGTACTGCAGCAGGTCGGGATCGACGAACACCGGCAGCGCCGACGTGTGCCCGAACGGAGGGACACCGCCGATCGGGAATCCTGTGGCCTGCCGCACAACGTCGGCGTCGACCCGCGAGCACTTCGTCCCGCCTCCCGCGGCCGCGAGCTTGTGCTCGTCGAGCTGGTTCGATCCGCTGACGTAGGCCAGCACCACCTCGCCGTCGACGGCGAAGATCAGGCTCTTCACGATCTGGCCGACGTCGCAACCGATGGCAGCCGCCGCGTCGGCGGCGGTCTTGGTGGCCTCGGGAAAGCGGACCGGTTCGACGTCGACCCCTGCGGCGCGCCCGGCGTCGATCACACGTCGCACGTTCCGGTGCACGGTTTCACTCATGAGCGGCGACGGTAGCGGGACCGGCGACGGCGAAGATGATCATGCCGAGCAGCGAACAGATGGCCGCGGCCGCGTACGGGATCCGATAGGAGCCGGCCTCGTCGTACAACCACCCGATGAGCAACGGGCCGCACGCAGTGCCGACGACCGACACGAGCTGCGAACGGCCGAAGATGCGCGGGTAGTCACGCACCCCGAAGCGCTCCGCCATCAGCAACGGCTGCAGCATGAGGATGTTGCCGATCGTGCACCCGAACAGGATGATCGCGGCGAAGATCAACCACGTCGATCGACGCCACACCGAGCGTCACCAGCGCCACCGCCTGCATCCCGGCGAGGACCACGGTGAAGCGCATCATCGGCATCAACTGCACCGTGCGCCCGCCGATCAGCCGTGCCACGACGGACGTGGCGGCGAGCACGGTGATCGCGAACTGCGCGGTGCTCGCGTCGGTGCGGTCCTCGACGAGCTTCACGAGTTGCTGGATCCCACCGACCTGCGAACCGAGGGCGAACACGTACCCGATCGTCACCGCGAGGAAGAACCGGCGTGCGCACGGCCACGTCGAAGCGGGTGCCGGTGGCCGGCGGGGCGACCTCGCCCGCGGCGAGCCGTGCACCGTCGGGCGCCCACCCGTCGACCTCGGGGTCGGCGCGGATCATCCACCACGCGAACGGCACCGTGCCGACGACGAACACGAGCCCGAGCCACGGCGTGCCGGCCTCGAGACCCTGTGTGTCGAGCAGCCGTTTGGCGAACGGTGTGATGAGGATGCCGCCGACCGACAGTCCCGTCGAGGCGACCGACAGCGCCACCGAGCGGCGGACGTGGAACCAGCGGGTCACCACGGTGGTCGCCGGCACCAGACCGGCCGCCGGCGAACCCGAACGCCGAAGAACGCGTAGTCGACGAACAGTTGCCACTGCTCCTCGACCCGGCCGAGCAGCGCGAGCGACACACCGCCGATCACACCGCCCGCGACGATCACGTAGCGGACGTCGTACACGGCGATGATGCGCGCCACGAGCACGCCGACCACGCCGCCGACGACGAAGAACAGCGTGGTGGCGAGCGAGATCGTCGCCAGCGGCCAACCCTTCTCGTTGCTGAAGGCGTTGAGATAGACGGCGAGCCCGTAGAACCCGAGCCCCGATGCGGTCATGAGGACGATGAAGCATCCGGCGACGACCCGCCAACCGGGAAAGCGGTCGGCCGGACTCATCGCCGCGACGCTACGAGAGGAGACTCGTCCAGCCCGATTCGGCCGACGACGCACCTACAGAGCGAACAGGTCGTCGAGCCCGCCGGCCGACGCACCGTCGGCCGGGGCATCGGCCTCTTCGGCGAACGCGGCGTAGCCGTCGGTCTCGAGCTGCAGTGCGAGTTCGGGTCCGCCGGTCGCCACGATCCGGCCCTTGGCGAGGATGTGCACGTGATCGGGCTTCAGCTCGTGGAGCAGCCGGTTGTAGTGCGTGATCGCCAGCACGCCGAGCGGTTCGGCGTCGCCGTCGTGTTCGTTGCTCATCGCCTCGACCCGACGGGCACAGTCGCGCAGCGCGTCGATGTCGAGACCGGAGTCGAGCTCGTCGAGCATCGCGATGCGGGGCCGGAGCATCGCGAGCTGCAGCGTCTCGTTGCGCTTCTTCTCGCCACCCGACAGATCGACGTTCAGCGCCCGATCGAGGAACCGTTCGTCGAATCCGATCCGGCCTGCCTCCGCACGGAGCAGCGCGTCGAGACCATCGGACGATCGGCCACGGCTCGCCAGCGCCTCGGTGAGCACGTCGTCGAGCATCACGCCGGGCACCTCGGTCGGGTACTGCATCACGAGGTGGAGGCCGGCGACCGCGCGCTGCCACGCCGGCAGGGCGAGCATGTCGACGCCATCGAGCGTGACCGATGCCCGCGGTGACCTTGTAGCCCGGCTTGCCCATGACGACGCCCGACAGCGTGCTCTTGCCGGCGCCGTTCGGACCCATCACCGCGTGGACCTCGCCGGAGCTGACCGTGAGGTCGATGCCACGGAGGATCTCCTTGTCGCCGACCGCGGCGTGCAGGTTCTTGATCTCGAGGGTGCTCACGACGCGTGCTCCTTGTCGGCCGACGCGTTCAGACTGACGACGATCTCCCCGTCGACGACCGACGCCTCGGTGCACGGCGATCGGTTGGGTGGCGGGCAGCGTGACCGCGGCGCCCGTGACGAGGCTGAACATGCTGCCGTGCTTCGGGCACTCGATCTCGAGCTCGTCGCACCACACCTCACCACCCGACAGGAGTACGTGGGCGTGGCTGCAGATGTCGTCGACCGCGTAGACCTCGTCGCCGATGCGCACGACCGCGACGGGCACGCCGTCGACCTCGAACCCGCGGACGGTGCCGTCGTCGAGTTCGTCGAACGAGCAGACGCGGGTCATGCCGAGGCTCCACCGGTGCGGCCGACAACGACGATCCGAGGTCGAGCTTGTTCGACACACGGAGGCGCAGGTCGTCGACGAGCTCACCGACCGGCAGCTGCGCGATCACCTCGTCGAAGAAGCCGAGCACCACGAGACGCTCCGCGACCTCCGGGCGCACGCCGCGGCTCTCGAGGTAGAAGCGCTGCTCCTCGTCGATCGGCCCGACCGTCGACGCGTGGCTGCACTTGACGTCGTTCGTCTCGATGTCGAGGTTCGGCACGCTCTCGGCCCAGGCGCCCTCGGACAGCGTCAGGTTGCGGTTCGTCTGGTAGGCGACGGACCCGCCGGCGTGCTTGCGGATCTTGATCAGGCCGGTGTACACGCTCGCCGCGTGGTCCTGCACCGCGCCCTTGAACAACAGGTCGCTCGACGTGTGCGGGGCGTCGTGGTCCTGGATCGTCCGGAAGTCGTGCATCTGGGTGCCGCCGGCGAAGTACAGCGCCACCTGCTTGGTCGAGCCGCCCTTGCCGGTCGAGTCGCGCCTCGGTGCGGGCGCGCACGTAGTCGCCGCCGAGCGTGACCGTGGCGAGCAGCGTCGACGAGTCGCGCTCGCCGACCGACTGCTGGTTGCCGATCTGCCACGTGTCGGTTCCCGTCTCGTTGATCGCGAGGTAACGCACGCGGGCCGCCTGGCCGGCGCGGACCTGGAGGACGGGCACGACGAGCGCATGGTCGTCCTCCGCGCCGGCGGCCGCGACGAACCGCTCGACGACGGTGACCTCGCTGTCGGGGCCGGCATCGACGACGAGGCGGGGGAACACGGCGACACCCGAACCGGCGATCGTATGGGTGACGACGATCGGCTCGGCGACGACACGCCCGGCGGGGACGCGGATGACCGTCGGTGTCATGAACGCGCGATTGACCTCGGCGAACACGTCGGGCGTGTAGTCGGGGAACAGTTCGGGCTCGGCGTCGACGACCAGTTCGGCGAGCAAGGCCGGCGGGGCCTTCGACCACGGTGTCGACCCGCTCCGGGCGGAACTGGTCGAGGTCGAGCTGATCGATCCGGCTGTAACGCCAGATCTCCTCCTCGGGCGACGGAAGGGAGGCAGCGACGAAACGCTCGGCAGCGGCCAGGCGGATCTCCGCCCAGTCCGACCAGGGGCCACCGGCAGCTCGCACTGCGTCGGGAGTGAACGCAGACACGACCGGAATTCTACGGACGCGGGGCGGGAAATTCCCCTACGGCCGTAGGAGAAATTGGTGCGGCGACCCAGCGGGGGTCGGCGGTCAGCGCTTGCGGCCGAACATGCGCTTGAAGACGTTCGGCCGGCCCTTCGCGCGTTCCGCCTCGACCTCGGCCCGGATCTCGGAACCGGCGTTGTTCAGGATGTCCTCGGCTTCGTCGAGGACGGCCGCGGCCGATCCGTCGTCGAGGCCGGCCGGCTCGGGCGGGGTGGGCGGGACCACGAGGGTGCCGTGGGTCCAGGCGACATCGGCGAGCCGCCGCTCGAAAGCCGGGCAGGCGTCAGGGCAGCGCCATGGCGCGTCGGGCGCCAGGTCGAGGTTGCACTTCCGCACCGTGTCGCCGTTCGGGTAGGAACGGCTCTCGAAGTTCTTGCACTCGGTCCGCATCGGCACGGACCCATGCTACGGCGCGATGCCGTTCCGCATCGGACAGGGCCGCGCCATACCGCCGATTCGAATGTTGCAGAATGATGACGGCAATGGACGGGTACAGCGACGCGGGCAAATCAGCACAGCAAGATCCAACGGAGGAACGAAATGACCCAACTCGATGAAACCATCGACACGAACGAGTCACCGACCACCCACGAAGGGACGGATCGGCGGGCAATGCTGCGCAAGATGGCGATCGGCGGCGCCGGCGCCGCGGTCGCGGTCACCGCACTCGGCCGGACCGCGCAGGCCGGCCGACGGCGATCCGATGCTCGTCGGCACGGCGGCCACACCGCGAGTCGACCCGACGACCTCGTGCATCAACACCGGCAACGCCACCCAGACGGACCGAGCGCGCTCAGCGTCGCCGGAACGGGCTCGTGCCGACGTACCGCCCTTGCCGGCGGTGTCGGCGGCTACGGCGGCAGACGATACCGAACGGCGTGCACGGCTCGACCACGGAGGAAGCCGGCTGCGGTGTCAGTCGCGGCGAACACGCGCCCCCAGCGGCTCGCAGGTGCTTCTCTGCCGTCGGCGAGCGAGCGCACTCCCGGGTCCGACCCCGGCGCACACACGTCGCCGGCGAGCTGTACGTCGACGCGGACGGCACCCTGTGGTTCACGGTGCCCGCGCCCACCACGGCAGCACCCGGACGCCGTGCGATTCGTCCAGCCTCGCCGGCACCGCCGCACGGCCGGCGCCTTCGTGTCGATCGCTCCCCAGCGTGCCTACGACTCCCGTCATCGCTGCGTACACACCGAACGGCCTGCTGGCGCCGAACACATCGCGCGTCGTGAGCGTCGCCGACGGCCACGACGCGGCCGGTGCGGTCACCCTCGCCAACGCGGTGCCGGTCGGGGCAACCGCGGTGGAGATCAACCTGACAGCTGCGGACCCGACCGACAGGAACTTCCTGGCGGTGGCGCCGGGCGATGCGACGGCGACGTCGACGTCGCTGCTCAACTGGAACCTCGGCGTCACGCAGATCGCCAACTCGATCACGGTCAAGTTGGACGCCAACCGTCAGATCAAGGTGTTCTGCGGCGATCAGGCCGGCAGCACCCAGTTCATCGTCGACGTCTTCGGCTACTACCTCTGACCTGTCGCGTCGGGTCAGGCACGATGCGACAGGTTGATGTCAACCTGTCGCGTTGTGCCTGACCCCGCGAACAGGTTCAGCCGACGGAGCCGTCCATCTGGAGTTCGATGAGGCGGCTCCACTCGACGGCGTACTCCATCGGCAGCGTCTTGGTGATCGGCTCGATGAAGCCGTTGACGATCATGCCCATCGCCTGCTCCTCGGAGAGGCCGCGGCTCATCAGGTAGAAGAGCTGCTCGTCGGCGATCTTCGACACCGTCGCCTCGTGGCCGACCTGCGAGTCACGCTCGCCGATCTCCATGTACGGGAACGTCTTCGACGTCGACAGCTCGTCGAGGATCAGCGCATCGCACTCGACGTGGCTCTTCGCGCCGGTCGCGCCTTCGTCGATCCGCACGAGCCCGCGGTAGGTGGTGATGCCGCCGTCCTTGCGAGATCGACTTCGACACGATCTTCGAGGTGGTGTTCGGCGCCGCGTGGACCATCTTGGCCCCGGCGTCCTGATGCTGGCCGGCGCCGGCGTAGGCGACCGACAGCACCTCGCCCGTGGCGCCCTCGCCGACGAGGTACACCGACGGGTACTTCATCGTCAGCTTCGAGCCGATGTTGCCGTCGATCCACTCCATGTGCCCGTACGCCTCGACCCGGGCCCGCTTGGTGACCAGGTTGTAGACGTTCGGCGACCAGTTCTGGATCGTGGTGTAGGTGACCCGGGCGTGCGGCTTGACGACGATCTCGACGACCGCCGAGTGCAGCGAATCGCTCGTGTACACCGGCGCCGAGCAGCCCTCGATGTAGTGGACCTTGGAACCCTCGTCGGCGATGATCAGCGTGCGCTCGAACTGGCCGGCGTTCTCGGAGTTGATCCGGAAGTACGCCTGCAGCGGCATCTCGACCTCGACGCCGGGCGGCACGTAGATGAACGAGCCACCCGACCACACCGCCGTGTTCAGCGCCGCGAACTTGTTGTCACCGGGCGGGATGATCGTGCCGAAGTACTGCTTGACCAGGTCGGGGTACTCGCGCAGCGCCGTGTCCATGTCGCAGAACAGGATCCCCTGCTCGGCGAGGTCGTCACGGTTCTTGTGGTAGACGACCTCGGACTCGTACTGCGCCGTGACGCCGGCGAGGTACTGGCGTTCGGCCTCGGGGATGCCGAGCTTCTCGTACGTGCGCATCATCTCTTCGGGGAGCTGGTCCCACTCGTCGACCTGCTCGCCGGCGGGGCGCAGGTAGTAGTAGATGTCCTGGAAGTCGATGTCGGGCATGTTGACCGCGAACCACTCGGCCATCGGCTTCTTCTCGAACAACCGCAGCGACCGCTGGCGCATCTGCGTCATCCAGCGCGGCTCGCCCTTCCACCACGAGATCTGCTCGACGACGCCCGGGTTGATGCCCTTCTCGGGCGTGAAGGCGTACTCGACCGAGTCGCTCCAGCCGAGGTCGTACTTGCTGAGATCGAGATCGAAGGAAGTCATCGGGGTGCTCCTACGTGCGGGGTGTGCGGACGTGCGGAATAATTTGCACTACCGCCATAGTAACAATTCACTGCGCGCTCGATCACCCGCCGGCGTTCTCGTGAACTTCTTGCGCCGCGGGTACGCGGAAGTTCACGGAACCGAAATCTGCCGTGGGCGAGGGCGATCGCGGTCAGGCGGCGGCTTCGTCGTCGAGCGGGTCGACCTCGGCGAGCGGCACGTCGACCTCGATGAAGATGCACTCGCCCGGGCACTGCTCGGCCGCATGGATCACGTCGACGACGTGTCGTCGCCGGCACCAGGGCCACGCTGCCCGACCCACCCGGATCGTTGAGCGCCTGGCCCGCCTCGGCCACGTAGGCGATGCCGTCCTCGAGCTGGACGAACACGTCGGGGCAATGATCGAGGCAGAGACCGTCGCCGGTGCACAGGTCCTGGTCGATCCACACGCGCATGGTGGACGAAACGGTACCGCGCTCTGTCTACATTGGCTCGGCCGTGACCGAACCAACCGCTCCCTCAACACCTCGTCAGCCGAGCACCGGCCGCCCTCCCGGATGCGCCGATCGCTCCCACCCGGCCCCACACGTGGCACCGGCCGACCGGCGACGTGGACGATCCGTGGGCCTGGATGCGCACGCTCGACGACCCCGAGCTGCTCGCCTACCTCACGGCGGAGAACACCTACGCCGACGCGTGGTTCGACGCCCGCAGCGACACGATCGACACGATCTTCGAGGAGATCAAGTCACGCATCCAGGAGACCGACATGTCGGTGCCCGTGTTCTCGGGCGGCTGGTGGTACGTGACGAGCACGATCGAAGGGTCGAGCTATCCGATCCACCATCGCGGCCCCACCGCCGGCGAAGCGACGAGCGAGATCCTGCTCGACGAGAACGTCGAAGCAGAGGGCCACGACTACTTCGACGTCGGCGCGTTCGACCTCTCGCACGACCACACGCAGGTGGCGTGGTCGTTCGACACCGACGGCGACGAGCACTACACGCTGCACATCCGCGACCTGGCGACCGGCGACGGATCGCAGTCGACCACATCGTCGACGTGTGCAACGCCGGCACCGCCTGGTCACGCGACGGGCGGTACCTGTTCTACGTCACCGCCGACGAGCAGGAGCGGCCGTACCGGATCTGGCGGCACGAGGTCGGTGCGGGGCCGGCCGACGCCGTCGACACGCTCGTCTTCGAGGAGACCGACGAGCGGTACTTCGTCGGCCTCGGCGAGACCCGGTCCGACGACTTCGTGATCATCCAGTCGGCGAGCAAGACGAGCAGCGAGATGCGGTTCCTGTCCACCGACGACCCCACCGGCGAGCCGATCCTCGTCGCCCCGCGGCGCGACGACGTCGAGTACTCGGTCGATCACTGGGGCGACCGGATGGTCATGCACACGAACCTCGACGCGGTCGACTTCCGGCTCCTCGTCGCGCCGACGTCGAGCGACTGGACCGACCCCGCCGCCTGGACCGAACTGGTGCCGCACGCAGGCCGGCCGCCGGATCACCGGCGCCGACCCGTTCGCCGAGCACCTCGTGATCCACGAATGGGCCGACGCGCAACCCCGTCTGCGCATCGTGTTCCGCGACGGCTCGGAGCGCACGCTCGATCTCGGGGACGCACCACACGACGTCGACATGGGGTCGAACCCGGAGTGGCACACCACACTGCTCCGCTTCGGCACGCAGTCGACCACGGTGCCGCCGACGCTGTACGACGAGGACGTCGCGCACCGCCGAACGCACCCTGCTCAAGCAGGTGCCCACGCCGAACGTCGACCTCGGCCAGTACCGGTCGGCGCGGCTTGTGGGCCGACGCGCCCGACGGCATGCGCGTGCCGATCGACATCGTGCACCACGTCGACACCCCGCTCGACGGCACCGCGCCGAGCGTGATCTACGGGTACGGGGCCTACGAGGCGTCGATGCCGCCGTGGTTCTCCGTCGCCCGATTGTCGCTGCTCGACCGTGGCTTCGTGTGGGCGCTCGTCCATCCGCGGGGCGGCGGCGAGTTGGGCCGGCAGTGGTACCTCGACGGCAAGCTCGAGTCGAAGGTCAACACGTTCACCGACACGATCGCCTGCGCCGAGCATCTGATCGGCAGCGGACGTGATCGCGCCGGGACGGGTGTGCATCCGCGGCGGTTCGGCCGGCGGACTGCTCGTCGGTGCGTGCATCACGATGCGCCCCGACCTGTTCGCCAGCGCCGTCGCCGAGGTGCCGTTCGTCGACGTCGTGTCGACGATGAGCGACCCGTCGCTGCCGCTCACGATCACCGAGTGGGAGGAGTGGGGCGACCCTCGCGAGGAACCGTTCGCGTCGATCATCGAGCACTACGCGCCCTACGACAACACCGTGCCCGCGGCCTACCCGGCGATCTACGCGACGGCCGGATTGAACGATCCGCGGGTCAGCGTGCACGAACCGGCCAAGTGGGTCGCCCGGCTCCGATCGGTGAACACGAGCGACCGCCCGATCCTCCTGCGCACCGAGATGGGCGCCGGCCACGGCGGTCCGACCGGCCGCTACGACGCCTGGCGCGACGAGGCCCGCACCCTCGCCTTCATCCTCGCCACGACGTGATCCGGTCGAACCTGTCGCGAAGTGCCTGACCCCGCGCGACAGGTTGAGTCCGGTCAGAGGCCTGCTTCAGAGGTCGAGGACGAGGCCCTCGCGGGCGGCGATCACGTCGACGCCCATCTTCGTGCCGCAGTCGATCGCCGCGGCCGAGAGGATGTCGAGGATGTCGTCGTTGTGAGCCGGGTCGTGGTGGAACAGCACGAGCTGCTTCACGCCGGCCTCGGCGGCGAGCCACACCGCGTACTCGATCGTGCAGTGGCCCCAATTGGTCTTCTCGCGGAACTCCGACGGCGTGTACTGCGCGTCGTGGATCAGCACATCGGCGTTGCGACACAGATCGAGCGCACCCGGCGTGGCGGAGAAGCTCCCATCGGTGGGCATCTGATGGTCGCTGATGTAGGTGACCGTCGTGCCGCCCCACGTGACCCGGTAGCCCAGCGTGTTGCCGACGTGCGGAATCGACCGGGACATCACCTCGATGTCGTCGCCGAGCATGAACTCGTCGTTCCACACCTCGTTGAACTTGATCATGCCGGGCAACATCGAGAAGTGGATCGGGAACAGCGGCGGCTTGATCGTGTCGGCGAAGACGTCCTCGACCGTGAGATCGCCCTCCTGCACCGGCGCATAGATGCAGATGTCGGAGCCGTCGCGCAGCAGCGGCTTGAAGAACGGCAGCCCCTGGATGTGATCCCAGTGCAGATGGCTCAGCAGACAGGTGGCGGCGAACGGCTCGTCGAGCGAGCATCGCTGCCCGAAGTAGCGCAGCCCGGTGCCGAGGTCGAAAATGATCGGCCGCTGACCCGGAATGTCGAGCGCGACACAGGACGTGTTGCCGCCGTAGCGGACGATCTCCTGGCCGTGGCACGGCGTCGAACCACGGACGCCGTGGAAGGTGACGCGCATTCCGTCGGTCGCGGCGTGTGGTGTAGGTGAGCCCCCGATGGACGCACGATACGTCGTCGCAGGTCGTTGGACACAAGCCCGGCCGACGTGACGTCGCGTCGCATGTAGCCCGCTCACCCGGAACTACGGTCGATCGGCATGACCGATGCACCAACGCTGCCGGACGGGATCGTCGTCGTGGTGAAGCGCGAGTGCGAGACGTGCCGGATGGTCGTGCCGGTGCTCGGCGCAGCTCGACGACGCGCTGGATCTCACCGTGTTCACGCAGGACGACCCGGACTTCCCGGGCACGCCGTCCGCCGCTCGACGACCGCGATCTCGACGATCAGTTGGCACCACGAGATCGAGACGGTGCCGACCGTGATCCGCGTCGTCGACGGTGTCGAGGTCGAGCGCACCGTCGGCTGGCAACGCGCCCGAGTGGGAGCGCATCACCGGCGTCGCCGGTCTCGGCGACGGCCTCCCGGTGATGCGGCCCGGCTGCGGATCGATGAGCGTCGACCCCGATCTCGTCGACGTGCTGCGCGTGCGGTTCGGCGCATCAGTGCTCGCGTCGCGGCGCATCGACGTGGCCGATGCCGAGGACGACATCGAGATGATGTTCGACCGCGGCTGGAGCGACGGTCTCCCGGTCGTGCCGCCGACCGAGGAGCGGGTCATGCGGATGCTGACCGGCACCACCCGTGCGCCGTCCGACGATCGTCGCGGTCGTGCCGCCGGACCTCGTGGAAACGACCGTCGAGAAGGTGGCGATCGCCGCGGTGATGGCCGGGCTGCATACCCGAGTACCTCCCGTGGGTGCTGACCGCGGTCGAGGCGGCGTGCAACGAGCGAGTTCAACATCCACGGCCTGCTCGCCACGACGATGCCGGCCGGACCGGTGATCGTGTGCAGCGGGCCGGGCACCCGCGCCATCGGGATGAACTCGCGGGGCAACGTGCTGGGGCAGGGCAACCGCGCGAACTCCACGATCGGGCGCGCACTGCAACTCGTCATCCGCAACGTCGGCGGCGGGCGACCGGGCGAGGTCGACCGGGCCACCCACGGATCGCCGGGCAAGATCGGGTTCTGCTTCGCGGAGAACGACGCCGAGTCGCCGTTCGGCACGATCGCCGGCGAGCACGGGATCGCCGCCGGGCACCGACGCGATCACCCTGTTCCCCGGCGAGGGGACGCGTTGCGTCGTCGACCAGCTGTCGCGCGAGCCCGACTCGCTCGCCCGCTCGCTCGCCGCCGCGCTGCAGACGTTGCACCACCCGAAGCTGATCCTCGGCTTCGACGCGATCCTCGTGATCGGGCCCGAGCACGCCCGGGTGTTCGCCGAGGCCGGGTGGGGACGCGAGGAGATGCTGGCCGGCATCTGCGCCCACCTGAACCGGCCGGGCTCGGAACTGGTGCGGGGAGCGGACGGAATCGCCGAGGGCCTCCCCGAAGCGTTCGCCGACGCGCCGTCGCTGCCGAAGTTCCGCGACGGCGGGCTGCTGCTCGCCTACGCCGGCGGCGGTGCCGGGCTGTTCTCCGAGATCATCGGCGGCTGGGCCAACGGGGCGATCGGCTCGACGCCCGTGACACGAGCGGTGCAATACTGAACCGGTCGACCCGGATGATCGACCGCGTTGGCTGAAGGGGACCGCACGTCATGACCCGCACGATTCTCGATCCGACCAGCGAGCGGACGGTCGGCACACGCGAGTGCGTCGACCGGCCCGCCTCGCTCGGCGGCCTCACCGTCGGTCTGCTCGACATCTCCAAGCCGCGCGGCGACGTGTTCCTCGACCAGATCGAACACCGCCTCGTCGACCACGGCGCGCAACGTGAAGCGCTACCGCAAGCCCACGTTCACGAAGCCGGCACCGGCCGACCTCCGTCACGAGATCGCCGTCGAGTGTCAGGTGGTGATCGAGGCACTCGCCGATTGAGGCAGTTGTACGTCGTGCAGTGTGCACGACATCAACGATCTCGAACTCCGAGGTATCCCGGCGATGTTCGTCGCCTCCGACGAGTTCGTCGACGCCGCCATCGCCCAGTCGACGTCGTTGGGGTTCCCGGCGGTGGCGCGGGTGTTCACGCCGCACCCGATCCAGGACCGCACCGACGACGAGATGATCGCCTACGCCGACGCGGCGTTCGACGCCATCCTCGCCGCCATCACCGAGCAGCTGAGAACGCCGCGTCCGTGGGTCTGATCCGGGACGCGGTCCGGACATGCTAACGGAGTGCGCGTCAGCTGAGCGCGGCGATGGCGTCGGCGACGGCGAGCACGCGGCGGGCGTTGGCGACGTGGAGGTTCTCGATCATCCGACCGTCGACGGTGACCACGCCGCGACCGTCGGCGACCGCCTCGTCGAACGCGGCGATCACGCGCTCGGCGTAGTCGACCTCGTCGGCCGTCGGCGCCCAGACGTCGTTGGCCGGGTCGACCTGGCTCGGGTGGATCAGCGTCTTGCCGTCGAAGCCCATCTCCATGCCCTGGCGGCACTCGGCCTCGAACCCGTCGAGCGTTCTTCACGTCGTTGTACACGCCGTCGAGGATCACCTTGCCGGCCTCCGCGCGCCGCGAGCAGCGCGGTGGCGAGGTGCGGCACGAGCGGGTGACGGCCCGGCACGATGCGGCGAGCGCAGCTCCTTGGCGAGGTCGTTGGTGCCCATCACGAGCACGGCGACACGCGGGTGGGCGGCGATCGAGCGGACGTTGAAGATCGCGGTCGGCGTCTCGATCATCGCCCAGATGCGCACCGACGCCGGCGCGCCCGCGGCGTCGAGCTGCGCGGCGACCGCGTCGACGTACGTCGACCGAGTCGACCTTCGGGATCACGACCGCCGACGGTCCGGCCGCGCCGCGGCGGCGAGGTCGTCGGCGCCCCACTCGGTGTCGAGCCCGTTGCAGCGGATCGTCAGCTCGCGGTTGCCGTACATCGCCGGACTGCACCGCGGCGACGGCCTTGGCCCGGGCGTCGGGCTTGGCGTCGGGGGCGACGGCGTCCTCGAGGTCGAAGATGATCGCGTCGGCCGGGATCGTCTGCGCCTTCTCGAGGGCGCGCTCGTTGGCCGCCGGCATGTACAGCACCGAGCGGCGCGGGCGCAGGTCGTCGATCGGTCGGTCGTTCATGACGCGAACCCGTAGGCGACGGCGAGCTCGGGATCGCGTGTCGGCGAGCTGGCGGGCGAGCTGGACGACGAACGTGGCACTGCTTGACCGAGGCGTCGTCCTCCATCTTGCCGTCGAGCATCACCGCGCCGGTGCCGTCGCCCATCGCCTCGATCACCCGCTGCGCGTGGGCGACGTCGGCCGGGTCGCGGGCTGAACACCCGCTTGGCGATCGTCGATCTGGACGGGGTGCAGGCTCCACGCGCCGACGCAGCCGAGCAGGTAGGCGTTGCGGAACTGGTCCTCGCAGGCGACCGTGTCCTTGATGTCGCCGAACGGCCCGTAGAACGGCAGGATGCCGTGCGTGACGCAGGCGTCGACCATCCGGGCGATCGTGTAGTGCCACAGGTCCTGCTGGTACGTCGGCCGCGGTGCTCGTCGGACGTCGTCGCGCGGACGGGTCGGCGCGGACGAGGTAGCCGGGATGGCCGCCGCCGACGCGGGTCGTCTTCATCCGCCGGTTCGCGGCGAGGTCGGCCGGGCCGAGCGACAGGCCCTGCATGCGCGGCGACGCGCCGCAGATCTCCTCGACGTTGGCCACGCCACGAGCGGTCTCGAGGATCGCGTGGACGAGGAGCGGCTTCGGTCAGGCCGGCCTTCGCCTCGAGCTGGGCGAGCAGGCGGTCGACGTAGTGGATGTCCTCGGGTCCCTCGACCTTGGGGATCATGATCACGTCGAGCTTGTCGCCGACCTCGGCGACGGCGGCGGTGAGGTCGTCGAGACCCCACGGCGAGTCGAGGCTGTTGACCCGCGTCCAGAACTGCGTGTCGCCGAAGTCGACGTTCTTGCGCGACCTCGACGAGACCGGCGCGCGCCGCTTCCTTCTGTCGGCACGGCACGCCGTCCTCGAGGTTGGCGAGCAGGATGTCGACCGTCGGCGCGATGTCGGGCACCTTGGCGACGCATCTTCGTCGTTGGCGGCCGGGAAGAAGTGGATCACCCGGCTCGGCCGGAACGGGATCTCGCGGACGGGCTCGGGGGCGCCGACGGCGAGCGGCCGGAAGAAGTCCTTGGGAGGGCGCATCGCCCACAACCGTACGAGAAGCACCCGAATCACCCCAAGGTGACGTGAGCTCTCGGGCCACCACCCGCCCAAAATTCTTCGACGTCGGTGCGCTCAGCGCTCGATCCGCTCAGAATTTCGGGGCCGGTGGACGGACGTGGGCGGCGGAGGCGTGCGGGGCGGCTATGGGAGGGAGGCGATGCCGGCGTCGACGACGACGAGGCCGTCGGCGACGAGGTCGGCCAGGATGCGTTGGTCGAAGCTGACGGCCGGGGTGGCGCGGCCGACCAGCTCGGTCAGCACCCGGCCACGTGCCTGGCGGTCGCTGCCCTCGTAGCGCGACTGCTTGCCGCTGACCCCGGCCGATCCGACCGCGGGATCGGGCGCCGGCCAGCCCTGCCGACGCCAGCGGCACGATCGGCTCGACCGGGCACTCCGCGCAGACCGGCGTCGGGCGGCACGTGGTGGCGCCGAGGTCCATCAGGATCTGGTTCCACGCCCAACCCTCCCCGCGGGGCACCAGCGCGTCGGCGGCGGCCTGGGCGTGCTTCGGAGTCAGCCTCGCCCCCGACGTGCGGGCGAGCACTCGGGCGATGTTGGTGTCGATGACCGCCACCTCGCGTTCGTACGCGAACGCGAGCACGGCGCGGGCGGTGTACGGCGCCGATCCCCGGGAGGGCGAGCAGGTCGTCGAGCGAGTCGGGCACCATGCCGCCGTGGCGATCCACGATCTCCCGCGCGGCGAGGTGCAGGTTGCGGGCGCGCCGTGGATAACCCGAGGCCGTGCCACAGTCGCAGCACGTCACCGAGCGGCGCGTCGGCGCAGGCAGCCGGTGTCGGGAACGACACGAGGAACGCCTCCCATTTCGGGATCACCCGCTGGGCCTGCGTCTGCTGGAGCATCACCTCGGCGACGAGGATCGCCCACGGGTCACGGACGCGTCGCCACGGCAGATCGCGCAGCCGCGGCATCCCCCACGCCAGCACCGCGCCGACATCGAGTGCGGCATCGACGAATGCGTGATCGTTCTGCGGTTCAGGTGCGCACATTGTTCACGCGTTCGGTGTTATCGGTGTGTAATCGGTGTGAAATGGGGCGGGTCAGTCCCAGACGTCGGTGCCGTCGTAGGGGCGGGCGCGGTCGGGTGCGAACTCGCGCTTCCAGATCAACACCTTGCGCTTGAAGTAACACACCTCCTTGCCGTCCTGGTTGAAGCCCTTGGTCTCGACGGTCACCACGCCGCGGTCGGGCTTCGACGACGACTCCTTCACCTCGAGCACCCGGGTCTCCGCGTGGATCGTGTCGCCGTGGAATGTCGGGAACTTGTGCTGCAGCGTCTCGACCTCGAGGTTGGCGATCGCGGCCCCGCTCACGTCGGGCACGCTCATGCCGAGCACCAGGCTGTAGACCAGGTTGCCGACGACCACGTTGCGGCCCTGCACCGAATTGGCGGCGAACCAGTCGTTCGTGTGCAACGGATGGTGGTTCATCGTGATCATGCAGAACAGATGATCGTCGTACTCGGTGATCGTCTTGCCGGGCCAATGGCGGAGGATGTCGCCGGGCGTGAAGTCTTCGAGGCAGCGACCGAACGGGCGCTCGTGGGTGGTCATGGCGCCGACGGTACCGTCCGGGCTCAGTCGCTCGGCAAGTCGTCCGCAGGCTCGGCGACGGGTGCTTCGTCCGGATCCCGCTCGACGACACCGTCGGGAACCGGTTCGCGCCGGAAGCGCAGCGCGAAGTCGATCCGCGACTCGCCTTTCGCCGTCTCGACGCGTGCCAGGTCGCGGAGCCTGATCAGGCGATCACGCTTCTCGATCTTCCACGGCCCGACGCGCAGGGAGGCGTACGCGAGCGCGCCGAGCGCGATCGGCATCAGGTACTGCGCCGAGCGGTAGGCGGCGATGGCGGGGGCGACGACGCGCTTCGGCACTCCGAAGCTGACGAGCACCGCGATGTATGTGCCCTCCACGACGCCGAGCCCGCCGGGAAGGATCGGGATCGCGGCCATCACGTTGGCGAGGCAGAATGCCACGACCAGGGCGTCGACGCCCAATGTGCCGCCGAAAGCGCGCAGGAACATGTACAGCGACGCCATGTCGAACAACCAGTTGAGCGTCGCCCAGAACACGACCACCCGCAACAGCTGGCGGTCGCTGACCAGCTCCTCGACCCGTTCACCGACCTGGCGCAGGACGGCGGCGAACTTGTCCTCGTTGAGGCTCAACTTGCGGGCGATCCAGCGGGCCGCCTTCTCGGCGCGTCCCTGGCCGTCGGTCAGTCCGATCACGAGCATCGCCGCGACTGCCATGATGATCACGCCGACGACCGCGGCGAGCCCGTACAGCGGGTTGACGCCCCGGATCGGGATCGAGACGACGAGGCCGAGCCAGAAGATGATGTTCAACACGACCGCCGAACCGATGCCGGCCGTCGCCAGCGCGAAGCCGGCATCCGGGCCGCTGATCCCCGACAGCGTGAGGAGGCGGTAGCCGAGGGCCGAGCCCGCCGCGTTCCCGCCGGGGACGATGTTCGACAGTGCCTTGGTACTGAGCTGGATGCGGAACACCCGCCAGTGCGACAGCTTCGAACCCGCCGAGCCGAGCGATGCACGGGTGAGGAACGAGTAGCAGGCGAGCGAGATGAGCTGGAGGAGGAACCCCGCCGCGATCATCGCCGGGTTGACGCTGCCGATCGTCTCGGCGGCCTGGCGGAAACCGGTGAGCACCGGCGGCAGCAGGAACACCGCGACGACGATGAGCAACAAGGCCTTGATCGTGAAGCGCAACGGCCGGATCCGCCGTCGTGGCGGCGAGACGTCGTCTCTGACGAGCGCCGGCAATTCCCCGGTCGGGAGCATGTCACGGTCCATCTCGTGGGTCGCGTCGTAGCGACTCGACCCGGAGTCGCTCATCGCGTCGGTCATGCCGTCGGTCTTGCCGTCAGCCATGCCGTCAGTACGTCTCGACGAGGTCACTCAGGCGGCGCCGCAACGCAGGCGCGACCTCGACCGGGGTGATCCCGAGATGCACGACCACGAGCTCCTTGTCGGGCACGACGATCGTGAACTGGCCCTGGTATCCGTGGCACGACAGGCTGCCCGGGAACTGCGGCCACATCCACCAGTGACGGCCGTAGTCGAATCCATTCTCGGGGTCGTGCGCCACCTTCGTGCGGGCGTGATCGACGCCATCCGGCGGGAAGGATGCGCACTCCGTTGCCCGAGTCGGTGACACCGTCGTGCCGGTACAGCTCGCCGAAGCGGGCGAAGTCCCTCGCCGTGGCGTAGACGTACGACGAGCCGACGAAGTCGCCGGCGTCGTCGAACTTGGCGATGGCCGACGTCATGCCGGCAGGCCCGAACAGCCGCTCGGCCAGGTAGCGCTCGACCGCCTGCCGCCGCGCCGCCGGATCGCCACCCGACCCACCGGTCAGCACGTCGCCGACGATGCGACTCAGGATGTTCGTCGTTCCCGACGAGTAGCTCCACACCGTTCCAGGCGTGTGTTCGAGCGGCTGCGCGGCGGCGTAGGCGGCGTGGCTCGGATCGGTGCCACCGAAGAGCATCTCGATGCAGTTGGACGTCTGGTCGTCGACGTAGTCCTCGACGAAGTGGAGGCCCGATCGCATCTCGAGCAGGTCGAGGATCGTGATCGCCTCCTTGTCGGTCCCGCTCCATTCCGGGACCGGCGCCGGCGAGCGCGACGTCGAGGAGCCCGTCGACGACGAGCAGCCCGAGCAGCGCGTGCGTGATCGACTTCGCCATGCTCCAGGAGATCAACGTCGTGTCGGCGCCGACGGCCTGCTCGGGCTCGAAGGCGTTGGCCGGCTCGTGCCGTACTGCTCGGCCACGACCGCGCCACGGTGCATCACGACCATCGCGAGCGAGACGCCCTCGTCGGTCGGCCGGGTGAAGAACCCGTCGAGCCTGCGCATCCGACGCTCCGAGTGATCACGCGAATCACGTTATCCCTGGCCGACGAGATGATCAGCGAGGTCGCCCAGCCCGTCGACGTCGTGCACGTCGACCGCCCGCAACGCCAATTCGACCACGGGAGCGGCGCCGGCGAGCTCGACGAGCGCGGCCAGCTCGGCCCGTTCGGCCAGCGCGAGGCGGCGGAGGTCGTCGTGCCAGGCGACGTGATCGGCGAGCGGGCCGGGTCGGGAGATCGGCCAGGTCGGCATCGTCGAGTTCGTCCGGCAACGGATGGATCAGGTTGATGACGACGCCGCCGAACGGGAAGCCGCCCGCCCGCAGCGCATCGACCAGGTGCTCGGCCTCGCCGATCGCCTCGGCCCGCGGACTCGAGACCACCACGAACGTCGCCGCGTCGGAACGCAGCAGCGTCGACACCTCACTCGCCCGGCGCCGCAGTCCGGGCTCGATGTTGGCGAGCGAGCGGAAGAACTCCATCGTGTCCTCCACGATCTGCGGGCCGGCGAGTCGGCGTACCGCCCAGAGGAACATCGAAGCGGCCGCGTTGGTCACCTTGGCGAACGTGCGCTGGCCGATCGTCAGGGCGCGGTACACCGGGTGACTGAGGAAGCCGACGAGCCGGTCGGGCGCCTCGAGCAGGTCGATGGCGTGACGCGACGGCGGCGTGTCGACGATCACGAGATCCCATTCGCCGCTCGTGTGCAGTTCGTGGAGCCGCTCGATCGCCATGTACTCCTGCGCGCCCGACAGCGACCCCGAGATCGCCCGGTAGACCGGGTTGCCGAGCAGCGCCTCGGCCTGCTGCGGGCTCGACGCCTGCTCGCGCACGAGCCGGTCGAACGTCGACGCCGCGTCGAGCATGAGCGCCCACAGCTCGCCCTGGCCCGTCTCGCCGATGCCGCGTGACGTGGTGCGGGGCGTCGGCCGCCGCGCCGAGTTCCAGCCCGAGTGCCTCGGCCAGCCGGCGCGCCGGATCGACCGTGACGACGACGACGCGGCGTCCGGCGCGGGCCGCCGCGACCCCGAGCGCCGCCGCGGTCGTTGTCTTGCCGACACCGCCGGGCCCGCAGGTGACGAGCAACGACGCCGTCGGTCACGGCCGCGGCGAAGTGCCCCGTCGTCGAGCTGCTCCGCATCTGATTGGGCCGGGCTCATCGGTCCGCCAGTTCGTCGGCGAGCTCCGACAGCTCGGCGCCGACCGAGGTCCGTGGTGATCAGCCGGGGCAGCGTGATCACGTCGAGCGCAACGGCCGAACTCAATCGAGCGATCTGCGTTCGCTGCTGGTCGAGTCGCGCCCGGCCGAACGCCGCCGAGGAGTCGAGCGCCCGCTTCGCGGCCGCCGGCAGCTTCACGCCCTGGGCGTGGGCGGCGACGGCCGGGACTCCTGTCGAGTCCGGCGCGATCAGGCCAGCACGAGTTCACCACGAGCGGCAGCAGGTCGATGCCCAGTTCACCGCCGACCTCCCGCGGCGAGTTCGAGGCCCTCGGTGACGGGGGTGACCTCGGGCAGCGTGACGATCATCGCCCGACAGCGCGCCGGATCGGTGAGCATCGTCGTTCACCTCCTCGGCCTGCTCGCGGATCGGGCCGGACTGCACCACGTCGGAGAGGCCGGTGGCCGACCGCAGGAACGGGGCCGCGTGGCCGGCGGGCGGGGCGTCGACGACGATGAGGTCGGCCGCCCGCTCGCGGTCGAGTTCCTTGATCTTGCCGAGCACGAGGAGATGTTGGAGGCCCGGGGTCGCGGCGGCGATCATCGGGAGCGACGCGGCTGACGCGGCGCGGCGCAGCAGCCCGCCGACACCCCGCAGATCGAGGTAGTCGCCGAACGCCTGATCGGCCGGGATCGTCCGACCCCGCACCTGGCCACCACCGTCGACACGTTGCAGGATGCGATCGCTGTGATCGAGCGGGCGGCCGCCGAGCAACGTGCCCATCCCCGGACGCCCGTCGACCGCGACGAACAGGACGTCGGCACCCTGCCGAGCCGCGGCGAGCGCATACGCCGCCGCCACCGTCGACGATCCGACGCCGCCCTTGCCGGCGACGACCGCGACGTGCGTGCTCGTCAGCCAGCCCGCGTCCGTCATCCGGGAGACGGTACCGGCGTGGCGAACCTCGGACCGGCGATGCCGACGTGACTCCCGACCGGGCGGCCGACCGAGTCGCAGGCGAGTCGCGCCGCCTCGATCAGGCCGTCGACCGAGCAGCCGGTGTCGACACCCATCGCCGTGAGCGCGTGGACGAGGTCCTCGATCGGCACGTTGCCGCTGGCGCCGGGAGCGAACGGGCATCCGCCGAGCCCGCCGACGCTCGCATCGAGGCGCACCGCGCCGTGCTCGATCGCGACGAGCCCGTTGGCGATCGCCAGCCCGCGGGTGTCGTGCAGGTGCACCCCCACCGGAACGTCGACCGCCTCGACGACCGCGATCGACCAGCGCGGCGACTTCCGTCGGCACGCCGACACCGATCGTGTCGGCGAGGCCGATCGAGGAAGCCCCGGCGTCGGCGGAGCGGCGCGCCGCGTCGACGACGGCGGCCGGATCGATCGGGCCCTCGTACGGGCACCCGAACGACGTCGACAGGGTCATCTCGATCACGGCGCCCTCGAGCCGCCGACGCGAAGGCCGCGAACTCGGCGAGCGCATCGGCGGTGGAGGCGCCGGCGTTGTGGCGGCTGTGGGTGTCGCTCACCGACACCACGTACTGCAGATGGTCGATCCCGGCGGCCAGGGCACGCTCCGCGCCACGGCGGTTGAGCACGAGGCCCCAGCGGACGACGTCGAGATGCTGCGTGGCCGCGCTCAGGGCCTCGGCATCGGCCATCGCCGGAACACGATCGGGCCGTACGAAGCTCGTGAGTTCCAGTTCGCGCACCCCCGCGGCGACGAGCGCTTCGGCGATGGCGATCTTGGCCTCGGTGCTGATCGGCTCCTCGTCCTGGAGCCCGTCGCGCAGGCTGACGTCGCGGACGAGCACGGATGCGGGCAGGGCTGTCATGCCTCACCATCATCGCCCACGCATGTCGATCGGAGAATGTCCGCCCGGGGACAGACCCCGGCGGACATTCTCGGGTCGGTACGCTCGCCGGCATGGAGTGGACCGTGCACGGCGAACGCTCGGTCTACGAGAGCGAGTGGATGAACCTGTCGCTCGTCGACGTCGAACTGCCGAGCGGGAAGCGCTTCGAGCACCACGTGCTGCGCATGCCGTGTGACGCTGCTGGCGTGGTGGTCGACGATCCCGATCGTGGTGTGCTGCTCCTGTGGCGCCACCGTTTCATCAGCGACACGTGGGGTTGGGAGGTGCCGGCCGGGCGCGTCGATCCCGGCGAGACGCCCGAGGAGTGCGCGGCCCGCGAGACGCTGGAGGAGACGGGCTGGCGGGCGGGCGAGCTGACCAAGCTCACGTCGTACCGGCCGCACAACGGCACGTCCGACGCCCACTTCCACCTCTACACCGCGTCGGGCGCCACCTACGTCGGCGAACCGTCGGACCCCGACGAGGCCGAACGCATCGAATGGGTCCCGTGGCCGCGTCTGCGCGAGGAGATGCGTGCCGGCCGGATCAACGACGGCCTGTCGCTCACCGCGCTCCTGTGGTCCGCCGCCTTCGGTCGCTGAACCTGGCCCCCTTCGGGGTCCGACCCCGAAGGGGACAGGTTGCGTCAGAACTCTTCGTCGAAGGCGACGTCGCCGGCGACGCCGGTCTGGTACGAGCTCACGGTGCGCTCGAAGAAGTTCGACAGGCCCTGCACGTCCTGCAGCTCCATGAAGCTGAACGGGTTCTTCGAGCCGAACTCGATGCCGTAGCCGAGTTGCACCAGCCGCTGGTCGGCGACGAACTCGAGGTACGTGCGGGTGTCGGCGAGGCTCATCCCCGGCACGCCCTCGCCGAGCACGTCGGCGGCGAACAGGTGCTCGCACTCGACGGCTTCACGCAACATCGCGCGGATGTCTTCTTCGAGTTCGGCGTCGAACAGCTCGGGCTCTTCCTTGCGCACCGTGTCGACCACCTCGAGGGCGAAGTTCATGTGCGCGCTCTCGTCGCGGAACACCCAGTTGGTGCCGTCGGCCAGACCGTTGAGCAGACCCTTCGAGCGCAGGAAGTACACGTAGGCGAAGGCGGCGAAGAAGAACAAGCCCTTCGATGCAGCTGGCGAAACAGATCAGGTTGAGCAGGAACTGCTTGCGCTGCGCCGGGGTCTCGATGCGATCGAGACCCTGGATCGAGTTGATCCACTTGAAGCAGAACTCGGCCTTGGCCCGGATCGACGGGATGTTCTCGACCGCCGCGAACGCGGCCTCGCGCTCGGCCATGTCGGGGATGTAGTTGTCGAGCAGCGTGAGGTAGAACTGCACGTGCAGCGCCTCTTCGTACAGCTGCCGCGACAGGTACATCCGGGCTTCGGGGGCGTTGATGTGCTGGTACAGGTTGAGCACCAGGTTGTTCGACACGATCGAGTCGCCGGTGGCGAAGAACGCCACGAGGCGCGACACGAGGTGCTTCTCGGCCGGCATCAACTTGCGGTCGAGGTCGACGAGGTCGTCGGAGAAGTCGATCTCGTCGACGGTCCAGGTGTTCTTGATGGCGTTCTTGTACATGTCGAAGAACACCGGGTAGCGCATCGGCCGCAGCGTGAGGTCGAAGCCGGGATCGAGGATGTTGGTCGGGCGGGCGGCTCGCGTGCGGTGCCAACGGGACGATCGGAGCGATCGCCGGCCGCGTCGGCGTAGTCGGTGATGGGGTCGATCAACGCCATCTCAGTCGCACGCTTCGCAGGCTTCGGGGTTGGCCAGGCTGCAGGCGATCGCCTCTTCGTCGGTGAAGCTCTTCCGTTCGGTGGAGGTCTGGTCCGGCACCGGCTCGCCGCCGCCACCGCCGGTCGGTGACGTCGGGGCGGTCGACTTGCCTGACGTCGTGGTCTGGTTGATCCGGGTGGCCGGACGACTGCGCAGGTAGTACGTGGTCTTCAGCCCCGCCTTCCAGGCGTGCAGGTACATCGAGCTGAGCTTGCCGATCGTCGGCGTCTCCATGAACAGGTTGAGCGACTGGCTCTGGTCGATGAAGGCGCCACGCTCGGCGGCCATGTCGATCAGCGAGCGTTGCGGCACCTCCCACGCCGTGCGGTAGATCTCCTTGAGCTCGGCCGGCATGCGCTCGACGTCCTGCACCGAGCCCTCGGCCTTCTTGATCTCCGAGATCATCTCCTCGTCCCACAGGCCACGGCGCTGCAGCTCGGTGACGAGGTAGCGGTTGATCTGCATGAACTCACCCGACAGCGTCTCGCGCTTGAACAGGTTCGACACCTGCGGCTCGATGCACTCGTAGCAACCGACGATCGACGCGATCGTGGCCGTCGGGGCGATGGCGATCAGCAGGCTGTTGCGCAGGCCGTGCTCGGCGATGCGGGCCCGCAGCCCGTCCCAGTCGAGCTCGGCGGGCGGCACGATGGCCTTGCCGTCACGCTGCCACAGGTCGAACTGCAGGTTGCCCTTCGCGGCCCGGGTGCCCTCGTAGGCCTCGTGCGGGCCGTTGGCCGCCGCCAGCTCGGTCGACGCCCACAGCGCGTGGAAGTAGATGTGGGCGCTGATCTGCTGCGACAGTTCCTTGGCGTCGGCCGAGTCGAACGGCAGCGCCTTCTTGAAGAACACGTCCTGCAGACCCATCAGCCCGAGACCGACGGGCCGCCACTTGTTGTTCGAGAACTCCGCTTCGGGCGTCGGGTAGTAGTTGATGTCGATCACCCGGTCGAGGAACGGCACGACCTGGCGGACGACTTCGCCGAGGCGGGCGAAGTCGAACCGGCCGTCGGGCTCGACGAACGCACCGAGGTTGAGCGAACCGAGGTTGCACACCGCGGTGTTGTCCTGGTCGGTGATCTCGAGGATCTCGGTGCACAGGTTCGAGAGGTGCACGACGCGAGGTGAACCATCGTCGTTGAGTGCACCGGTCTGGTTGCACTTCTCGTTGGACGAGTCCTTGAACGTGATCCAGCCGTTGCCGGTCTGGGCGAGCGTGCGCATCATCTTCGAGTAGAGCTGGCGGGCCGACACCTGCTTCTCGTAGAGGCCCGCCTCCTCGGCGGCGAGGTACGCCCGCTCGAACTCGGCGCCGTACAGGTCGGTGAGGTGCGGCACCCGCTTGGGATCGAACAGCGACCACTGCCAGTCCTTCTCGACGCGCTCCATGAACAGGTCGGGGATCCAGTTGGCGATGTTGAGGTTGTGGGTGCGGCGGGCATGGTCGCCGGTGTTGTCGCGCAGTTCGAGGAAGTCCTCGATGTCGGCGTGCCACGACTCGAGGTAGACGCACGCCGCGCCCTTGCGGCGGCCGCCCTGGTTGACCGCGGCGACCGACGAGTCGAGCGTGCGCAGCCACGGCACGATGCCGTTGGACAGGCCGTTGGTGCCGGTGATCAGGCTGCCCTTGGCCCGCACCCGGTGCCACGCCACGCCGATGCCGCCGGCGAACTTCGACAGCTTGGCGATGTCGGTGTAGCGCTTGTAGATGCCCTCGAGGCTGTCTTCGGGCGAGTCGAGCAGGTAGCAGCTCGACATCTGCGAGTGCGAGGTGCCGGAGTTGAAGAGTGTCGGGCTCGACGGGAGGTAGGCGAGCGATGACATCAGGTCGTAGAACTTCACCGCCGCGTCGATGTCGCCGGTGCCGTCGGGTTCGGCCACGAGGCCGCACGCGACCCGCAGGAAGAAGTACTGCGGCGTCTCGATCACCTCACGCCGCTGGGGGTGGCGCAGGAGGTAGCGGTCGTACACCGTGCGCAGACCGAAGAACTCGAAGGAACGATCGCGGTCGGAGTTGATCGCGGCGTTGAGCGACGGGGCGTTGGCCTCGACGAAGGCGAGCACGTTGTCAGCGACGAGTCCCGCTTCGTGGCCGACCGTGATCGACTCGGAGAACCACGGGATGTTCTGGTTGCGCACTTCCTTGTCGATGACGGTGGCGAGGAGGCGTGACGCCAGCTTGGAGTAGCTGGGCTCCTCGACGATGAGGCCGGCGGCGGTGCGGATCGACAGGTCGTCGAGTTCCCGTGTGCTGGCGCCGTCGGCGAGCGCCGAAATGGTGCGGGTGGCGACGCGCATCGGATCGACACCGAGCAGACCCTCCGACGCACGGGCGATGGCGTTGACGATCTTGTTGACGTCGACCGGCTCGAGCGCTCCGCTGCGCTTGCGCACCCGCATGCCGCCCGACACCGGCGCGCCGCTGCCGGCCGCTCCTGTCCTGGCGGGCGGGGTTTTGGACGTGTCGGTGAGCGTCGGCGCGGCCGGCGCCTCGCGCTGTTCCGAACGTCGTTCCGCCGCCGCGGAATCGTCGCTCGTGTCCGTGTCCGAATCCCCAACATTGCCGTCGATCAGTGTCACCAGATGCTCCCAGTCGCTCGTTCGTTCGTTCGTGCGCCGGCGCAAATGCCCGACGTTCCTGCCCGGATTGGTCTTCGCTGTTGCTGTTCGCAACCACCAGATGGTGTGGGTGAGGCCGCCCCCACCCCCACATCTCGTGGTGACGGGCCCGTAATTACAGCAGTGTGACTCGCCGCGCGCAAGTACCGATCCGAGACTTTCGCGACGTCCCAGGTCAGCCGCTACGCGCTGCGGTCACACGGTCGCTCGCGCGTCACGACGCGGGCCCGCGTCTCGATCGACGTGCCCGAAGGTCGCCGGACGTCGGCGAGTTCGGCCTCCACGTGCAGCCGCGACCAGACCGCATCGACCGTTTCGGCAGTCGCGGTGATGAAGTCGACACCCTGTTCCGCCGCCGCGCTCCCCCAGCGGCCGGCATCCGATCGCTCCGCTTCGGCGTGCCACACCGGTTCGACCTGCAACAGGCGACCGTCCCGGGCCCGGACCAAGTTTTCCCGGTAGTCGAGCGTGGTGCGCCAGCCGGCGCGTTCGAGGTCACGTCGGTCGCATTGCTCGAGCACCGCACCGTGCTGACGCTCCCGTCGGATCCCCGGAGTACTCCCTCGCAACATGGGAACATCATGAACCAGCGTCCCTGTGGACCGTCAGTGCCGATTGGATGTGACTTTCGCGACGATCTTGTGGACAACGGTCCTGGCGCTGTGGGCGGGCTGTGGGTAGTGGGCCCCAACGGTGAGATTCAGAGCCGGCAGATTCACAGTTGTTCGATGATGTCCTGACACTGCAGCGCCGCGGCCGTGAACGCCGGGTCGGTCACGTCGAGTTCACCGAAGATCGTCTCGCCGGTCGGGTCCGCCAGCACGTCGGCGGTGGTGATCTCCGGCACGTCGGCACCGTTCTCGCGGAGGCAGTCGAACAACGCGATGATGAGTCCGGCGTCGCTCTCACCAGGCGGCGGGAAGAAGTCGGCGGTGGAGTTGTCGGAACAGGACTCATCGGCGTCGGGCATCTCCAGCTCGATCAGGTACTTGGTGACGACCGGTTCGACGCAGTCGATCGTGAGGAACGCGGTGTGCCCCTCGGCCTCGACCGTGTACAGCACCGCCGACGACAGGGAGTCGGCGAGCGCCACCGACCAGTCGTACGGCGTGGCGGGATCGCCGCTGTTGCCGATCACGAGGATGGGCGCGGCACCGTCGGCGGGCCCCAAGACCAGCGGATCGATGGGATCGGGGGTGCCGATGCAACCGGTGCTCGCCCGGAGGAACTCGGCGAAGTACTTCGATCCCGACGCCGACTCGTCGGCCTGTTCCCGCACGGTCGCCTCGTCGGGACGGTTCGGGTCGTCGGCACAGTTGATGAACAGGTTGGACTCCTGCTCGTTGTTGTAGGAGCCGTCGGGTTCACGCCCGACAAGACGGTCGCCGAGCACCTGCAGGAGTGCCCCGTCCTGGTCGGTCGACGCATCGTGCAGCGCCTCGGCGAGGAACGGCCATGCATCTTTGCTGTACAGCGCCGCCACGACACCCAGTTGGAGTTCGCCCGGCGTCAGCACTCGATCGGGGTCGCCCGTGGTGTAGCTGCCGGCCGCCGCGATGTCGGCGACGACCGCCTCGTACGTTTCGATCACCGGCCCGAGTTCGTTCAGCACGCAGTCCTCGTCGGCCTCACACGCGTCGGCGAAGTTCTCGAACGCGTTGTCGAAGCCGACGCCTTGCTCCCGGTCGAGTTCGGCCGAGTCGTCGGTGGGCTTGACGCCACCGTCGAGCACGAGCGCCCGGACCCGGTCGGGGAACAATTCGGCGTACGTCGCACCGAGCCGGGTGCCGTAGGAGAACCCGACGTACGAGAGCTGATCGTCACCGAGCGCCTCTCGGATCTCGTCGAGATCGCGGGCGGCGTTGTTGGTGCCCACGAGCGGCGCGAGGTCGAGCGCCTCCGCCGGACACTGGCCGGGGAGAGCGTTCGCCTCCTCCACCAGTTCGGCCCATCCCTCGTCGTCACCCTCGTCGAGCAGCGCGATGTTGTCGTCGATCTGGATGTCGCAGTCGACAGCCGTGCTCGCTGCCACGCCGCGCGGGTCGAACCCGACGAGGTCGAACCTCGCGGCGATGTCCTCGGGAACGAGGAGCGCGGCGGACTGCACGAAGTCGATTCCGGATGCGCCCGGGCCGCCCGGATTGAACACGAGCGAACCGATTCGCTCGTCGGCATCGGTGGCGGGAACGCGGGCGAGGGCGATGTCGATCGTGTCGCCATCAGGCTCGTCGTAGTCGCGTGGCACTTCGAGCGTGGCGCACTCCAGGTCGAGGCCGATGTCGGGGCTCTCGTCGTCGCACGCACCCCAGTCGACGGTGCCCGTGTCGCCGGGATCGGCGGGGTCGGTGCCTGTCGGGTCGGTTCCCGGTCGGCTCGGTGTTGGCCGGGTCGGTGCCAGAGGGTCGGTGCCGGTCGACTCGGTCTGATTCGCCTCGACCGCCGACACGCCCGACGAGGTCGAACACGCGGCCAACACCAACGACAGCACCAACAGCGGCGTCAGCACCGCCACGCTCGAAACGCGCCTCACGACTGGACGCTACTGCCCGATCCCGCCTCCATCGCCGCGGACCCCTGCGATGAGTCAACGGTCCAGCCCTCGGACCGTTCGCTCATCGCTACGCGGCACGACCCTCGACGATGAGCCAACGGTCCACCCCTCGGTCCGTTCGCTCATCGCTACACGGGTTCGAAGCGGTCAGGCCGGGTAGGCGTCGATGTCGGTGGCCTTGACCGAGGCGTGCACCGGATCACCGGGGCGCAACGCCAGCGCGTCGAGCGACTGCGGCGGTGATCTCGGCGGTGAGATGCAGGGGCCCGTCGATGCTGACACGGACCCGATCACCCAACCGATCGATGTCGACCACCACCCCGGGCCACGTGTTGCGCACGCTCGTCCCGACGCTGGCCGAGCGGGCGAGGGTGACCGCTTGCGGGCGGATGACCGCGAAGCAACGGCCCGGATCGGCGTCGGCGACGACCACCTGGGCCCCGCCGTCACTCGTCAGGACCCCATCGGCCACCGTTCCGGCGACGAGGTTGGTGCCCACCAGTTCGGCGACGTATCTCGATCGCGGGTGGGCGGTCACCTCGGCGATCGTGCCGGCCTGGACGATCCGCCCGCCGTCGAGGATGGCCACCCGATCGGCCAGCGCGTACGCGTCGACCGGATCGTGCGTCACGAGCAGTCGCATGCCGTCGAACGAGGCGAGATGCTCGCGCAGGTCACGGCGCACCTCCCGACGCGTCCCGACATCGAGCGCGGCGAGCGGCTCGTCGAGCAGCAGCACGAGCGGGTCGATGGCGAGCGCCCGAGCCAACGCGACACGCTGCGCCTGACCGCCGGACAAGTCGCCGGGCCGCGCCCGGGCGAAGTCCGCCAAACCGAATCGCGCGAGCAGATCCGCAGCGCGGCGACGAGCTTCCGCCTTCGCCACTCCGCGGGCCCGCAGTCCGAACGCCACGTTCTCGAGCGCCGTGAGATGGCCGAACAGGAGGTACTGCTGGAACACGACGCCGATCGGCCGGCGCTCGGCGGGGACGAACACGCCGCGGACGGGGTCGTCGAGAATCTCGCCATCGAGTTGCACGTGCCCTCGGTCGAGCGCGAGCAGGCCGGCGAGGGCGCGCAACAGCGTGGTCTTGCCCGCCCCGTTCGGGCCCAGCACCGCCAGCACTTCGCCACGGGCGACGGTGAACTCGACGTCGAGGTCGAACGATCCGACTCCGACGCCGAGCCGGGCCTCCAGCGTCATACGACCACGGGTCGGACACCGCCGAGCCATCGATCGCGGAGGCTCGCGAGCACCGCGAACGACACCGCGATCAGGATCAGACTGAGGAGGACCGCCTCCTGCGGATCGGTCTCGAGCGCGAGGTACGTCGCCAACGGCATCGTCTGGGTGACGCCTGGGAAGTTGCCGGCGAAGGTGATCGTGGCGCCGAATTCGCCGAGCGCCCGCGGCCCAGCGCGAGCACCGCGCCGGCGACGAGGGCCGGTCGGATCGTCGGCACCGTGACACGGCGGAACACGTACCATCGGCTCCCTCCGAGCGTGCGGGCCGCATCCTCGTAGCGCCGGTCGACCTGGCGGAGCGCAGCCTCGACGGTGATCACGAGGAACGGCATCGACACGAACGTCTGCGCCATCACCACGCCCCACGTCGTGAACGGCAGACGGAAGTCGAACCAGCGATCGAGGTACTGGCCGAACAGACCACGCCTCCCGAACGAGAAGAAGAGCGCGACGCCACCGACCACCGGCGGCAACACCATCGACAGGGTGCACAGGGCACGGACCGCCGACCGGCCGGGGAACACCACGCGGGCGAGCACCCACGCCAGTGGCACGCCGAACAGGACGGAGAGCCCGGTGGCGGTCAACGACGTGCGCATCGACAGCCACAGCGCGGTGCGGACGTCGCCGTCGCCCGCCACCTCGGCCAGCGACCCCCACGGAGCCCGCCACAACAAGCCGAGGAAGGGCAGGGCGAAGAACGCGACGGCGACGATGGCGAGCAGGAGGACGGGTACCGGTACCCGCTCGCGGGATGCGGTGCCCGCCGTTCGGGCCGGGGGCATTGCCGGAACAATAGTCAACGTCTGACTAGTACAGCATCCCCGGCTCGCAGCGCGAGACTCTGCGTCATGATCGAACGGCAGATCGACGTGACCACCGACGACGGGACGATGACGACGTTCATCTTCCATCCCGAGCACGGCGGGCCCCACCCGGTCGTGCTGTATCTGATGGACGCACCGAGCATCAGGCCGGCCCTGAAGGACATGGCGTCGCGCCTCGCCACCGCCGGGTACTACGTGATGCTGCCGTACCTCTTCTACCGCGGCGGACCGATCCGCGAGTTCGGCACCAGCGACGAGGACATGCACGCCCGCCAGGACCTGATGGGCACGGTCACGCCGACCAACATCGTCGGCGACGCCCGGGCGCTGCTGGCCGTCGCCGAGGCCGACCCGGCCGCGCGCGGTGGGCCGGTCGGAGCGGTCGGCTTCTGCATGAGCGGCGGCCTCGTCGTCTCGCTCGCCCGCGCCTTGCCCGAACGTGTCCGCGCGGCGGCGTCGATCCACGGCGCGTGGCTGGTGCGCGACTCGGACGATTCCCCGCATCTCGGACTGGACCCGGTGCAGGCCGAGTTGTACTTCGCCTGGGTCGACGGTGACCCGACGGCGCCGCCCGAGACCGTGCCGGTGATGACCGCGGCGCTCGACGCGGCCGGCGTCCGATACACGATCGACACGATCACGGGAGCGGAGCACGGGTTCGCCCCGGCCGGCGCCCGATACGACCGGGCAGCCTCGGAGCTGCACTGGGAGCGTGTCCACGCCCTCCTGCGCCGCAACGTCGACTGACCCCGAACCAAACCAAGCCGGTCCCACCCAAGCCGGCAACGGGCCACTCAATCCACGTTTGTGTCGGGATTTCTGCGGGCCGGCGCACCATTTTCCTGACGCAAACGTCAATTGGAGTGGGTCAGCTGGAGCGGTCGACCCACTTGGGGACGTAGCCGGGCGGGGGTGCGGTGGCCAAGTCGATCGCCGCGGCCGCGGTGGGGGCACGCTGCACGAGCGCGGCGTGCTCGGAGCGGACGAAGCCCGCCTCGACCGCATGGGCCACGAAGTCGAACAACGGACCGAAGAAGCCGGCGACGTCGAAGAACACGACGGGCATCGCCAACAGCCCGAGTTGGTTCCACGTGAGCAGCTCGAAGGACTCGTCGAGCGTGCCGAACCCCCCGGGCAGCACGATCACCCCGTCGGACAGCTCGGCCATCCGCGCTTTGCGCTCGTGCATCGAACCGGTGACCTCGAGCGAACTCACGCCGGTGTGCGCCACCTCGGCGCCGACGAGGTGCTCGGTGATCACGCCGACCACCTCCCCGCCGGCGGCGAGCGCCGTGTCCGCGACGGCGCCCATCAGCCCGACCCGCCCACCGCCGTAGACCAGCCGATGCCCGCACTCGCCGATGCGGGTGCCGAGCTCGATGGCCGCCGCGCTGAACCGATCGTCGCTCCCGTTGTTCGATCCGCAGAACACGGCGATGCTGGCCATTGCAACATCGTCGCAGGCCCATCCTCGGTCGCGGGGCCGGAAAAGGACCACGTCATTACCGGCCAGTAACGTCGACGCGATGACGACGAACAACGACGCGGCGCAGAACGAGACGGTGCTCGCCGCTCCCGACGTACCCGCCGCCGCCGATGCGATCGACCTCGCCGACCGGATCGTGACCAAGGCGTTCCGCCGGTTGGGCGAACTCGGCGGGCCCGACGCCGCCCAGGTGCTGGCCTACGACATGGCCCACGCGGCGGCCGGCGTGGCGACCGCACGCGCGCTGCTCGACTACGGCGCCAAGGGCGACCTCGAGGCGCGGATCACCTGCGCCTACACCGCCGACATGCTGCACGACCTGTCGTCGAAGATCTTCGGCCGCGAGGACGACTGGGGGACCGAGCGTGATCCGCTGGCGCCGGTGCATCCGTTCGTCCGGCAGTTCCGCGACCCCGACTTCCTCGGTGCGCTCGCCGATCAGCCCGGGCCCCGACATCTCGACGACGAGATGGACATGGTGGCCGACTCGTTCCGGTCGTTCGCCGACGACGTCATCGTCCCGCACGCCGAGCACGTGCACCGGACCAATGGCGACGTGCCCGAGGAGATCGTCACCGGCCTCGCCGAGCTCGGCGCGTTCGGGCTCAGCGTGCCGGCGGAGTACGGCGGCTTCAGCGAAGGTGGAAGCGCCGAGTACACGGCGATGGTCGTCGCCACCGAAGAACTGTCGCGGGCCAGCCTGGGCATCGGTGGATCGCTGATCACGCGCCCGGAGATCCTCACCCGGGCCCTCGTGAAAGGTGGCACCGAGGAGCAGAAGCTGAAGTGGCTGCCGAAGCTCGCATCGGCCGAGGTGATGCCCGCGGTCGCCGTGACCGAACCCGACTACGGCAGCGACGTGGCCGGCATCACCGTCACCGCCACCCGTGCGGACGGACCCGGCGGCGAGCCCGGCTGGGTGATCAATGGCGTGAAGACCTGGTGCACGTTCGGCGCCCGCGCCGACGCCCTGACGCTGCTCGCCCGCACCAACCCCGATCGGACCGAGATCCACCGCGGCCTGTCGCTGTTCATCGTGCCCAAGCCGCGCGGCGACAGCCACGGGTTCCTGCTCACCCAGGAGGCCGGGCGAGGGACGGGGTGGCCCAGGGAAAGATGGAGGGCCGCCCGATCGACACGATCGGCTACCGCGGGATGCACTCCTACGAGATCGCGCTCGACAACTGGTGGGTGCCGGCCGAGAACCTGATCGGTGGCGACGACGGCCTCGGCAAGGGCTTCTACTACCAGATGGCGGGCTTCGAGAACGGACGGCTGCAAACGGCAGCCCGCGCGGTCGGCGTGATGCAGGCCGCCTACGAACAGGCGCTCGACTACGCCCAGAATCGCAAGGTGTTCGGCACGGCCGTCCTCGACTACCAACTGACGCGCGCCAAACTCGGCCGCATGGTGGTGCTCATCCAGGCCGGCCGCCAGTTCGCCTACGCCGTGGCGGTGTTGATGGCCAAGGGTGAGGGTTCGATGGAGGCCTCGCTCGTCAAGGCGTACGTCTGCCGGGCCGCCGAGTGGGTCACCCGCGAAGCGATGCAGATCCACGGCGGCATGGGCTACGCCGAGGAATTCCCCGTCAGCCGCCTGTTCGTCGACGCCCGTGTGTTGTCGATCTTCGAGGGCGCCGACGAACTCCTCTGCATGCGGGTGATCGCCCGCCAGCTCGCCTCACCGAACCCCTGACGGGCATCTTCAGGCGGTGAGTTCGTCGGCGAGTCGGGTGAGCGAGGTGATCCGCTCGAAGTCGGCGTCGGGATGATCGTCGTGGGGGTCGACGAGGATCGGGTGGAGCCCCGCGCCCGCGCTGACGCGATGTCCATCGTCACCGAGTCGCCGACGTAGGCGATGCGACCGCGGTCGAACTCGGCGAAGTACGGCAGGGCGTGGTCGAAGATCGCCGGGTCGGGCTTGGCGACGCCCACCACGTCGCTGTCGACGATCACGCGCATCGCCACGTGGCGACCTTGCCCCACCTGGCACGTTCCGCGGGCCAACACCGCTTCGATCTGCCCACTGGCATTCGACACGACACCCATCGGTACGTCCGCTGTGGCGAGGCGATCGAGCGCGGCCCGCGACTCGGGGATCACCCATCGCCACAACGGTGCGTGACGGGACTTGCCGAGCAGTTCGGCCGCTTCGGTGAGGTCGCGATCGGCCACTCCGACCGACCTCACGTACGCCATGTCGTAGGTGAACCAATCCGCTTCCACCGCACCGGCCGTCGATTTGGCGGCCATCGCCGCGTAGTGAGCGCGACGATGGGCGTCGATCGAGGTATTACCGCCGTAGTAGGCGAGGAGCGGCCCGAGGACCGTCGGATCGGGCAGGACGAGCACCCCGCCCGCGTCGAACAGAAGGGCATCGAATCGACGGGACATGGCCGCGGTCAGCCGAGGTGCTCGTGCAGGAACCCGACCGCTTGCGGCCAGATGCGGGCGTACGCCTCGTCGTCACGGGTCCCGAGGGCGTTGTGCGGCGCCATGAACGCGTGCCCCGTGCCGGGGTGGACCGTGATGGTCACATCCTTGCCGAGCGCCTTCAGCTTCGACTCGAGTTCCTTCGCGCCGTCCGGTCCGAAGAAGTCGTCGTGCTCGGCCATGTGGCCCTGGATCGCGGCGGTGATCTTCGAGTAATCGGGCTGGTCGTCGCCCGACGGGAACCCGTAGAACGGCACGATCGCCTTGATCCGGTCGGGACGCAGCGCGGCGAGCACGAACGTCAGCATCCCGCCCATGCAGAATCCCATCACGCCGATGTCGCTGCCCCCAGTGGTCGAGGTCGAGCGGTGGCCTGGTGGTCGGCGAGGAAGTCGACGGCACCGCTCATGTCCCGCGCGGCGCGATCCATCGGCATCGCCTGCATCAGCTCACTCGCCTTGTCCATCTCGGTGTGGCCGGCGAGGTCGCCGTGGTAGAGGTCGGGCGCCAGCGCCACGAAGCCCTCGGCAGCCAACCGGTCGGCCATCTCGGTGATGCCCGAGTCGAGGCCCCACCATTCCTGGACCACGATCACGCCAGGCCCTGAACCACCCTCGGGCAGTGCCAGGTAGCCGGACGCGCCGGCGCCATTGCTCGGAAATTCGACGAGTTCTCCCACCGACCGAACGGTAGCACCGCACCGAATTTCTGGCCGAGGGCACCGGTCAGGTCGCGGCCCACCGCCGTGTCGGTCCCGATGTACAGCCCCGGCTGCGAGCAGGTCGTCGACGATCCCCGTCCGGCTGAGCCTCATGACATGTCAGACGGCGGCGATCGCCGCCGCGAAGCGTCGCTGCAGGCCGTCCACCAAACCGTCGGGAAGGCGTGCCGCCAGGCCGCCGTCGTGATCGAATCTGCCTGCGTGCGCTCCCAACGTCTGGGCCCAGGCATGGATCAGGTGCGTGGGGCGCCACAACGCCACACGCTCGGCTTCGAGCGGGAGCAGGCGTTCGTACGCTCGGCGGTACCGCTTGGACACGATGGGGCCGGCCGCGACAAGGACAGAACGTTCGACGCGATTGGTGGCGGCGATGGAAGCCAGCTCGAACAGCAGGATCGTGCGCGCCACGTCGCCGTGACGGTCCCCGATCCCGGCGTCGGACCAGTCGATGACCGACGCCGACGGGCCGTCGACCAGGACGTTCAACGGGTGGAAGTCGCCGTGACAGACGCTGGCCGGCGCGCTGCGCAGCCGCGGCGACGAGCCGCTCGGTCTGCTCCAGGGCATCCGACAGCGCGGGGTCATGGAGCTCCTCGGCCAGTTGCCGCGGGAGTGCGAGCCGGCGGTCGACGAGGTCGCCGGTGTGCGGGAACCCCTCGACGGGCAACCGGTGCAGGTCGACCTGCAGCCTCGCGAGCTGGTGGAGCCGCCGGCGCGTCGTCCACGGCTGGTGCTTCACGGCGTCGAACAGCATGCGCCCAGGCGCACGGACCATCACTTGGGCCGGCAGGGGACCCAGCACGTCGGGCTCGAGCACCTCCAGAATTCGCGGCACCGGGTAACCGATTTCTGCGAGCCACTCGTGGCGCGCCGCCTCCACCCGCGCCACATCGATGGCCTCGCGCCGCGGTTTGACGCGAACGACGAGCGGCTGCTGCCACTCGCTGGGCAGGGTGGCACCCGAGTACTGCACGAAGTAGATCGCGCTGTCGAAGCCGCCGGTGTTCGTGCCCGGGGTGCCGACCAATGCGACCGACCCACTGAATCGCTCCTCGAGCCAGGCGCCGAGGCCCGCCGCGACGACGTCAGCCGTACTTGTCATCGGACAAGACCTGATCGGAGCCGCCATGCGCCCGCACGGTCATCGGCCGGTCCAGACACCGACACGAACCGTAGACGATGCCCGCGCTCGTGCCTTACCCTGGGGCGATGACCGCCCTCGAGCCCCGGATCTCCGATGCCTACACGAACGACCGGGAGCACGTGTTCCACTCGTGGTCGGCGCAGGGCGCGCTCGATCCGGTGGTCATCGCCGGTGCGCTCGGCTCGAAGTTCTGGGACGAGAGTGGCCATGAGTGGATCGACTTCTCGAGCCAACTCGTCAACATGAACCTCGGTCATCAGCACCCGAAGATGGTGCAGGCGATCAAGGATCAGGCTGAACGCCTGTGCATGGTGGCGCCGAGCTTCGCCAACGAGCACCGCAGCGAGGCCGGCCGGCTGATCGTCGAGAAAGCGAACCTCGGACGCGACGGCGCGGCTCGCCCGGCCGGGCACCTCCAAGCCGGCCACTTCCAGAAGGTGTTCTTCACGAACGCCGGTGCCGAGGCCGTGGAGAACGCGATCCGGCTGGCGAAGGGTTACACGGGCCGCTTGAAGGTGCTGTCGACCTATCGCAGTTACCACGGCGGTACGGCCGCGGCGATCGGGCTCACCGGTGAGGGCCGGCGCCTCGACAACGAGCCGTCGATCCCGGGCCTGGTGAAGTTCTGGGGGCCGTACACCTACCGGTCGGCCTTCCACGCCGAGTCCGACGAGCAGGAGTGCGAGCGCGCATTGCAGCACCTCCGCGACACGATCGTGTTCGAGGGCGGCAACAAGATCGCCGCGATCATCCTCGAGTCGGTGGTCGGCACGAACGGCATCCTCGTTCCGCCCGACGGCTACCTCGAAGGGGTGCGGGCGCTCTGCGACGAGTTCGGGATCGTGATGATCACCGACGAGGTGATGGCCGGGTTCGGTCGTGCCGGGCAGTGGTTCGCCTGGCAGACCTGGAGTGCCCAGCCCGACCTGATCGCGTTCGCCAAGGGCGTCAACTCGGGATACGTGCCGCTCGGCGGTGTGGTGATCTCGGCCGACATCGCCGCGTCGTACGACGAGCGGGTCTTTCCGGGTGGGCTCACCTACTCGGGCCACCCGCTGGCGTGCGCCACGGCCGTCGCCAGCATCGGCATCTTCGAGGAGGAGGGCGTGCTCGAACACGCTCGCCAGCTTGGCAGCGACGTCATCGGTCCGGCTCTGCGCGACATGGCGTCACGCCACGCGTCGATCGGCGAGGTCCGGGGGCTCGGTGTGTTCTGGGCGGTCGAGCTGGTCGCCGATCAGGCGACCCGTGCTCCGCTCGACGCGGCCACCATCGGCCGCGTGGCGGCCGAGTGCAAAGCGAATGGCATGTGGCCGATGATCGCCAACAACCGCATCCACGTGGTGCCGCCGTGCAACGCGCCCGACGACGTCGTCCGCGACGGCCTCGCCATCCTCGACGCCGCCCTGTCACTCACCGACTGACCAGCGCCCACTGACCGGCGCCGACTGAAGCGTTCTCGTGAACTTCTTGCGTACGCGGGTACGCAAGAAGTTCACGAGAACGGACTCGCAGTGGTCAGAGGAGCGCTTCGGAGGCGGCCTGAGGGTCGGCTTCCATGAGCGCTTCGGTGTCGCGCTTGGAGTACAACACGGCGACGATCAGCACGACGATCGACACGCCCGAAATCGCGAGCCCTGCGCCCGTCGGGGTGGAGACGACCGGGTTGTCCTCGTCGATGTTCGACAGGCTGATGATCGCCGGCAGGATGAGCAGCGACACGAGGTTCATCACCTTGATCAGCGGGTTCAATGCCGGCCCGGCGGTGTCCTTGAACGGGTCACCGACAGTGTCACCGATGACGGCGGCCTTGTGGGCGTCGGATCCCTTGCCACCCTCGTGGCCGTCTTCGATGTACTTCTTCGCGTTGTCCCACGCGCCACCCGCATTCGACAGGTAGTTGGCCATCAACTGGCCGGTGAGGATCACCGCGGCGAGGAACGCTCCGAGTGCGAGGTACCCGATACCGAAGCCGATGATCACCGGCGTCAGCACGGCGAGCAACGCCGGCGTGACGAGTTCACGCAACGACGCCTTGGTGCAGATGTCGATGACCGGGGCGTAGTCGGGCAGACGCTCGCCGGACATGATCTTGCCGTCGGCGAACTGGTCACGGACCTCCTGGACGACCACGCCGGCGGTGCGCTGTACGGCGCGGATGGCGAGCGACGAGAACAGGAAGCTGATCGAGCCACCGAGCAGCAGGCCGATGAACACCTTCGGGTCGGCGACGTTGATCGGGATCGCGTCGAACACACCTCGTGCCGTCTGGTTCAGGCCGTCCACGACCTCGACCGGCAGCGTCTCGTTGGCCGCGGTCTCGATGTAGCTGGCGAACAACGCCACGGCGGCGATGACCGCCGAGCCGATGGCGAAGCCCTTCGTGACGGCCTTGGTCGTGTTGCCCACGGCGTCGAGGCTGACCATGATCTTCTCGGCCTCGCCCGAGAACTCGCCGGACATCTCGGCGATGCCGGCGGCGTTGTCGGCGACGGGGCCGAACGTGTCCTCCGAGACGATCACACCGGTGGTGGCGAGCATGCCCATGCCCGTCAGGGCGACGAGGTAGAAGGAGAACTGCAGGCTGCCGCCGCCGAGGGCGAGGGCGGCACCGATGGCGATGGCGATGGCGATGATCGCGTAGACCGACGACTCGAGACCCGATGCCGTGCCCGAGAGCACGGTGGTGGCGGGGCCGGTACGTGTCGCCTTCGCGATCTCACGCACGGGCGTGTATTCGGTGCCCGTGAAGTACTCGGTGAGGCGGCTCACCGCCTGGGCCAGAACGAGGCCGATGACGACGGCGCCGAAGCAGCGCCACCCCTCGTTGTCGTTGTCGTTGCCGACGTAGAACATCGCCAGCAGGAAGGTGCCGATGACGGTGATGATGCCGGCCGTCAGGAAGCCACGGTTGATCGGCTTCAAGGCGTTGGTCTCGCCCTCCTTCGCCTTCACGGCGTACACACCGGCGATGGAGGCGACCACACCGACGGCGCGGGCGGCGAGCGGGAACACGAGACCGAGCGCCGGGTTGGCGCCGATGGCGGCGAACGCCGGGACACCGAGGATGATCGACGCGACGAGCGTGACCTCGTACGACTCGAACAGGTCGGCCGCCATGCCGGCGCAGTCACCGACGTTGTCACCGACGTTGTCGGCGATGGTGGCCGGGTTGCGCGGGTCGTCCTCCGGGATGCCCGCCTCGACCTTGCCGACGAGGTCGGCGCCGACGTCGGCCGCCTTGGTGAAGATGCCGCCGCCGACGCGGAGGAACAGGGCGAGCAGCGAACCACCGAAGCCGAAGCCGATGAGGATCGCCGAGCTCGTGTTCTGGAAGATCATGATGATCAGCGTCGCGCCGAGCAGGCCGAGGCCGACGGTGAACATGCCGGCCATGCCGCCGGTGCGGAAGGCGACCTTGAGGGCGGCGGGGAGCGACCCGGACTTGGCCGCGGCCGCCGTACGAACGTTGCCGCGCGTCGCCAGGGTCATGCCGATGTAGCCGGTGAGACCGGACAGGACTGCGCCGGCGATGAATGCCAGCGTGCGGAACGTGCCCGACTGCACGAACGTCAGCGCGACCTCGCCGGAGGGCTTCAGCACCTCGGTCGACGTGACGAAGACGATCGCCGCCAACGGCACGAGGATCACCGCGATCGTCTTGAACTGCCGTCTTCAGGTACGCCGCCGCGCCGACCTGGATCGCCGTCGCGATCTCGATCATCTTCGGCGTTCCCTGATCGTAGGCGAGCACGTCGCGCATCAGGTTCAAGCCGACGAGGATCGCCACCACGGCCGAGAGGGCGGAGAGCAGCAGGACGAGCATCTCACCTCCCTCGAGGGAGAACGACTGATAGCCGCCTTCCGCAGCGAGCATTCCGCTCGCGAGCGCACCATTGATCACTGAAATCCTCCTGCGTTGGTCGCGTCAGCCGGTGCCGACGTGAAGTCCACGACATCGGTCGTGACTCACGCGGGATCCAACACCGCAACGTGAGCGCAGGCAACATACCCGACGACCCCCGCATCGAAGCAATTCCCGGACGCACCCCGAACGAGCGCATTCCGGGGCAACGCGTGAACAATGTGCGGCACAGGTGCGCACATTGTTCACGCGTTCGCCGTCGCGTGGGGTTACTCGCCGCCCTCGGTGAGGGTGACCTCGATCGGCGCGAAGCCGTCGCCGGTCAGGTCGGGGCCGTCGCCGAGGAGCGCCCAGGCCGCCTCGACGATGTCGTTCGTGAACGCGCCGTCGGTCGGCGGCGCGGTGAGCACCGTCGCACCTTCGAGGTTCGGGTGCTCTGGCTGATCTCGACCGTGCGGTCCCAGGCGGCCTGGTCGATGAAGCCGATGCCCTCGGGCGACGGCCAGATCAGCTTGTTGATCTCGTTCATCATCCACAGCTGGTGCGTGGCGCCGAGCGTCGGCCCGGCCGCAGGACGATGTCGGCACACGCCTTCGGCGTTGTCACGGCAGTACACCCAACCCTGGATCGACGCGGCGACGAACCGGGTGGCCTGGTCCACGTACTGCCGGATCGTCGGCGAGACGGCCGGCGTCGGCCCAGATGGCGTCCTGCAGCATGCCGACGCCGACGTCCTCGTAGCTGACGACGTTCAGCTCCTCCGGCGTGTAGAGCTCACCGGTGTCCGGGTTGACCGACTCGAGCACCTGGGCGTACTCGTTGTACGTCATCGCCTCGGCGGCGTCGATCGTGCCGTCGAGCAGGGCGACCATGTCGAACTGCTGGCCGACGAGCGTGACGTCGGTGGCCGGGTCGAGGCCCTCCTCGGCGAGCGCGGCGAAGATCTCGTACTCGTTGCCGAAGCCCCAGTTGCCGATGTTCTTGCCGGCGAAGTCGGCGGGCGTGGTGATGCCGGCGTCGGCGAAGGACACCTGCAGGGTGCCGGAGCGCTGGAAGATCTGGGCGATGTCGGTGATCTCGGCGCCGGCCTCGCGGGTGGCGAGTGCCTTGGGCACCCAGGCGATGGCGAAGTCGACGTCACCGTTGGCGAGCTGCGTCTGCGGCACGATCTCGACGCCGCCTTCCACGATCTCGACGTCGAGGCACATCCCTCGTAGAAGCCCTGGTCCTGCGCCGCGAAGTAGCCGGCGAACTGGGCCTGCGTGAACCACTGCAGCTGCAGGCTGACCGGCTCGGGCGACTCGCAGTCGGCACCCGCGGTCCCGGCGGGCGCGTCGCTCCCGGCGGGCGCATCCGTTCCGGCCGGCGCCTCGGTACCCGCAGGCGCGTCGGTGCCCGCTGGGGCCTCGCTCCCTGCCGGGGCGTCGGTCGCGCGCTCCCTGAATCGTCGTCGCTGCCGCAGGCGGCACCGATCAGTGCGAGGGCGACGATACCTGCCGTCGCCAGACGGACACGTTGCTTGTTCATGCTGTTGCTCCCCCGGGGTCGAGACCCCGTGCTTGTGGTTGGTTGGTGTGTGGAGAACGAGACGTCGGCGCGGCGTGGCGCACGGCGAGGCGAACCTCTCCAGGCCGACGGCGACGAGGTAGAACGTGAGACCGACCAGGCACGCGCCGAGCACGTAGGCCCAGGAGACGGCGGTTCGCGAGGTGGCGACGTTCGACGTGATGCCGTAGCCGAGCCCGTTCTGGTTGCCGCCGAAGTACTCGGCGACGAAGGCCGTGATCACGGCGACCGGCGCGGCGATCTTGAGGGCCGTGAACAGGTACGGCATGGCGTTCGGGATCCGCGTCTTCACCAGGATCTCGGTCGGCGACGCGGCGTACGAGCGCAGCAGCTCGATGTGGGTGGCGCTCACCTGTCGCAGGCCCTTGGCGACGTTGACGAGCACGATGAAGAACACGATCAGCGTCACCATCAGCCGTCGCGGCACCTCGGTCGTGATGGCGAACATGTTGTTGAACACCGGCACGAGCACGATGATCGGGATCGCGTTGAGGGCGATCGCGAGCGGCGTCGCGAGCTCGTTGGCGATCCGGAACCGCATCAGCACGAAGCTGAGTGCGACGCCGACGACAGTGCCGAGGACGAGACCGACGAACGCGTTCTGCCCGTGACGAACATGGCGTCCCACACGTCGGACAGTTGTCGACGAGCGCGGTCCAGATCGCCGACGGTGCCGGCAGCAGGAACGGCTTGAGGTCGAAGAGCTCGGACGACCACCTCCCACACGCCGACGAACAGCCCGCCGACGATCAGCGGCGGGACGACGACCTTGCCGACCGTCGACGCCGCACTCATCGATCCTCGAGTCCGCGACGGACGGGCGGCGAGGCGTTCTCGGGTAGCACCTCGTCGGGTCCGGGGCCTTCGATGCCGCGCAGCGCCTCGCGCACCTCGGTGATCTTCTCGTAGAAGCGGTCGTCCTCGCGGGTGTCCTCGTCGCGGTCGTCGCCGAGGTCCACGTCGATGATGTCGGTGATCCGGCCGGGCCGCGGCGACATCACGACCACGCGGTCCGACAGGTAGACCGCCTCGGGGATCGAGTGGGTGACGAACACGACGGTGGTCTGCGCCGCGGCGCAGATCCGCAGCAGCTCGGCCTGCATGTGCTCGCGGGTCATCTCGTCGAGCGCGCCGAACGGCTCGTCCATCAGCAGCAGCTGCGGATGCGAGGCCAGCGCCCGGGCGATGGCGATCCGTTGCTGCATGCCGCCCGACAGTTGCCAGGGCATGTGCGCCGCGAAGTCGGGGAGCTTGACGAGTTCGAGCATCTCCTCGGCCGCGCTGTTGGCGCTTGGCCTTGTCCCAGCCCTTCAGCTCGAGCGGCAGCTCGATGTTCTTCTGGACCGTCCGCCACTCGAACAGGCCGGCCTGCTGGAACGCCATCCCGTAGTCCTGGTCGAGGCGGGCCTGGTCGGCGGACTTGCCGTTGACGGTCACGCTGCCCGACGTCGGCTCGATCAGGTTGGCGATCAGCCGCAGCAGCGTCGACTTGCCGCAACCCGACGGGCCGATCAGCGACACGAACTCGCCCGCCTGGATCGACAGCTCGATGTCGACGAGGGCGTCGACCTGGTTCGGCTTGCCGGCGTTGAACACCTTCGACAGCCGATCGATGATGACTGCCGCCGACGTCGACAACGACGACGTGGACGACGATGTTCGACGAGGGGGATGACGCGGTCATGCGACGGCTTCCTGCGGTCGGTTGCGCATGGCGATGGCTTCGATGCCGACGATGAACCCGAACATCACGCAGGCCCAGCGACGGCCGCGCCGAACACGGCCGCGTACACCTGCGTCGGATCGCTCGTGGCCTTCTGGCTGTACGTGAGCGCGGCGAGCCCGACGCCGCGGACGCCGGTCGAGATCTCCGACACGATCACGCCGACCACCGACAGCGGTCGCGGCCAGCTTGAGGCCGGGCACCATCGACGGGAACGGCGGCGGGGAACTTGCAACTTGATCAGCGTCCTCCACCAGCCCGCGGCGTAGCTGTCCATCAGCTCGAGCGCCGCGGCCGGCGCCGAACTCAACCCCCGCAGCGTGGCGACCGCGATCGGGAAGAACGCGAGGAAGGCGCCGAGCGACGACACCCACATCCACTGCGGCAGGTCCCAGTTGCCGCCGAACGCGGCCACCTGAGGGGCGAGCGCGATCAGCGGGATCGTCTGCGACGCGATCACGTACGGCAGCAGCCCCCGCTCGACGACCTTGAACCGGGCCATCACCACGGCGAGCGCGACGCCGAAGATCCCGCCGAGCAGCAGGCCGACGAGCGCCATCCGGAACGTGTACCAGCCGTACCCGAGCACCGCCCGCCAGATCGGCGTGTCCCTGCCGCGCATCTCGGGATCGAACAGGCGCTGCCACATGTCCCACGTGTGCGGCATCGCCCGGTCGTTGGTCGTGGGAGCGCGATCCGAGGAACTCGCCGCCTTCCTCGGGGCCGAACGAACTTGTACAGCTCCCACAGCGCCGCCACGCAGAGCAGGGCGACGACGAAGAGCGCGGCTCGCCTCAGGCCTCGCGCGATCATGAGGGCCAGTCTTCGATGAGCGTTTCACGAGCGGGCGAGGGCCTGTTCGCGAAGGGCAGGGATCACGTGCTCGCCGTACTGGTCGAGCGTGTGGTCCTTGCCGTCGTGTTGCAGGTAGATCGCGAACTGGTCGACGCCGAGCTCCTGCAGCTCGTGCAGCTTGTCGAGCTGCGCCTCGGCCGGCCCGAGGATGCAGAACCGGTCGACGATCTCGTCGGGCACGAACGTCGCGTGGGTGTTGCCGGCCTGGCCGTGCTGGTTGTAGTCGTAGCCCTCGCGGCCCTTGATGTAGTCGGTGAGCGCTTGCGGGACGGCCGTCGACTCGCCGTAGCGCTCACGATGTCGGCGACGTGGTTGCCGACCATGCCGCCGAACCAGCGGCACTGGTCGCGCATGTACGCCAGGTTCTCGGTCGGACCGACGTAGGCCGGGGCGGCGACGCAGATCGTGATCTCGTCGGGATCGCGCCCGGCGTCGCTCGGCGGCGGTGCGGACGGCCTTGATCGTCCACTCGGCGATCGACAGGTCGGCGAGCTGGAGGATGAACCCGTCGCACGTCTCGCCGATCATCTTGAGCGCCTTCGGCCCGTAGCCGGCGCCCCACACCTCGAGCCGGCTCCTCGTCGCCCACGGCAGCGTGATCGTCGAACCCTTGTAGTCGACGCTGCGGCCGTTGGCGAGCTCGCGGATCACGTGGATCGCCTCGCCCATCGTCGCAGCGTGGTCGGCTTGCCGTTGGTGACGCGCACCGCCGAGTCGCCGCGGCCGATCCCGCAGACCGTGCGGTTGCCGTACATCTCGTTGAGCGTGGCGAACGTCGACGCCGTGACCGTCCAGTCGCGCGTCGCCGGGTTGGTGACCATCGGCCCGACGACGATGTTGCGGGTCTCGTCCAGGATCTGGGAGTAGATGACGTACGGCTCCTCCCACAGGATGTGCGAGTCGAACGTCCAGACGTGGCTGAACCCGTAGGTCTCGGCCCGCTTCGCGAGGTCGATCACCCGCGCCGCCGGCGGCGTGGTCTGCAACACCACGCCGATATCCATTCATCGCGTTTCCGGGAAGCCGAGGTCGATGGTGCTGGTGGCGGGGTCGGGCCAGCGGCTGGTGACGACCTTGGCCCTGGGTGTAGAAGTTGATGCCCTCGGGCCCGTACATGTGGGTGTCGCCGAACAGGCTCGCCTTCCAGCCGCCGAAGCTGTAGTAGCTCACCGGCACCGGGACGGGCACGTTGATGCCGACCATGCCGACCTGGACGTCGAACTGGAACTGGCGCGCCGCGCCGCCGTCGCGGGTGAAGATCGCCGTGCCGTTGGCGAACGGGTTGGCGTTGATCGTGTCGATGCCGTCCTGGTAGCCGCTGACGCGCACGACCGACAGCACCGGGCCGAAGATCTCGTCGTGGTAGCACGCCATGTCCGGGGTGACGTTGTCGATCAGCGTCGGGTTGAGGAAGAAGCCGCCCTCGGGCACGCCGTCGCGGCCGTCGACGACGACGGCGGCACCCTCGGCGGGCGCCGCGTCGATGTAGCTCCTCACCTTGTCGCGATGCTCGCCGGTGATCAGCGGGCCCATCTCGTTGCCGGCCTCGTTGCCGGGGCCGACCTTCACCTGCGGGATGCGTTCGGCGATCTTGGCCACCAGCTCGTCGGCGATGCTCTCCGACGGCGAGCACCACGCTGATCGCCATGCAGCGCTCGCCGGCCGAGCCGTAGCCGGCGCCGATCGCGGCGTCGGCGGCCATGTCGACGTCGGCGTCGCTCAGCACGAGCATGTGGTTCTTCGCGCCGCCGAGCGCCTGCACCCGCTTGCCGTTGCGCGGTGCCGGTCTCGTAGATGTACTTGGCGATCGGGGTCGAGCCGACGAAGCTCACCGCGGCGATGTCGGGGTGTTCGAGGATGCGCGTCGACGGCGACCTTGTCGCCCTGCACGACGTTGAAGCACCCGGCGGGCAGGCCGGCCTGGGCGCCAGCAGTTCGGCGATGCAGCAGCGACACCGACGGGTCCTTCTCGCTCGGCTTGAGGACGAACGTGTTCCCGCAGGCGAGGGCGTTGGCGAACATCCACATCGGGACCATCGCCGGGAAGTTGAACGGCGTGATGCCGGCGACGACGCCGAGCGGCTGGCGGATCGAGTAGACGTCGATGCCGCTCGCCGCCTGCTCGGAGTACTCGCCCTTGATGAGTTGCGGGATGCCGCAGGCGAACTCGATGTTCTCGAGGCCGCGGGCGACCTCGCCGAGCGCGTCGGTGAGCACCTTGCCGTGCTCGGCGGTGAGCAGCGACGCGATCTCCTTGCGGTTGGCGTCGACGAGCTCGCGCAGCCGGAACATCACCTCGGCGCGCCGCGACAGCGACGTGGCCCGCCACTCCGGGAACGCGGCCCGCGCCGCGGCGACCGCGGCATCGACCTCGTCGACCGATGCCAGATCGACGGCGCCCGACTGCTCGCCGGTGGCCGGGTTGTAGACGACCGCCGAGCGGCCGGAGGTGGACTCGACGACCTTGCCGTCGATCCAGTGCGAAATGCGATTCATGAGCTTCTCCCTCGAGAGGAGAATGTCCGGCGGGGACAGACCCCGGCGGACAGTCTCACTTCAGGTAGGTGGACAGGCCGCGCTTGATGTACTTGCCGTGGCCCTTGGTGCCGACGTAGCTGTCGTTCTCGACCACGACCGTGCCGCGGCTGATGACCGTGTCGACCTTGCCGTCGATCTCGAAGCCCTCGTAGGCCGAGTAGTCCATGTTCATGTGGTGCTTGTCGTTGATGCCGATCTTCGTCTTGCCGTTCGGGTCCCACACGAGGATGTCGGCGTCGGCGCCGGGCTCGATGACGCCCTTGTCGGGCAGACCGAACATGCGCGCCGGCGTGGTCGAGCAGGTCTCGACCCAGCGCTCGAGGCTGATCTCGCCGGTGACGACGCCCTGGTAGATCAGCTCCATCCGGTGCTCGACGCCGCCGATGCCGTTGGGGATGGCGGCGAAGTTGCCGATGCCCATCTCCTTCTGGTCCTTCATGCAGAACGGGCAGTGGTCGGTCGAGATGATCGCCAGCTCGTTCATCCGCAGGCCCTTCCAGAGGTCGGTCTGGTGATGGGCGTGCTTGGTGCGCAGCGGCGTGGAGCACACCCACTTGGCGCCCTCGAAACCGGGCGGCGGCGAGCTGGTCCTCGAGCGTCAGGTAGAGGTACTGCGGGCACGTCTCGGCGAACACGTTGAGGCCGGCGTGCTGCGCGGCGGCGACCTCGGCCAATGCCTCCGAGGCCGACATGTGCACGATGTAGAGCGGCACGTTGCCGGCGACCTTGGCGAGCTGGATCGCCCGGTGCGTGGCCTCGCCCTCCAACTCGGCGGGCCGGGTGAGCGAGTGGAACTTCGGGATCGGTGTCGCCGCGGGCGATCGACTGGGCGACGAGCACGTCGATGGCGATGCCGTTCTCGGCGTGCATCATGATCATCGCCCCGGACTCCGCGGCGTTCTGCATCGCCCGCAGGATCTGGCCGTCGTCGGAGTAGAGGACGCCGGGGTAGGCCATGAACAGCTTGAAGCTCGTGATCCCCTCGTTGTCGACGAGGTACGTCATCGCCTTCAGCGACTCCTCGTCGACGCCCCCGATGATCTGGTGGAACGCGTAGTCGATCGCACACTCGCCGGCGGCCTTGTCGTGCCACGCGCCGAGCGCGTCCTGCACGCTCGCCACCGGTGTTCTGCACGGCGAAGTCGACGATCGTCGTGACGCCGCCCCACGCCGCGGCGCGGGTTCCGGTCTCGAACGTGTCGGACGCTTCGGTGCCACCGAACGGCATCTGCATGTGGGTGTGCACGTCGATGCCGCCCGGCACCACGTACTTGCCGGTCGCATCGACCGCTCGATCGGCGACGATGCCCATCTCGGCGGCCTGGCCGGGGGCGAGGATGGCGACGATCTTCTCGCCGTCGATCAGCACGTCGGCCTCGCGGCGGCCGACGGCCGAGACGACGGTGCCGCCCGAGATCAGCGTGGTGCTCATTCATCACCCCGCGACGATCTCGCCGTAGGCGTCGGGGCGGCGGTCGCGGTAGAACGCCCACCCGTCGCGGACCTCCTTGATCGCGTCGAGGTCGAGGTCACGGATCACGAGCTCGGGCTTGTACGTGTCGGCGACGTCGCCGACGAACTGGCCCCGCGGGTTGGCGAAGTAGGTCTGGCCGTAGAAGTCGTTGTCGCCGAGATCCTCGATGCCGACACGGTTGATCGCACCGACGTAGTACATGTTCGCGGCCGCCGCGGCGGGCTGCTCGAGCTGCCACAGGTACTCCGACAGCCCGCGGGACGTGGCCGACGGGTTGAACACGATCTCGGCGCCGTTCAGGCCGAGGATGCGCCAGCCCTCGGGGAAGTGGCGGTCGTAGCAGATGTACACGCCGACCTTGCCGACGGCGGTGTCGAAGATCGGGTAGCCGCCGTTGCCGGGACGGAAGTAGAACTTCTCCCAGAAGCCCTTGACCTGCGGGATGTGCTGCTTGCGGAACTTGCCGAGGTAGGTGCCGTCGGCGTCGATCACCGCCGCCGTGTTGTAGTACACGCCGGGCTGCTCGATCTCGTACATCGGCAGCACCATCACCATCTGCAGCTCCTTGGCGAGCGCCTGGAACCGCTTGGTGGTCGGGCCGTCGGGGATGTACTCGGTGTACTCGTAGTACTCGGGGTCCTGCACCTGGCAGAAGTACGGGCCGTAGAACAGCTCCTGGAAGCAGATGACCTGGGCGCCGTCGGCGGCGGCTTCGCGGGCCGCGTCCTCGTGTTTGACGATCATCGATTCCTTGTCGCCCGTCCAGTCGGTCTGTAGCAACGCTGCTCTGATGATGTTCGCCATGAGGTCCCTCGTGATCGGTCGTCCGGGTGGATCCGCACCCGGTTGTGCCAGGTAGGGCCGACAATAGTGACACACCTGGAGCGGGACAACCGACGCTGCCGGCTCGCACGCAGCGTTCACGATCCGGAAACAGCGAGCGCCTGAAGGCGGCTGCAAGACTGTCCGCGATGCCGACGCTTCGCTCCGCCTGGCACTGGATCTTCGGCAAACACCTGCCGCGGCCGCCCGATCCGGAACGCACCGTGGAAGCCGGTTGGGTGCCGATGTGGCAGGCCCCGATGCTCGTCGACGAACTCGTCACGGCCGGGATCCCGGCCGTGTGGACGGAGGACTTCGGACTGAATCCGTCGATGTATCACCGCGAGGCGATGGCGCGCATCTTCGTCACCGAGGACCGCAAGGCCGACGCCGAATCGCTGATCGCCGACGTCACCGGCATCCCCCCGGCCCACCGCCCCATCTGACTCCGCTCCATCTCCGATCCGGTCCTCGCAGGATTTCCGGCAGTCGATCCCGCCACAGTGCCGAATCGGCCGTCGTTTGCGTCAGGAAATCTGGGGGACAGGTCGCCGATATTCGCGACGCAAACGGGGATTGGTGCCGCCTGCCGGAGAGGGTCGCCCACGTTCGGGCATGCATGACGAACTCGCGGCGACGGCGATGCGACAGGAAGGGCTGCTCAGCGCCGGCGCAGCTGGCGTCGGTCGACCTCACGGAATCGCAGCGGCGCAGGCTGCGGCCGGTTGGCTCACCCGGGTGGCGCCCCGCGTCTATGCCGTCCGAGGCGTCCGGAGACACACCGCTACCGACTCCGTCTCGGGCTGCTGTGCCTCGGCGAGCGGAGTTGGGTGAGCTACGAGGCCGCGGCGGCCCTCCACGGGCTCGATCGCTCGGACTCCCGACGCCGTCGAGTTCACTGTCGACCGCAACCGGCGGGCCAGTGGCGGACAGGCGGGCTGCCGTTCACCGTGCACACCACGACGATGCTGCGACCGATCGACTTCGTCGTGGTCGACGGCTTTCGCACGATGTCGGCCACCCGGACGATCATCGACCTCGCCCACGCCCGTGCCCACATCCGACGGGTCGAGGCGGCCATCGACAGTGCGGTGCGCCTCGGCCTCGTCGTCGCCGGAGGTGCTCGCCACCCGGCTTGGAGACGCTGCGCGGCTCGGGCCGGTGGGGCTGCCGGCTCGTCGACCAACTGATCGTCGACTCGGGCGGTCACACGATGCTCGAACGGCGGTTTCTCGAGATCGTCCGCCGGGTCGGGTCTCCCGCGACCGCGCACGCAAGTGGTGCACCGCAGGAACGGTCGCCACATCGCCCGGGTCGACTTCCTGTTCGAGGAGGCCGGCGCGTCGATGGAGGTCACGGACGGCTCGGCCACGCAGCCCGATCGAGCGTGCGAGAGACGCCCAGCGCCGTAACGAGCTGCAGGACATCGGTCGACGCGTGTACGAGTACACGTGGGAGGACGTCACCGAACGACCGGCGTTCGTCGCCCGCACGCTCCTCCAACGCCTCCGCCTGGTCGCCTGAGGTCCTCCGATCCTCGTTTGCGTCAGGATTTCTGCGGACCTGTCGCCGTCCGAAATCGCGACGCAAACGTAGGGTGACGCGCCACAATCGGCCGGTGCACACAGCCACTGATGAGCCGAACACGGTCGATGGCGTGTGTGATGGTGCTGGCGATCGTCGCCGCGAGCTGCGCAAGCGACGACTGGGGCGACGTCCGCCCGACCGACCGAGACGACGACCGAAACGACGACCGACGACACGACGAACGAGGTTCCGATGCCCGACTCCACCATTCCGAACAGCGCGGCCAGCGACGACACGACGAGCCCAACCGCGCCGCCCGACACCGGTGAGCCTGCCCACGACCGAGGCGCCGCCGCACGACGGTCGCCCGCCCGGATGGCCCGGCAGCCGACATGTCGGAGATGCTCACCGGCGGCGCCGGCGTGTTCATGGGCGAGCCCCTCACCACCGACCTCGACGCGGCCGGATACACCGAGCACGAGTACGTCGCCGCGGGCACGGCGACGTCGTACACGTCGAGCGAGCGCACGACCGACGGGCGCTGGACGTTCACCCCCGAAGGCGAGGCGCCGTACCGCACGCGCGTCCTCGTGCGGATGCCGGCCGACCCTGACGACTTCAGCGGCACGGTCGTGCTCGAGTGGCTCAACGTCAGCGGCGGGGCCGACGCCAACCCCGAGTGGGCGGGCATCCACGAGGAGGTCATCCGCCAGGGTCACGCCTGGGTGGGCGTGTCGGCGCAGATGATCGGCGTGATGGGCGGACCGGTGCTCATGCGCGACGAACTCGCCCGGGTCGGAGAACGCCGGGCTGGGCCTGCGGGCGATCGACCCCGAGCGCTACGGGACGCTCGACCACCCGGGTGACGGCTTCGCCTTCGACATCTACACACAGGTGGCCCGGGCGATCCGCTCGGGGGCCGGGATCGACGGGCTCGACTCCCGACGTGCTCGTCGCCGCCGGCGAGTCGCAGTCCGCCTTCGCGCTCGTCACCTACTACAACGGCGTGCAGCCGCTCACCCAGGCGTTCGACGGGTTCTTCGTGCACAGCCGGGGTGGCGTCGCGATGGGTCTCGTCGGGCCGGGCGCAATCGGCCGACCTGGCCAGCGCGATCGGCGGCGGTGGGCCCTCGGCGTTCCGGGACGACCAGCCCGCACCCGTGTTCGACCTCCAGACCGAAGGTGACGTCACCGGCATCCTCGGCTCCTACGTGGCCCGGCAGCCCGACCACGATCGCTTCCGGCTGTGGGAGGTCGCCGGCACCGCGGACTTCGACCAGCACCTGCTCGGTGCGAGCGCCGAGTACATCGACTGCGGCTACCCGATCAACAACGGCCCGCTCGACGTCGTCGCCAAGGCCGGGTTCCGCGCGCTCGTCACGTGGATCGAGACCGGGCACCGCCCGTCGAGGCGCCACGGATCGAACTGACCGCCGACGCATCGCCGGCGATCGTGCGCGACGACGACGGGATCGCCGTCGGCGGGATCCGCACGCCACCCGTCGACGTGCCCGTGGCGACGCTGTCGGGTGAGCCGGGGCCAGACGCGGCGCTCGTCTGCATCCTGTTCGGCACGACCACCGCGTTCACGCCCGAGCGCATCGCCGAGCTGTATCCGTCGCGGGCCGACTACGAGCAACGGTACGCGGCGAGCGCCGACACGGTCATCGACCAGGGCTTCGTGCTGGCTGTCGACCGCGACCGTCTGCTCGCCTACGCCGATCCCGCCGCCGTCGCCCCCTGAACCCGTCGCCCCTGAACTCGTCGTTTGCGTCGGGATTTCTGAGGGCTGTCCCTCCGATTTCCTGACGCAAACGTGGGCCGGAGGGGTCAGATGGCGCTGTGGCGGAGGAGTTCGTGGGCCATCGGGCACTCGGCGACGATGGCGGGGGGACCCATGGGGACACGGCCGTGGCGTCCGACGACGTCGGTGACCATCGAGGTCGGCACGATCTCGACGTCGAGTTCCCACGGATCGCGTTCCTCGGTCGACGTGCCGATCCGGTGGACCATCGCGTCGACGAATCCGCTCGGCAACCGTCGACCGACACCGGCGACCAGCCACACTGGCGTTCCGGCAGCACGAGCACACGCGGCGATCGTCGAGGAACCAATCGGCACGATCGCGCGCTGCGAATCCGTGGCCATCGCCTCGATCAGCACCACGTCGGCGGCACGGCAGGCGACCCCGGCGGCGCCCGAATCGACCGGCTCGTAGTCGACGTCGTAGCGCTCGAGCCGGCGCACGAATGATGTCGCGGTGTGGCCGACGTCCATCGCCAGGACACGGACGTCGCCCCGGCGGATCAAACCCTCGCCGATCACGTCCGGGGCGCCGATCGTCACGACCGTGGCCTCGTCGGGGAGCGCGGCGCCGAGTTCGGCGCCCGTGCGGTCGTTGCGGATCTCGTCGGCCAACTCCCACACCGCCTCGAACGGCTCGGCCGAGGTCGTGACGTTGGCGCACAACCACCACAACGGCCCCACGAACGGATGCCGCTCGACGATGCGCCGACACGCCACGACGAGGCCGGACGGATCGACGCGGAGCGACCCCAGCGCGTGCGCCGTCTCCTCGGCCAGCGAAGCCGGATCGGCACCTTGGGCGCGAGCCACGTAGCGGAGGTGCTCGATCGGATGCACGACGTCGACGGTAGTCCGCAATGATTGGCTCGGCCTCACGGCGAGTCTCGGCGTAGCGAGGGAGGTCGGCCGAGCGTCAGCCTCGTCGCTGGCGCTTCCCTCGGCTGGCGTCGTGGAATGACGTAAGTGGGGCGAGCGGGGTCGGGGTCGCTACGATCGCCAGCCGTGGCCGACACCGCCTCCCCGCTCACTGCGCCGATCGGCAAGCAGCTCCCCAGCGACCTCAGCCTGACACCGCTGGTCGATGGTGCGGCTGGTCAGTCGCGCCCGCTGATGGACTGGCTGACCACGTTCCACCTGGCCTCGGTGATCCTCGATCCGTACACGAACGAGAGCAGCTGGATCCTGCGCACGGCCACGCGCATCCTCGAACCGTTCCGCGGCTCGGACGCCGCGCATCAACCTGATCGTCACGTCGGGCCCGAGCGATGCGAAGGCCTTCCTCGGTCCGCTCACCGACAGCTTCCTCGTTTTCTGCGACCCCGACCGCTCCGCCGTGAAGGCGATCGGCCTCAGCGAACTCCCCGCCTTCGCGTTCATCCGCGTCGACGGCGTCGTCGCCGCCTGCGCGCAGGGTTGGAAGCCCCACGAATGGGGCGCCGTCGCCGATGCCATCGCCGAGACCACCTGGTGGTCGTCGATCACGGTGCCCGGGCCGAACGACCCGGGCTCGTTCCGCGGTTCGCCGGCGCTCGGCTGAGGGTCGGGGCTGAGGCGACGGACGTGGCCGATCGGCCGACGCCCGCGATCCCTCCCGACGTTCCACGCGACCTGCCGATCGTCGACGCGCTCGACGATGTCCGCCGGGCGTTGCAGGATCACCGAAGGGCGATCATCGTGGCACCGCCGGGCGCCGGCAAGACCACCGTCGTCCCGCTCGCCCTGCTCGCCGAACCGTGGCTCGGCGACGGGCGCATCGTCATGCTCGAGCCCCGACGTCTCGCCACCCGGGCGGCGGCGCGCCGCATGGCCAGCCACCACCCGGACCGCCGTCGGCGGCCTGATCGGTTACCAGACCCGCGACGAGCGCCACATCGGAGCGACGACGCGGATCGAGGTCGTCACCGAAGGCGTGCTGACTCGCCGCCTGCAGAACGACCCCGCGCTCCCGGGTGTCGCGGCGGTGATCTTCGACGAGGTCCACGAGCGCAACCTCACCGCCGACGTCGGGCTGGCGTTCACCATCGAGGTGGCCGCCACCATCCGCCCCGACCTCGTGATCGTGGCGATGTCGGCGACACCCGACATCGAGGGCCTGCGACGCGTGCTCGACGCGCCCGTCGTCACGAGCGACGGGCGGATGTTCGACGTCGACATCCGCTGGCTGCCCCGCACCTCCGCCCGCGCCGGTGCCGGTGGTGGCCGTGCCGGTGGCTCATCGAAGGGACCGCGACGGCCGCCCCGGCTCGCCGCGCATCAACCGATCGAGCCCGACGTGGTCGCCGCGGTCCAGCGCGCGGTCGCATCCGACGAGGGCGACGTGCTCGTGTTCCTGCCCGGCATCGGCGAGATCCGACGCATCGAACGCGCCCTCGACGGGGCATTGCCGAGTCACGTCGACGTGTACGCGCTCGCCGGAGCACTCTCGCTGGAGGAGCAGGACCGGGCGTTGGCACCCTCACCCGCCGGGCGCCGCCGGGTCGTGTTGTCGACCGACATCGCCGAGACGTCGCTCACCGTCGACGGCGTGCGGATCGTGATCGACGCCGGCCTCGCCCGCGAGCCGCGCTTCGACGCCCGCACGGGACTCAGCCGGCTGACGACCGTGACCACCAGCCGCTCGTCGGCCGATCAACGCGCCGGCCGCGCCGGACGCACCGAGCCGGGCGTGGCGTACCGGCTGTGGAGCAAGATCGAGCACGGCACACGGCAGCGCCACCGGTCGCCCGAGATCGCCCAGGCCGACCTCGCCGGCTTCGCCCTCGAGCTGGCGGCCTGGGGAACCGACGCGGACGACCTGGCGTTCATCGACGCGCCACCGGCGCGCTCGCTCGAACAGGCGCGGGCGCTGCTCGTCGACCTGCACGCGATCGACCGGGACACCATCGATCGGGACGCCATCGATCGGGAGGGTGGCTCGATCACCCCGCTCGGCCGATCGATGCTCGGGCTCCCGGTCCATCCTCGATTGGCACGGATGGTGGCGATCGAGCAGTCGACACTCGCCTGCATCGTCGCCTCGCTCGTCGACGAGCGCGACGTGTTCCGCGGTCGACCCGACGACCTCCCGGCCGACCTGTCGTTGCGCGTCGGCGTGATCGCCGGCTCGGCGTCCCACGACGCCGCCGACCGTGGCGCCGTGTTCCGGCGTGCGCGACCGGGCCGCCGACCTCGCCCGCCGCGCCGGCATCCGGTTCGACCTCGATTCGGTCGACGTCGACCGCACCGGCGCCACGCTCCTGCTGGCCTATCCCGACCGGATCGCCGGCCGCCGACGGCCGGGCCAGTTCCAACTCCGTTCCGGCGAGGCGGCGTGGCTGCCCGACGACGATCCACTCGGCGCGGAGGCATTCGTGGTGGCCGCCGACCTCGACGGGCGGGGCACTCGGTCGAGGATCCGGCTCGCCGCCGCACTCGATGCGGCCGACGTGATCACCGGCTTCGATCGCGAGATCGTGGAGCAGCGATCGCTCGTGTGGGACGACGACCGAGGCGATCTCGTCGAGCGTGTCGAGCGACGGCTCGGTGCGATCCAGCTGGGCCGCACCGAGGGCCGACCGGGGCCGGGGGTCGAGACGACCGCCGCATTGATGGATCAGGTGCGGCGGTCCGAACTCCGCGCTGCTGCCCTGGAGTGCGGCGAGCCGAGCACTACGGGAGCGGGTCGAGTACCTCCATCGCGTGCTCGGGGAGCCGTGGCCCGACTGGTCGACGCGGACGCTGGCCCGGACCGTCGACGAGTGGCTTGCGCCCTACACGCCGGGCATCACCGGTCGCGCCGGACTCGACCGTGTGGATCTGGCGATGGTGTTGCGATCGCAGCTGCCCTGGCCCGCGGGCGCCGAGCTCGACGTGCTCGCGCCCGCTGCACTCGAACTGCCGACCGGGCGTTCGGTGCCGATCGACTACACGGCGGACGCGCCGACCGCGGCGGTTCGCGTGCAGGACCTGTTCGGCGTCCAGGAGCACCCGCGCGCCGGTGGTCGCCCGATCGTGTTGCAGCTGCTCTCGCCCGCCGACCGCCCGATCCAGGTGACCGCCGACCTCCCCGGGTTCTGGGCCGGGTCGTGGGCGGAAGTGCGCAAGGAGATGGCCGGCCGCTACCCGAAACACCAGTGGCCTGCCGACCCCGCGACCGCCAGCCCGAAGCGACTCCGGGACCGCTGATCTGACGGGCTCGGCGCGCCAGGGCCCGGCAACCGCCAACTACGTGGGCGCCATGCCGGATCGGCCAGGTTTCCGCATGGGCAGCCTCGACCACGTCCACATCCGTGTGCCGGACCGTGACGAGGCCGCCGCCTGGTACGCCGGAGCATCTCGGGTTCGAACCGGTCGCCGCCTACGACTTCTGGGCGTCCGACATCGACGGTGGTCCCCTGCAGATCTCCGCCGACGGCGGCCGAACGATGCTCGCCCTGTTCGAGGCCGGCGATGGCCACCCCATGGTCCCGCAGGTGACGGGCGTGGCGTTCAGCGTCGACGCCGACACGTTCATCGAATTCACCCGTGTCGCTGCCCGGCGCGATCAACGGCGTGGCTCGGGCGACCGTTGATTGCCGACGACATCATCGACTTCGACATGTGTTGGGCGTTCGATCTGGTTGACCCGTGGGGCAACACGTACGAGCTCAACTGCTACGACTACGAGCGCATCCGCCACGAACTGATCGAGCCCGACGGCATCGAGCCGACGCGCTACTGGCCCCGAACGCTGTACGAAGCCCACATCGACCGCCGCTGACCGCCACGGTCGGTGTGATCGGCACGAGCGCGCCAGGGGGTCGGGTCCGGGCGCGCGCCAGGTCAAAGGTCACAAGTACGCGGGCACGATTCTTCGATTTGTCCTACGATCGACGGTTCATGTCGGGAGCATGGCGGGCAGGGCGAGCCGCGGCAAGCGCTGTGGCGGCGGCGGTGAGTCTGCTCGCGGCCGTGCGGCTCGCGTGTTCGGACCCGCCTGCAGGCGCGGGCTCGACGTGTGTCGGGTCGACCAATGCGGCGGGACTGACGAACCTGTTCGACCAATCGCCCGGCGGCATGTTCGCAGCCGACTACCAACGCGCCGTGCCGCTGCCCGACGGGCGCACCCTGTGGCTCTTCCAGGACGCGTCGATCACGCTGCCCCTCCGCCGCCGCCGCCGGAACCGACGACCACCACGCTGCCCGAGTCGCCACCGCCCCCACCGGCGCTGCCCCCCACCCGGTTGGTGCACAATGCCGCCCTCATCCAGAACGGGACGTGCTTCGACCTGCTCCGCAGCGGCACCGACGCCGAATCCCGGCCGTGGTTGTTCCCGGGCGAGACCACACCGTTCTCCCACTGGTTCTGGCCGCTCGACGCCACGATGGGCGAGGACGGACGCCTGTACATCTTCGTCGCCGAGATGGTGGAACGTGGGCCGCTCTACCTGTCGACCACCGAACCGATCGCCACCCGCGTCGTCGCGGTCGATCTCGCGACGATGACGCCGGTAGCTCAGGGCCTGGCGGCGAACCCCAGCGCCGCGCTCTACGGATTCTCCATCACGAGTGACGCGACCTGGACGTACCTGTACTCGCAATGCCACCGCCAGTTCGGCTGGTCACCGTCGATCCTCCTGCTCGCCCACGACCTGTCGTGTTCGGCCAACGTCACCGTCGGTCGGGTGCCGAAGGGCCAGGTCCTCCAAGCTCCGAGCTACTGGGACGGCACGACGTGGCAACCGAGCGCCTCGCGAGCCCGAGCCGGTGATCCCCACCGCCGGGCGCAGCATCAACCCGAGCCAGGTGCGCTGGACCGGGTCGGAGTTCGTGGCAGTCACGAAGGTCGGCGACTGGTTCGGCTCCACGGTGTTCTTCGACCGCGCGCCGGCGGCCAACGGGCCGTGGACCACCTACGCCCGGTTGCGCGTGAACCCGAAGTGCGACCCGACCGAGTGCAACACCTACTTCGCGTCGTGGGTGCCGTTCAACGTGAGCGGCGGCCAGTGGATGATCGGCTTGTCGAACAACCGGTGGGACGGTCGCATCTCCGAGGTCAACCGACCCACCTTCCTGACGGTGCCACCACCCGGGACAGTTCGCGCTCGCCGCCCGCTGCAGCCAGGTGCAGTGCTGACCGGTTGAGCAAGTACGGTCTCGACTGGCCGCGAACGATCGAGTCGTGTCAGAGTGCCCGGCGATGAACGCCCGCTCGACCCGTTCCACCACCTCGGCCCTGCGATGGGCCGCCGCATCGACCGCCTTCGCCGGGCTGACGCTCGCGGCCTGTGGCGGTTCCGACGGATCGGCGCGACCGTCCCCGAGACCGCCGCGCCGGTGACCGACCGACGCCGCCCGACTGTGGCGGCCACCGACCGCCGGCCACCGACCCGCCGGCCACCGACCCGCCCGCAACGGATCCGCCCGCACCGGATCCGGCGCTGGCGCCGTTCGAGACGATCGAGCCGGGCGCATACGACGTCGGCGTGCAGACGATCACGGTCATGGACGCCTCACGCAATCGCCCGTTGACAGTGGACGTGTGGTTCCCGATCGATGACGCGACCGGCCAGCCGGCGCACCAGTACACCCTGCTCCCAGGCGTCTATTACGAATCGCCGACCGCCGTCGATGCCGATGCGGCCATGGTCGCCTCCGGCGGACCGTTCCCGCTCGTGGTTTACTCCCACGGCAGCGGCGGGTTGCGTTACCTCGATTCGAACTACACCGAGGCGATCGCCAGCCACGGGTACGTCGTGGCCGCACCCGACCACACCGGGAACACGGCAATCGAGCGATTGAGCAACACCGAGGCCGAATTCGACGTGACCGCGCTGAACCGCCCGCAGGACGTCTCGGCGGTGATCGACGCGATGACCGACGCTGGCTCATCCCGATGCCGCTGGGCTCGCCGCGGCCGTCGATCCGGAGCAGATCGCGGTCACCGGCCACTCGTTCGGCGGCTTCACGGCGTACGCGATGGCATCGGGCTACGCGAACGCGCTCGGCACCTTCGAGGCGGATCCGCGAGTGGACGCGATCGTCCCGCTCGCGCCGGCGACCGGCGACGAGTCCGGCCGGCAGCTGCTGAGCGACGACGACCTGGCGGCGATCACGGTTCCGGCGCTCGTGATGGTCGGGACGAACGATCGGACCACTCCGGCGACACCCAACGTCGAACGGCCGTGGGAGTTGTCCAGCAGTGAGCCGCGGTACCGGGTCGACCTCGTCGACGGCCAGCACCAGACGTTCAGCGACGTGTGCGCCTACCAGCAGTCGGTGCCACTGCTGGCGGATGTCCCGCCGTTGATCCTCGACACGATCAACGCCTACGCCGAGGAGGGTTGCTCGCCTGGCGACATGCCGATCGACCGGGCCCACGAACTGCGGAACACGTTCGCCATCGCGTTCCTCGACTCGGTGTTCCGCGGCGGCGAGATGATCGATCCCGCCGCCGTGGCGATCCCCGACGACGTGATCTACGCGGTGAAATGACGGAGCTCGTGACTCGTGCTGTGCACCCCGGCGCCGTCTAGGCTCGCAGCCATGGCCGATGTCTCCGCCCAGCCCGAGTTCAGCTACACCGAACTGCTGCCCCTGCACGGTCCCGGCAGCCACGACGACACGCCGTACCGGCTGATCTCGACGGAGGGCGTATCCACGTTCGACACGCCGGAAGGCACCTTCGTGAAGGTCGATCCCGAGGCGATCCGGCGCCTCACGGCCGAGGCGATGCACGACATCGCCCATTACCTCCGTTCGGCGCACCTGCAGCAGCTGCGCAACATCCTCGACGACCCCGAGGCGTCGGACAACGACCGCTTCGTGGCCCTCGACCTCCTGAAGAACGCGTCGATCGCCGCGGGAGGCGTGCTGCCGATGTGCCAGGACACGGGCACCGCGATCGTGAAGGGGAAGAAGGGGCAGTTCGTGTTCACCGGCGGCGGCGACGAGGCGGCGATCGCGCACGGCATCTTCGACACGTACCAGACGTCGAACCTGCGTTACAGCCAGATGGCCCCGCTCGACATGTACACCGAGAAGAACACGGGCACGAACCTGCCGGCCGAGATCAAGATCTCGTCGGTCGACGGCGACGCCTACACGTTCCTCTTCATGGCCAAGGGTGGCGGTTCGGCGAACAAGAGCTACCTCTACCAGGAGACCAAGGCGCTGCTCAACGAGGCAACGCTGCTGCCGTGGATCTTCGACAAGATGCAGAGCCTCGGGACGTCGGCGTGCCCGCCGTACCACCTCGCCGTGGTCATCGGCGGCACGTCGGCCGAGTTCGCCGTCGAGACGGCCAAGCTCGCCACCACCAAGTACCTCGATTCGCTGCCGACCGAGGGATCCGCCGGCGGGCACGGGTTCCGTGACGTCGAACTCGAGAAGGCGGTGCTGCGAGCTCGCCCAGACGACCGGGATCGGGGCCCAGTTCGGCGGGAAGTACTTCTGCCACGACGTGCGGATCATCCGGCTCCCCGCGCCACGGCGCGTCGTGCCCGGTCGGCATCGCGGTGTCGTGTTCGGCCGACCGACAGGCGCTCGGCAAGATCACCAAGGACGGCATCTTCCTCGAACAGCTGGAGACCGACCCGGCCCGGTTCCTGCCCGACGTCACCGACGGAGCACCTCGGCCCGCACGCGGACGAGGACGAGGCCGTGCACATCGATCTCAACCGGCCGATGGACGAGATCCGCGCCGAACTGTCGACCCTGCCCGTCACCACGCGGGTGATGCTGACCGGCCCGATGATCGTCGCCCGCGACATCGCCCACGCCAAGATCAAGGAACGGCTCGACGCCGGCGAGCCCGATGCCCGCCTACCTGCGTGACCACGCCGTCTACTACGCCGGTCCGGCGAAGACACCGGCGGGCTATGCGTCGGGCTCGTTCGGGCCGACCACCGCCGGGCGCATGGACAGCTACGTGGAACAGTTCCAGGCCGCCGGCGGCTCGATGGTGATGCTCGCCAAGGGCAACCGGTCCAAGCAGGTGACCGATTCGTGCGCGCAGCACGGCGGGTTCTACCTCGGCTCGATCGGCGGTCCCGCCGCCCGACTCGCGCTCGACAACATCCGCAAGGTCGACGTGCTCGAGTACCCCGAACTCGGCATGGAGGCGATCTGGAAGATCGAGGTCGAGGACTTCCCGGCGTTCGTGGTGGTCGACGACAAGGGTCACGACTTCTACGCCGACGTCCGTGCCCGGGCCGCGATGCCCGTCTCGATCAGCTGACGCTCGGTTCGTCCGGGGACGGGCTCCGGAATGAACGTTGCTCAGCAGGCGGCGTGCGCGGCCGCGAGTGCGTCGGTGGCCTCGTCGGAGGTGACGTCGAGAATCACGTGCGGAGATCGTCCGGTCATCGGTCCGGGCGATCTCGGCGCCCACGCACGTGGCGACGTCGGGGTCCTCGCCCGCCATCTCGAGGACGTTGCCGACCCAGTTCGCGGCGATGCCACGGTCGTGGACGAACAGGTCGTCGGCGAGTTCGGCGTCGTCGCTGACGCCGTCTTCGAACGGACAGCGCTGACCGTCGTCGGCGACCGGACCGTCGAGGAATTGATCGGCGACGATCCCATCGATGCAGAACGACGACGCCGGGAAGGCGGTGTGGCCCACGCCTTCCCAGATCACGTGCACCGCGTCATCCAACGCGTAGGCGAACTCGTCGGCGTGATATCCCGGAGTCAACGGGTCGAACTCGGTGCCGATCACGAGGACCGGCCGGTCGACGTCGATCGGTCGGATCGGCTCGATGGTGTGTTCGTTGCGGGGCAAGGCGTCGCAGAAGTCCGACCGGTCGATCTGCGCCGCGAAGTCGGCGCAGTAGATGACCAGGTTGGCGACCTCGAACGACGGTCCAGGCGACGATTCGGCATCCTCGTCCGCCGGTGGCAGGCTCGGATCGTCGGCCGCGAGGGCGGCGAGCGTGGATGCGTCGCCGTCACGCGCATCGCCGAGCGCTGTGGCCAACAGCGGCCAGTCGCCGGCATACGTGAGCGCGTTCTGGATGACGCGATCGAACGTCTCGTCGTCGACCGCGGCCGGCTCGCCGTCGAAGTCGTCGGTCGGTAGCTCCTCGGCCGACGACCGCAGCTCGTCGATCGCCGAGCGGGTGTCGTCACCCATCGGGCAAGCGTCGCTCTGATCGCACAGTTCGATGAACCGGTCGAGGGCGGCATCGACCCCGTCGTCGGCGTAGTAGGGGAAGCCGTCCTCGGTCGTGCCGTCGGGCCCGCCGACGAGTGGATCGGTCGCACCGTCGAGCACGAAGTGCGCGACCTGGTCCGGGTGGTCCGCGGCGAACGTGGCCCCGATGATCGTGCCGTAGCTGTAGCCGAGGTAATCGAGCCGATGCCTCGCCCAGTGCCACGCGGATCGCCTCCAGGTCGGCGGCCGAGTACGGGCCGGACAGGTACGCCGCGAGTTCGCCCGTGCCCCGCGCGCAGTCGGCCATGAATCCGGGGTCGTCGAGATCGGGGTCGTCACCGCAGTCGATCGGAGGGATCGAGGCGCCGATCCCACGCGGGTCCCAGCTCACGATGTCGTAGGCGCGCAGGATGTCGGCCGGCATCGCCGGTCGGAGCCCCCATGCCGCATCGAGGCCCGACCCGCCCGGGCCGCCCGGGTTCATCACGAGTGTCCCCCGGCGCGTGCCGGTGGCCGGATGGCGGGTCAGTGCGAGCGTGACCGGCGGCAGGTCGGCCGCGGGATCGAACGGATCCATCGGCACGTCGAGCGTCGAGCATTCCCAGCGGGTCGTGCCGAGGAGCGTCGGCGACGGGATGCCGAAGGTCGTGCACGGCCCCCACGGGAGCGTGGACGGATCGATCGACGGATCGGCCGGTGACCCGCTCGGCGAACCGGTGGCCGGATCGGTGGTGGAGGGCGGACTGGACGGATCGTTGTCGGACGCCGTCGGTCGGGTCGGCGTCGCCGGGTCGGCGCTCGGGTCGGAAATCGGTGTCCGAGCGCGCTCCTCGACCGCCACGTCGACTCCCGGAGAACATGCGGCAAGGAGCGATCCTGCGATGACGAGACGTACGAACCATCGACCGGGAGTCGAACGGAACCGCACGTCGAAAGTGTGGTCGATCAAGCGATGCTCACGAGGTCGAGCCAGTCCTCGCTGAAGTAGTCGACGTCGCCGTCGGGCATCAGCAGCACCTTCGTCGGGGCGAGCTCCCTGACGAACTCCTCGTCGTGACTCACGAGGATGATCGCGCCGGGCCAGTCGACGAGGGCGCTGGCGACCGCATCACGCGACGGCGGATCGAGGTTGTTCGTCGGCTCGTCGAGCAGGAGCAGGTTGTTCCGCCCGACCATCAGCATCGCCAGAGCCAGCTTGGTCTTCTCCCCGCCCGACAGCGTTCCGGAGTCCTGGAACACCTTGTCGCCCGACAGCCCGAACATGCCGAGCAGGCCGCGCAGTTGCGTCTCGGTGAGGTCGATGCCCGGTGGAACCGCGTCGCGGATGTTGGCGAGCAACGATTCGTCGGTCCGCAGGTTGTCGTGTTCCTGGGCGTAGTACCCGGCGTGGACCTGGTAGCCGAACTCGAAGTCGCCGAGATCGGCGTCGGTCTCGCCCGCGATGATGCGCAGCAGGCTCGTCTTGCCGGCGCCGTTGAGGCCGAGCACGAGGAGACGCTCACCGCGCCCGAGGTCGAAGCTGATGTCCTCGAACACCGTGGGTCCGCCGTAGGCCTTGCAGAGGTCGCTGCGCCTCGATCACCGTCACGCCGCACGGCGGCGGGGGGGGGAACCGGACGTTGAACGTCTTGGTCGCTCGCGGCGCGTCGACCCGGTCGGTCTCGAGGCGGGCGATGCGCTTCTCGACGCTGTGCGCCATCGCGGCCTTCGTCGCCTTGGCGCCGAAGCGATCGACGACGGTCTGCAACCGGTCGATCTCCTTGGCCTGCAACGCCGCCTTCTTGGTCCGCCGCGCTTCGTCCTCGGCCCGCGACCGCTGGTACTGGGTGTACGTGCCCCGGTACTCGATCACCTCGCCGACCGACGTCTCGGTCGGGCGGTCGAGGTGGAGGACACGGGTGATCGACTCGTCGAGCAACGCGAGGTCGTGGCTGATCACGAGCAGCGCCCCCTTGTACTGGCGCAGGAAACCCATCAGCCAGTCCTTGGCATCGACGTCGAGGTGGTTCGTCGGCTCGTCGAGGCAGAGCACGTCGGAGCCGGCGAACAGGATGCGGGCCAGTTCGACGCGGCGCCGCTGGCCGCCCGACAGCGTGCTGATCGGCTGGTCGAGCCGGGCATCGGGAATGCCGAGGCCGGCGGCCATCGCGCGGGCCTCGCTCTCGGCCGCGTAGCCGCCGTTGGTGCCGGAACGCCTCCTCGGCGTTGAGGTAGCGCGCCACGTTGCGCTCGTCGGGCGTCTCCTCCATCGCGATGCGGAGCTTCTCGATGCGGATGATCTCGTCGTCGATGCCGCGGCCGGACAGCACGTGGGTGACACAGCTCCGACCGTCGAGGGCGGTGTCGATCTTGGGATCCTGCGGCAGGTACCCGAACCCGCCCTTGCGCACGACGTGCCCGGCCTTCGGCTCCGCCGCTCCGCCGAGAACCTTGAACAAGCTGGTCTTGCCCGCCCCGTTGCGCCCGACGATGCCCACCTTGTCGCGCGGCATCACGGTGAAGCTGGCGGAGTCGACGACGAGCCGGCCCCCCACTTCCACGGAGATCGCCTGGGCCTGGAGCACCCGTCCAGGCTACGGCGTTGGCGGAAAGCGTCAACCGGCCTTGCGTCACGCGGCAAGCTGGGTTGACGATCATCGGGCGACGATCAGTCGGTCAGGGTCCGCCGGGCGGACGGCGCCACCGCGTCACCGGCGTCGACCCGTCGCCGTCGACGGCGCGGGCGGGTGGCGCGGCGGTGGCGGCGCGGTCGTGGCGGTGCGTGGTCTGTGGGCGGCGTGGTCGTGGGCGGTGCGGTCGTCGGCGCGGCCGTGACCGGTGCTGCCGTGGTCGCGGGCACGGTCGAGCACCTCCGCCCGCACGGGTTCGGCACGGTGGTGGCCCCGCCGCCCCGGCGGGGCGGGCACCGTCGTCGGGCGGACCACGGTGGTGGCCGCACCCGAGCCTCCGCGAACCGGTCGAGCCGCGCTGGAACCGCTGCCGACCCGCCGGACGGCTCTGGATGCCGGCGAGTTCGATCCCCGGCCGACCGCCGAATCATCGGTGAACTGCGACTTGAGGCACTCGCCCGTACCCAGCGGGGCGGGGCCGAGGTACGGCGGCGGTGAGATCGACGAGGACCTCGGCGCCCCGTGTTCGTGGGATGCAGCCCGTCGCCGCTCAACACGCCCGGATAACGAGCGGTCTGCTCCCAGTCGACGACGGTGACATTGTCGAACTCGCCAGCCAACTTGTGGACGGTCTCGTTGACCTCCGCCCACGCCGGCCGGTACTCGGTGACCGTGTACAGCAACGTCGGGCGCGGCGCCAGACGGGTGAGGATGACCCGGAGTTCGTCCTCGTACCGCTGCTGGTCACGGCCGTAGTTGCTCCCCAGGAACACGGCCGCGGCGTCCCAGTCGTCGCGGTGCCGTCCACCGGGTCGAGCACCTTGTCGAGCACCCGATTGCCGAAATCGATGAACCGGCTCGGCTCGGCTTCCACTTCCACGGCCCAACCGAGCGGCACGAGCGAGTCGCACATCAGCCCGCTGTAGCGGGTGGCGGTCGACGCCATGATCGAGTCGCCGATCACGAGGAGCCGATTGTCGATGACCTTGTCGCCGACCAACTCCGCTGTCGTGCCGTCCTCGGGCACCGGCGGCGGCACCGGGACGGGGACGGGGACGATCGGCTCGCGCTCCGGCGCCACCGTGGAGGGCAGGACGCCGACGCCGCCCACCGTCGGCAAGGGCGCCAACGCGACCTGATCGGCGGTGACGTCGGCCGCGCCGGTCGTCGCACACGCTGCGAGCGTCATCGTGCACACCGCGGCGAGGACGAGGCGACCGCGGATCATCGCCCTATTGAAGCGCCTTTCGGCGTTCGATTCACGCCGACTTGTTCGAGCGCGGTCGTCATCGAGCGGTCCAACCCCCATCGACGATGATGCTCTGGCCCGTGAGGAACGATCCTGCCGGCGAGGCGAGCAGCAACAACGCACCGTCGAGCTCGGCGAGTTCACCCATGCGCGGGATCGGCGAGTTCGTCCGGATGAACTGCTGGCTGCCTGCGTCGGACTCCATGCCGGCGGTCATCTCGGAGGGGAACCAGCCCGGGCACAGTGCGTTGACCGTGATGCCCTTGCGTGCCCACTGGAGGGCGAGTTCCCGGGTGAGGTTGACGACGGCGCCCTTGCTCGCGCAGTAGTGCGCCTGCTTGACCGGCGTCGATCCGACGTGGCCGAGCATCGAGGCGATGTTCACGATCGCCCCGCCGCCCCGTTCGATCATCGACGGCGCCGACAGCTTCGACAGGTGCCACACGGCCGTGACATTGACCTCCATCGCGGTGCGGAACCGGTCGAGCGGTTCGTCCGCGACGGCCATCGCTTCCCCGATGCCGGCGTTGTTGATCAGCACGTCGACGCCGCCGAAATGATCGAGCGTCGCCTCCACGAGATGTTCACGGTCCGCTTCGTCGGCGACGTCCGCGGCGACGGCGAACGAACCGGGCAGCTCGGACGAGAGCTGTTCGAGACGATCGAGCCGGCGGGCGGTCACGACCACCTTGGCCCCGACGGCATGGAGGATCCGGGCGAAGTGTGCGCCGAGGCCGGACGAGGCACCGGTCACGATGGCGACGCGGTCGTCGAGACGGAACCGGTCGAGCGGGTTGCGGTCCAGCGGCGCGTGGCGGGATCGGGCAGGGCGGTGGCATCGGTCACAGCAGTCGACAGTACGCGGAGCGCGCGACCGTGTGTCGATCGAGACAGTTCCGTGACAACACGCGCGCAATGACGTATCTCACGTCGCTATGCCGCGCTCCCGAGGTGTATGAACGCAGACGTGGAACTCCGCCTTGACGCCTGGATCGCGGTCATCAAGCTCGCCGTCGTCGTGTCGACGGCCGCGGCCATGTTCGCGATCGGGATGTCGCTCGCCAGTGATGTGTCCCAGGCGGCCATCGTGATCCCCGTGATCGTGGTCGGGGTTCGCGTCGAGCTGGACGCATGACCGGTCGGGTGCAGACGGTCCGCATCGAGCCACGCCGGGTTCATCCGGTCGGCTCCCGCGCCTTACGCTGAGCCGGATGAAGGTCCGCATCGGGTTCGGCCTCGGCACGCGGACCAATCTCAACGACGGATCGTTCGGCGCGGTCGTCGACGAACTCGAGCGGCTCGACTTCGACTCGCTCTGGTTGTCGGAGCGGATCAGTGCCGAGGCGCCGGATCCACTCGTGGCGATGGCGTACGGCGCCGGGCGCACCACCCGGTTGAAGTTCGGGATGTCGGTGATGGTCCTGCCGGGGCGGAACCCGGTCGTGCTCGCCAAGGAACTGGCCACGCTGGCGACGATGTCGGGCGGTCGTCTTCTCCCGGCGTTCGGGCTCGGCGCAGTCGACCCGGTCGAGCAGCAGGCTTTCGGTGTCGAGCGATCCGAACGGGCGGCGATCTTCGACGAGATGCTCACCGTCATGCGGTTGGCCTGGACGGGCGAGCGGTTCAGCCACGACGGCGCTCGCTTCCACTACGACTCGGTACGCGTCCGGCCGGCACCGAAGCGGATGGACGTCTGGCTCGGCGGGCAGGCGCCGTCCGAGCTCCGCCGGGTCGGCCGGCTCGCGGACGGTTGGTTGCCGTCGTTCGTCGTGCCCGCCGACGTTGCGGCCGGGCGAACAGGTGATCGAGGCCGTCGCTGCCGAGCACGAACGCGAGATCGAAGACGACCATTACGGCGTGCTCATCCCGTACACGTTCGGCGACATCCCGGATCAGTTCCGTGCCGTGTTCGCCAGGCGTCGCCCGGACATCGTCGACGTCGGCGATCTCGTCGCCACGTCGTGGGACTCGTTGATCGCCACGATCAAGCGGTTCGTCGACGTGGGCACGTCGAAGTTCGTCGTGCTCCCGCTCGATGAGCCTCGCGACGCCGACGCTTGGATCGCCCACCTCGGCGAGGCGGCTCAGGCGCTCCTGCCCCTCGAGACCTGAGGTTGGTGGCAACCAGATCCGATCGTGGCGTGACGTCGAACAGGCATGAAGCGTGAACTGCTCAGCCCAGTGGCTCTGTCGATCGGAACGGTCCTCGGCGTCACGATCGCCCTCGGAGCGTGCTCGTCGGACGGTCCCGAGGTGTCGGCACCGACCAGCGAGGCGTCGCCGGGCACGACGGCCAGCACGCCGACCACCCAGCCGACGGCGTCCCCGACGACCGACCCCGAGACCGACCAGCACGCCCCCGACGACCGACCCGCCGCCCCAGCCGCAGGGCTTCGCCGCCGGCCATCTGTCGTTCTTCGGCGACTGCCCGGCACTGCTCGGCTACATGCAGACCGAGGCGTCCGAGCGGGTCACCGCATGGGGTCTCGGCGGCGGCGGGATCGTCCCGATGGGCGGCGACGTGATGATGACGGCTGCCGAGGACGCCGCGGCTCCGACCGCGCGAGGCCGAGCGGAGCGCCCAGGCGACCGTGGCTCCGGCGCCGATCGACGTGCCCGCCGACGACTTCTCCGGGACCAACACACAGGAGATCGGCGTCGACGAGGGTGACATCGTCGAGACCGACGGTGAGTACGTCTACGTCGCCAACAACGACGGGCTGCGCATCGTCCGGGTCGACGACGCCCAGGTCGTCGGCCAGCCGGAACTCCCGAACGGCAGCCACCAACTCCTGCTCGACGGCGACCGGCTCCTCGTCGTCACGACGAGCTGGGACGGGGCGGCCGACACGATCGTGTCGCTGTACGACGTGTCCGACCCGGCGAATGCGACATTGCTGCGCCGCTCACACCTCGAGGGTTCGGTCCTCGCCACCCGCTCGGTCGACGACGTCGCCCGGCTCGTGATCTCGACGAGCTTCGACACCCGTCTCCCGTTCGTCCAGCCGAGCCAGTTCGGCCTCGACGAGGAGCGGGCCCTCGAACGCAACCAGCAGATCATCGCCGAGTCCTCGGTCGAGGACTGGCTCCCCCGCTGGTTCGACGAGGCGGGCGACGGCACGTTCGGCCCGATGCAGCCGATCCTCGACTGCAACACGGTGGCCGCACCGGACGACTTCGCCGGGCTCGGGCTGACGTGGATCGCCTCGGTCGACCTGCTCGGCGACGCCACACCGGTCGGCTCGGCCGGCGTCGTGTCGACCGGCGACATCGTGTACTCGTCGGCCGAGAACCTGTACATCACGACGCAGAACTGGGACTGGCTGTCCCGGCCGATGCCGGTTGACGTGGGGGTCGACGTGGCGACCGACGACTCGGTCGACTCGACGACGTCGTCGACGACGGACCCCGCCGACCCAGATCCACCAGTTCGACCTCGGCGAGGGGACGGCGGCCACCTACGTCGCCTCGGGCTCGGTGCCCGGCCGGCTGCTGAACCAGTTCGCGATGAGCGAGTACAACGGCGACCTGCGGGTGGCGACCACGACCGAGGGCTTCGACTTCGGTGAGCAGAGCGAGTCGGCCGTCACCGTGCTGCGCCCCAACGGCGAAGACCTCGAGACGATCTCGTCGGTCGGCGGACTCGGCAAGACCGAGCAGATCCGTTCCGTGCGGTTCATCGACGACACCGCGTACGTCGTGACGTTCCGTCAGACCGATCCGCTGTACGTCATCGATCTGTCGGACCCGGCGAACCCGGTGCTCGACGGCGAGTTGAAGATCCCCGGCTACTCCGCCTACCTGCATCCGGTCGGCGACGGGCTGCTGCTCGGTGTCGGCCAGGACGCCACCGAGGAGGGCCGCACGCTCGGCACGCAACTCAGCTTGTTCGACGTGAGCGATCCGACGAACCCGCAACAGATCGACACCCTGCCGATCGGCGGGTCGAGCGAGGTCGAGTGGGATCACAAGGCGTTCCTCTACTGGCCCGAGGACGGCACGATCGTCCTGCCGGTGTCGCCGGGATGGAACAGCTGCGCACCGGACCAGCCGTGCCTCGCCGACACGATCACGGGATCGGCGGGCGGCGTGATCGTCGCCCAGCTCGTCGACCGTGACCTGTCGACCCGCGGCGTGATCACCCACGAGACCGACGATCAGAGCGGCTGCTGGAACCCGTTGCAACGGTCGATGGTGATCGGCTCGGAGACTCGTCACGATCGGCCTCGACCAGATGAAGTTCTCCGACCGGGCCACGCCTCGAGCCCCGCGACAGCGTCTCGTGGGGCAACCCCGAAGACTTCGGCTGCGCCTGGATCGACTGACTCCAGACCCGACCGAACCCGTGAGCGACGGCGCGCGACTTGCTCCGTTCGGACGAGGTGGTGGGGCTACGGGTGGCCTTGGGCGGTGCCACCGGCGGTGGCGCGGAGTTGGGCGGCGTCGAAGTCGGTGACCGGGTACTTGACGATGCGGTACGAGAAGCCGGACGGTGACTGGGTGATCGCCATCGTGAGGTTGCCGTTCGCGTCGTGCTCGGTGAACATCGGCTGCAGCGGAGCACCCCAGCCGACGAGGATCGACCCGTCGGGCTGGACCCGCACGCTGCCGAGCGTCCCGCCGCTCTGACCGCTCGGCGCGATGATCTGCCAGAGCATCGTCGCCGTGCGGCCACTTCGTCGATCCGGTAGGCGACCGCCCGCGACGGCTGCCCCGTCGCCGTGCGGTTGTCCATCATCGTCAGCACGTTGCCGTTGAGCCGCGCATCGTGCGGACGGGCCGGTCCGCCGAACGGGTCGCCGACGATGGTCAGCCGGTTTGCGCCCTCGCCCGCCGACGAACCAGTCGATGTACCACTGGTCGCTGCGATCGACGCGGAACGCCGCGTCGAGATGGCGGGCGGTGACGAGATAGTCCCCGTCCGTCGAGGCGCTGCAGCGCATTGAGATGGTGCAGGTCGACGACTCCCGGCGTCGCCATCCTTGAAAATGTCGAAGCGGAGCGGGAACGTGACGTCGGCATCCGGGATGTGGTCGGTCGCCTGCCACCTCACAGACGTTTCCGGCGCTATCGACCTCCTCGATCACGCCATCCACGGCGCGGTCGTTCTGGACGAATGGGCAGATGGCGGAAGTCTCCTGCGAGCAGGCGACAGGACCGACCGATGTGTTCAGCGGCCGCAGGTCACGGTTCGGGATCAACGGATAGCTCAACATCGCCCGGCCGCCGCCGGGAGTTCGACGTAGTCGTGTTGGTCGGTCGGGAACTGAGTCGGGATTCACGGTGCGGATCTCACCGTTCGGACTGACCCCGGCCACGAGGGAGCCGTTCAGGTCGGTGTTGAGGTAGCCCCGAGCCGGATCGCACGCCGAAGGCCTGGCCGAGTTGGGGCACGTAGACCATCGTGCCGTTCGACAGCCGTTTGAAATCGAGCACCGGGACCGGAGTGCGCTTGTACCAGACAGGCGCACCTCGATTGTCGAAGATCACGCTGAAACGCCCGCTGGGTTGGCATTGATTCCGAACGTCGTCAGGTACCACCCGGGTGCGGGGTTGCCGGGGCGATCGACCGTCAGGGCGGGGAAGTCGGCCGGCAGGCACCGGAAGAAGTAGCTCATCGACTGGCCGCCCCGCGTCAGCGTGAGCGTCAGCAGCTGGTCGGTCGCCACCTGCCGGGTGAGGAGGCCGGACGACACGGGGACGCCGTCGAGTGTGGCGGTCACCTGCGGCAGCAGTTCGAGCTGCATCGACAGCGACGTCGTTCCGGCGTTGCAGGCAACGGCGTAGTCCGCTCCTGCTGGTGTGAACTCGGGGAACACGTGTTGGTTGAACGACAGCCGCTCGACCAGCGAACCGGCAGGCGCCGCCATCACGCCGAACACGTCGACGATCACGTCGGTCGCGGCGAATGCGTAGATGCAGATCGTGCGATCTGCGGCCAACTCGACGGTCGCCAGGTTCGTCGCTTCAGCGGGCGCCGTGTAGTTGAGCGACGACACCTCAGGCCGGCTGGACGAGCACGGATAGATCGTCAGGTAGCCGTTCGCCTGCGGGTTGGCGGCGATCACGTTGAGCATCACCGACGACGCCTCGGCTCCACCGGGCACGAACGCGACCGGGTCGAACTGCCGGGTCTCGCCGGCCTGGAACGGGGCGAGCGGGCCGCCGATGCCGTTGCGCGTATCGACGATGCGCGTGCCACTGAGCGGTTGCAGCTGCGCGGTCGGCCCGAAACTCGGCGCAGGCGCGTAATACCCGGTGACGTCGACGATCACGTCTGCGGCAATGTCGGTCAGTACGCACATCGTGCTGCCGAGTCCGAGCCCGACGATCGCCGCGACCGCCCGCGCCTCGCCGGCGACGAAGTTGAGGTTCGACGACGGTGGGACGGGTTGGCCACACGGAAAGGCGGTGAGGTAGCCGGCGGCAGCGGCGCGGTCGACTGTGAGGTTGACCACCGCCGCGGTCGAACCGTCCGGGATCACCGACGGCGGAATCCTCACCTCACGCGTGACGAAGCGGGCGAGCCGTGCGCCGCCGGGCTGCCGCGTGTCGTACACGCGTGTCGGCTGGATCGATGCGAACCGGTCGGGACCATCCGACCACCAACCGGCCAGGTCGATGATGAGGTGCGCCGTGCCGTGGCTGAAGATGCAGATCTCGCGGTTGATGTCCGGGATCGCCACCACGAGGTTCGGCGTCGGGATGCCCGGCCGGGTGTTGAGGTTCGAGGTCTCGGGCCGGCCGCTCGCGCACGGGTAGACCGTGGAGTAGTCCCGCGTCGCCGAGATGGCGGTCATCGACAGCGACACGGCGGCCGCGTTGGCGGGAACGTCCGAAGCGAGGTTGACCCGCATCGTGCAGCCGGCGCCGATCGTCGTGCCCCAGCCGCCGATGTTGTTGCGCGTGTCGACGAGGCGCTGCGGGTTGATGGCGGTGTAGCTCGGGAGAGACGGAGCGGTGGCGACGCCGCCGGCTGGAAGTGGTTCGCAACCGACCGAAGCCGCAGCGGCCTGCACGGCGCCGGGATCCGAGAAGGCGATCGGCGGCAGGCCGACCGCGACGAGAACGGCGACGAGCGCCCAACGAGTTCGTCGGTTCATCACGCCGAATGTAGTTCCGCCCCGCCCAGCCATGAGCGAACAGCCCGGGGGTGGGCCGCTCGCTCATCGCAAGGTTCCCCCCGCTCCAGCCATGAGCGAACGGGCCGAGGGGTGGGCCGCTCGCTCATCGCAAGGGGCTGGCGCGCCAGGGGGTCGGGTCCGGGCGTGCGCCGGGTTCAGGTGGAGCGCTTTTGGATGTTGGCCCATTCGTCGCGGAGGCCGACGGTGCGATGGAACGACATCGGCTCGTCCGGGTCGACGGCGAAGTATCCGAGCCGCTCGAACTGGACGACCTGGCCTGGAGCCGCGTCCCCGAGGGCGGGCTCGACCTTGCAGCCAGTGAGCACGTTGCGCGCGAGGAGGGGGCGAGGTCGTCGAAGACGTCGCCCGATGCCTCACCCGGCACCGGTGTGGCGAACAACCGCTCGTACAGCGCAACGGTCGCGTCGATCGCGTGGGCGGCTGAAACCCAGTGCATCGTCGACTTCACCTTGCGGCCGTCGGGCGCGTTGCCGCCCCGCGTGTCGGGGTCGTAGGTGGCGTAGACCTTCGTGACGTTGCCGGCAGCGTCGACGTCGAAGTCGGTCGCGGTGACGAAGTAGGCACCGCGCAGCCGGACCTCCTTGCCGGGCGACAAGCGGAAGTACTTCGGTGGCGGCTCGGCCATGAAGTCGTCGTGTTCGATGAACAGCCGCCCCGAGAACGGCACCGAGCGCACGCCGTCATCGGCGTTCTCCGGGTTGTTCACGATGTCGACGTGTTCGACGACCGGCTCGCCCGAGGCGTCGGTCGGCCAGTTCGTGATCTCCAACTCGAGCGGACGGAGGACCGCCATCCGCCGCTGCGCCGTGCGGTTGAGCTCGGTCCGCACGAACGATTCGAGCAGCTCGATCTCGTGGCGGCTGTTGGTGCGGGCCACGCCGATGAAGTTGCAGAACTCACGGATCGCCGAGGCCGGATACCCACGCCGCCGCAGCCCGCGCAGTGTCGGCATGCGCGGGTCGTCCCACCCATCGACGGTGCCGTCGAGGACGAGCTTCATCAGCTTGCGCTTGGAGGTGACCGTGTGCGTGAGCTCCAACCGGGCGAACTCGGTCTGGCGCGGCGCCTCGAACGACAGCGGGAGCTGTGCGAGGTACCAGTCGTACAGCGGGCGGTGGCTGTCGAACTCGAGCGTGCACAGCGAGTGCGTGATGCCTTCGATCGCGTCGCTCTGCCCGTGCGCCCAGTCGTAGGTCGGATAGATCTTCCACGTGTCGCCCGTGCGGTGGTGGTGCTCGTCACGGATGCGATACATCACCGGATCGCGCAGCTGCATGTTCTCGTGCTGCATGTCGATCTTGGCCCGCAGCACGTGCGCGCCCTCCTCGAACTCGCCGGCCCGCATCCGCCTGAACAGGTCGAGGTTCTCGGCCACCGGGCGATCGCGGTACGGGCTCTCGACGCCCGGGTTGCCGTAACCGCCGCGCTGTTCGGAGATCGTCTCGCTCGTCTGGTCGTCGACGTACGCCTTGCCGTCGGTGATCAGCAGTTCGGCCCACTCGTACAGCTGCTCGAAGTAGTCGCTGGCGTAGAGGATCGGCCCACTCGCCTCGAAGCCGAGCCAGGCGAGATCCTCGATGATCCCGTCGACGTAGCTGGTCTCCTCGGTGTCGGGGTTCGTGTCGTCGAAGCGCAGGTTGCACGTTCCGCCGAACTCGGCGGCGATACCGAAGTCCAGCGTGATCGCCTTGGCGTGGCCGATGTGCAGGTACCCGTTCGGCTCGGGCGGGAACCGGGTTTGAACTCGGCCACCGAACGTCCCCTGCTCGTTGTCGGCGGCCACCAGGTCACGGATGAAGTTGGCAGCGGCGGGGCGTTCGGTCGGTGCGCTCATGACGGCAATCAGTATGGAGGCCAACGGCGGGCTTCTGCCCACCACGCGCAGACGGGTCACGGCGGTCGTAATCGACCGCCGTGACCCGGTGTGCGCCCCGCGGCTCCCGCTACTCGGCCGGGTTCACGACCACTGCAGTGGCCATCCCGAACATTCCATCTTCCGATTCGACGTGGGTCAGGATGTGGCAGTGCCAAACCCACGTGCCAGGGTCGGTCGCGTGGAACAGCACCGAGTAACGCTCGCCAGGAGCGATGTTGATCGTGTCGGCGAAGTACGGCTGGTCGAGCGGGATGCCGTCCTTGGCGTACACGAGTTGGGGGAAGGCGTGGAGGTGCATCGGGTGCGCCATCAGGCCCTCGTTGTAGTAGTTCACTGCGACCCAGTCGCCTTCGTTGACGACAACCGGCGCCGTCGCCGGGAAGCTCTTGCCGTTCAGCGTCAGGCCGATCACGCCGGCATCGTTGACGACCATCGGCATCTCGACGGCGGGCACGAGGTCGGCCGGGACCGTGACGCCGCTGACCGTGCGCCCGTACGGGAGCGGATTGTCGCCGACGATGAAGCTGGCGAACATCCCGTTCACGACCGAGGTCTGGCCGTGGATGTGGGCGTGGTACATCCCGATCGCCGGTTGGTCGGCGACGAACTCGTACGTGTGCGAGTCGCCCGTCGCCACCACCTCCTGGGTGTACGGCGACACACCGTCCTGAGCGTTCGGCGTATGGACGCCGTGCCAGTGGATGTCGGTGCCCAACGGCGTCTCGTTGTGCAGGACGACCCGCACCTTGTCGCCGACGGCGACCTTGATCATCGGTCCGGGCACCATGCCGTTGTACGACCAGGCGTCGACGACCTTGCCCGGCGAGACCTCCCACGGGGTGACCGCGGCAGTCAGCTCGAACTGCTTCGTGCCGTCGGGCAACGTCGTGTAGTCGAGCAGCTGGTTGCCGACGCCCTCGGTCTCGGCCGGGAAGGCGAGCATCGAGTCGACCATCATCTGGTCCATCTCCTCGGCGGTCATCTCGCTGTGGTCCATGCCGGCCATCGCACCGGCACCCGCAGTCGGCCGCGTCCGTACCGGCCGCATCGGCACCGGGCTGCGGCGGCGACGACGGCACCGTCGGTGATCGTGAGCTCCGCGGTCATGCCGCTGCCGGCATGACCCGGGATCGTGCAGATGACCTCGTAGGTCCCGGGCGCGAGTTCGCCGAGGTCGAGCTGCTCGGAGGCACCGGCGGCGAGGTTGCTGCCCTGGACGCTCGGATCGACGAGTGAGATGTTGTGCTCGACCGAGCCGCTGTTGGTCACGTCGATCACACATGGCCGGCGGGTGCGGTCAGGTTGCCGGTGATGGCGAACTCGGTCAGGTCGACCGACAGCGTGGTCGTCGCCGCGGCTTCCGGCGCGGCGGCGGGCTCGTCGTTCAGGAGCAGCCACGATCCCGATCGCGACGAGGCCGAGGACGATGGCGGTGATGAGTCCGACCATCGCCACGAACACGATGGAACTGAGCGCGGAACTCGGTGGGGTTTCGCGAATCGCGCGTTGGACGGGTGGGTCGTCGGGCGTGGTGCGTTGCACGGGAGGGTCGTCGAGTACAGTCACGCCTCTGACTCTGCCCGGGTCGTCCAACGGGGACTAGGGACCTTTGGCCCTTCTTCGGCCGTCTTCAGCCAAGTTGGGCACGGTGCAATCGTGTGCAACGTCGAAAGCTGTTCGCTCGACCGATGACGGGGTACTGTCCGCACCGACACCGAGCGGCACAGGGAGTTGGCATGTATCCAGGAAATTACGCAAAGGATCATCCCGACCGCCCCGCGTTCATCATGGCGTCGACCGGCGAGGCAGTGACGTACCGCGAGTACGAGGCACGGGCGAACCAACTCGCCCATCTGTTCCGGAGCATCGGTGTGCAACGGCTCGGTCACTACTCGATCTTCATGGAGAACAACGATCGGTACCTCGAGTCGTGCGCCGCCGGCGAACGATCCGGGTTGTTCTACACGTGCGTGAACTCGTACCTCACCGCGGAGGAACTCGCATACATCGTCGACAACAGCGAGTCGACGGTCGTGATCACCTCGCTGGCCAAGCGTCGACCGTGCTCGCAGGCGATCGCCGGCAATGCCCGCGTCACGCACGTGCTGGTCGTCGACGACGACGGAACGAGCAGCGACGATCGTGTCCGTGACTACGAACTGGCCCTCGCCGGCCATCCGACGTCACCCATCCCCGACGAGCGGGTCGGCATCGCCATGCTCTACTCCTCCGGTACGACCGGTCGGCCGAAGGGCATCATCCGGCCACTTCCCGACCAGGCGCCCGGCGAGATGCTGGGGTTGTACGCGTTCCTCCGCGAGCTGTGGCACTACCGCGAGGACATGATCTATCTGTCGCCGGCGCCGCTGTACCACTCGGCGCCGCAGGCCGCCGTGGAGTTGACGATCCGCTGCGGTGGCACGGTCATCATCATGGAGCGCTTCGATCCGGTCGAGTACCTCCACCTCGTCGAGCGCTTCCAGGTGACCCACAGCCAGCTCGTCCCGACGATGTTCAGCCGTCTGCTCAAACTGCCCGAGGAGGAACGCACCCGATACGACCTGTCGTCGCTCGAGATCGCCGTCCACGCCGCGGCGCCCTGTCCGATACCGGTGAAGGAGGCGATGATCGAGTGGTGGGGCCCGATCATCCACGAGTACTACGGCGCCACGGAGGGGCTGGGCTTCACCGCATGCGACAGCAAGGAGTGGCTCGACCACAAGGGCACCGTCGGCAAGGTGATGCTCGGTCGGTTGCACATCCTCGACGACGAGATGAACGAGGTGCCGATCGGCGTCGCCGGGCACGATCTGGTTCGAGACGGCGACGCCGTTCGAGTACCACAACGACGCCGAGAAGACGCTCGAGGTCACCTCCGACGACGGGACGATGACGACGGTCAACGACGTCGGCTACATCGACGACGACGGGTTCCTCTACCTCACCGACCGCAAGACGTTCATGATCATCTCGGGTGGCGTCAACCTCTATCCGCAGGAGATCGAGAACCTGCTGATCACCCATCCCAAGGTGGCCGACGCGGCGGTCTTCGGTGTGCCCGACCCCGACCTCGGCGAGCAGGTCAAGGCCGTCGTCCAACCGATGCCCGACGTCGCGGCCGACGATGTGCTCACCGAGGAGCTCCTGGCGTTCTGTGGCGAGCACCTGTCGCGTCAGAAGGTGCCGCGCTCGATCGACTACCTCGCCGAACTCCCCCGCCTGCCGACCGGCAAGCTGTACAAGCGGGTGCTGCGCGACCAGTACTGGACCGACGCGGCGAACAAGATCGTGTGACGAGCGGCCAGCAATGACAGGCCAGCGATGACCGGATGGACCTGCCCGGAGTGCGGCCGTCTGTTCGCCCGCTCCCATCAGGCTCACGAGTGCTCGCCGGCCATGACGCTCGAGGAGTACTTCTCGACGGGGCCGCCACACGAACGTCCCGTGTTCGACGCGGTGTACGGGTATCTGACGTCACTCGGTCCGATCCATGTCGAGCCGGTGTCGGTCGGGATCTTCCTCAAGAAGCACGGCAGCTTCGTCGAGCTGCGCCCGATGACGAAGTGGGTCGCAATGTCGTTCCCGCTCGGCCGGCGGATCGACCATCCCGCCATCGCCCGCAAGCCGATCGACACCGGCTCGCGCGTCTACCACTTCGTCAATCTGCGCTCGCCCGACGATCTGACCGACGACGTGAAGGCGTGGCTCGCGGAATCCTACGATCTGGTCGAGTGACCGACCGGCCAGGCACGCACCTGCCAGGCCCAACGGAAGGTGCCACCGCGGATCTTCCATCGATCGGCGGTGTCCGGGCCGCAGGCGGCGGTCCCCAGGCCCCGGTGCGCGGCATCGAGGTGGACGATCGTCGGCGAATTCGACCGGCCCTGATTGGCGTGGAGCTGGTGGGCATGCGTGGCAGCGGTGAGTTCCTCGGCCCGGTACGGCAACGCCGAGAACGCCAGCGGAGTCGCTGGTGTCACCTCGAACATCGTCGCGCCGTCGCCGATCCGGAACCATCGGGTGTCGACGTGCAGCCCGAACTCCTGCGGCACGATGAACGGCATCGCCTGCTCCCCGACGTCCGCCCGCCATCGGCCGAGCGTGGTCGCCGCACGCCGGTCGGGGTAGCTGTCGCCGGGGCCGAATCCGAACCACTCGAGGGCGTCGAAGCCGGACGGTAGCTCGAACCGCACCCCCACCCGCGGCAGGTCGTCGAACACCTCCGGAATCGTCACCTCGTCGACGATCTCGATCGCGCCGTCGAGCACTCGGCGCCGTTGGTGGTGGATCACGTTCGCCGAGCGCCAACTCGTACGTCGTCGTGCGGACGTGATCGGCGCCGTCACGTCGATGTTCGACGGCGGACGGTTCGATCCGATCGAGACCCCATCCACGCCACCGATCGGCCGCCGACTCGCGCCGGTGCCACTCCCCCGGCGGGTCGTCGTTGTCGGTCGGCGGCCGCCACAGGCAGAGCGCGGGCGGCACGATCCCGACCGGCCCGATCTGCAGGCGGTCGCCCTCGTCGACGGCGGCGGTGCTGCGCGTGCGGGCCCCCGACCGGGCGAGGTGCTCCTGGCCGGTCCGCGGTCGTCTCAGGCTCGATGAGGATCTGTCGGACCGCCTCGATCGAGCCTCGCGCCGCCCATGCCGTGGGCCGCCGGGAACGGAAGGTGAACGTGACGGCGACCGTTCCGCCCGTGGTGCCCGGCAGGGGCGGGCCCGCGATCCGGCACTGCTGCTGTGGCGCGATCGGCGGAAGGTCAAGCACCCCCCGGCCGACGGGCCGACCGTCGACCTCGACGACCCACGTGGCGCGGAGATCGTCGAGCGCGGTGAACCAACGGCGATTCGTGACGCTCACGAAGCCCGCGCCGGCCCATTCGACCTCGACTGGCTGCGTCGAGCGCGGCGAGCTCGGCCAGCAGCGGATGGGGCACACGATCGGCCGACACGAGACCGTCGCACACGAACGCGCCGTCGTGCTTCGTCTCGCCGAAGTCGCCTCCGTAGGCCAGCACGGGCGCGCCGTCGTCATCGATCCGGCGCAAGGCGTGGTCGCACCACTCCCACACGAAGCCACCCTGCAGCCCGCGCCGGCCGAACAGCGCCCAGTAGTCCGCCAGGCCACCGGCTTGGCCCATCGCGTGGTTGTACTCGCACAGGATCAGCGGACGTCTCGGTGTCGCGCCGATCCTCGGCCCACGCCGCGATCCGGTCGGGCGGGGCGTACATCGGGCACACGATGTCGCTCGCCGGCGACGCCGCGAGGAGGTCGAACGTGAACCCGCCCTCGTAGTGAACGGGGCGTGACGGATCGCTCCGCCGGATCCAGGCCGCCATCGCATCGTGGGCCGCGCCGTCACCACTCTCGTTGCCGAGCGACCACGACGATCACACACGGATGCGACCGGTCGCGCATCACCATCCGGGACACGCGGTCCATCAGGGCGCCGAGGTACCGCCGATCGTGCACCAGTGACCCCCAGCGGGCATGGCTCTCGATGTTCGCCTCGTCGATCACGTAGAGGCCGAGCTCGTCGCACAGGTCGTAGAACTCCTCGGCGTCCGGGTAGTGGGCCGTGCGCACGGCGTTGACGTGATGGCGCTTCATCAGCAGCAGGTCGTTGCGGATGTCGTCGACGGTGATCGCCCGCCCGCGGTCGGGATGGATCTCATGGCGGTTCACCCCGTTGATCACCACGGCGACACCGTTGATGAGCAGCTCGTTGCCGGCCACCTCGACGCGCCGGAACCCCACCTGCAGCGACCGCTGGTCGATCACGGTGGGACCGTCCCGCAACGTCACGGTCGCCTCGTAGCGCCTCGGCGTCTCGTGGGTCCACGGCTCCACGCGGGGTACCTCGAGCGTCGTCAGCACACGCGGGCCTGGCCACAGATAGCTCGCCGCCGTCTCCCGGTCGGGACGATCGAACGGATACGCCGGTACCGGCTGAGGTCCGGTCCGCAGGGTCCGCCGGCCGACACGAACCGACACCTCGACCGTGAGTGGGACCGGCCCCGCCGCATCCTCGCCGTCCACGCGCACGTCGATCGCCAGCAGGCCAGTCGTGCCGTCGTCGGCGAGGCCCGGAACGAGAGCGCAGTCGGCGAGGCGGACCAGTGGCTCCGACAACAACTCGACCGAGCGGTGCAGACCGGGCAGCCACCACTGGTCCTGATCCTCGATCCAGCTGGCGTCGCTCCACCGCGGTACGACGATCGCGATCTCGTTGTCGCCCGCGACCACCCGATCGGTGATCTCGAACGTCGAGGCCAGCCGGCTGTCCTTGCCCATCCCGACGAACGAGCCGTTCACCCACACCCACGCCATCGAATCCGCCGAACCGATCCGCACGAAGGTCCGGCGGGTACGCCAGCCGGTCGGGAGCCGGAACCGCCGGCGATACACCGCGGTCGGGTTGTCGGCCGGCACCTCGGGTGCGTGGAGCGCGAACGGCATCCGGATGTTGAGGTAGACCGGACCGCCGTGGCCCTGCAGGGCCCAACTGCCCGGCACCTCGACCGAACCAGAATCGGCCGGCGAGCCGGTGATGCAGTCGTCGTCGATCGCGTCGGGATTCGCGACGAGGCGGAAACTCCACGTGCCGTCGAGCGACATCGCCCACGGCCCGGATCCGACGAGTGGACCACGAGCGGCGGCGATCTCGACCCGATCGACCGACTGCACCTCGGGCGTCAACCACCGGCTGAGCGGGAAGGGATCCACGGGCGATCACTGTGCCAGAAATTGGGCCAGATAATTGGGCCAGACAACTTGGGCCAGATGAAGGTGACCTACAGTTCGTCGCCGATGCCGTCGCCCGTCCACCTCACCGACGGTCGCGTCAGCATCGTGATCGGAACGGCCGGCGGCTGTGTCGAGATCGAGTATTGGGGTGCATCGCTGGGTGCCGTCGACCTCGACGCCATGCGGCGCGCATTGCAACGGCCAGTGACCGGTGGCGCACTCGACGCCGAGGCACCGGCCTCGCTCGTTCCCGAGCACGGTGCGGGGTATCCCGGGCGGCCCGGCCTCGCCGGCCATCGAACTGACGGGACGGGTTGGGCCCCACGGTTCACACCGGTGTCGGGCACGACCGGCACGAATCGCGTCTCGATCGTCGGACGTGACGACGTCGCCGGCCTGGAACTCGAGACGCACGTCGAGCTCGACGCCAGCGGCGTGGTGCGCGCCGGAGCCACGATCACCAACGTCGGTGAAACGCCCTACACGCTCGGGCACCTGGAGCTCACCGTCCCCGTTCCGGCGCACGCCGTCGACGTCATCACGTTCCACGGACGCTGGTGCCGCGAGCTGCACCCGCACCGCCAGACGCTCGTGAGCGGTGCGGTCGACGTGGAGAACCGGACGGGACGCACCTCGCACGAGTATCCGCCGCTCGCGTGGACCGGCGAGCACGGGTTCGGCGAACAACACGGGGACGTGTGGGGTGTCCACCTCGCCTGGAGCGGGAACGCCCATCTCCGCATCGAGCGACTGCCCGACGGTCGACGCGTCGCGTCCGCCGGCGAACTGCTCGGGCCGGGCGAGATCGTCCTCGAACCGGGTCAGGCGTACTCGACGCCGCCGATGGTCGGCGCCTACTCGCCGACAGGACTCACGGACGCGAGCCGGGCCTACCACCGCTATGCCCGCTCGCTGCCGGCACACCCCGCTCGGCCACGCCCGGTGCTGGTCAACACCTGGGAGGCCGTGTACTTCGACCACGATTCCGACCGTCTGCGGGAACTCGCCGGGCGCGCCGCCCGGTCGGAGCCGAGCGGTTCGTCCTCGACGACGGTTGGTTCGCCGGCCGCCGCGACGACACCTCGTCGCTCGGCGACTGGTGGGTGTCGCCGGACGTCCACCCCGACGGGCTCGCTCCGCTGATCGACCACGTCCGTGGCCTCGGCATGGAGTTCGGCCTGTGGGTCGAGCCCGAGATGGTCAGCCCCGACAGCGACCTCCACCGCGCCCACCCCGACTGGGTCCTCCAGGCGCCGGGGTACGTACCGGTGCTCGGCCGACATCAACTCGTGCTCGACCTGACCCGGCCCGATGCGTTCGCCGCCGTGCACGACCGCCTCGATCGTTTGTTGCGCGACCACGACATTGCCTTCCTCAAGTGGGACATGAACCGGGTGCACGTCGCGGCGAGCAACGCCGCCGGGCGCGCCTCCACCCACGCCCAGACACGGGCCGTGTACCGGCTCATCGATCAGCTCCGCGGCGCCCATCCCGGCGTTGAGATCGAGAGTTGCGCGTCCGGCGGTGGACGGATCGATCTCGGCATCCTCGAACGGACCGAGCGGGTGTGGACGAGCGACTGCAACGATGCGCTGGAGCGCCAGACCATCCAGCGGTGGGCGTCGACGCTGATCCCACCCGAGGTGATGGGCGCGCACATCGGTCCGCCGCGGAGCCACACGACCGGCCGCACCCACTCGCTCTCGTTCCCGCGCCGCCACCGCGTTCTTCGGCCATCTCGGCCTCGAGTGGAACCTGCTCGACCTCGACGACGCCGAACTCGACCGCCTCGCCGACATCGTGGCGCTCCACCGCCGCCACCGCGAACTGCTGCACACCGGTGACGTACTCCGCATCGACCGGGGCGACGACGGAACGATCGCCGCACGGCGTGTTGGCGCCCGACCGGACCGCGGCGATCGTGTCACTGGCCCGGCTCACGACATCGGCAAGCCTGCTGCCGGACCCGCTGCGGATCCCCGAACTCGACCCTGACCGCACGTACGAGATCGCGGATCTGCCGCTCGGCCGTGCCCGCTGGCTCGTCGAGCCCGTTCGGCTCACCGGACGGCAACTCGCCCGGCACGGGCTCCAGCCCCCGGCGCTGAACCCGGAGTCGGCCCGGCTGATCCATCTGCGCTCGCGAGGCATCGGCATGACCACCGGCGCACTGATCGCCTTCGTCGTCCTCCTGCTCGTCTGGTCGCTGGTGTCTGGACGAGTCGAGCGGCTCGACGTGACAGGCCCGATCGTGTTCGTCGCGGCCGGGCTGTTCCTGTGCAACGGCCCCTGGGCCGTCGTCGACGTGGCGATCGACTCACATGCCGTGCACGGACTGGCCGAGGTCACCCTCGCGCTGCTCCTGTTCGCCGACGCCGCACGGGTCGATCCCGACGACCTCCGCCACTCCGCCGGCCTGCCGACACGGTTGCTCGCCATCGGCCTGCCGATCACGTTCGCCCTCGGCTTCGGGCTGGCTGCAGCGTTGTTCACCGACATGCCGTGGGAACTCGCCGCGCTGCTCGGAGCGGCACTGGCACCCACCGACGCCGCACTGAGCGCCAGCATCGTGGCCGACGAGTCGCTGCCGCAGACGATCCGTCGCGCGCTGAACGTCGAAAGCGGTCTCAACGACGGCATCGCCACCCCCGTGGTCACGGGCCTCATCGCCGCTTCGGCCACGGTGATCGGGGTCGGCTTCATCGACGAGGCGGCATCCGGCCACGGCACCGGCGCGCTGATCGACCTCGTCGGCGGCGTGGCCGTCGGCGTGATTGCCGGCTACCTCGGTGGTCGCGCACTGTCGCTGGCGCGCGCTGCCGGCTGGGTCACCTCGGGTGGCCAACGCATCGTCGTGCTGATGCTCGCCGGCGTGGCATTCCTCGTCGCCGAGGAGGTCGGGGTCAACTACTTCGTCGCCGCGTTCGTCGCCGGCATAGCGTTCCGCGCCGGCCTCGGCGAGGACGACAAGGAGGTCACCGCGCTTCCCGAACTGATCGGCCAGGTGCTCGCCCTCGCCGTGTGGTTCGTGTTCGGCGCGCAGCTCGTGCTCGACGGACTCGACATCGTCGACTGGCGAATCGCGCTCTACGCGGTACTCAGCCTGACGGTCATTCGCATGGCGCCCGTCGCGGTCTGCATGCTCGGCGCCGGATACGGCGCACGCTCGACGGTCTTCATCGGCTGGTTCGGTCCGCGCGGTCTGGCGTCGGTCGTGTTCGGGCTGCTGATCGTCGAGGAGCTGCCGGTCGCCGACCCCGGGGTGCGCACGGTGCTGTCCGCCATCATCCTCACCGTGCTGCTCAGCGTCATCGCCCACGGCGTGAGCGCCCGACCGCTCGCGGCTTGGCTGCGACGGCGGAACCGGCGCCCGACGCCGTCGCCGACGAACCAGCGATCCGGCACCGACCGCACTTCGGCCGCCGATCGGTCTGAGCGCCCGGTCGACGATCCCCGATCGTTGGATCGGCGACCAATACCGTAGGCGCATCCTCGATCATCTCCCCGCTGATAACTCGGCCGCCGACGCGGCTCCGGGCGCACCCGAGCACGTTCGCTCCGTGCGCAACGCGGCACTGCTCACCGCCGGCGTCGGCGCGCTGCACGGCGTACTGTTCCTGACGTCGTACTGGTTGTTGTCGAGCCGACCAGGCCCGACGGCATCGATCGCCGAGATAACGGCGTTCTACCGGAGCAGCGGGCAACGACGCGTGATGATCGTCGGCCTGTACCTCATGCCGTTCGCAGGGATCGCGTTCATCTGGTTCGTGGTCGCGCTCCGGATGTGGGTGGCAGCCACTGCACTGCGCGTCAACATCCTGTTGTCGAACATCCAATTGGTGGCCGGGATCCTGTACATCGCGTTGCTGTTCGCGGGAGCGGCGTCGACGTCGGTCCTGGCGGCGAGCGTCGAGTTCTCGAAGGGCGACGTCGACCCCGTCGCGGCGTACCAGTTCCCGCAGTTCGGCAGCACCCTGATCCTGGTCTTCGCCCTCCGGATGGCCGCGATGTTCGTCGTCACCACGTCGACGATCGGCCGCACATCGCACGTGTTGCCACCGTGGTTCGCCTGGAGCGGCTACCTCGTGGGCATCTTCCTCCTGCTCAGCGCGTCCCTCCAACCCTGGCTCGGGCTGGTGTTTCCGATCTGGCTGATCGTGTTGAGTGCGCATCCTGCTGCGCCGTGCACTCAGCATCCCGGCCGATCTCACGATGCCCGCCCGAACGGCCCAGCCCTCAGTCTGACGCCGGCGAGCGACTACGGTCTGTTCGGACGACGCGACCGAAAGCATGGTGTTGGATGAAGTCGATGAGGGTCTATCTGGTGTTCTGGTTGTCCGGCCTGCTGGCGGGGGTGATCCTCGTGGAGCGCTGGCGCCGCAACGGCGAAGTGTCCGTGCCCCTGGAACCCGGCACGCCCGAGACGCTCGGCAGTTCACCCGGCTCCACCGGTCCGAGCGCGCCGGCCAAGCGGCCGAACATCGTGGGACTCGTCGTCACCGGGGCGAAGCTCGACGCCGAGCGGGTCAAGCAGCGGGTCGCGTCGACCAAGCGGTCGGATACTGCGACGTCGGCCGAATCGGCGGCTGGCGCGGCGACCTCAAGCGCCGAGTAGACCTTCGGCGGCCGCGGACGGTTTGAAGTCCGGCAGGCGGAGCATGCGGAACGCGTTCAGGAATCCGAGCAGGCAGGCCAGCACCGGCACGAGCATCGCCACCTGGAGCGCCACATCGCCGGCTTCGCTGTTGATGCGGACGATCTCGTCCGAGATGTCCTCGGGTTCCTCCGCGAGCAGCACCTCGAGCTGCGTGGTGCTGATGAGTTCGGCGTTGTCCTCCAGGGAGTTGGCGATCAGCTCCTGCTGATCCGGCGGGATCACCGCACTGTCCTTGGTCATCTGGGTGAAGCTGAACGACAGGGTGGCGAGCAGGATGCCGCCCGCGAGCGCGAGGCCGAACGACAGCCCGAACGACTGTCCCGCCGAGTTCACTCCGGCCGCTTCGCTCACCCGCTCCTCCTCGATCGGGCCGAGGATGTAGTTGTTGAGCTGCGACACGAGCAGGCCGAGCCCGACGCCGCCGATCAGCAGGGGTACGAACAGGGCCCATCCGGAGTCGCCCCGGGGGATCACGGCGATCACCAACAACATCCCGACGAGAGCGAGTCCGAACCCCACCTGGATGACTCTCGCCGCACGGAGGTCTTTGCCGACCTTCCCCATCGCCAGTGCGACCACGAACATGGTGAGCGACAGCGGCGCCAGGGACAGGCCGGCCTGCATCGCGTCATACTCGAGCGTCACCTGGAGGAACAACGGCAGGGCGATCATCGCCCCGCCGAGCGTGATCTGCTGGAGGACCATCCCGAGCGCGCCGACCCGGAAATTCTTGATCGCGAACAGGTCGGGGTCGAGCAGGATCACCTTGCCCGCTCGCTTGCGGCGCGTCAGCCACACGGCGAAGGCCCCGAGTGCCACGACGCCGAGCACCATGAGGAGGCCGACGTACGCCCCGCCCTCCTGCCACACGAGGATCCCGAGCACGACGCCGCCCATGCCGAGCACGGACAGCACAGCGCCGCCGACGTCGATCTTGCGGCTGCCGGTGTACGGCACGTCGAGGATCAGGTTGATGTTGAACAGGACGATGGCGATGATCACGACCTCGAGCGCGAAGCCGACCCGCCACGACAGGTAGGTGGTGACGAACCCACCGAGCAGCGGGCCGATGGCCGCCCCGACGGCCGCCGCGGCGCCGACGAGCGCATAGGTCTGCTTCTGCGCCGCGCCGTGGAAGTTGCCGTGGATCAGCGACTGCATCGCCGGCAGGAGCAGGGATGCGCCGATGCCACCGATGAGCGCCCAGAAGATCACGATCGTCGTGACCGATTGGGTGACCGTCATCGCCAGGGCACCGATGGCATAGCCGAGCAGCCCGAGCACATAGGCCCGCTTGCGTCCCATGATGTCGCCGAGCTTGCTGTTGATCAGGATGAACGCGGCCGACACCAGCGCCTCGAGCGCGATCGCCGACTGGATGCTGCTCACCGACGTGTCGAGGTCGGACGCCACCGCGGTGATCGACACGTTCATGATCGACGTGTCGACCACGAGGACGAACATCGCCATCGCCAACAGCACGGCGAGTCGCCTGTTGCCGTCCGCCTCGTCGGCCCCGGCGCTCGGCGGAGGTACCTGCTCGTCCATTCACGCCCTTTCGTCGGTCCGATTTGTGGTGCGATCATGGCACGGAACACCCGCTCGCGGCGACCAACGCGTCTGTCTCTTCGCGGCCGGTTCGGCGGTCGGGGCGTGCGCTAATGTCAGCCCGTCGCAGGCCAAGAGACCGAAGGTGAGGCGGATGAGCGAGAGTGACGAGACCGGGGCGATCGACTGGTTGCTGATCGAGGCCCCAGGAACACAGCTCGATGGTGCGTTGGTGCCGCCGTTGCTCGACCTGGTGGACCGGCGGCTCATTCGAGTGCTCGACGCCCTCGTGCTGATCAAGCGGACCGACGACGATTTCGACGCCTTGACGACCGAGCAGCTCGACGGCACGCAGATCGGTGAGATCGGCGAGCTGGCGGGCGCATCGTCCGGCCTGCTGGACGACGAGGACGCGGCGACGGCGGCCGCGACGCTCAACCCCGACAGTGTGGGGCTGCTGATCGTCTACGAGAACCTGTGGTCGCTGCCGTTCGCGATCGCCGCACGGCAGGCAGGCGGGCAGCTCGTGGCGCGTGGGCACGTCGCCGAGCAGGCAGTCGTCGACGCGCTCGACGAGATTGAAGCATGACGGTAGAGGCATGACGGTAGAGGCATGAGCAAGGGAGCAACCTGATGGGATTGATCGGTGGGATGGCTCGCACCGCCGTGGTCGCGGGAACCTGGACCGCGGTGGGCAATCGCGTGTCGCGTCGGCAGGCGAACCGGTGGAGCAAGAAGGACCAGTCCGCGTATCAACAACCGCAGTACGCGCAACCCCAGTACGCCCAGCCCCAATACGCCGCCCCAGTACGCGCAGCCCCAGTACGCCCAGCCCCAGTACGCCCAACCCCAGTACGCCCAGCCCCAGTACGCGCAGCCCGCGTACGTGCCTCCCGCGCCAGCGGCCCCGGCCCCCCAACCCGCCGCACCTGCGACGGCAGGGCCCGACAAGTACGAGCAGCTCCGCAAGCTCGGCGAGTTCCACGATCAGGGGATCCTCACCGACCAGGAGTTCGCCGAACAGAAAGCGCGCATCCTCGCGACCTGACCGGTCTGGCGGCCGACGCGGGTCGCCCTCGACGGTGTCAGCCCCACGACATGACCTTGTCCCAGATCCACGGCCACGTGACCGATCCGTTCGAACGCGCCAGTCGCCTCGCCGAGCGCGTCCGCGCCGCCTCGTACGGCACCGTGCTCGTCATCGCGGCGCTCGGCGTGACCACCGTGGCCGATGTCGGGGTCGGGTATTCAGCAGAACTCGTGCTCGGAGTCGGCGCCGCAACGTGGGTCGCCCACCTCTACGCCGAACTGCTGGGCCGCCACGTCGTGGAACTCGAGCCATTGCGCCGGCGGGAGGTCTTCGAGGCGATGGTCGACGGCTCCCCGATCCTGCTCGCCACCGTGCTGCCCGGTGTGGTGCTCCTCATCGGCCGAGGCGGCCGTGGCCTCGGCCGGCACGGCGCTCTCGGTGGCGATGCTCGTCGCCTTCGCGCAGTTGGTGGGGATCGGCGTGCTCGTGGCGCGACGGGCACCGGGTCGGGGTCACGCGGCGTGGGTCTTCGCCGGGGTCACCGCGACGGTCGGCATCGTCGTCGGCGGGTTCGCCCTGATCCTCGGTCACTGACCAACCCGCTCCAACCCAAATCCCCGTTTGCGTCGGGATTTTTGAGGCCGGGGCATCGGAAATCCCGACGCAAACGTGGATTGGAGGGACGGAGGGTCAGGCGCTGGCGAGTGCGTCGGAGCCGCGCCAGCGGAACACCAGCTTGATCAACTCGCCGACGAGGAGAAGGCCGGCCGCCGAGCGCGATGCACAGCAGCCACTGCCCGCCCGTCAGCGACGTGGTCCCGAGGATCCGTTGCAGCAGCCCGAGCTCGGTCGACAGGACCGTGAACAGCAGCGCGAGTCCGTAGAGCAACAGCTGACGGCGGCCGCTGATCGAATCGCGGTCGAGCGCCGTGGCCGTGGCGCTGCGGGCGCCGAGCGCGAGCGCCACGTTCATCAGCGCGAAGACCACGACGGCCATCGAGGCGGCGACGATCGCGTTCTCCCGGTCCTCGAACACGTCGAGCACCCACAGCGTCTCGATCGCCATCACGATCCCCAGCGCGATGTCGAACGCCCACTGTCCACGCGAGAGCACCGGCTGATGGAGCGGACGCGGTTTCTTGTCCATGAGTCCCTCGACCGGCCGGTCGAACCCGAGCGCCAACGCCAGCGGCACCTGGACTGCGAAGTTGATCCACAACACGGCGAGCGGTGCGAACGGGATGCCATCCGCGATCTGGAACAACGCCGCACCGAGGTAGGTGGCGATGAAGGCCACGAGCGCGGCCATCTGGAACCGGATGTACTTGGCGAGGTTGTCGTACAGCTGACGCCCGTACTCGACCGCCCGCACGATCGTCGCGAAGTTGTCGTCGGTCAGGATCATCACGGCAGCGTCCTTCGACACCTCGGTGCCGGTGATGCCCATCGCGACGCCGATGTCGGCCTTCTTCAGTGCCGGTGCGTCGTTCACACCGTCACCGGTCATGGCGACGACGTTGGACTGACCCTGGAGCGTGCTGACCAGGCGGATCTTGTCCTCCGGCGACACGCGGGCCACCACGCCGATGTCGTCGAGTTCGGCGATCAGCTGATCGTCGCTCATCGCGGCGAACTCGGCGCCCGTGAGCGCCTTGCCCGTGATGCCGAGCTCGTGCCCGATCGCCCCGGCGGTCACCGCGTGGTCGCCCGTGATCATCCGCACCTCGATACCGGCACGGTGGCATTGCTCGATGGCCACCTTCGCCTCCGCGCGGGGAGGGTCGACGATGCCGACCATCGCCAGCAATGTGAGGTCGCGGATGTCGTCGAGGTGGGGCGCAGCCGGGTCGAACGTGGCGGGGTCGAAATCGCGGCGGGCGACCACCATCACGCGCTCGCCACGTGAGGCCATCCGGGAGTTCTCGTCGAGCGCCGCACGATGGCGATCATCGTCGACCGGGGTCGTGGCCCCGTCGGGAGTCCAGAACGATCCGGCCCGGTCGAGCAGCACGTCGGGGGCGCCCTTGACCAGGCATCGGATGACCTCCCGTCCCTGCCCGTCGGTCATCCGGTGGAACGTGGCCATGAACTTGTAGTCGGAATCGAACGGCACCTCGGCGATCCGCGGGTACCGCTCGCGGGCGGTGTCGAGATCGATGCCCCCCTTCGCGGCCAGCACGATCAACGCACCCTCGGTGGGATCACCGATGAGCTCACCGTCGGCGAGCCGCGCGTCGGCGCACAGCGCCATCGGCAGGAGGGCGTCGGTCAGATCGATCGACGCCCCGCCCTCGTGGCGGATCTGGCCCTCGGTCGCGTAGCCCTCGCCGCTGACCGTGAACCGGTTCTGCCCTGGCACGACCATCTCGCGGGCCGTCATCTTGTTCAACGTGAGCGTGCCGGTCTTGTCCGAGCAGATCGCCGAGACCGACCCGAGCGTCTCGACCGAGGGCAATCGTTTGACGATCGCGTTCTGCGACGCGAGCACCCTCGTGCCCGTGGAATACAGGGTGGTCACCACCGCTGGCAGACCGGTCGGGATGGCGGAGATGGCGAGCGCGACGCCGGCGATGAAGAGTTCGTCGAAGTCCTGGTCGTGCGCCAGCCCGAGCAGGATCATCGCCACGAACGCGATGCCGGCGAGGCCGGCGATGATCATCGTCAGCCGGTCGAGCTGCTTCTGCAGGGGCGTCTTGTCGGACTCGGTGCGGTTGAGGAGGTCGGCGATGCTGCCGATCTCGGTGTTCATCCCGGTCCCGGTGACGACCAGCTCCCCGCGACCGCGGGTGACCGACGTGTTCATGAACACCATGCCGAGTCGATCGCCGAGCGGCACGTCGTCGCGATCGATCGTCGCGACGTCCTTCAGGACCGGTGTGCTCTCGCCCGTGAGCGCCGCTTCCTCGATCTCGAGCGTGGCGGCGACGAACAGCCGCCCGTCAGCGGGGACGCGGTTCCCCGCCTCGATCAACACCACGTCGCCCGGGACGAGCTCGGCGGCATCGATCTCGATGACCGTGCCGTCGCGGCGGACGCGGGCGATGTCCTTCAGCATCTTCTCGAGCGCAGCAAGGCTCGCTTCGGCCTTCGCTTCCTGGTGGAGGCCGAGCACGGCGTTGAACACGGTGAGCCCGAGTAGCACCAGCGTCGTGCCGGCCTCTCCCGTCACGATCTGGTTCACCACAGCGGCGCCCACGAGGATGATCTGCATCAGGTCCTCGTACTGCCGCAGGAAGGCGTGCAGCGGCGTCTCTTTCGCCTTGCCGGTGAGCACGTTGGCTCCGTAGCGGGCCTGGCGTTCGCTGACCTGGCTCGAGGTCAGCCCTCCGACGGTGTCGACCTCGAGCAACTGGGCGGTTTCGTCGGCACCCTTGCGGTACCAGGCGGTCGGAGCAGATGTCTCGTCGATCGTCGTCATGCTGGGGTCAGGTTGCCACAGTGCCGATGGCGAGCACGACGACGCTCAGACCGGCGAGCGCGATCAGGAGCGGCCAGACGAAGCGCAGAAAGGTGCCGTACGGCACGCGGGCGATCGCCAGTCCGCCCATCACGACCGCCGATGTCGGGGTGACGAGGTTGACCAGTCCGGACGCACTCTGGTACGCGGTCACGACGAGGGCCCGATTGACCCCGGCGAAATCGGCGAGTGGCGCCATGATCGGCATCGCCACGGTGGCGAGGCCTGACGTCGATGGAATGAGGAACGACAACGGCAGGAACAGCACGTACATCACGATGGCGAACGCCGCTTCGCCCACGTCGCCGAGGGCGCTCTCGGCCCAGTACAGCACGGTGTCGGTGATCTGACCGTTGTTCATCACCACGGTGATGCCACGAGCGATGCCGATGATGAGCGCGACCCCGAGCAGGTCGCGCGCACCGTCGACGAACGTCGACGTGAGCTCCCCCTCCTTCATCCGGGCGACGAGGCCGATCAGGATGGCGAAGAACAGGAACGATGCGGTCATCTCGGGGAACCACCACCAGAGCGTCGGCAGCCCGATGTCGAGGTCCTCCCACGGGATGACGCCGTAGATCATCACGACGAACGCCCCGGCGAACAGCGCGAGCACGATCTTCTGCTGCCTGGTCATCTCGACGTCGCCTTCGCCGTCGGTCGCCGCGGAGAAGTGGCGCTCGTTGTCGTCCTTCATGTCGTACACCAGCGATTGGGATGCGTCCTGCCGGACCCGTTCCGCGTAGCGGGAGACGAACCAGATGCCCATGGCGAGGCCGACGACAAGGATCACGAGTCGCCCGACGATGCCGTCGCTGATCGGCACGTCCGCGAATCCGGACGCGATGCCGGTGGCGAACGGGTTGACCGTCGAACCCAGTACACCGATGCCGGCCCCGAGCAGGATCACCGCGGCGCCGACCATCGCGTCGTAGCCGGCGGCGATCATGACGGTGATGATCAGCACATAGAAGGCGAGACTTTCCTCGGCCATGCCGAACGTGCTGCCTCCGATGGCGAACACCGTCATCAGGATCGGGATCATCCACCGCTCCTTGCCGCGGAGGCGTCGCGTGAGCAGCGCGATCCCGGCCTGGATGGCTCCGGTCTTCATCGTGATGCCGATGAACCCGCCGATCACGAGGATGAACAGTGCGACGTCGATGGCCCCGAACAGAGGGCCGCTGTTGAACACGTCGATGTTGCCCGTCGCCGGATCCTCGATGCCGTACAGGCCGTTGATCGGAGCGTCGAGCGAGTCGACGAGGATGCGTTGCGGATTCGACTCGACCTCTTCGTAGGTGCCGGGAATCGGTGACCCCTCGGCGTCGAGGGCGTACTGACCGGCAGGGATGATCCAGGTGGCGGCAGCCATGATGACGATCAGCGCGAACAGGATCGTGTAGGCCGATGGGAGCGAGAACTTCGACTTCTCCTCGGCGGGCGGTGCCACCTCGGTCGTGTCCGTGTCGTTCGACATCAGACGTCACCTCCATCTGGTCCTTCAGCGACGATCACGAGGGCGATCGCCGCGTTGTCGGGATCGGGAACCCGATCGTCGAACGGGGGATTGCGCCGCGCCCAGGCGATGAACAGCACCAGTGCGATCACGACCACCGCGATCAGGATCCAGCGGGTCGTCGATATTCCGCGGTCCTGCGACGACTCGGTGTCCGCTGGCACTCCGGCCTCCTTCGCGGCGTCCATCAGATCGAATCCCGCTGCAGCGGACATGTCATGCAATGGCCGCCACCGCGACCCTTGCCGAGCTCGAATCCCTCGATCTCGATCACTTCCACCCCGGCCTGGCGCATCTTGCCGATCGTGTAGGTGTTGCGTTCGTAGGCCACCACGACGCCCGGCTCGAGGGCGACGACGTTGTTGCCGTCGTCCCACTGCTCGCGCTCCTGCTGGTAGGCGTCGCCGCCCGTCTCGACGACGTGCAGCTTCGGGACCCCGAGCGCGTCGGCCACCGCGCCGAGGAAGTTGTCCTCCACGGTCACGTGGAACGGCTTGCCGTTCGTACCCGGTCGGAGGCTGACGGCACCGATGTTGTTGACGACGGTGGGATACGCCGTCGCCTTGTCGCGGTCGAGGAGCGTGAACACGGTGTCGAGGTGCATGTGCGCACGGTCCTTCGTCATCACGCAGGCGATGACCCGGTCGGCGGCACCCTTCTCGAACAGTGCGGCCGCGACCTGCTCGATCATGCGACCCTGTGACCGCTCACTCATCCCGATGAGCACGGCGCCGTTGCCGATCGGCATCACGTCGCCCCCCTCCATCGACGAGAGGCCGAAGTCGGCGGTCTCCAATCGGCCGTCCGCGCTCTCGTGCGGATACCAGAACTCGAAGTCGGCATCGGCGAACATCGGGTGGGCCTTGTAGATCGCCGCCACGTTGTAGGCCTCGCGGCGGCGAGCCGGCCAGAACATCGGGTTGACCGAGACGCCCCCGTAGATCCAGCACGACGAGTCGCGGGTGAACAGGGTGTTCGGAAGCGGGGGCAGGACGAACGTCGACGGGTCGTCGAGCGCGGCGGCGATCAGTGACGACCCGGCCAGCGTCTCCACGTCGAGTGCCGCCTCGGCGACGGTCAGGCCGCCGATGAGGTGCTTGGCGAGCACATCGGGCGGGAAGCCGCCGAGCAGCTCGCGCACCGCGTCGACCAAGGAGAGACCGACGGTGTACTCCGAGACGACCAGCTCGATCAACCGTTGCCGCGCGGGTTCGCTCGCCGCCAGCGTCTCGGCCAGCAACTCGTGCAGGAGGAACACCTCCACGCCGCGGCCGCGCATCTGCGCCACGAACCGGTCGTGTTCGAGTTGGGCTCGCTCGACCCACAGCACGTCGTCGAAGAGGAGCGCGTCGTGGCTCGACGGCGTCAGTCGCTGCAGGCTCAGGTCCGGGCGGTGGACCATCACCTTGCGCAGTTTGCCGACCTCTGAGTTCACTCCGAATTCGGTCATGTCATCCCCTTTGTCCTGGTCGCGTCGTGTTCTGATCGCGTCGTGTTCAGGTCGCGTCGTGTTCAGGTCGCGCGTTCGGCGACCACGTTCGTGCCCGCCGTTCCCGCGACGATCGCTTCGATGTCCTCGAGCGCTCCGATCGCGGCGCGCTTGCCCGTCGCTTCGACGAACCGGGCCGCCGCCTCGACCTTCGGGCCCATCGACCCAGCGGCGAACGTGTGCGTCCGCAATTCGTCGACGGTGACCTCGCCGAGTCGCCGTTCGTCAGCGGTGCCCCACGCTTCGTAGACGGCATCGACGTCGGTGGCCATCACGAACAGGTCGGCGTCGACCTCCCGGGCGAGCATCTCGCTCGCGAAATCCTTGTCGATCACCGCCTCGACACCTTGCAGTGTGCGGTCCTGGCCGGGCGTCCATTTGGTGGGGATGCCCCCACCTCCGGCGCAGATGACGACGACGCCCTGGTCGAGCAGCCACCGGATCGGGCGGATCTCGAAGATCCGCTTCGGCGCCGGCGACGCCACGACGCGGCGGAGGTAGTCGCCGTCGCGCTTGAACACCCACCCCTTCTGCTCGGCGAGTTCCTCGGCAGACGAGTCGTCGTAGATCGGGCCCACGAACTTGGTCGGGTCGGCGAACGCCGGGTCGTCGGCATCGACCTCGATCATCGTGAGCAGCGTCGCCAGCGGCACCTCGGCCGGCAGGGCGTTGCCCAGTTCCTGCTCGATGAGGTAGCCGATCATTCCCTCCGTCTGCGCGCCGAGCACGTCGAGGGGATAGGGCTCGACGTCCTTGTAGGCGGCGGCCTGCAACGCGAGGAGGCCGACCTGGGGCCCGTTGCCGTGCGACAACACGAGCTGGTGCTGCTCGGCAACCGGTGCCAGCGACCGAGCGGCCACGCGGATGTTGGCGCGTTGGGCGTCCTCGGTCATCGGCTCTCCGCGCTTCAGCAGCGCGTTACCGCCGAGGGCGACCAGAACTCTCATGCCAGAACTTTCATGCCGGACTCTCAGCTCCCCAGCGTTGCGACCAGCAACGCCTTGATCGTGTGCAGGCGGTTCTCGGCTTGGTCGAACACGATGCTCGCGCCGGATTCGAAGACCTCGCCCGTGACCTCGAGCCCCGTGTCCATCCCGGTTTCTTCCATCATGTCCCGGCCCACGATCGTGTTCGGGTCGTGGAACGCGGGCAGGCAGTGCATGAACTTCGCCCGCGAATTGCCGGTACGCGCCAGCAGCTCGGAGTTGACCTGGTAGGGCCGCAGGAGACTCACCCGGTCGTGCCAGACGTCCTTCGCCTCACCCATCGAGACCCACACGTCCGTGTGGACGAAATCCACTCCTTCGACGGCTTGGCCGGCGTCGTCCGTGATCGTGATGCGGGCTCCGGTGCGCCCCGCGATGTCCTGGGCGATCTGCACGACGTCGTCCGGTGGTGCCAGCTGCGCCGGCCCGCCGAGCCGGACGTCGGCTCCCATCAGCGCCCCCATGACCAGGAGCGAGCGGCCCATGTTGAACCGGCAGTCACCGACGAACGCGTACGAGAGCGCGTCGTACGGCTTGCCGCTCGCTTCGTGCATGGTGAGGAAGTCGGCCAACATCTGCGTCGGGTGCCACTCGTTCGTCAGCCCGTTGTAGACGGGGACGCCGGCGTTCGCCGCCAGCTCCTCGACGTCGGCCTGGGCGTTGCCGCGGAACTCGATGGCGTCGTACATGCGACCCAGGACCCGGGCGGTGTCGGCGACGGACTCCTTGTGTCCGAGCTGCGAGCCGGACGGATCGAGATACGTGACGTGGGCTCCCTGGTCGAAGGCGGCCACCTCGAATCCGGCGCGCGTGCGTGTCGAGGTCTTCTCGAAGATGAGGGCGATCTCCTTGCCCTCGAGACGCTTCGCTTCGAAGCCCGCATACTTCGCCGTCTTCAACGCCTCGGAGAGGCGCAGCAGGTAGCAGCAGTTCGTCCGGCCGAAAGTCGATCTCCTTGAGGAAACTCCGGTTTCGCAGGTTGAACATGTCGATCCTCCGAGTTTTCGGCGTGCGCGCCCGCTGGTGTTGCCGCGACGGTATGGACGGGGCAGGTGGCCCGGACCCACCCTTCGCCGGGTGGTTGCCGGTTCCGAGGTGAACATCTGGCGTTCGAGGTGAACACCCGGTGACGGGCCGGTCCCGGTCGTCGCCGGTGCTCGACGTGCGGCACGTCACCCATTGCAGGCCACCCGCTGGAGGGTGGTTCGCCGCCGTCCGGTTCTGGCCGAAGATTGGCGCCCGCACACATCGAGAGCCGGGAGCGGCATGAGGGCACCAGACGACGACGATGAGCCGGTGTTATCCGACCCCATGATGTCCGACGCGGTGATGTCCGACGCGGTGATGTCCGATCTGGTCGAATACCTGGTGATCCAGGTGCCCGACCGGAACTCGTTGTCGTCGGTGGGTCCGGCCCTCGCCGCGCTCACGGCCCAATCGACGATCCGCATCCTCGATCTGGTCGCGGTCACCACCGATGAGCTCGGGGGCGTCGACGAGGTCGACCTCGATTCCGTGCAGGGTTTAGCCGACCTCGTTCCCTTCGTACATCTGCACCGCGAACTGCTGTCGGCCCACGACATCCGCCTCGCCGCGCTCGCCCTTCCGCCGCGATCGGCGGGGCTGGTGCTCGTCACCGAGGATCGCTGGGCCGCGTCCCTCGATGGGGCAGCACGCAGCGTCGGTGGCCGGATCGTCGCGGGCGAGCGGATCTCGGCGCACCGTTTCGAACTCGCGCCTCGCGCGTGGCCCTGCGAGTGCGGACGTCCGCGATCGCGAGCGTTCCGGATCATGAGGGGCACGGACACGTCAGACATCGAACCCGTCCGGGCGCACCGACCCGGCCTGCTGTCGCGCCCACCGTCGACGTTTCGTGCGCTCGGCACCGCAGGCGCGGCCATGTTCATCGATCCGGTGGCGCAGATCCACGCTCTCGCCGAACTGATGGACAAAGGACTTCTCACCCGCGAGGAGTTCGACCGCGCGAAGCAGCGGGCGCTGCGGTGGTCGATCGACGGGTGACAGACCAGAGCGCAGTACAGGATCCCGCCGTCCAGACGTTCATCGTCCGGCTCGGGGCGGCGATGAGCGAGATGGGGGAGCCGTCGTCGATCGTCCAGGAGCGGCTCGTCAAGGTGGCTCGCGCCTTCGGGATCGACGCAGCGCGCGTCAGCGCCTTCCCCACGTACTTCATGGTGTCGATGGGATCGGGTGAACCGGTCGTGCTCGAGCTCACGACGGCGTTCGGCGCCCAACTCCGGCTCGACCAGTTCGCGGCCGATCGACCGCCTCGTCGGCGATGCCGAACAAGGCCTCGTCACCGCCGGCGAAGGGCTCCGCCGGCTCGAGGAGATCAGCACCTCGGATCCGCGGTTCGGACGGCCCATGAGCGTGCTCGGCTACTGCATCCTGACCATCGGGCTGTGTCTGATCCTGCATCCGACGGCGAGCGATGTTGCGGCGGCGGCGGTGTTCGGGGTCGTCGTCGGTGTGCTCCGCACGCTGGCCTCGACCCGGGCGAACCTGCAGGTGCTGATGCCCGTGCTCGCGGCATTCGTCGTCTCCGTGCTCGCGGCGACGGCGGTCGACCATGATTGGATCTCTCCGGCGCTCCGTGCCGTGGTTGCGTCCCTCGTCGTGTTCCTGCCGGGCGCCACGCTGACCACCGCCGTGCTGGAACTCGCCGCCGGTCAGATCGTCTCGGGGGCGAGCCGATTGGTCGCCGGCGCGGTGCAGCTCGCGCTGCTCGCGTTCGGCATCCTCGCCGGTGTCGAAGCGGTCGGCGTGTCGTCGTCGCTGGTGCTCACCGTCGGTGGGCAACGGCTGGGTGACTGGGCGCCCTGGCTCGGCGTGCTCGTGTTCGCGGTCGGCGTGGCCACCGCCCACTCGGCACCGAAGTGGGCCCTTCCGATGTTGCTCGTGGTGCTGTACACCGCGTGGATCGGCCAGCTCGTCGGCAACATCGTCCTCGGCGGATACGTCAGCGCCTTCGTCGGCGCGGCGGCGATGACGCCGGTGGCGTATCTGGTCGGCCGCCACCCGCCGGCGATGCCCGCCCGGGCGTCGTTCCTGCCGGGCTTCTGGCTGCTCGTGCCGGGAGCGCTCGGTCTGATCGGCCTGACGGAGCTGGCCGGCGACGTCGGAATCGGCCGGCACGAACGATCTCGTGGCGACGGTGTCGTCGATCTTCGCCGTCGCCATCGGCGTGCTGTGCGGCACCATGATGATCGCCGGTGCCGAGTCGACCAGGGAGTGGCTCACCAGCTCCCCGGTGAGCGCCGCACCCCGCGCGCTGTGGCGACGCCGATCGTCGAGGTGACCGCACGTCGAGCGGTGATAACGCGCTCAAACTTTTCGTCGTCAGCGTTGTCAATCGAACATATGTTCGATACGATTTCGATCATGTACACCGAACTCGTCGAAGAACTGATGGGGTTCGACAACGACTCGATCACCGAACGCTTCCGGCGAACTCGAGCTGGAACGCCGCCGCATCGACGCCGAGATGGCCGCGGTGGTCGCGGTGGCTGATGCACGTGGTGTCTACGGCGATGACGGTCACCGTTCGATCAAGGGATGGCTGCGGGCGAACGCCAACTGGTCCGGGCTCGATGTGTCGACGATGCGGCGGGTCGTCGCGTTGTTCGAGTCGTGCCCGGCGGTCGGTGAGGCGTTGCTGGCCGGGCACATCGGCTGGGCGCAGGTGATCGAACTGGCTAGGGCGCGCAGCAATCCACGATGTGGCGCCCGGCTGGTCGAGGTGCTCGAGTTGTTGCTCGACAATGCCGAGCATCTGTCGTTCGAGGACTTCCGCACCGTGGTGCGACGGTGGGAGCACCTGGCCGACGAGGACGGCACGCTCGATGACGCCGAGACCAATCACGCCAACCGCACCGCCGGATTGCACGAGGTCAACGGTTGTGTCGACCTGCGGGCCAGCGGAGGGCGGCCGTTGGACGCGGCGGAGATGTTGGGCATCTTCGAGCGGTTCGTCGAAGACGAGTTCCGGGCCGACGTCGCCGCCCGCACCGAAATGTACGGTCCGGATGCGCCGGCGTCGCTGCTGCCACGCACCGATGCGCAACGTCGGTTCGATGCGTTGCTGAGGATCTTCCAGACCGCGTCGTCGATGCCGGCCGGTGCCCGCGCCCCGGAACCGGTCGTCAACATCGTGTGTGACATCGCCACGTTCGAGACGTTGCTGGCCCGGCACCGGCTGGTCCCGTTCCCCGACGATCTGCCGCTGATCGATCTGGCCCGGTCCCGTTGTGAGACCGACGCCGGCATCGTCGATGCCGCCCGAACACGTGCTGCAGGCGGCCCTGCAAGGTCATGTGCGGCGGGTGATCGTCGACGGCAACGGTGTGGTGCTCGACATGGGACGCAAGCGACGCCTGTTCAAGGGCTCGGCCCGGGTAGCGGCCAAGCTGATGGCGTGCCATTGCGGTCACCCCGGCTGCACGGTGAGTGCGCACTACGCCGAGGTCGATCATCTCGACGAGTGGCACCGCGACGGTGGGGCGACCGACATCGCCAACGCCGGCATCCGCTGTCGAAGTCACAACCCGATCAAACATCGACTCGGCCTCGTCGACCGAAGATCCAAATCCGGTCAAGCTGGTCACGTTCCGACGAGATGGAACCCCGATGTTGCCCGTCGGGTGCCGGCTACCCGAGTTCGAACCCGACGAAGCCGACCTCGACGATGTGTCCGGCAGCGACGACGTGGCCGGCGATGCGACCTCGTTGATCGAGGAAGGATGTCTGCTCCTGAAGCAGGTCCTGCACGAACTCGAACAACAGCTCGAAGCGATGGCAGCCTGACGGCGGGCGGTCATCGCCAGGGGCAGGTGTCGTGAAGGGTCAGGACCGACCGTCGGATCTCAGATCTTGGCAGCCAACGGCGGACCCGTGCGGTCGACGCTGTCCCGGCGATGCTTCCACCACGCGTCGATCGCGATGCTGCCGATGGTGATGGCGACGAGGGTCACGGCGGTCGCCGGTTCGTCGACGAGGCTCGTGAACACGAACGCCACGAGTACCGCCACGGTCGTCGTGACGGCGACCGCCAGCACGAAGACGTTGGCACCGGTTTCCGAACGCACCCGGATGTGGCCGGCGGTGATCATCGTGAACACCACCAGCGCGATCACGCTGCCGATCGAGGCGATCGCGCTGAGATCGAAGAACACGGCGAGCAGCGACGCGGCGACGGCCGTGGCGACCAGGCCGAAGGCGGCACGTCCTCCGAGCACGCGATCCCATCACGGGTGGGAACTGCCGCGTCGCAGTCATCTCCTCGCAGAGCCCCTTCGCCGGGTACAGCCCGGCGTTGGTCGCTCCTGAGGTGGCGAAGAGCGCGGTCACCGTCATCATCCAGTAGCCGGCCCGACCGAGCGTCGGTTCGGCGGCCACGGCGAGGGCCGTGCCACCCGACTCGATCACCTCGGCGACGGTGAGGGTGCCGAACACGCCGAGGGCGACAGCGACGTAGATCGTCGTGGCGATGCCGAGCGCCAGGTACATCGCCCGCGGGAGCTGATGACGGGGGTCGACCAGGTCCTTCGCCGTGAACGTGATCACGCCGAATCCCAAGAACGCGAAGAACGTCAATGCGATGCTGGCGATGATGTCGGCGACCGATGGATACTTCGACGGCGCGAGGAGATCGAGGTCGATGTTCGCCAGCGTCGACACGGCGAAGATGCTGAGAATGCCGATCACCACCACGACGACGATCGTCTGGACCCGAGCGACGGCCTTCGATCCGACGACGTTGAGCGCGGTCATCACCACGACGACGCCGACGGCGAACACCTTGGCCCAGTTCTCGTCGCCGTCGGTGGCCGCGCTGCTGGCGTAGCTCCCGAACGACACGGCGACCATGCCGGTGATGATCGCGTTGGCACCGAGCAACAGCCACGCGATGACGCCGGTGACGTGCCCGTCGCCGAAAGCCTGGCGCACGTACTCGAGCATGCCGCCGGCGGACGGGTACCGGGAGCCGAACTTGGCGAACGAGTAGCCCTGGAGCATGGCGACCGTGCCGGCGAGGAGGAACGAGATCCACACCGCGGCGCCGGCGACCTCGCCGGCCGCGCCGAGCAGGGAGAAGATGCCGGCTCCGACCATGGCGCCCACACCGATGAACGCGGCCTGGCGCACGTTCAGTTGGGCCGCCGGTCGGCGTGAACTCATCCTTCGGAATCTGATCGGTCACCGCTTCTCCTCGTCAGCTCGTGCGGGTGGAGGTCATCTGCCGCGCGACTTCGGCCGCCTCGGCGCGCGAGCTGACACCCAGCTTGCGATAGATGATCTTGAGATGGAACTTCAGGGTGTTCATGGAGATGTACAGCTCGTTGGCGATCTCCTGCAGCGTGAGCCGGCTCGGCAGGAACCGCATCACGTCGCGTTCGCGGTCGGTCAGCGGTTCGATTCCGGCCGACTGCTCCGAGCGGCTGTCGTTCTCGATCGGCACCGTCGTACACCGATGCGCGTCGCACACGATCGAGCCATCCGGTCGGTGCGCGCCAGGCACAGCGTTCGACGAGTTCGACGGCGGCGCTTCCCTGCGCCGCCACGGTCTGGACCATGCCGTGCGCCACTGCGGTCTCCACCGCGGCGGTCGCGTGCTTGAGCGCCTCCTCGTGCTCGCCGGCGGCCACCGCCCGTAGCAGGGCGAGCACCACGTCGTGTCGGCTGCACCGCGGGACGGCGTCGTCGAGCGCGACGCGCGCGGCCTCGTGGTCGAGACGTACGAGGCACGTCCGGGCGCGGCCGATCGGGTTGCCAGAACGGGTCGACGATCTCGCCGATCCAACGTTCGGCATCGTCGACCTCGTCGGTCGCCAGTGCCACGTCGGCCTTGCACCTGGCCACCAGCGTGCGGACGCCCGCGCCGGACATCGTGCGATCGATCGAGGCGCGCAACGTGTCCAAGGTCGTCCTGGCCGAATCGATGGCGCCGTTGTCGAGATGGGTCGCCACGAGTTCGACCAGGGCGCGGAATCTGATGTAGGTCGTCGGAGCCACGTCGGTCGCGGCCAACTCCTCGAGCGCTTCCACGATGCCGTCACCATCGCCGACCTCCCGGCGCGCGACCAGCTCCGCGAGCCGGAGCTCGTCGCCGAGGATCGCCATGTCGGTGACGTCGGCGAAGTCGCGCACGCCCGCAGCCGTCTGGAGTCGCGGCGAGCGGATGGCCCGCGAGTGCCTCGCCGAGCGCTCGAATGCCCTCGAAGGACACACGACGGACGGGATCCTGGGCGAGTTCGAAATCGGCGCGGCGAACGTCGTCGTCGTCATCGTGCCAGCGCTCGGACAGCGCGACGTCACGGGCCACCATGTTGAAGCCGAATCGCCCGAACGAGTCGAGGATCCAGTCCGGACCGACTTCGGCCATCGACTGGCGCGCCAACCGCCCCCCTCGACCCAGTCGCCGCGCACCGTGGCGGCGACCGATTGCAGCAACGTCAGGCGGGCCGCGAGCACGCCGCTGACGGGCGTCCGCTGCGCCCACCAGGAAAGCCGAGCAACACCATCGAGGAACCGACCGCGGTCGACGAGCACCTGACACCAGGTGAATTCCAGGGTGGCGGCGAAGTCGGTCGCGTACGCGTCGACCGGCATGGCTTGGATCGTGCTGCGAACGATGTCGTGGCGACCCGTGTCGTAGAGCGCGAGATGTACCTCACTCAGCAGTCGGAGCGCCTCCCGGTGGCGGCCGGCGAGCGCCAGGTGCTCGAGTGCGTCGGCGAACTCACCATCGGCTTCCGAGTCGGCGGCCGCGCGCGCGTGCAGGGCCGGGCGCGCGCGGGATCTTCGCCGAGCTGTGCCAGGAGCACCTCTCGAACGAGGGGGTGCAGTTCGTACCAGTCCCCGACCGCGTCGCGACAGGAACAGATCTCGCTCGAACGCCCGGCGCAGGAGCACGTCGGCATCGTCTCGTCCGCTGAGGCTCCGGGCGGTCCGGACGTTGACCCGATCGACGACGGTGATCTCGCGGAGCAGCTCGACGAGTTCGTCCGGCTCGCCGCGGAATGCTTCGGCGAGGAGGTAGTCCGCCGTGGTCTGCATCGCGTCCGTCGACCCGGACGCCAACGCGAACAGCTGGAGTCCCGCTGCCCACCCACCGACGCGGGCGATCGTCTCGCTGACCCATGCCTCATCGGCCTCGGGCGTCAGGCGTCCGAGCAGCTCCGCGGCCTCGGCTGGGTCGAATCGCAGATCGTCGAAGTCGATCGTCGCCAGCCGACCGTCGAGCCGTGCGCGATCGAGCGACAGTGGCGGCAGCGAACGGGAGATGACGACGAGTTGCAAGCCTCGGGGCAGATGCCGGACGAGGTGACGGAACACGCCGATCAGCTCGGGCTGATCGGCCACCACGTGGAAGTCGTCGAGCACGAGCGCCGCCGGATCTCCGGCGCGCCGATCGAGCGCCACGATGAGCTCGTCGGCGAGGAGGTCCGAAGGAACGTCGTCGCGCAGCAGTGCCGTGAGGCCGTCGAGACTGCCGGGTCGCAATCGGTCGATGGCGGCGATGAGATTCGTCCAGCACTCCGAGGCCACGCGGTCGCGCTCGTCGAGCGTGAACCACGAGACCGGCCGCGTCGAGTGCCGCGCCCAGTCGGCGACGAGGCTCGTCTTGCCCGAACCGGCGGGGCCGTGGACGACGATCACCCCCTCCGGCGTTCCCGACGGGCCGACGGCATCGAGCCGATCGATCAGCCGCGGTCGTCGGACGGTTGCAGGCCGGAAGCGCGGGCACGCGCAGCTTGATCGCCGAGTGGGCCGACATCCGCGCGGGTTCACGAGTGATCGTGCACGAAGAGTTGTCATGCTGCCCTCTCGACCTCGACCTTGACGCCCCGAGCACATTGTCATCATTCACGGTGTCACTTCGTTGCGGACGGTATCACCGTCCCTGCGGCCGGCCGGCGATGGCGAGCGCCGCCCGGTGGTGCGCGTGTCGACTAGACCATGAAGCGCACCACACGCTCCAAACCCGATCGGACTCGCATGACCGTGACCCAAGATGACCCAACCGCCGACACGGACTGGTGGTCGCTGACCCCGGAGGATGCGGCCAGCCAGTTGAGCGTCGACCCCGAGGAAGGACTGTCGGCCGACGAGGTGCGAGCGCCGGTTGGCCCAGTACGGGCCGAACGAGCTGGCGACCGAACCGCCGCCGAGCACCTGGTCCATCGCCAAGGGTCAGCTCGGCAACCCGATGAACCTCATGCTGATCGCCGTCGCGGTCGTCAGTTACAGCATCGATCAGATCCTCACCGGCGCGATCGTGACCGCGCTCGTGGCGTTCAACGTGATCATGGGCACGAACCAGGAGATGAAGGCGCGGGCCAGCGTCGAGGCGTTGGAGCAGCTCCAGGTGTCCCACGCCCGGGTCCGGCGCGACGGCAAGGTGCAGGAGATCGACGCGAGCCGAGGTCGTGCCGGGCGACGTCGTGCTGGTCGAGGCCGGCGACCTGATGCCGGCCGACGGGCGGCTGCTCACGTCCGCCACGCTCGAGACGCAGGAGGCGGCCCTCACCGGCGAGAGCGCGCCGGTCGCCAAGGACCGTTCGGTCCTTCCTGCCGGCGAGACCGCGCTCGGCGACCGCACGAACATGGTGTTCCAGAACACCCAGGTCACCCGCGGCTCGGCGTCGTTGGTGGTCACGTCGACCGGCGAAGTCGACCCAGATGGGTCACATCGCCGACATGGTGTCGGCGACCAAGCGCGACGAAGTCGCCGCTCCAGCAGGAACTCGACGGCCTGACGAAGGTGTTCGGGCTGCTGGCCGCGATCGCCGTCGGCATCATCGCCGTCGTCGGCCTGATCCGCGACCAGGACTTCGAGACGCTCGCGCTGCTGTGCGTCTCCACCGCGATCTCGGCGATCCCGACCGGTCTGCCGACGTTCGTGCAGACGATCCTGTCGTCGGGTGCTCGCCGATTGGCGGAGGCCAAGGCGGTCGTCAAGACGCTCACCGACGTCGAGACGCTCGGCGGCACGACGGTGATCAACAGCGACAAGACCGGAACGCTGACGATGAACGCCATGACGGCGACCACGATGCTCGCGGGCGGCGCGTGGTTCAAGATCGACGGCGGCGGTTACCGCAAGACCGGTGCCGTCCTGAGCGTCGCCGGCGAGCCGACGCCCGATTTCCACCAGCTGGCGCTCGGCCTGACGCTGTGCAGCGACGCCACCGTCGGTGACGACGGAGTCGGTGATCGGCGATCCGACCGAAGCGGCGTTCGTGGTGCTCGCCGCGAAGCTCGGCGTCGACGCCGAGGAGACGCGGCGGGCGCTGCCGCGGCGGGCCGAGGTGCCGTTCGACTCCGAGTACAAGTTCATGGCGACGTTCCACGACCGCCCGGACTGGCTGACCGGCGGCGTGCTCCAGCAACCCCACTTCACGACCGTCAAGGGTGCGCCGGACATGGTGCTGGATCGCTGCAGCCACGTGCTGTGGCACGGCGAGCAGGTGCCGATCGACGAGCGCCGCGATGACCTGCTCGCCGCGAACCAGCGGCTGTCCGAGCAGGGCCTGCGCGTGCTGGCGTTCGCGGTGCGGAGCCTCGACGCCGACGCGATGACCGCCGCGATCGGCGACCCGATGGGCGCCGTGAACGACCTGCTGTTCGTGGCGCTGGTCGGCATCATCGACCCGTTGCGCGCCGAGGCGAAGGATGCCGTCGACCCGCGCCCTGGCCGCCGGCGTCGACGTCCGCATGATCACCGGCGACCACACGATCACCGCCCGGGCGATCGCCAACGAGCTCGGGTCTGGGCGCCGGGTGTCAAGACGGGAGCCGAGCTCAACGCGATGACGGACGCGGAAGTCGTCGCAGCGCTGCCGCAGCTGCACGTGTTCGGTCGCGTCGCGCCGGAGGACAAGGTCCGCCTGGCCCGGCTGATGCAGGAGGCCGGTGAGGTCGTGGCGATGACCGGCGACGCGGTCAACGATGCGGCGGCGCTCAAGCAGGCCGACGTCGGCGTCGCGATGGGCAGCGGATCGGAGGTGACGAAACAGGCCGCCAAGATGATTCTGACCGACGACAACTTCGCCACGCTCGTGAACGCCGTCGACCTCGGCCGCGACATCTACCGGCGGATCTCGTCGTACATCAAGCTGCAGCTGACGATCCTGTCGTCGGTGCTGCAGCTGATGCTGCTGGCCACGATCTTCAACATCAACGAAGGTGTCGCGCTGTTCCCGATGATGTTGCTGTTCTGCAAGCTGTTCGTCGTCGTCACGGTCGTGATCGGCTTCGTCGTCGACGTGCCCGATCCGGGTGTGATGCAGCGGCCGCCGCGCAAGCCCGGCACCCGCATCGTCACCAACCCACAGATCGTCCGGTGGTTGATCAGCGGCTTCCTCATCGCGTTCAGCGCGCTGTCCGCTGCTGATCGTGGGGGCCCGACGAGCCGAGCACCGAGTTCCCGTCGATCTCGATGACGATGGCGTTCACCGTGGTCGCACTCAGCGCCGTCAACATGGGACTCGTGATGCGGCGCGAGCGCGAGCCCGTCTGGGCCACGCCCGTGTTCCCCTACCTCGGTTGGATCCTGCTCGGCTGGACGCTCACGTTGTTGGCCGGTGGAGTTGAACATGCTGCAGCGGATGCTGCTCACCACAGTCGCTCACCGGCGCCCAGTGGGCGCTGTGCATCGGTCTGTCGGCCATCTCCCCCGGGGTCATCTGGATCGACAAGACGATCCAGCTCCGCCGAGCTCGATCGCAGCATGCACGACACGGGAGCGACCGCCTGACCGTTCCGATTCGGTGACCTTCGGCTCTATCCGCGCCGCCGCTGCGAGGTGTGATGGAGGCACGCCACGAGCGCGAAAGGGGTTCCGATGAGTACGACGAAGCGAGTTGCGGACCGAAGTGATGTCGCCCGATTCCTGAGCGGACGCCGGTTCGCGTTGATCGGGGCCAGCGAGGCCGCCAGTGCATTCTCGAGCACCGTGATGGCTGCGCTCGAGCAACACGGCTATGACGTCGTCCCGGTCAATCCACGCCGACCTGTCATCAACGGAGGTGTGCATTGTCATGCGTCGGTCCATGACATCGAGGGAACCATCGATGGGGCCATCATCATGGTCCCATCCGAAGCCGCCGAACAGGCCGTGCAGGAATGCATCGCGGCCGGGATCACCGAGGTGTGGCTGTTCCGCGGTGTGGGGCAGGGCTCATGCAGCGACGCGGCCGCACAGGCCTGCCGCGACCATGGTGTCGGCCTGGTCAACGGCGCCTGCCCGCTGATGTTCCTCGCCCCTGTTCGCGGCGTGCACCGTTTCCACCGCGGTGTCTGCCGGGCGCGTCGATCGCTCGTCGACAGCGGTGTTGGCGGGCCATGATCGACCTGACAACGCGATACCTCGGCCTGCAGCTGCGCTCCCCGATCGTCGCCTCCCCTGGGCCCGTCACGGGTCAACTCGACCGGCTCGTCGAACTCGAGGCGGCGGGTGTCGGGGCCGTCGTGCTGCCGTCGTTGTTCCAGGAGCAGATCGAGCGCGAGACGAGCGAGATCGACCGCCTCTACTCCGCCCACCACTACGGCCACGGCGAAGCCAGCTCCTTCGCTCCCGACACCGACGGCTACGAGTCCAGTAGCGACGCCTACTTGGCATTGATCGAGGCCGCGCGGGCCAGAGTCGATGTGCCGGTCATCGCCAGCCTGAACGGCACCACCATCGGCGGATGGCTGCGCTACGCCCGGCTCCTCGAAGACGCGGGAGCCGACGCCATGGAGCTCAACCTCTACGAGATCGCGGCCGACCCGTCCCGCTCCGCGGCGTCGATCGAATCCGAACAACTCGAACTCGTCGCCCTCATCAGCGACGAAGTGTCGATCCCGATCGCCGTCAAGATCTCGCCCTTCTACACCTCGGTCGCCTCCTTCGCCGTGGGCCTCCAGAACGCCGGAGCCGACGGGATCGTCATGTTCAACCGCTTCTACCTGCCTGACCTCGACCTCGAGACATTCGACGTCGAACCGCGCATCGCGCTCAGCAACCAGTCCGAGCTGCGCCTGCCGCTGCGGTGGATCCGCATCGTGCGTGACTCCCTGTCCATCTCCATCGCCGGCTCGACCGGCGTGCACACCGGCACCGACGCCGTCAAGCTGCTGCTCGCCGGTGCGGACGTCGTCATGACCACGTCCGCTCTGCTCCACCACGGGCCAGGCCGCGTCGCCGGCATCACGGACGAGCTGCGCGGCGTGGATGCGCAAGCACCGCTACGAGAGCATCGACGAGATGCGTGGCGACGTGAGCCGCGAAGCGTCCGCCGACCCCGCCGCGTTCGAACGGGCCAACTACATCGGCAACGTCGCCTCGTACACCAGCAGATTCATCGGCGCGACCCCACCGGTCAATCGACCGGCCTGATCGACCGGCCCGTCAGCCCGAGAAGTGCGCGATCAGGTTCCGGACCGACGCGGCCACGTTGTCCTGGTGTCGCTTCGGGTACCCGGCGAGGCGGAGCCCCGGTGGGAACTTCGACGTCGACATGTCGAAGGTCTCGGTCACCTGCGTGCCACCGTCGACCGGCGCGAGCTCCCACCGCCAGCGGTGACCGCCGAAGTGACACCACGCGATCAGGCGATCCGGTTCGAACTCGACGACCTTCGACGACACCCGGTACGGCACGCCGACCTTCATCTTCATCCCGAACTTGCTCCCCATGGCCAGCGTTTCGTCTCCGGAATTCGCGGCCGTGACCGTGCCGTCGCCGCTCAGTTCGCTGTGGTTCGCGGGTCGTCGGAGGAAGTCGAAGACTGCTTCCGGCGTCGCCGGGACAATCCCCGTCGCCGAGACGGTTTCATCGGTGAGTGTCGTCGTGACGTCCTGATCTGCGGGCATGAAACCATGCTCTCACGTGGCCACCGCCAGTCGTCCTCACGAAACGACGCGCAATCCCTGCACCGTCTGAATCGGCCGGGCGACCGACTCCCGGTCGGCGACCATCACGACCGAGCACCCCTTGAGCGCCGCCGCCTTCGTCGCCCGCGCGGTGCTCATCGCTCCGTTGCGGCCACCCGGGATGACGATCACGTCGGTCGGCAGCGCGTGCTGCTCGATCCAGTCCAGCGGCGGCTGCTCGAGCCCCGTGGCGTGCGTGACGATCGACGACAGGGACTCGTTCAGCTCCGTGGCGAAGACCGCGACGAGCGGAAGACCACTCGAGCGGAGCCGGTCGGCGAGTTGCACAGCGATCTCGGCGGCCGACGTGGGTCGTTTGGCCTGGCTCGAGGAAGCAGTACGCACCGAGCAACGCCATCCCGAGGATGATCTGCGAGGCGAGTTCGACGCCCGTCGCGTCGCCGTGTCGCATAACGACAGGCCATAACAATCAACGTCGAATGTGGCAGGCCCTGGAACCGCCCGGCCTCCGATGAAGCCGTGAGCCGCTTGTGCGAGCCGCAGGCGACGTGAGCAGGGTGCCGAAGCGGTGCGCCGTGTACGTCAGCCGGCCGACCGCTCCTCGATCAGGTCTTGGACCGCCTTGGGGATGGTGGTTTCGAAGTCGAGGAGTTTGGCCCAGGTCGGCGTGATCGTGATGACAGCCATCTCGGTGTAGAGGCCTTGCACGCCGGCCACCCATTGCGGGTACTGCTCACTGGTCATCACCTTCCGGCCTGCCGTCAGGTAGCCGTCTGGGACCCCGTCGACCAGTCCGACCTCGGCGGTGCCGCGGATGAACAGCGCTTTCGGCGGGAAGGCGCCCTGGTCGATCGTGAGCGCGACCTTCGGGTGTTTCCGCAGTGCGGCGACCTTGGCCGCCTTCGGCACGGTGCCCATCAGAATCCGCCCCTCGTCGGTCCAGAAACCGATCGGAATGACCCGAGGGTCGCCATCCAATCCGTTGTACGCCATCCGGGCCGGCTCGGGGCCGTCGAGCAGCTGCTGCGCGTACGGCTTGGCCAGTATCTCAGCAATCTCGTCCTTGTTCATGATGGTGTCCCTTCATCGAGGAATGTGTTCGTCATACAGGGACGGAGCCGGCACTCGTTCCTCGACATGCGACAACCGTGGAGATTCGCCGTCTGTGTCCGCACCGATCGCCGTCGATCAGGCTGCCACGGCTGCACCGAGCAGGCCGTCGAACCGACCTGAGATCCTGGCGATCAGCAGCGCAGATTCCTCATTATCAACCAAACGGTTGACAACAACCGTCGAACTCGGTACGGTCGCCTTCAACCGATCAGTTGAAGAAGGACGTGTCGTGTCGAACGATCAACTCTCGAGAGTCTTCTCTGCCCTCGCCGACCCGACACGACGCGAGATGGTCGCCACGCTCGCGGTGGCGGATGCCACGCTCGTCGACCTCGCGGCTCCGCACGCCATGTCTGTGCAAGCGGTCTCGAAACACCTTCAGATCTTGGAAGAAGCGGGGCTCGTGAGCCGCACCCGCGATGCCCAGCGCCGCCCCGCCCATCTCGAAGTCGGAGTGTTTGACCTCATGACCAAGTGGATCGAGCGGTACCGACGCGAGGCCGAGCAGCGGTTCGAGCGCCTCGACGAACTCCTCGCCGAGCGAACCGATCCGAACACCCCAACCACCGTCGAACACCCACCGAAAGGACCATCAGCATGACCACGACCTTCGACACGCAAATCATCGTTGACACCGACGTTCCACTCGTTCGCATCGTGCGCGAGTTCGCGGCCTCACCGCAGTCGGTGTTCGAAGCACACACCGACCCCGTGCTGTTCGCTCGGTGGAACGGACCGCGCGATTCCCGCATGACCGTCGATCACTTCGACTGTCGGCCCGGCGGGTCGTACCGCTACACCATCTCCCGAGACGATTTCGAAGCCGGATTCCGCGGCTGCTTCCACGACATCCGGCCGGGGGAACTCATCGTGCAGACCTTCACCTTCGAAGGAATGCCTGACGGTGTCGCACTCGAGAAATTGCGCTTCGAGCCCGTCGGTGACGGCCACACACTGTTGACGGCCACCTCCCTGGTCGACTCGTTCGCCGACCGCGACGCGTTCGTCGCCAGTGGCATGGAGACCGGCGTGAGCGAGGGCTACGAGAGCCTCGACGCCGTCCTCGCGAATCACACCCAGATCATCTGATCCGCGAGTCCGGTCACGGGGAGCGCACCCACAGGAACCTCCTTGAACGCAGGTCGCTCGAACGACCAATGGCGCCGCATTTCACCAGGTCAGACCGTATTGCAGGCAGATGTATTCTGTTCCTAGGGGGTAGTCAGACTACGAGGAGGGCGAATGATGAGAAATCGACTCGCGAAGGGCGTCACGGCGTTCGCAGTTGCGGGGGTGATGTCGCTGGTGGGCGCCTCGCCAAGTGAGGCATTCATCCACGAGATGATCGGTGCGTCGTGCCGCTTCGGCGGCGAGGATGTAGAGCCGCCAGGGCAGGTGGATGCGAACAGCAAGTCGTTCATTCGTGCACTGCAGGCCACCGGGGTGATCTCGTCGATCGTCTCGACGCCGACTCAAGTGACGATCAACTTCGATCTGAGCCGGCCGAACGCGAAGTTCGTGTCGGCTGGAATCGATTTGAGGATTCCGAATGGTTTTGGGCCAGGGGTCGATCTCGTCCTGAGCCCGTTGCCAACGATCGTCGGCTCCACGTTCCCCGCGTACGTTCACTGCGCGAACCTGCAGGGGTAACGCGCCGCATCGATCTTGCTTCGACCCTTCGGGGTGTTCAGTCGAGAACGGCGATCATGTCCACTTCGATGAGCGCCCCGTCATCTCAGAGCCAGAGCACCGGCTCATCGGTCCGTCGATCGACAGCGCCCCGCCAGTCACAACCCTGTGATCAACGAGTGGATCGGTATCCGTGGTCGGCGAGCCAGGCGCGTGCTTGGCCGAGGCGAGCGTCGTCGCGGAACCGGTGCCAGCGGGTGTACTCGTCGTCGTGGCGACTGAGTTCGTACTGGAACCGTCGGAATGCGCCGGACCCGGCGATCGCATCCGTGAGGCGTCGCGCGAGAACCGGATCGTCGATCGTCGCGATGAAGCGCTCCATCGACCCATACGCAGGCCTCGATCCGAGTCCGACCACGAGCAGCCAGCGATCCGACTCCGCGTCGAAGTCATCGGGACCCTGGTCGACGTCGAACAGCTGCGCCGGCCACAACGCTCCGTCGTTCACGTCGATGTAGGACTCGCTTCCCGCGGACTGATCGAGTGCTTCGCCGAGTTCGTCGAGTTCGACCGGCAATGAGATCAGATCCGATGAATCGTTGTTCGCGTAGTGCTCGAGCTCGGCGATCAGCTCGGCGTCGCCGGTCCAGACGCGGTCGCCCAACGCGTCGATCAGCCGGCCAGCGATGTCGACGAGGGCGTCGGAGCGTTCGGCACGCAGCACAGCACGGCCGGCATGTTGCAGCCCGTCGACGGGAACGTCGCCCGTCAACGCATCCTCGACCGATCGGACGTCAGCTCCTGCGATGCGGAGTTGCTTCAACCACGCGTCACGACTCAACGACGGCTCCCGGCAGTATGGATCGCGTTGGCGGAGTCATCTCGAACGCTCGGTGCTAGTGGTCGTGCCGGTGATGCAGGTCGGGAACGTGGGGGTGAGCGTGGACAAGCGCGCGGTGCGCGTGCACGTGACTGTGTCGTCCCACAAAGCCGTCAGCGTGCGAGTGGTCATGGTGCTCGTCGTGGTCGTGCTCGTGGGTGTGCTCCAACGCGGTGTGCTGATGTCGGTGCTCGTGTGCCGAGTGCAGGGAGAGCGCCACTCCGGTGGCGGCCAGGGTCATCGCAATCACCTGCACCGCATCGATGGAGTCACCGAGCACGATCCATGCCAGCGCTGCGCCGAGGAATGGTGCGGTGGCGAAGATCACCTGACCGCGAGCGGCGCCGAGTTGGTGTGCTCCGCGGACCCACAGAGTGATCGACGCCCCGTACCCCAGCATGCCGACCACCAGCGCTCCCACGATCGACCAGCCGGAGACGTTGCCCGCTCCGGTGATCGCCAGCCCGAGGGCAAGGTTGACACTGCCCGCCACAACACCCTTGAGAAATGTGACGTGCTGGGGACTGATCTGATCGATCCGTGAGGTGACGCTGTTGTCGAGTCCCCAACAGGCGCACGCCCCGACGATCAACAGCGCCGACGCGTTGACCGTCGCACCCGGGTCCCACACGAGCAACACTCCTGCCACGGTCACGAGCAGCGCGGCAAGGATCATGTTGCGCCCGAGATGCTCGCGGAACAACGTCGCCGCCAGAACGACGGTCGCGACCAACTCCATGTTGAGCAGCAATGAGGCGGTGGCGGCGGGCGTGTCCACCAGGCCGGCAGTGAGCAGCGCCGGACCGACCGCGCCCCCCGCCACGATCGCCAAGGACAACAGACCCGAGTTCGCCCGCAACGCCACGGCAGTCGGCCGACGCGAGACCCACCACGGCAACACGGCGAGCGCTGCACCGAGATACAACAATCCCGCCAGTACGAGCGGCTTCATGTCGGCCGCGATCACCGAGGCAGCGGGAGTCGACGCCCCGAACAACAATGCCGCGAGGGCGCAGTTGCGGACACCCGATCTCGTCACAACATCAACGGTAGGTCCTGCGGGGTCAGGCCCCGTGATCGATGAAGTACCGCCACTGGCCGTCGTCGCTTCGGCGCAGGACCTCGGTGGACCGCAGTGAGATCGTGATGTCCTCGTCGGCGTCTGCCCATCGGCCATGAACGATGGCCCGCATGTGGCAAATGGCGTAGTCCTCGACGACCGTGACCTCTCGGCTCAAGACCTCGAAGCGATGCACGGTGCCGGCCCGAACCAACGCGTCCCACGCGTCATCGATCTCGGCCCGGCCGTGCGCGTCGACACCTGCGGCCGGGGAGACGAATCGAGCGTCATCTCGGTACAGCGCCTTCAACGCGTCGGCGTCGCCTCGGACGAACGCATCGATGAACTCGTCGTGGAACGCCTCAGGAGTGTCAGCCATTCGCGCGGCTCCGTTCGCCTCGGACCCTCGGTCAGGGGTTGCCCCCGTAGCCGCAGGTGATGTCAGGGATGCATGTCGGACGTAGCGAGCACGGTGACCGACGCGTTCGCCCCTTTGCGCTCGAGCTTGAACCGCACCCAGGTGTGGTTGTTCGACTCGTTCGACTCGAGCCAGCGGTCCTCCGGGTCGGCGTCGTGTTCGAGGAGGTACGTGCCAGCGGGGAAACCGGTGACCTCGAGCTCCTGGCCCGGCGTCGAGTGGTGGTACTGGTCTCCCCATCCGGGGGCGATGCCCTGGAGGTCGCCGTTGCACTCGAAGTACGTACGCGGATAGTCCTTCTTGAAGGTTCCGGTTTCGCCGTAGTGCTTGACGTCGACGAGGCAGAACGTCACCTTCGTGCCGGTCGCTTCGGTGTCGCCGTCCTCGTTGATGATGGTGAACGCTGCCACCGCGTCCTGATGCCAGTGGTTGTGCTCGGGATGGAACAGCGCGACGCCGGCCGGTTGACTCGAGACCACGTTGCCCTCGGCGTCGAGGAACTCCTGAACGGCATGGGTGCACTGGGCGTACGACACGCCATCGATGACGCACGGTGCGACTTGGTCACCGCCGCGGATCTGGAGTGGCCCCTCACCGATGTTGATGTGCGTGGTGCTGAAACGGAGGAACTCGCCCTGCTGGGTGTTCTGGATCTGGAGGTGGTGCGGGACCTCCTCGACGATGTCGGGCAGCAGCCGGTCGTCTGGCTCCGCCCGAGCCCCCGTGCCGGTCGTCGCTACCGCCACCGTGGCGAGAGTCAGGATTGCCGCCGCAATGCCGCCGGTCGTCTTCCAATGCCGCACAGTTGTTCCTCTCGAGTCCCGTCCGCTGATGGTTGGGAGTGTTCCAGGCGGACGTCGCGACGTCAACGACCAACACTCCAATGCCGCGAGCGCCGCTCAGGTGTCGATCCAAGGACCGACGCCGCTGATCCGTTCGATCGAGACACGAACCACGACGCTCGAGGGCGAGTCGCGCACCGCGAGTGGGTGCCGCTCGAGTCCCAGGTACTTCTTCGCCAGTTGATCCATCAGCACCGGATCAGGTCCAGGATCGATGGACGCGCTGCCGCGAACGATCAGGTGGCGCTGGTAGCCGCGTTCGTTGCGCTCGACGTCTTCGATCGACAGCACGATGCGGTCGTCGCGCGCCAGGTTCCTCGCCTTCTGACTGTTCGCGTCGGTCCCGAACAGGATCTGGTCTCCGCGGGCGATCATCCAGACCACCGACACCTGCGGTGTGCCGTCGGGGTTGTTCGTCCAGACGTGTGCAACCGCATCTGATCCGAGCAATGCGTGTGCGTGCGCCGAGAATTCGATCATCGCGGACCCCCTTGAGATCGCCGACTTTAGCTTGATTCAACAATCCATCAGCCGTGCCATTGCGGGCGACTTGCGGGTCCTAAAGATCTCCTCGTTCGTCGGGACGTTCGCGTTGTTGACACCCACTGGTGGAACGTCGCGATCGTCGCTTCGAGGGGCGTCAGCCGGAACTCTTGGATCATCCGCGACTCGATGCCGCGTTGCACCGACCGGCACGCCGCCATGTCCTCGGCGTGGACGGTTGCAAGCATGTCCAACTCGCGGTCGACGCGCTCGGAGGTGAAGTCCGACCGTTGGCTGGCGTGCGCGAGCAAGTACCACGTCACGTCGTGGCGATCCACGTCGATCGGCACGACGTGGAGCCAGAACGCGTAACGCGAGTTGCTGCCACCGAGCAGCAACGGGAACGCCGACCAGACCGAGAGGTCTCGCGACTGTTCGGGCGACATGCCCGGGATCCACGTGTCCGGCGCACCCTCGAGACCCGCGACGGTGTCGACGGTCATCGCAACCCACGGCGCCGTCCCGTTCGGAACGATCTTCGTCGTGCGGGCTGGCTGATATGGCTCCACCGTGGTGCGGTGACTGCCGAGGTGGTGGTAGCACTCGATCCAGTTCTCGACCATCACCTTCCAGTTCCAATCGGACTGGAACGTCCTCGACCCAACCGTCACGAGTTCAGACCACGACCACGGTGCAAGGTGGTCAGTGAGGCCGGCCAATTGACCGCTCGGATCAGGTGCGTCGCCCGACAGATTGGCCAACACGAATCCCTCCCACACGACGTGGCGGATCCGCGGCAGGCAGACGTGCGCGAGGTCGAGGTCTTCGGTGAGCGGGCCGCCGATCAGCGAGCCGTCGGGTCGATACGCCCACCGGTGGTACGGGCACACGAGTGAGGAACCGTTCGACGGTCCGTCCTCGACGATCAACGAACCGCGGTGCTGACACACGTTGCCCAGCACATGCAGCCCGCCGTCTTTGCCGCGCGACACCACGATCGGGCGGCCGGCGAGCACCACCGCGAAGCGGTCACCCGGGTCCGGTACCTGATCGACACGACAGACCGGGAGCCAACTCGCCCGGAGGACGCGTTCTGCCTCGACCTCATAACGGGCCGGATCGAAGTAGTCGTCGGGTTGCAGCATGTGAGTCACCGCCGATCGCTCTGGACGAGTCTCCCCCAAACGTGATTCTCGCACCGCCGTTATCCAGCCGCCGAACCCAGCGGCGTGTGGTCGGCAGGCACCAGCTCGGCAAGGAGTGGTGGACCGGGTGGGGTGCCGTCGCCGAAGGGGCGTCCGCCGAGGGCCTCGCGGCCGTGGGGTTCCATCCAGCCGGCCAGGTCTGGGCCGGCGGGGACGATGCCGGTGGGATTGATGTCGAGGTGGACCTCGTAGTAGTGGCGCTTGATGTGGTCGAAGTCGATCGTGTCGCCGAACCCGGGCGTCTGGAACAGGTCCCGGGCGTAGGCCCACAGCACGGGCTGCTCGCTCAGCTTCTGCCGGTTGCATTTGAAGTGCCCGTGGTAGACGGGATCGAAGCGCGCCAAGGTGGTGAACAGCCGCACGTCGGCTTCGGTGATGGTGTCGCCGACGAGGTAGCGCTGGCGTGTCAGTCGTTCCGTGACCCAGTCGAGCCGGCGGAACAGCCGCGTGTAGGCCTTGTCGTAGGCCTCTTGGGTGCCGGCGAACCCGCATCGGTACACGCCGTTGTTGATGTCGGCGAACACAGACCCGTTCACCTCATCGATCTCGTCACGGAGCGCCTCGGGATACAACTCCGGCGCCCCCGGCCGGTGGAACGCCCGCCACTCGGTCGAGAAGATCGAGGGTGATCTGGGCGAAGTCGTTGGTGACCACCGCACCGCTGGGGATGTCGACGATCGCGGGCACGGTGATCCCCCGGGTGTAGCCCGGCTCGCGTCGCTCGAACGCCTCCCGGAGCCGTTCGATCCCCAGCACCGGGTCGCGCCCACCCGGGTCCAGGTCGAACTGCCAGGAGCGTTGATCATGGGTGGGCCCCGCGATGCCCATCGACAACGCCCCCTCCAGCCCGAGGAGGCGCCGCACGATGATCGCCCGGTTCGCCCACGGGCATGCCCGACTCACGATCAGCCGGTAGCGCCCGGGCTCGACCGGAAAGCCGTCGCGCCCGTCAGCGGTGATGCGTGTGTCGAGGTATTGCTGATCGCGTTTGAACGCACCGGACGGATTCACGTAGCCGGTCTGTGAATGATCCGTCATAGGCGCACGAGTTTTGCATCGATGTGAACCATCTGGCTATCGCTTCCGCAGCAGCCCAGCGGCGTGCTTCTTGTGTACGGCCTGGCGCGACACGTCGAGTGACATCGCGATCTGCTCCCACACGAATCCTTCGTTGCGGGCGCGCCTGACCAAGACCGCCTCGCGTCTCTCGAGTTGGGCACGTTCGCCGACGAGTCGTCGAAGTTCAGCCAGCACGCCCCTCGGTGGTTCGTCGTTCGTCCCGATCGCAGTCTTCGCACTCATGTTGTCAACGTTAGTTGACAAACGGGGTCTGTGCACCTCCGGCATTGCCGGCCACCGATTCAGCTACGTGCGTGAGGAAGTGACGTCCTCGGTGGCCCGTTCGACGAGCGCGGCGAGATGGCGACCGGCGACGATGAGCGGTCCGGTCGATCGCTGTGTCCTGCTCAGTACGAACGTGCCCTCGACCGTCGCCACGAAGACGATCGCCAGGTCGCCGGCTGACATCACTCGAGATTCCCGCACTGGTGAGATGCGCGTGCGCGGCGTCGATCCACGAGTCGAACGCGCGCTTGGCCGCTTCTCGGAGGGGTTCGCTCGTGTTGGCGACCTCCCGGGCGACCGTTCCGATGGGGCACGGATCGATGAAGTCGCTTTCCTCGAGGACGGCAGCGGCTCCGTTGAAGAAGTCCGCGTACGCCGCCGCTGGGCCGTCGGCCTCGGCGACGATCGATTCGAACAGCTCCCGGTACACCGCACCCGTTGCTTCGATGACGGCGACCGCGAGTGCTTCTTTGCCTCCGGGGAAGAAGTGGTAGATCGAGCCGATCGTCGCAGCCGACGCCTCGGAGATCTGGGTGAGCGTCGTGCCGTTGTACCCGTGGCGACGAAACAGCTCGTTGGTTGCGACGATGATCCGGTCGCGGGTGTCCACCATTCCACGAGTGTAGAACCTTCGTTCTAATGCGTGCGTCGACCGACTAGAGTGATCGTTCTAGCGTCCGTTGCGATGATTGTGAGGCGACACGATGTACAAGGCTTCGATCCGAGCGTTGCTGCGACACAGCATCAAGAAGTTGAACGGTGGTGACTACTCGCTGATGCTCAAGATGGCAGACCCCGACTTCGAGCTCGCGTTTCCGGGCGAGAACTCCTGGGCGACGATGTTCCGACCAGCGCAGCGCGGACGACAGCGTCACGTCACCCACAGAGGACTCGACGAGGCCGCCGCCTTCGCCGACCGTGTCGTCGGCGAGGGCATCCAGTTTCAGATCGAGGACATCCTCGTCAACGGGCCCCCGTGGAACACCCGCATCGCCCTACGAGTGCACGATTTCATCCCCGGCGACGACGAAGCGGCCGACGTGTACAACAACCGCGCGGTGCTCTTTCTCGAACTCCGCTGGGGGCGTCTGCTCCGGTGGGAGGACTACGAAGACACCGAGCGCGTGGCGGCATGGGAGCGCAACAGAGCACCCGCGTCGTGAACGCCAACGAGACCGCCACCCGCCCACATCAGCGGCCCTGATAGAGTACAAACCACATCCCAGTAGGGACGACGCGTTTGGGCAGGACGACCACGTTCGGTTGCCGCCCCGCACGCAGGCTCGACGCCTCTGCCAGAACCGCCAGGAGCGTCTGCCATGCCAGTCCCCGACCAGCCAGTCCCCGACCAACCGTCTGAAACCCCATCGCTCGCGCTGGCTGCGTCCGAGCGCGAAGCAGCAACGTTTCTGGGGCAGTGCCAATGTGGCCGTTGTCGCGGCTTCTTCCGGGCGGGTTCCGGGCTCGTGCCGAGAGCGTTCGGGGATTGGTGGGCGTGCCCGCCCTGTAGCGCAGACCCGTTCCCCTTGAAGCAGGCGTCGTGAACGGGCTCAAGGTCAGATATCGCGGCAGCGCATCCTCCATCGGTCTCATCGACTCGCTCCTGCGCGACGAGGGTCTGCAGGTCGACCATCGGCCGATCGCGGCATCCCTCGGCGTGCAGCAGGACCTCATCGACGTTGTGCTGTACGTCGCTGATCCGGATGTCAACGGTGACGTCGGCGCCGCACCCGGGCGGTTCATCAAACCGAAGATCGAGAACGCGATCGCCAAGCTGCGAGCCAGCGTTCCTCGTGCGCAGGTGGAGATCGTCCCGACCCGCGACGCGAGGCCACCCGCGTCGGCGTGAACCCCGGCGGATCAGACGAACGTCAATCGCATCATCGAAGTGTCATGAACGCGCCGTTCCCCCGCCTTGGTGGGAGTTGCCGCGTCTCGCTGCTCGGCCTCGGCCGCCGACTTCAGGCGCTCGAGGGTGGTGCGCATCCCCTTGAGCAGTGACTTGTGGCGGTTGGTTGGTACGTCGAGGATTCGAGCCCAAGTCGGGATCCAGCGCACCTCGTAGCCCTCGGTCACCTTCGTGCTGCCGTCGTCCCGCGGCTCGAACCGGTAGCGCCACACGGTGGACTCGCGGCCACCTTCGTCGGTGACGAACGCGAACTCACGTCCTGGGTCGGCGACCAGCACCCGCCCGTGGCGCGAATAGCGAATGCGTCGCCAGGGTCCCACAGCGTTGTGCCCGATGAAGGTGGTTCCCTCCACGGGAACCGTGACGTCGCCCTCCCAGTCGACGCTTTCGCACTCTGGGCTCCACGCCCCGATGCGGGGCAGGTCGGAAACCATTGCGTAGAGGGCATCGGAGCTGGCCTCGATGTCGAGCTCGACGTGGTCCTCGGTCAACCACCAATGCTGATTCTTCGGTGCCATCGATTCTCTTCCTTCTCCTCGGCGACGTGGATGAAGCTAATACTATTAGCCATTGCTGTCAATAGACGGTTTGGCTACAGTAAAGAGCATGTCGTCGACCAAGGTGCCCGCCCCCGCCGCCACCCCCCTCGCCGGCGACCGTCGAACCCGGCGCCGCCAGGAGACCATCGAAGAGATCCTCGCGATCGCCGGTGACGTGCTCACCGAGGAGGGCGTCAACGGCCTCAGCCTCTCAGAGGTCGCCCGTCGCCTCGGCGTCAAGCCGCCGTCGATCTACAAGTACTTCGATTCGCTGCTCGCCATCTACGACGCCCTTTTCGAACGCGGCCAGCGGACCCACCTCGAAATCATGCGCACCGCGATGGCAGGTGCCGAACCGGGCCTCGATGCGCTCGCCGCCGGCCTCGACGCCAGCGGCCGCTGGGCGCTCGCCAACCAGGCAACGGCTCAACTCCTGTTCTGGCACCCGGTCCCCGGCTTCGAGCCGACACCCGAGGCGATGGCCCCCAGCGTCGAGATGGTCAATCTCCAACGCCAAGCGCTCGCCGATGCCGCGGCGGCAGGCCAGCTCGGCGCCGGAGCCGACTCCGACGAGGCGCTCTGGATCACATCGGTCATTGTCAGCGGCGTCATCGGCCAAGCCATGGCAAACGAACCGGGCGTCCCCTGGGGCAAGGGTCGCTTCAGCCCGCTGCTCCCCAAACTTCTCGACACGCTCACCGACCTCTACCCGCCGAAGCCCACCCGCCGCCGATCCTGACCGTTCGCGCCAGACGACGCCGCGGCAGCGCTCCGGCCGGCCGACGTCACGCGTCGGGGTGGAGGGGCGGGTGCTCGAGCACGCGAGGGCGATATTCGACCATCTGGATGCTGTTGTCGAATGTGCCGCTCGTGACCATGTCGAGCGCGACGTCGGGATAGTCGTCGTAGATCCGTTCGGCTCCGGTGGCGCCGGTGATGACTGGGAACATCACGACACGAAACCGGTCCACGAGTCCGGCTTGCAGGAGTGACCGGCTGAGGCTGAGGCTTCCGATCGTGCTCAGGAGTCCGGAGCCGGACTCCTTCATCGCCCGAACGGCGTCGACCGGGTCGGTGGGTACGAGCGTGGAGTTCGCCCACGCGAGCGGATCTTGGAGCGAGGAGGAGAATACGACCTTCGAGGCTCGCGTGAGCGCGTCGACCGACTCCGTTTCGTCAGCCGTGAACTCGTCCGTTCCTTCTGGCATCTCCCCGGCTGCGAAGCCCGACATGAGCCGGTACGTGTTCGCTCCCATCAGATAGGTGACCTCCGGTTGCTCACCCAGCCAGGCGAGGTACTCAGGCCCTTCGAGCCCCCAGAAACCCGGCCAGCCTTCCCCGGATGCGTAGCCGTCGAGAGAGGTGATGAAGTCGACGAGGAGTTCTCGCATGATCGCACACGTCCTTTCGCGCAAAGGGTGCCGCTGATCGAAACTGTATGCGGCGTGCCGATGGGCAGCGCGTCGGGCCCGTCTGCTCGGGCAGGATGAGGGTGTGGGCGTTGAGGCGTTTGAGTCGGTGTCGTCGTGGAGCCAGCCAACGCCCGATGCGGCTTCGAGTGTGCGGTCCGAGCTGATCGATGAGGTCGCTCGCCGCGTCATCGCGGTCCGGCCCGGGAGGATCCGGGTCGTGGTCGACGGCTACACGGCGAGCGGCAAGACGAGCTTTGCTCACGAGCTCGCCGCCGCGGTACGGCGTCACGGGCGCTCCACGGTGCGGGCGTCGTTCGACGACTTCAAGAAGCCGTGGCGTGATGCCCGCGAGAAGGGTTATGACCGCTCGAGTGGCGACGGCTACTACCGGAACTCGCCCGACTTCGAGTCTGCCCGTGAGCTCCTGCTGCGGCCGGCTGGCGTGGAGGGGTCGGGAACCGTTGTGCTGTGCGGGCATGATCCGTTGACGGGCGAGGACCATCGCAACGTTCATCGTCGGCGTCCAACCCTGACGTGCCGATCGAGGAACGGTCAGGCGTGTTCAGCCGCGCCCCGGCCGACGCCTTGCCCCGACGTTGCGAGCGTCCTGTTCGACCTGCGCCGCCACCGCAGCGACGAGGTTCGCCGGCAGCTTCTGGTAGCCGTGATGTTCGGCCTCGAACGAGCCGCTTCCGCCACTGATCGAGCGGAGGTCGATTGCGTAGCGGACGATCTCAGCGGTCGGGACGAGCGCCTCGATCGTGGTGTGATCGCCGTCGTCATCGGTGGTGTTGCCGATGATGTGGCCGCGGCGGGCGTTGAGGTCGCCGAGGACCTCACCGTGGTAGTGGGCCGGGACGTGCACGCGAACCGCGCTCACGGGTTCGAGCACCTCGACGCCCACCTCGGCGATCGCCTCCCTGAGCGCGAGTGATCCGGCCATCTTGAAAGCCATCTCCGAGGAGTCGACCGAGTGATGCTTGCCGCCGGTGCAGACGGCGCGTACGTCGACGATCGGGAAGCCGTATCGGCCGCCGCGCCCCATCGATTCGTGGATGCCCGAGCCGACGGCCGGCACGAGGTTCTTCGGGATCACCCCGCCGCTCACCTCGCTGTCGAACTCGAAACCGGAACCCTCGGGAAGCGGCTCGAAACGCACCGTAGCGACACCGAACTGGCCATGGCCGCCGCTCTGCTTCTTGTGCCTCCCCTCGACCTCCACGCTGCCGGCGAGCGTCTCGCGGTACGGCACCCGCATGTCGTCCACGTCGACGTCGACGCCCGCGCGCTCGATACGCGACAGCGCCACCCGCACGTGGGTCTCGCCGGCGCCTCCGAGCAACGTCTGCCCCGTCGACGCGTCGTGCTTCACGGAGAGCGTCGGATCCTCGATGACGAGACGGTGCAGCGTGGTCGCCAGCCGGTCTTCGTCCGACTGCTTGGCAGCGGTGATCGCGACCCGGTAGACGGGCCGAGGGAGCTCCGGCGCGGCGACGGTCACCGGCGTGCCGTCGGGTGCGAGGGTGTCGCCGGTGCAGGTGTCCTCGAGCTTCGTGGTGGCAGCGATGTCGCCGGCACCGACCCGGTCGACGTGCGTCTGTGATCCGCCGGTGAGCGAGATCAGATTGTGGAGGCGTTCCTTCGCCCCGGTGCGGGAGTTGACGAGGATGTCGTCGGTTCGCACCGTGCCCGAGATCACCCTGAAGACCGAGATCTGCCCGAGGAACTCGTTCAGCGAGGTCTTGAACACGAGGACCATCGGGGGTCCAGCCGGATCGGGCGCGACCTCGACGGTGCCGGCAGGCGTGTCGACGGTGGTCGGGCCGCTGTCGCCGGGCGCCGGACCCACACGACAGATGAAGTCGGCGAGCTGGTCAACGCCGACCAGGGTGGTCGCCGAGCCGCACAACACGGGAAAGACGAGCGCGCCGTCGAGTGCGTCGTGGAGCAGCTGTTCGAGCTGCTCGGCCGACGGCTCGTTGCCGGACAGGTACTCCTCCAGCGCCGCGTCGTCGAGTTCGATGACGTCCTCCACGAGGTGCTCGTGCTCGACCCGCTCCGCGTCAGCAAGCTCGTCGGGCACGGCGGCGTCTTCGGCGCGTCCGTTGTCGTAGACGAAGGCGTGGTGGGTGAGCAGATCGGCAACGCCGTGGAAACTGGACTCCGCGCCGATCGGTAGCTCGGTGGGGTCGGCGTGCGAGCCGAACGTCTCGCGGACCTGCGCCAAGGTTCGGTCGAACGACGAGCGCTCCCGGTCGAGCTTGTTGATGAACAGCAGGCGCGGCATACCCATCGACGCGGCGAGCCGCCACAGCACGACATCCTGGGACTGCACGCCTGCAACGCCGTCGATGACGAACACAGCGAGGTCGGCGGCGGCGAGACCGAGCATCGCCTCGCCACGGAAGTCCGCGTAGCCTGGCGTGTCGATCAGGTTGAGGCGGTGACCGTTCCAGTCGAACGACGCCACCGCCAGCGAGATCGATTGGCCGAATTCTCGTTCCTCAGGGTCGTGGTCCATCACCGTGTCGCGCCGATCGACCGAGCCGAGGCGACTGGTCACCTCCGCCCGAAAGAGCATGGCCTCCGCCAGGCTCGTCTTACCGCTTCCGTTGTGCCCGAGCAGCACGACGTTTCTGATCCGATCTGGTGTGGGCACGGTTTCTCCTCTCGGGTGCCACCAGTGTTCCCCCATGGCGGTTCGCGGGGCAATGGACCAACGACACTATGTGCTCCGTCGGACGTCGAATGCCGGACGTCGGCTCGACATCGACCGACACCAGGAGCTCTCCACTATGGGAGTTCGCCGGGGCGCTCACCGCTCTGAGTCAGACCCGTCGACCACGAGGCCCCGGGGCTGTGCTGGTGCGGCCGCGGCGGGCCAGCGTCGGGCGCGAGCGATGGGTCAGCCGATCTGTATCGACGCCAGGGCCTCGTCGAGGGCGGCTCGATCCTGTGGTGAGGCGCTCGGCAAGATGCCGGCAAAGATCACGAGGCGTGTGCCGTCGACGTCGACGATCCATTGCTGGATGTGCTGTTGGGGGCCTTGGGCCCAGTAGCCAGGTGGCACCGTTCCGGGGAGCGGATCTGGTCCCGTGTACCAAAGGCCGAAGTGGCTCTCCCGGCAATCTTCCCCGGTGTAGTCCGGGACGGTGAACTCGATCTGCTTTCCGGCGTACCCGTCGACCGTGACGTCGACTGGGTCGGTTGTGGCGAAGGAGGGCAGGTTCGTCCAGGCCTCGACGAGGTCATCGATGGTCGGACCGACCGGTGGATCGAGCTGCACCCACTGGCACCCGTCGGCGAAGATGTTGCCGATCGGTTCGAAACCCAGCCCGACGACCGCCGGTGCCGAGCGATCGTCTGTGCTCGGCAGGTAGGCCGTCCACCCCTCGAGCACAGTCCAGGACTGCGGCGCGGTGAACGACACCGAGATACCGGGCGCCGAGTCGACCGCGAAGCTGACATTCTGTGTTGGTGCGACGGTGGTCGTTGCTGCGATCGTCGTCGCAGGGGCAGCGGTGGCTGCTGCGGCCGGCGCCGAGTTCTGATCGTCGTGTTGTTGTTGTTGGCGAGCAGAATGCCCGAGACTCCGACGACAACAAGTCACGGCTGCTGCGGTCACCAGCAGGCGGCGTCGGTTGCTGGTGTCGCTGGCATGCGGGTCGATGGGCGACATGTACATCTCCTTCATTGGAACGAACTGGTCGTCGGGTGCCGAACGACCGGATCGCGTGGGGTCTGACGCGTCGCCGGCGATCAATTCGGCGAGACACCTCTTTCGCAATGCGTCCCGGAACTTGTCGGTCGCGTCGTCGTCGATCGACTCGAACGCCTTTCGGATCGGATTGTCGATCATCATGCGGTCTCCTGGACCTGGCGGATCAGTGCCCGACGGGCGCGTGCCAGCAGCGACTCGATCGCCTGAGGTGACCTGTCGAGCGCGCTGGCGAGTTGTTGGACGGTGAGGTCATCGAGGTACTTGAGCACGAGTACGAGCCGGTGCTCGGAGCTCAACGCTCGAAGTGCGTGCACGATTCGAGCGGGCTCCTGGTCCGCGAGCGACTCGAACTCGTCGCCCTCGTTCGTGCCGGCCATGAGCAGCGAGGCGCGGCGCTCGTCTCGCGTCGACTTGCGATAGTGATCGATCATCTTGTGGCGGGCCACTCCCATGAGCCAGGCCATGGACATCGCCTCCGAACGGCCGCTGCGGGCTGCGACGAGTGCCACCACGAACGTTTCCTGGGTGAGATCCTCGGCGAGCGCGTGGTCGCCGAGAACAGCGCGGAGTAGGTAGCGGTGCACGTCGCGAAACGCTGCGTCATAGAACGCCGAGAACTGCTCCGGCAGCACCTGACTCCTCACACCGTCGATCGGGACGACCCCCATACCAATGTCTTCGTACCATCGAACGCGAATCTGTCGCGTCGGACACAAATTCCTCGAAGAAACCCCACCCGCGCTTCGGGAGACGCTTGTTACGGGTGTCGTGGCCCGACGACGTCATGACGTTGCGTCGATGTCGTCCGCCGATCTCGGTCCGTGGGAACCTCTCCCCCTCGAGGCTGCGGTCCGGACATTCACCTCGGCCCCCTTTCGATGGTGGATCAGCGGCGGGCGCGCCCTGGAGCTCCACGTGCAGCGGACTTGGCGAGACTCACGCCGTGGCGTGGCGAGGCCCTCGAGATCGACCGACACCAGAACAACCTGTGGTGCCGTCTCAACGCCTTTGCACCCTGGATCTTGGACGTGACGATCGGCGAGGGGTCGAACGAGAGCTGGATCTACCGCCGCGACGCCGCCGTTCAGCTTCCCTGGGACTCGGCAGTGTTAGTCGACGCCGCCGAGGTGATCCCGACCCTGAACGCAAGCCAGCGCGACTTCCTCGCGTGCCAACTCGCCGCCGACCACCCGTGGCAGCGCCTGCTCGTCTGACGCGAACCCCGGCGTCGAGTGACCCTACGGAGAAGCGAGTGGAAGTTGTCCCGCTATGCGGCGACCTCGGCGAGCACGGCGTCGATCTGCGACATGCAGGCCTTCATGCCTTCGAGTACGCCCATGGCGATCGCTTGCTCCATGCCAACGAGCGAGTCGAAGTGCGTGGTGAGGATCATGCGGGTCGTGTCGCCTGCCGCTTCGATGTCGATCTCCATCCGAGTCATGGAATTGCCGTCGCTGGGCGTTCCGTCATCTTCGACGATGGCGTCTTCGACCACGAGCCGGGTCGGGGCGTCGACCTCGACCACGTTCCAGGTGCTGTCGAACCTGTCGCCGCCGTCGGGGCCGGCCATGAAGTAGGTGATCGTGCCGCCCGGCGTGAGGTCGTGATGCTCGAAGGTGGCCGGGAATCCTGGCGGACCCCACCACCGCTCGAGGAGGCGCGGGTCTGCCCACAGCCGCCACACGTTGATGATGGACGTCTTGAACTCCGCAGTGATGACCATCGTCTTGGCCTCTGCGTTCTTGTCGACATTCCAAACGGTCATTCGTCTTCCTTTCCATTGGTTTCATTGAGGACATCTTCGAAACGGTCGAGGCGCGCCCGCCACAGCGTTTCGAGTTCATCGAGCAGTTCGTGTACGCGGCGCAGTTGGTCGACCTCGCCGCGCACGAGTTGTTCCCGTCCGCTGCGGTGCTTCGAGACCAGCCCGGCGACGACGAGGACCTCGACGTGCTTCTGTACCGCGGTGAGGCTGATCGGATACAGGCGGCCGAGTTCGCTGACGGAGCGCTCACGGTCGAGCGTCTGCGTCACGATGTCGCGCCGTGTTGCATCGCTGAGCGCGAAAAACAGCCGGTCGGTCTGCTTGTCGGGTTCGAGAATTTCTACAACCATTTGGTTGTAGATTACACGTTCCGCCGACGATGTCAACCGGGCGCGTGGCCCGTCAGAGTGCGCGCGCGAAGACCCCGCGCCAGTTCGGTCCACCGAGTCGCTGCGGCGACATCGATGCGACCTCGTCCGAACAGGTTGTCCGGTCCGGCCGCACCGACGTCAGCCGCTGTGTCGAGCAACACAGACCCGGGGACGAAATCCGAGTCGGGCGGGCTGCTCAACGGCAGAGCCCGATTGAAGATGACGGATCTCGGACGGGGATCAATCGGTGATCAACGGTTGATCAACAGATCACCACGTCGACGTGTCGACAAGTCACGCAGTGTGGGACGGTGGCGGTTCGTCGTCACGGGTCGAAGCGATATCCCACGCCACGCACCGTGACGAGGCGCGACGGAATGGCAGGGTCGACGTCGATCAGGCGGCGGAGCCGGTGGATGTGCTCCGTGACCGTTGCGGGATCCTGCCAGCCCGGCTCCGCGTTCCACACGTTGCGCAACAACTGCTCGCGCGTGAACGCCTGCCGCGGGGACATGACCAGGAACAGCAGTAAGTCGAACTCACGCTTCGTCATCGACAGGACCCGGTCGCCACGGCGCGCCTCGCGGCGGTGGCGTCGAGCACGACATCACCGACCGCGAAGTGTCGCTGCGGCGATGGCTCCGTCGTGCGTGTCGACGCCCGCCGGAGCGCCGCCTGGACCCGCGCCACCAACTCGCGGGGAAGGAACGGTTTGACCACGTAGTCGTCCGCGCCGATTTCCAGACCGAGCACGCGGTCGCCTTCGTCGGCCGCCGCGGTGACCATGATGATCGGCATCGTGAAGCGTTCGCGGAGTGATCGCACGACCGTGAAGCCGTCGATGCCCGGCAAGCCGAGATCGACGATCACGAGGTCGATCGACTCGTCCACCCGACGCAACGCCTCCTCGCCTGAGGCTGCTTCGCCGACGCTGAAGTTGTTCGCCTCGAGGCGCCTCCGAATGAACGCGCGCACATCGTCATCGTCGTCGATCACGAAGACCGACGGCCGGTGTCCGGACGCAGCCATGCCGATCACCATACGGGCCGATCACCATACGGGCCGATCACCATACGGGCCGATCACCATACGGGGCGAACCCTACGAACGGGCCGATCCCGCCGATCGGATCGGACAACCGACGCGGGCAGCCGCCGATCTGATGGTCGAGTCGCCGATCTGAGTGGATGTCAGATCTGGCCGGGACCTCGCTGGTCGATCGTCCACACGACCTGGACGCCCAGCCACACGCGTCGTCGTGCGGTGACCGCCATGCGGAAACCGTGGCGATCAGCGGCGGAGGCGATGACACCCATGTCGCACCCCTCGCTGAGCACCATCAGCGCCCTGCCTGGATGCGGGGCATTGACCAGATGGTCTCCCAGGCCGGAGAAGAACTGCTCGAAGTAGCCGAGATCCGCTCCGGCGAACCACGCCCGCTCGGCGTCGTCGGCGGGATCCTTGGCGAAATACGGTGGGTTGACGACCACCAGATCGAACCTGCGCCCGACCAACGAGGCGAAGAGGTCGGACTGCAAAGCTTCAACAGCCAGGTCGTTGGCGCTGGCATTGGCGGCGGTGGCGCGCACCGCCTCAGGGTTGATGTCGACAGCGGTGACGCTCGCGCCCGCACGCGACGCGACCAACGACAGCAGACCGCTTCCACATCCGACATCGAGCACGGTCAGCCCGACCGGTCGGCGCTGCTCGATCTCGGTCGCCAGCACGCCGCTGGAAAAGAACAGCCCCGGATGGAACACGCCCGTCGGGACCGTCAAGGTCAAGCCACGCCACCGGTAGGAGCGCTGCTGCCGAACGCGACGTATCGCCCACGGCCCATAGACACGCATCAACAACGCGTTGGCCCGCCGACGCGGTCCGGTGAGCCTGCTCACACGTCCGGGTCAGGTGCATCGATCGTTTCGATCTCCACCGGCCGATGCTCGTTCAACGACGTGATGGTACTCGACGTTCACTTCGCGAGACGCTCGCCGACCCGGCCTGTCGAGGGCGCCACGACCCCGGCGGGCGCGCGGCACAGCCTGCGCCTACTTGATGACGACCTTGCCCGACTCCCAACGCAGCGATGCCTTGGCCCTGGTCGCCTTGTTGACGAACTCGATCTGGATGCGGCTTCCGTTGCTGGTGCCGCCGGCGCTCTTGATGCTGTAGGTCCAGCCGGGCTGAGTCTCGACCCACGCGATCTTCGCTCCCCCGGCCGCGTTGATGCTGATCGTCACGCAGCCCGCCGAGCCGACCTGGTTGGTCGCCAGGATCTCGCTCGGCGCATAGATGGTCGTGTCGGTGGGGCAGAGACTCGCTGGGTCGGCAGCATGCGCTGAGCCGGCTGCGCCGAGGCCGGCGAGGCTGACGAGGCCGATCGTGCACGCCAAAATGCGAGTGCCGAGGCGGGGCGATTTGAACGACATTGGTGTCTCCTTACGAAATGTTTGATTGGACGGGTCGCAGTATGAGACCCGCACGTGCGGGCGACAATCGACATTTCGACCTACGACCATGAGGCGCTCAAAGTGGTTGTTGCCGTCGAGGTCATGCACTTGCCGTCGGCAGAAGAATCACGCGACGGTCGTCGCCGCGAAGCCGCTGGCACGGTCACCAGCCCGATCCGCCGACACCCGCTGATCCCCGAGGACTCCGATTCACCCCACTTGATCGGATGCAGCCGGCGGACGACGGGCGTGGCCCGCTCGGAGTGTGGGACCTACGACCAAGGTAGAGGTACTATGACCAAGGTACAAGGGAGGCCGGACCGGTGGTCTGACCTGCCTGGGAGGTGACAGCGGCGCACTTCGGCGGGCACGGTTCAGGCGGTGCCGTTCAGCGGACGAAATTCGAAGCTCCGAGCCGACATCCGCCGGCCGTCGCGGGCTCGAGTGCGTCGCCATTCGCGAGTGTGTTCTTCGCGTTCGGTCATGACAAGGTGCTCAGGACGAAAGCGTGTCGGCGGCAAGTTCGGACTTGCGTCGCACGCCGCTCAGGAGGCGCCGTACGAGGATCGCATGCGCGCCCGAAGCGACGACGACACGCCGATAGCTCTCCCCGGCGATACCGGGAAACGACGCTCGGGACTCCGCCCGTAGCCGCGACTCGCTCGAGCTGACCCGATCGACTCGGAACGTGAGACGGTAGGTCGAGAACCGATGACTTCCGTCGAGCACGATCTCGGTGAGCGGGACGATGGTCACGACTCGAAAGCCGGGCAGCGTCGAGCCTTCGACGAGGGGCCGGGGTCCCGACGCCGCGACCTCGGCACAACCGACAACACGCGCGAACGCGGTTGCAGGCCCGCGCGAGAACTGACGGCCCAGGTCGGTCCACGAGGACCTGCCACACCGTGTCGGCGCTCGCGGCGACTGACGTGACGTGCTCATCGACGAACGGCAGGTCGTCCACGTGCATGATCCGAATCATCGCGCGTCGCGCCGCGACGGTCGGCGGCGTCGTGACAAACTTTCCGACCATGGACATGCTGAACGGCGAACAGATCGCCGCTGCCAACCTGACCGACTGGCGCAAGCTGGCCCAGGGACTGCATGCCCGCTACATGGTTGACGACTTCGGCTCCGGCGCACGGTTCGTGGCCGCGGTTGGCGAGGCGGGCGACTCGCTCGGCCACCACCCGCGCGTGTCGATCGGCAATGGGTACGTCTACCTCGAGTTGGTCAGCGACGACGCCATCTACCGCGACGGCGAGGGCACCGAACACGTCGTCGAATGGGTGACCCAGCAGGACGTCGACCTCGCGCGACGGATCACCGAGATCGCCGCCGATCACAGCGTCGACGCCGACCCGGCCTCGGTCAGCCAGATCGAGCTCGGCCTCGACACGGCGCGCTCCGCAACGATCGCCCCGGTGTGGGCCGCGCTGCTGACCGGGAGCGCCGAGGCCCAGGGCCGGGGGTCCCCGAGCGACGAAATCCGGGACGCCACGGGACGGGTACCGAACCTGTGGTTCGGGGACGCCGACGAGGACGAGACCCCGCGCCAGCGGTTCCACATCGAGGTCTATGTGGCGCCCGAGGTGGCCGGGCAACGCATCGCCGCCGCCCTCGCCGTGGGCGGGACCGTCGTCGATGAGAGCAACGCGCCCTCGCTCACCGTGATCGCCGACCAGGACGGCAACACGGCAATCGTCTGTGTCGACGTGTCCGCGGCGAAGAAGGATTGAACCGGGTTCGGACGCTTCGACCACTACCGCATCGGCCGCTGGCGTGGCGTTCGCGAGACGAGTTGTTCGCGGTGTGGAAAATGACGACATGACGAAGCCGACAATTGTTCTTGTCCATGGTGCCTGGGCGGATGGATCGAGTTGGAATGCGGTCTCGACCGCGTTGCAGGCTGACGGGTTCACGGTGCTGACACCGCCCAACCTGTTGCGTGGGGTCGCCGCGGACGCCGCCTACGTGTCGTCGTTCTTGGCGCAGCGCACCGTCGGTCCGGTCGTGCTCGTCGGCCACTCGTACGGAGGGGTGGTCATCACGAACGCCGCGGCGAACGGCGGCGACGTCAAAGCCCTCGTCTATGTGAACGCCTTCATTCCCGACGTCGGCGAGAACGTGTTCACCATCCTCGGAGGTTCCGGTTCAGCGCTCGACGTGCCCGACCCCACGTCGGTACTCGACCTCGGCGGCTACCCCGGATCACCGGAGGGCGACGTGGAAGCCTTCCTCAAGCCGTCGACGGTGCACGATTCGTTCGCTCAGGATCTGTCGGAGGCAGACCGCTGGTTGATCGCCGCTGCTCAACGTCCCATCGCTCTCGGGGCGAACATCGCACCCACCGAAGCGGCGGCGTGGAAGTCGATTCCGAGTTGGGCGGTCGTGGGAACCGACGACCGTGTCATCCCGGCCGACACGCAACGCTCCATGGCGGAACGGGCCGGTTCCACGATCACCGAGGTCGCCGCATCGCATGTCTCGATGGTTTCCCAGCCACAGGCCACAATCGATGCCATCGTCGCCGCGGCGGCGAGCATCGACGAGTAGCAATTCCCCGGTTCTGTCAGTTCGAAGCACGGACGTTGCGTCGGCCCACCGCGCCACGCAGCCCGACGCATCCGACGCACCCGATGCAGTCCACACAGTCGATGCACGCGACGCAGGCAACGCAGCGACGGCAGCGGATGCACGCGACGGTGGCGACGCAGTTACGGATACCGACGCCAAAGATGGTGAGCAAGCTGCCGATGACACCGATGCTCCCGGCGGTACCCGCACTGCCCGCGACGGCCACGCTCCCAGCGGTGCCAGCACTGCCTGCCACGGCCACGCTCCCGGCGGTGCCAGCACTGCCCGCCACGGCCACGCTCCCGGCGGTCGCCAGCACTTCCCGCGACGGCCACGCTCCCGACGGTCGAGACGCTGCCAGCCACGGCGACGCTGCCCGCAGTCGCTCGACTGCCAGCCACGGCGACACTGTCAGCGACGCCGATGCTTCCCGCTACCGCGATGCTCTCGGCGACGTCGCGACTGTCCACCACGTCCGCCGAGTCTCCGTCCTCGCTCACGATGCGTTGAATCTTTCGGAGGACCACACGATGCCCAGTCTCCCATGACCGATGAACACTCGCGAAGATGTGGCCGTGGCGAGGCCTGACGACCGCGATGAGCCGCTCGACGAAGAGGCGGCGGACTCGGCGTCCAACTCGCTGATGGGCCAGGTCGGCCGTCAGCGGATCCGCTACGGGATGAGGACCTGGTTTCGTACGCCACCGCGACGTCATGGCGAGGTCATCGCCTCACGTGAGGTCAGTTTCCTCGAGCTGTTCTACGACCTCGTCTACGTGGTGTTGATCGGGCGCACGACGCATCATCTCGCAGCCCACATCACCGGACGCAGCATCTTCGAGTTCGCGGTTGTGTTCGGATTGATCTGGTTGGCGTGGTTCAACGGCACGTTGTGGCACGAGTTGCACGGCCGCGAGGACGGGCGTAGCCGGAATTACATCTTCATGCAGATGGGTCTGCTCGCGTTACTCGCCGTGTTCGCCGGGGAAGCCGCAGGCGACGACGGGCAAGGCTTCGCCATCGTCTACAGCATCCTGTTCGCCTTGTTGACGTGGCAGTGGTGGCAGGTGCATCGCGTCGACACCGATCGGCGCTATCGGCCGACGACAATTCGTTACCTCATCGGCATGGTCACTTCAACGGCAGTCGTGCTGGCGAGCGCCTTCGTCGGCAACACCTGGCGCCTCGTGTTGTGGGCCGTGGTCGTCGTCTGCTGGGTCATCGGCAGCCACCTGCTCCTCTCGACGGATCACACCGAGGGATTCGGCGAAGGTGTCACCGCGTCGCTCGTCGAGCGGATGGGACTGTTCACCATCATCGTGCTCGGCGAGTTGGTCGTCGGCGTCGTGGGTGGCATCAGCGACGCGGAGCACCGCGACGTCACGACGGTCGCCACCGGAATGCTCGGCCTGACGATCGCCATGGGAATCTGGTGGAACTACTTCGACATGCTCGGGCGCCGCGTGCCCGGCCAACGAGGTCATCGCTTGGCCAGCTGGCTCGTCGCCCATCTGCCCTTGGCGATGGCCATCGCGGCGAGTGGCGCGGCGATGGTGAGCATCATCGAACACGCCCACGACCGCCACACACCCGGCCCCACCGCGTGGCTGCTGACCGGTTCGGTAGCGATCACGCTCGGCGCCGTGAGCATCGCGTGCACCGCTCTTCCCGTCGACGAGTTCCCCTCGGGTATGCAGCGCTGGGTCGGTCCGACGTTTGGCATCGCCGCCGTCGTGGCCATCACGATCGGAGCGTTCCGTCCCGCCCCGATCGTGCTCCTCTCGTGCGTCTCGGCGGTCCTGCTCCTGGCGTGGGTCGCAATGTTCGCCATCTACCTCGCACTCGGTGGCGACCCCGAAGTCGAGAACTTCCAACTCGGCGACGACCGAGGTATCCGCTCGAAGGGCGAATAACCGTTACATGGTCGGGATGGGGACGGCGCGTTGCCGGCCGCCGATCAGAGCGCCTGAGTGCCTTCGATCGGATACGACGATCGCGTCGACTTCGACGAGCTGATCACACCGTCTGACCGAACGCTACGTGGTGCTTTGTCTTGATCGGAGTCCGCTGTTCAGGTCGTTGGACGGGCCCCGACGAGATCCACTTGGTCAGAGGCCTCCCGCTGCACCCACGGATCTCCCGACTCTCGCGCACGGTCGACCGCAGCGTTGGCAGCGAGTCGTGCATCGGCCACCTCGCCGGCCGTGTAGTGCGACCCGCTGATGTCGATCCAGCAGAGTGCTGCCTGTCCGGTGCCGAGTCCGCCGGTTCCCCGCTCGAACGCGTCGATCGCCTGGTGCAGGTGCGCTCGGCCTGCGTCGACGTGGCCCAGCGCCAGGTTGACCAGACCGGCAGACTTGAACGCGTAGCCGTTGATCACGGGCATGAAGCTGTCGCTACTCGAGTTCAGGGCACGGTCGGCGAGCGCCTGCGCTTCGTCGACGTCTCCTCGGTGAAGGAAGGCCAGCGCCAGTCGGGCAGTGGCTCCCGTGACCACCCCGGAAGACCGACTCGATCGTCCGAGGTCGAGGAGCTCGGCATGGGTGGAAGCGAACAGTTCGATGTCGCCGACGCGCCATGCCGCCTCGCCGAGACGGCTGACGGCCAAGATCAGCCCGAGGTAATCTTGCTCGGTGCGAAATGCCTCCATTGCGGCTCGCAGGTCCTCCACGGCACCGTCGAGGTCATCTGCCAGCAGACTCGCTGCTCCGGTGGCCAGGCTCACGTGCCCGAGCCCGAGGCGAGAGCCAGCCAGCTCGAAGTTCGCTCGTGCCTGGGCTGCCCAGCTGCCAGCCTCGTCGTCGGCGCGGTATCCCGCTGCGAGCGCCCGAGCCAAGCAGACCCGCCCGAGTTGTTCGGGGTTGTCGGACGCCTGGGCGAACGCCATCGCTTCCTCGGCGAAGCAGTCGGCAGCGTCGAGTTCGTATTGCATGGTGCTGAAGACGATGGCCCAGCTGAGCGCCGACGACCTCAGCTGGAGGTCGGCATCACCGGCGGCGTCGAGCGCTCGGGAGAGGAGTTCCCATCCGGTCGACGCCCGCATAGTTCCAAACCAGAACGGCGCGAGCATCGAGCAGATCTCCAGCGCCACAACAGGATCGGTCTCGAGTGCCCAGCCGACGGCGTCTCGAACCGCGGCGTCCTCGTCGTGGATGCGCGCAATCAGCGGACCATTGGTGCTTGCGCCGAACTGGACCGAGCCGGCCAGGGTGCAGACCCACAGGGCGTGGGCTCGGCGGGCGTCATCGCCGCCACCGCGCGCGATGAGACGGTTCGAGGCGTAGTCGGACAGGGTCTGCAGCATCCTGTACCGGGTCTCGGGCCGCGAGCGGTCGGTGTACACCAGGGACTTGTCGATGAGCCGGTCCAGGAGACGCTCCACCTGGTCTTCAGGGACAGCGTCGTCGGAGCAGACAGCGCGAGCGCCTGCGAGGGTGGCGCCTCCGGAGAAGATCGACAGCCGTTCGAACACGATCCGTTCCGGTTGATCGAGCAGTTCGAAGCTCCAGTCGGCGACTGCCTGCAGGTCTCGCTGGTGCGGACGGGGAACACGTGCGTCGTCTCGTAGCAGTTCGAACCGGTCGGTGAGGCGCTCGAGAATCTCGCCGAGGCGCATGTGTCGAGCTCGTCCGGCTGCGAGCTCGAGTCCGAGCGGCAGCCGATCGAGTCGTTCGCAGATCTCGGCGATGACCTCGGTCTCGGCATCGCCGTCAGCGATGAGTCCGGCGATCCGTTGTTCGAACAGGCTGACGGCCGCCGCGATCGGGAGTGGCCCAACGGTGTAGAGCAATTCGCCGCGAACGCCGAGACCTTCGCGGCTGGTGGCGACGAGTCGGAGGTCGGGGCATCGCCCGAGTAGCTCCTCGACCAGGAGATCGACAGTGCCGAGCAGGTGCTCGCAGTTGTCGAGCACCAGGACCGTGGCTCCGTCACCGATCGCGTGCGCTACCTCGGCGATGCCTTCTTCTGGCGTCGCCCCGCCACTCGACTCGAGCTGCAACGCCCGCTCGAGCGCCGAGAGCACGTCCCTGCTGTCGCGAGCGGAAGCGAGTTCCACCCACCACACGCCGCCGCGCATGCTTGCGATCACCGCGACGCCGAGCTCGTTCGCGAGCCGTGTCTTGCCGACCCCGCCTGGGCCGGTGAGCGTCACGAGGCGGTTGGTTTCAACGAGCGCCACCAGTCGCTCGACCTCCTCCTCTCGACCGATGCAGGCGCCGACTGGATGTCGGAGGTTGCCCCGGCGCCGGAAGGCCTCGCCGATCGGAGCTCCGGGCGACGTTGGTGCCGGGGGACCCAGCAGCGTTTCGTCCTGCGCGAGGACGGCGGCCTCCAGCCGGCGGAGGTCGATGCTGGGTTCGATGCCGAGCTCTTCGATGAGGTGGTCGCGCGCTCGCTGGTAGGCCCTCAGAGCGGCGGCCTGTTGGCCTGATCCGTAGAGCGCACGCATCAATTGTCCCCATCGTCGCTCGCGCAGTGGCTCCGCTGCGACCAGTGATTCCAGCTGGGGCGCAAGGCGTTGGTGATAGCCCAATGCGAGCTCGGCATCGACGAGGTCCTCGACGCTGACGCGGTGCAGCTCCTCGAGCCGAGTGCGCAGTCTGGCGAACATGTCGGTGTCCGGCGCGTCAGCGAGCGCAGTGCCCGTCCAGAGCTGGAGCGCTGCCCCCAGCGCTGCGGCTGCAGCGAGGTGGTCACCCTGACTCGCTGTCGCGTCGGCGAGCAGCGCCTCGAAGCGGAGTGCATCGACCCGGTCGCGCAGTACATCGAGCTGGTAGCCGGATGGCTTGGTGAGGATCAGCTCCGCCTCGCCCACGTTGCCGAGGCTCCGACGCAACTTCGACACGAGCACCTGAAGGGCATTCGGGCCATTGACTGGCTGGTCCCCCCACAGCGCCTCGATCAGGCGAGGCGTCGTCACCGTGCTCCCTGCTTCGAGCGAGAGGATCGCGATGAGCCCCCGCAACTTGCTGCCAGGCACGGCAACCCGCTCGCCCGCCGAACTCGCGGCCTCGATCGGGCCGAGCACCCGGATCTTCATATGCGGACAGTATCCCTCGACGGCGCAAACGAATTCTGCGGGCGCAGGTCATACGACGAGTTCGGGCACGCGCTGATCGGAGACGGTCGTGGCGGGGTCGACCGGGCTCGCCTCTTCGAGTTCAGGCGTGCTCGGAGTCTCCCGACGCGGAGCTCGCCAGGCCGTGAACAGTGCAGCGGCCACGGCGATCGCTGCGCCTGCGACCGTGGCGTCGGAGAGGCCGACGGCGAACGCGCTCTGCACGGCGTCGGTCAGCTCCTCTCCGACGGGTCCGAGTTGGGACGCGACTGCCAGCCCGGCGCCGGCCGACTCCTCGACGGCGTGGCCGGCCTCGGCCGGGAGACTGCTGGCGGCATCACCGATCGCCGCCCGGTAGCCGCTGCTGAAGAGCGAACCGAGGATGGCGATGCCGAGCGCGGAACCGAGCTCTCGGGACACGTCGTTCATCGCCGAGGCGACGCCTTGCTTGGCTCGGGGCAGCGACGCGACGATCGCTGTCGTCGACGGGCGTCGAGCTGAGGGCCATGCCGATGCCGAACACGACCAGCCCGCCGAGGAAGTGCACGTAGGACGATCCGGCGTCGAGCCGCGACATGACGACGAGGCCCGCGGCCGAGGCAGGCGAGGCCGGCTCGTCATGACCGCGCGCTGCCCGAAGCGATCGACGAGGTGCGGGGCCACCCGTGACATCGGCATGACGATCGCTGCCATCGGCAGGAGCGCAGCGGCGCTCAGCAGCGGCGCTGTAAGCCGAGGATCAGCTGCAGGAACTGGAGGCCGACGAAGAAGAAGCCGAACAGGCAGAGGAACTGGACCGTGAGGGCCAGTGCCCCGGTGCTGAAGCCCCGCAGGCGGAACAGCCGGACGTCGAGCATCGGCCGGTCGCGTCGCGCAGCTCCCACAGCGACGAACCCGACGAGCGCGGCGGCCGCGACGCACCGAGCCCGACGATGGCGTTCGTCGTCGTCCAGCCTGCCTCGGCACCGTCGATGATGCCGAAGACGAGCGCGCCGATGCCGACGCCGGACAGGACGAAGCCGGGGAGGTCGATCACGGCCTCGTCGGGATCCGCGGTGTTCGGCGCCAGCAGCCATGCGGCCACGAAGGCGACCATGGCGAGGACCGCGGTCGCAACGAACGTCGCCCGCCAGCGTGCTCCACTCAAGGAGGAGTCCGCAGCCGAGCATGCCGAGGACGGCGCCCGAGCTGGCGAAGCCGGCCCAGACGCTGACCGCTCGGCCACGCTTGCGCGGCGGGAACACGGCAGTGATCGTCGACAGGGTGCCGGGCATGATCATCGCCGCACCGACGCCCATGGCGACCCGGCACGCCGATGAGCGCGCTCGGCCGTGCCTGTGCGGCCGCGGCGGTCAGCGCGGCGAGGCCGAACACCACAGTGCCGGCGAGCAGCAGCGTCCGCCGCCCGAAGCGGTCGCCGAGCGCGCCGAACGGCAGCACCAGGGCGGCCAGGGCGACCGTGTAGCCGTCGGCGATCCAGGTGAGCTGCGAGCTCGACGTGCCGAGGTCGAGGCTGATGCCGGTCAGCGCGAGGTTGACGCTCGAGACCGAGGCCACGACGAGCACCAGGGCGAGGCACATCGAGGCGAGCGTCGCTTTGCGTTCACGTTCGAGAACGTTGGTTGCGGATTGGTGATGTCTCATGGTTGAGCTCCTTTGAACGGGTTGGAGTGGATGACTCCACCCTGGGCGTGCCCGCCTTCATTCCCCTGACACGGCGCGTCAGCTGGTTCCCGGGTCAGTCGGTGGACGACGAACAACGCGGACATCAGCGCCAGGCTGCGTTCCAGCTGACGTGGGGCTGATGTCGAGTTCAACGATCGGAAGCCGGACGCGCGACAGCGCCCGGCCGGAGCCGGGCGCCGTCGTGCGAGGCGGAGGGTCGCGAAGTCACTCGCTGGTGATGGCCCCCAGTACGTCGAGCTTGGCGGCCGTCGTGCCGGCAGGACGGCGGCTGCCACGCCGGCACCGGCGGCGATCGCGGTGATCACCGCCAGCTGACCGAACGGGATCGTGAACTCGCCGATGCCCTCGTCCCTCAGCGCCCGGACGATCGCCCAGCCGAAGCCGGTCCCGATCGTGAGCCCGAGCGTGGTGCCGAGCAAGGCGATGATCGTTGCCTCCCAGCGCACCGTCGCCCGCAACTGGGCTGCGGTCATCCCGACCGCCCGCAGGAGACCGAGCTCCCGAGTGCGCTCGAAGATCGACAGCGCCAGTGTGTTGGCGATGCCGAGCAGAGCGATGAACACGGCGAACGCGAGCAGTGCGTAGATCAGGTTGAGGATCGTCTTGAGGTTGGCGAGTGCGGCCTCGACGAACTCGTCCCGATTCTGCACTTCTGCCTGCGGGTAGTCCGCGGCCGAGCGCTCTGACCGCGTCCTTGGCGGCGTCGACGGCTCGACCCGTCTGCGAACGCTCATCGCGACCATCCGAGTCGAACTGATCGGCGACGTTGGCCTCGTAGGTGTCGAGTCCGACGAAGTACTCGCCGACGCATCCTTCTCGGAGAAGATCGCCGCCGAGCCGGAGCTGTTGGACACCGGTCTCGGCGAACTCGACCGGGACCAGGCTCCCGAGTGCCCAACCGTGCTCCTCGACGACGTCTCGTGGACGGCGATCGGCCCGGCCCGAGGTCGGCGATCGACCCTCCGATGATGTCGAGTTCCAGCAGAGCGCTCGATCTGGTTGACGTCGACCCCGTGATCGTGCGTGCTCGAGCCGTCGACTCGGGCCGCTGCTATCCGGATCCCGGTTGCGCTCCCCGATCTCTGGCAACGCCGCGACGTCCGTCGCCAACTGGGGCTGAGCCCGCCGTCGGCGACCCGGCCGGCCGAGACGACCAGATCACCCGTGAAGGTGCGCTCGACGGACTGCTCGACCGACTTCTGTGGTCGAGGCCGCGAGGATCGTGATGAAGCCGACGAGGGCGACACCGATCATCAACGCCGCCGCGGTGGTGGACGTGCGCTTGGGATTGCGCATCGCGTTCTCCCGGGCGAGCTTGCCGGGCATGCCCCGCAGGCGTGGCAGCGGGGCACCGAGCACCCGGCTGATGCGGCGGGCCAGGATCGGACCGAGCACGGCGACGCCCATGAACACGGTCGCTGCACCGAGGCCGACCAACGCCAGGCCGGCGCCCCCGAACAGCCCGGCGGCCATCGCTGCGGCACCGAGTCCGGTGACGGCGAGCCGAGCGACGGCCCGGCGCCTGCTGCGTGCCCGAGCGGTCGAACGCGACGTCTCGCAACGCCGCGATCGGGGCCACCTTGCTCGCCCGGCGGGCGGGGAACACCGCAGACGCCACGCTGACCAGCAAGCCGGCGACGAGCGACAGATGATCATGCTCGAGCGACGATCACGCGACCGGAGGGCAGATCGATGCCCATCCCCGACATCATCGACTTCAGCCCGGCGGCGACGCCGATGCCGGCAGCGAGACCGGTGACCGAGGCGACAGACCGACGGCCAGCGCTTCGACGAGTACCGACGACATCACCTGCTTCGTCCGGCGCCGATCGCCCGCAACAGCGCCATCTCCTTGGTGCGTTGGGCAACGAGGATCGAGAACGAGTTGTAGATGATGAACGAACCGACGAACAAGGCGATGATGGCGAACACCATCAGGAACACGTTGAGGAAGCTCATGTCCTCGGCGATGTCCGTCCTGCTGCTCTTCGGTGATCTCGGTCGCCGGTGAGCACCTCGACACCTTCGGGCAGCACCTGGCGCAGATCGTGCTGTGAGCTCCTGCTTCGATCGACGCCGTCGACGGCCGCCACGTTGATGGCGTCGACCTTGCCTTCGCCGGTGAGCAGTCGTTGGGCGGCTGCCGGGGTGAACAGCGTGACCGACGCGCCACCGGGGCTGTCGTTGCCGGCGAACGTCGCCGATCCCACGATCGTCATCGGTTGTGGCCCGGCCTCGGTCAGCACCGTCGTGCGAATCGCCGACCCGAAGGTCGCCGTTGTCGAAGCTGCCGACCGTCGATCACGACCTCGTCGTCGGCTGCCGGAGGACGTCCTTCGTCGAAGTCGAACGGCGTTGAGGGCGTCGTCGGCGACCCATGGGCCACCGAGGACGGGAGCACCCATGTCAGGGTTGCCGATCGCTTCGCCGTCGTTGTCGACGATCTGGGCGCACGCCTCCGAGTGCCCTCGGCGGACGGACGCCGTCGACGTCGTTGATCCGTCGATCAGGCTCGACGTCGAAGCGCGCGCGCTGCTCGCCGAGTCGTCTCGTTGTCGAACGCCAGCTCACCGCGGACGTAGCCGTCGGTGCCCTCGTTGGCCTCGGCGAACATGCCGTCGAAGCTGCGCGCCGATCGTGTCGGTGAAGACCAGCGTGCCGGCCATGAAGGCGACGCCGAGCAGGACGGCGAAGCTGGTGATCAGGAGCCGCAGCTTGCGTGCGGCGAGGTTCTTGAGGATCAGGTTGAACATGGCGCTCAGTCCCCGAAGTTCTTCATGCGGTCGAGCACGCGCTCGGCGGTCGGGTCGGTCATCTCGTCGACGATCTGCCCGTCGGCAAGGAAGACGACCCGCTGGGCGTAGCTGGCGGCGACCGGATCGTGGGTGACCATCACGATCGTCTGTCCCAGCTCGTCGACGGCCCAGCGCATGAACGACAGGATCTCGGCGCCAGTGCGGGAGTCGAGGTTGCCGGTCGGTTCGTCGGCAAAGATGATCTCGGGACGGCCGGCGAGCGCCCGTGCCACGGCGACGCGTTGCTGCTGGCCGCCGGACAGTTCGCTCGGACGGTGGTGCAGTCGGTCGCGGAGGCCGACGGTGTCGACGACTCGGTCGAGCCACTCTGATCGGGCTTGCGGCCGGCGAGCGACATCGGGAGCGTGATGTTCTCGATTGCGGTCAGCGTCGGGATCAGGTTGTAGGCCTGGAAGATGAACCCGATCTTGTCGCGACGCAGCTGGGTCAGGCGCTTGTCGTCGAGCGCGACAGGTCGGTGTCGCCGATGAAGACGCTGCCGGAGGTCAGCTCGTCGAGACCTGCGAGGATGTGCATCAACGTGCTCTTGCCGGAGCCACTCGGCCCCATGATGGCGGTGAACTCGTGGGCTCGGAAGTCGACGGTGACGGCATCCAGCGCCGTGACCGCAGAATCGCCCACGCCATAGCGTTTGGTGGCCCCCACGGCCCGAGCCGCAGCGACCGTGGTCGACATCGAGATGGTGGGTGGTGCTTCGAGTGTGCTGGTCATGTTGGCGTGCTCCTGTGTCGTAAGTGGATGGAGATCACCGTGGCGGGGTGTCCTGAAGCGGCGCTGATGTGCCGCCGACGCGCTCATCAGCGCGATGAAAGAGCAATCAGCGACCGTGTGTTGCCGCCCACCGGCTCAAAGCCCGCGCCAACGGCGGTGACATCGACATCCCCGTCCCCGGCGACACCCAGTACCGCGTCGACGCATCGACGAGCGGCGGCTCGGTCGATGTCGAAGTGCGCAGCGATCCGATAAGCGATCGAGTGCTCGACCTGTTCCAGCGAACCGGTAGATGTGGTCGGGATGGGGAGATTCGAACTCCCGGCCTCCTGCTCCCAAAGCAGGCGCGCTAACCAAGCTGCGCTACATCCCGGACGGCCCGAAGCCTACTGACGCGGCGAGCGCGTCCGGCTCGCGAATAACGGCTACAGCGCGATGGCTCCCACGGTTCCGGCATCGGGCGGCGGCCAGCGGCGCTCGGCCAGCGCCATGCCGGCCGACTCGAACGCATCGGCCAGTTGATCGACATGGGTGGTGCCGCGGCGATCGAGGGGGTCGAGGTTGGTTCCCATCGCCACGACGTCGAGGTAGGCCCGCCGGAATACGGCGTCGTGACCGTGCTCCACGCCGGCGAGGGCGTGGGCGAGTTCGTGTGCTCCGGTCGCGACGGTGCACTGACCGTCGGCGAGACGGATCTCGATCGGTGCGCCGGGTCGCCCGACCGAACCCGCGGCGACGGACGACGCCGTGCCGGCACGAGCCCGGCGAACCGTCACCGCCGGCCCGGTCCACCACGGACCCGCTGCAATCGACAGGATGAACCGTTCGACCTCCTCGAACGATCGCTCGTCTTCGAGGTCGGTACCGTCGAACGCCGCGAGTTCGCACGCGTAAACCGCCAGACGGCCGACATCACCGTTCGCCTCGCAGGACCGGGCCGATCGCCCACGGGCGGTCATCGTCCGAGCGCTCGCTGTTCGGGGAGGCGATCACGTCCGACGTCCGCACGTTCGGCGGCGGCGACCCCGGCCTGCCAGCCGGACGCCTGCGCGGCGCTTGCCGGCCGGGCCGAGCGGATCCGTCCGAAGGACCGTTGCAGGTGGTCGTCGACCTGTTGCGATCGTTCCCGCAGCACGAGCGCCGTCGAATCCGCGACTGCGGCGGACCGGCCCGCGGCCGCCTCGCGGGCACTCTCGTCGAGCACGACACCGATCCGATCGGCGAACCCCATGAGGAACGAACGCCGGAAACGCTGGGTCGCGGCCCCCGTGCCGCGTGTGATGCCGGCCATCTGTGCCGCCGCCTGCTGATGGAGCGAGTGGTAGAGCAGCTCGACGACATCGACGTCGGAGCGAAACCCGGCGAGGTACGCGACCATCCCTGTCGGGAGGGTCTTGAACACGACACGGACATCGTGGTGATCACCGACGATCGTCAACAAGGCGAGGCGCGCCCGCACGTATGCTCCCCGCCCCAACGGAAGCTCGCGGATGACGATCTCGTCGTCGAGCCGCGAGGCGACGAGGCGATCGGGATCGATCCGGTGGCGGGCCACCAGTTCGGCGGCCTTGCGGGCGAACGCGTCGGCCTCGTGCGGATTCGTCGTCCCGGCGGCCTTGTCGAAGAGCTTGCGAACCCGTTCGAGGATCGCTTGGTCGTGTTGGGCGGCGGTCGTGTCAGCCTTCGGATTGGTCACCATATGGGCAAGGTGGGTGACGATAGGCGCAAGTCGGACGCAAGATAGCCTGATCACATGCACGCTGTGTCCGACACCAGCACGATTCACGAAATCGACGAGCACATCGACGGGCGATCGCTCCGACGAGAGCGCAATCGTGAGGCCGTCATCGAGGCATTCCTCACACTCGTCCGCGAGGGAAACTTCGATCCCGGCGGCGCCGAAATCGCCGAGCGCGCCGGCGTGTCACATCGTTCGGTCTTCCGGTATTTCGATGACCTCGCCGACCTGATGATCACCGCGATCGGTCGCGAACTGCAGCGGGGCCTGCCTCTCGGGACCCTCGACCGTGTCGGTGAGGGTCCGTTCGACGAGCGACTCGAGCGTTTGGTCGACTCCAAGCTGGCGATGTTCGCTCAGCTGCACGGCATCGCCACAGTCACCAGGCTTCGAGCCGTCGCCATCCCGTCGCTCACCGTCGCGTTCGCGGACATCACGGCAGGGTTCCGGACAGTGATGGAGAAGCATTTCGCTCCCGAGTTGGCACGATTCCCGGAGGAAGACCGCCCGGGGATCGCCGATGGGGCGCAGGTGCTGCTGAGCTGGGACGCCTACGATCTCCACCGGCGGCTGTACGGCCATGACGTAGATCGGATCCGCCGTTCGACGATCGTCTCGGTCACGGCACTGCTCAAGCCGTGAGGCCCGATGGTCACATCGTTGTCGATGTCGACCGGTAACGTGTCCCCGCCTTTGCGGACGTAGTTCAAAGGCTAGAACCTCAGCCTTCCAAGCTGATGATGCGGGTTCGATTCCCGTCGTCCGCTCTCGAATATTGGAAGTAAAAGTCTCAGCTCGTCATGAGACGTTCACGTGCCAGGCAGCCGTGCACGGGGCTCGCTCGTCAGCTGTTGTTGCAGTCCGTGTTCGGTGCCAGCACCATCACCGGCGGGAGCAGCTGGGGTTTGAAGTCGGGAGGCGTCCCCCGCAGGTCGTTGATGAACTCGTTGAACACTTCGACGATCTCCTCGATGCTGTCGGCGGACTCCAGTCCGCTGCGCGCTCGGGCGACGGTCTCGTCGAACAATTCCCCGCCCGCTTCGATCGCTTCCTCGGCGCCGGCCACGACCTCTTCCGGGACGTTCGGGTCGGCGCTGATCGCACGGGAGAGTTCGACCATCGCATCCACGTCGGCCTGGTAGGCGTCGTAGTAGGCGACATACGCCGCACGGACGGCCTCGACGTCGCCCTCGTCGATCGCATCGGACGCGTCACCCGCAGCGTCCATCAGAGCATCGCCGGTCTGCTGCTTGGCGTCGCACAGGTCGCCGTAGCCGGTGGCTCCATCACCGCTTCCGCCCGCATCGCTGCTGGCCGGGACCGTTGCGGTCTCGCTCGCTACCGCCGTCGCGGGGACAGCCTCGGGCGCCCCGTCCGAATCGCTGCTGCATCCGGCCAGCGCGAGCGCTGACACGAGACCGCAGGTGGTGATGATCAGCCGGGGCTGGAGTTGCATTGGGGACGAATGCCCTCCGGGGATACCGGACAAACTGGGCGAGACCTTCGGACGGTTGCGCTTGGTGGTCTACGGCTGACGTGGCTGCTCGAACACCACTCGCACCTCCTCGACCCCAAGGGCCGTGGCGAGGTCGGTGAGCATCGTGGTCGTGTTCTCCTCGGCTCGTTCGAGCAGGTCACTCGACGCCGCAGCGGCGACCATCTTCTCCTCCGCTTCAGCGATCAACGCCTCCTCGCTGGTCGGATTGTCGACGAAGACGCCACCGAGACGGTTGAGAACGCCACGATCACGGTTCATCACCCCGCCCCGGTCGAAATCGATCACCGGCGCACCGATCTGCGGTGCCGGCACGATGATCGTCGCCTTGCCGTCGTCGTCGACGATGACTGCCCCGTCATTCAGCGACGAGAAATCGACGGTCGCGTCGACGGTTCCTACGGCGACGTACTGCACGCGTTCACCGGCGAGGAACGATGGCACCCACTTCACGTCGCGCTCCTGATCGACGATCACCTCCAGGTCGGCCTCGGCTGCACGGAACTCGGCGAGGTCGCGGATCTCGTTGACGATCACAGGCGGCGAATGATCCTTCGTCTCCGTCCCGAACGGCAGATGTATGTCCAACAGCGACCCGAGCGCTCCGAACGCGAACAAGCCGGCGGCCACCGCGATCGCGATGATCACGATCGATTTCAACGAGCTCCGATTCGAGTTCGACATCACTCCTCGTTTCCCGCCGCGACAAAGTATGCCCCGCAAAGCTCAGAGCGAATCTCGCGCTCAGCCGCCGCGGCAATCAGCGCTCGAAGGTGTGGCCGGCGCGATCGGCGGGCACAGTGGGGCCCATGGAACCACGCCTCCGTTGGCAGTCCCCGATGGTCCGGGAAGCCAGGTCCGCACCCGAGTTCGCCTCGTTCGCCATGGCCGCCGGGCCGCTCTTGGCGACGTTGCCCCGCGGTGACGGCCACGCCGTGCTGGTGCTGCCCGGCCTCGGTGGCAGCGATGCCTCCACGGCGCCGTTGCGCTGGTTTCTCGGGCGCCTCGGGTACAAGACCGCCGGGTGGGGCCTCGGCCGCAACCTCGGCTTCGGGCGCCACGTCAGCGACGGCCTTGACGCCCTGCTCGCGGCCAAGCGGGAGACGGGCGAGGTGAGCCTGGTCGGCTGGAGCCTCGGCGGCGTCCACGCCGTCCAGCTCGCTCGGCGGCGGCCCGATGCGGTCCGCTCGGTGATCACCCTGGGGAGCCCCCTCGCCGGCCGCTTCCGGCCGCCGGCGTCGATCCCGACCACCTCGGTGTACAGCCGCACCGACGCCATCGTCCCCTGGCGCTCGTCGCTCCTGCCGACAGGCCCGGTGCACGAGAACGTCGAGGTACACGGCAGCCATCTCGGCCTTGGGCACAACCCGTCGGTGGCGATCGTCGTGGCCGATCGCCTGGCGCAGGAGCCGGCGACCTGGCACCCCTTCGCGGCGCCCCGGTGGGCGCGCCGCTGGATGCCGGCCGCCTGACGGCCGTCCGCCGACCAGCACCACGTGCCGCCTGCTGCCGGCTGTGTCGAGTCTTGACATACAACCGATCGGTTGTATGGTGGAGGTCATGGCTGCCGCAGTCATCACCACCATCGCAACCGACGATCGAGCGGACGCGATGTTCCATGCGCTGGCCGACCGCACCCGACGCGACATCCTGCGACGCGTCCTGTTCGGCGAGTACTCGGTGTCGGCGCTTGCGGCGAACTACGACATGTCGTTCGCCGCAGTGCAAAAGCATGTGGCCGTGCTCGAGAGGGCCGGCCTGCTGAGCAAGCGGCGCAACGGCCGTGAACAGCTCACCCACGGCGAGGTCGAGGCGGTCCGCTCGGTCGCTTCGATGCTCGCTGAGCTCGAGGAAGTCTGGCGCGGACGCATCGCCCGCATCGACGAACTCATCGCCGATCGAACCCCAACCACAGAGGAGTAGACCATGCCTGTCACCGGCGTCACCCACGACCCCCACACACTCACGCTCGCCATCACCGCAGAGTTCGCCGCCCCGGTCGAACGCATCTGGGAGGTCTACGCAGACCCCCGCCAGCTCGAGCGAGTCTTCGGCCCACCCAGCTATCCGGCCACGTTCGTCGAGCACGAACTGACCCCCGGCGGCAAAGCCCACTACTTCATGACCTCCCCGGAGGGCGAGAAATACTACGGGTGGTGGAAGGTCACGTCAGTCGACGAACCGCGCACGTTCACCTTCGACGATGGCTTCGCATCCGACGAGAGCTTCACCCCGCTCGACGACATGCCGGTGTCGCACAACGTGTACGCATTCGAGGCAACCGACGCCGGCACTCGCGCCACGTTCACGAGCACCTACGACTCCGCTGAAGCACTGCAGAAGGTGATCGATATGGGTGTCGTGGAGGGCGCGTCGTCGGCCATCGATCAAATCGACGACCTCGTGGCCGCTCGGGCCCGATAGCAGCGATCGACCAATCAGCAGCCGAATGCGGTTGACCGACCGAGGCCACGTCACGGTCCTCGACCAATCACCGGCACGCCGACGGACTGCCGGTGTCGAAGTGAGAATCCACCGGAAGGAGATCAACAACAATGAAAGCGACAAACCTCGGCAAGCCAGAGGGGCTGCCCGCGATCGAATGGTCGCACGTCGAAACGCAGCTCGCCGACCTGTTGACGCACGACGACCCGCGCTCGCCGAACCGCTCGACGTTCTGGCTCACGAGCCTGAACCCCGACGGAAGTCCACACGTGACCAGCGTGGGCGCGCTCTGGCACGCGGGCTCGTGCTGGTTCCAGACGGGCCAACGCACCCAGAAGGCGAAGAACGTCGAACGGGACCCGCGCTGCACCGTCAGTGTCGCGACGAAGGGCTACGACGTGATGATCTCGGGCGACGCCCGCCACGTCACAGACGCGCCGATCGTGGCTGAGCTCGCGGCGCTCTGGGCGCAGGGTGGATGGCCCGCAGAGCCTGACGACTCGGGAACCGGCATCACCGCACCCTTCAACGCACCAGCGCTCGGACCACCGCCGTGGTTCGTCTACCAAGTCACGCCACGCACGGCGACCGCAGTCGGTACCGCCGAGGAGACGCCGGGATCGATGCGCTGGCGGTTCTGACGTCGAGTTCGGACTCCTCGTCACACGATGGCGTGTCCGAACGCGCATCATCGTTCTTCCACGCTGATGATGCGGGTTCGATTCCCGTCGTCCGCTCCCAGAAAATCAGGGCGTAAAAGCCCAGCTTGTTGACGACAACGCGTATTGGTCCGACCCGTTCGGGTCGGACCAATTCGCGTCGAAACTTCGCACGTTGGGCTAGACCCCCAGGATGCCGTTCAACAGGTCGGCAATCGCGTCGAGCAGGTTGTTGATCAAGGCTCCGAGCCCCAGGCCGTCGAGAATGCCGACAACGCCGCACAACAGGTTGCCGAGCAGAGCCCCGGCGCCCGGGACCGCTTCGATCAGCAGGTGGACCTCGTCGAGCACAACGTGCAGGCCGAGCAGGTTGAGATCGAGCACGCCAAGGTCGAGGGCCAAGATCGAGCACACGCCCGTCGTGGGCGGGATCTGTTGCACGAAGCCCTGGGCGTTTGCGAAGCCGGCGGCTGGTGCGACATTGCTTCCGCCGGTGACGGGCAGCGAAACCTTCTTGCTCACGCTTTCAGCACCCAGCAGGCCGTCGAGCTGGCCAACGGCGTACAGGACGCCCTTGTGCTCGCGGAACTTGTCGAGTGTGAACGTACCGGTGAACGGGGTGCCGTCGTCGGCGACGCCAGTCACTGGTGCCACAGCGGCCGTGGCGATCCCGCCCTGCGGGCGAGCGAGCGGCGACCACCGAGTTGGCTGCCGCGTTCCCGTCGCGGGCGGCCTGAGCGTTCGTGCTCACTGCGGTGGCGCCGGCGGCCATCGAGGCGCACAGAACCGTCGCCGCCACGGCTCGGCGCCCGCGCCGCCGCGCCGCGCGGTTTGGTGCGTAATCGTTGGTTGTCATGAGATTCTCCTTCGTGAATGGATGAGTGGCCGGCGAGATTGCCGACGCACATAGAAGGAACGCTTTGGGGCTGAGCTGGTCACGTGTTTATTTCCGGGACCATCGGGTATGGCGCGCCGGTGGAGCAGGTGGATACCGCTCTGGTCGAACTCACCGATGTCATCCGGCGCAGCGTTCGAGTCCGCACCCGCGACGTGCACCTGATCGAAGACGTCACTCAAGAGACACTCGTCAAGGTGGCCGAAGCCCACCCGCGTCTGGCCGACGAAGCGTTGCGTGCGTATGCGATCGTCACCGCACGCAACACCCTGGCTCAGCACTACCGGACCGAGGCGACCGCACGCCGACACGCCCATCGCCTCGTCGAATACCGCAGTTTCGATGGACCCGAACAACTCACGCTCGAGCGCGAGGAGACCAACGCACTGGCCATCGCCTTGACCCGCCTCGACGCGGACGATCGCGAACTCCTCCTCGCGGACGAGGTCACCGGAACACCCCCGATCACGCTTGCCTCCGAACGCGGGACGTCGGTGCGGGCGATCTCGATGAGGTTGGCACGAGCGCGGGCGGCGTTGCGTGTCGAGTTCGTCCTTGCGATGCGCGGTATCGACGACGTTCCCGTGCAATGTCGCAACACACTCCACGCGCTCTCGGCCGGTGATCGCCGCCGCCAGCGCGAACTCGACACCGACGGACACCTCGCACGCTGCTCGAGCTGCGCCGACTTGGCTCAACCTGTCACACAGCGTCGACGAAGCATCGCTGTGTGGTTGCTCCTCCCGCTCGCCGAAGCCATCCGACGAGCGGTCCGCAGCCTCCGGCACAACCACGCCACCCAACTCGCCGCCGTCGCCGTCGGAGCAACGGCCTTGACACTCGGATACGTAGCCCTGCGACCAACCGACCCTCCAGCGCCCGGCAACGCGGCGGTGGCCGTGACACCGAGTTCGCCACCTCGGACGGCCGCGCCTGGCACCACGGTGCCGGTCGGGACCACGGTGCCGGTCGGGACCACGGTGCCAGGTCGGGACCACGGTGCCAGGTCGGGACCACGGTGCACGGGCCGGGACCACGGTGCAGGGCGGGGCCACGGTGCAGGTCGGGGCCACGGTGCAGGTCGGGGCCACGGTGCAGGGTCGGGGCCACGGTGCAGGTCGGGGCCACGGTGCAGGTCGGGGCCACGGTGCAGGTCGGGGCCACGGTGCAGGGCGGGGCCCGGTGCGGCGGTCGGGGCCACGGTGCAGGTCGGGGCCACGGTGCCGACCGCGGCGGTGCAGGTTCCGCCGGTCGACCCTTGCGTCAACGCCACCGGAGCACAGGTGATTGATGAAGCGGCCGATGGATGCGTGTTCGAGCTCAGTGGTGCGACCGTGCTCGACGTACCCGCCGACGAAGGATTCTGGATCTCAGCACCCGACGGTGCTCCAGCATGGGTCCACCTCGTCGGGCTCGGCGAGTCACCCATCACCATTCGCGTTGGCAACATCGTCGACCTTCGCGGCACAATTCGGTCGCACACGCCGGCGATCGACAACGCCGGCGCATCCCCAGACGAAACCACCGAACTACAAGCTCGCACCGCACACCTCGAAGTCGCCTACGCAGACGTCACGACCCGCTAGCCCGCCCGTCCGCCCGGTCACCGAATGGGTCACGGCGTCACTCGAGGCCCGCTGGCGTCAGCCACCTCGACCCGTCAAGCCGCCGCACCCTTCACGGCTTCGATCACCCGATTCGAAGTACAGGTGTGAGACTGCTCCTCGTGATCTGTCCCACCATTCACACACCGATCGTTGCGCGCGTGGCTCGCTGCACGGCGTGTTCAACAAGGCCGTCTGGCTCTGGAGAACACGTCATGTCGTCTTGATCAGGCCGCCGTCGATCACGAAGTTCGCTCCGGTCACGTTGGCGGTGCGTGGCGACGCCAGGAATACGGCGAGACCATGTGCGGCAGCGCCGCTCGGGTCGCGCGCAGGGTGGCGGCTCGTCAGCGAAGACTGCTGCCGGTAGATCGCCGCCCGGCGTCTCCAGCGTTCATGGCAACTTCGTCGACTTGGCAGTGTTCGATGTTCTGGGTTGCTCGGTGGCGTCGTCGTGCGGCGGCGGGGCCGTCGATCCGCGGACGACCATCTCGACCGGTAGCCGGAGGTGGGGGTCGGCCGTGGGATCGAGCAGCATCGCGACGGCTGCCCGTCCCTTGGCGGCGTGGTCCTGGTGGACGGTCGTGAGCGGAGGGACGGCCACGGATGCAGTGGTCGTGTCGTCGAAGCCGACGACCGACAACGCCGTCGGAACCTGGATGTCGAGGCTGCGTGCCGCGTCGAGGACGCCGGCGGCCAGCTCGTCGGACATCGCCAAGATCGCCGTCGGCCGGTCGGGCCGCGCAGAAGCTCGCTCGCGGCGGCCTCGCCGAACCGACGCTCGTAGCCGGCGGTCGCGACAACGACCGGCGGATCGAGGCCGGCGCGTTCGAGCGCCGAGGTGTAGCCGGAAAGCCGCTCGCGGACGAGCGAGGCGATCGACCCGTCGGATCGTCCGAGGGCCATCACCGCCACCCGGCGGTGGCCGAGCGCTATCACGTGCTCGGCTGCGAGCCTGGCGCCGCCTGCGTCGTCGATGCCGATCGAGCGGGCGTCGGTGTCGGCCTCACCGTCGAGCACCACGAGTGGGAGCTGCCGGGAGCGAACGATTGCCCGGCGCGCCTCGTCGAGGGAGTCGCAGTGCGCCACGACGCCATCGATCGCAGCCGACGCCAGCACGTCGACGAAGTCCTCCGTCGGAGTGGTGGCGGGCACGAGCACCAGCGCCAGACCCTCGGCCTCGCATTCCTCGGCCACGCCGTCGAGCAGCATGAGGTTGGCGGGGTCCGTCAGGGCGAACCGCAGCGATGGTTGCACGAGTCCGATCGCGCCGGCCGTTCGCCGGCGCAGCATCCGCCCGAAGGGATCGGGTCCGGGGTACCCGAGCGCCGCCGCGACCTCCATGATGCGGGCTTGGAGGTCGGCACTAAGCTGGTCGGGACGGTTGTACGCGTTCGAGACGGTGGCACGTGAAACGCCGACCCGCTCGGCGATCGTGCCCATCGTCACCTTTGCTGACTCCACATCCCCGGTCCCAGCCACATCCCTCAGCGTAGAACACCGGGGATTCACTCGTCTGTATCGATTCAGTACTCTGCTTCTGTATCGATTCAGACGGAGGTGTACCACCATGGACAATCCACCGACCACTGCCACCACCAGCGGAGCTCCGGAAGCGTTCGACGACCGGGTGGACTACCGGCTCGAATTCTGGCGTGGCGTCGCCGACATGTTCGGCGTGAGCGACAGCGCCGTGGACGAGGCACTCGTCGAGTCGAGCCGCTCACCATTTTCGACCTGCTGCTGCCGGGTCGGTCCGCTGAGGAGTGCAGCGAGGTGATGTGGGCGCTCGGTGAGTTCGAGCGGCAGTCGAACTCGGCTCGCCCGAACGCGATGACCTGTTGCGACGCCGGCGTCGGCCATCCGGCAGCATGACGCGGGAGCGTGCGCCCTGGTCGTGGGTTTGACTCAGGCGACCAGCGGGGGGTCGAGGCGGGCGAAGCCGGGTTGACGCCAGTACGGGAAGTGTGGGTACGGCGGGGTGCGTGCGCTCGCCGCGTCGAGGCGGGCGATCTGATCGTTGTCGAGCCGCCATCCGACGGCGCCGAGGTTCTGGCGAAGCTGGGCTTCGTTGCGGGCACCGACGATGACGGACGACACCGTCGGGCGCGTCAGCAGCCAGTTGATCGCGATCTGCGGAACGAGCTTCCCGCTCTCGGCCGCGATCTGCTCGAGGACGTCGATGACGTCGAACATCACACTGTTGTCGACCGGCGGGCCGAACGTGGCGGTGTCGTGGAGGCGGCTGTCGGGCGGCACCACCGACTCGCGGCGGATCCGGCCGGTCAGCCGTCCCCACCCGAGCGGGCTCCACACGAGGGCGCCGACGCCTTCGGCTGCACCCAGTGGCATGAGATCCCACTCGTAGTCTCGGCCCAGGAGCGAGTAGTAGACCTGGTGGGCGACATAGCGGGGCCACCCGTGGCGGTCGGCGGCCGAGAGTGACCTCATCAGCTGCCAGCCGGAGAAGTTCGACACGCCGATGTAGCGGATCTTGCCGGCGGCAACGAGCGCGTCGAGCGTGGCGAGGACCTCCTCGATGGGGGTGGACGCGTCGTAGGCATGGAGCTGGAAGATGTCGATGCGATCAGTTCGCAGCCGACGGAGAGCATCGTCGACACCAGTGATGAGCCGGGCACGCGAGGTGCCGGCATCGTTCGGTCCGTCTCCCATCGGCAACGCCAGCTTGGTGGAGATGAGGACTTCGTCGCGATGACCTTCGATCGCGGCGCCGAGCACTTCCTCTGACGCCCCGAGGGAGTAGACGTCGGCCGTATCGAACATGGTCACGCCGGCCTCCAGGCACATCGCGACGAGGCGTCGCGCCTCGCTGACATCGGTGTTGCCCCACGCCCCGAACAGCTCGCCCCGCCCACCGAACGTGCCGGCGCCGAGGCTCAAGGCAGGCACAGTGAGGCCGGATCGACCCAGTCGCCGGTGTTCCATGATCACACTCCTAACGGGAAGATGGTTCCGACAACGATGGTACGACGCTGCGCCGGTAACGGCAACCCCTTCCCGTTAAGCTTGCGGCATGTCGCAGACCAGGCGCCGCCCCGGTGGGCGCACCGCACGCGTGCGTCGCGATGTCTTGCGCGCCGCAGGTGACGTACTCGCCGGGCACGGGTTGGCCGCGTTGGACCTGGGCGACGTCGCAGAGCGTGCCGGGGTGGGCAAGACGACCGTGTACCGGCGATGGGGCACGAGGTCGGCCCTCGTCACGGACCTCTTGGCGGAGATGGCCGAGACATCGTCGCCCCGCTCCAGGAACGGCTCGCTCGACGGGGACCTGGAGGCCAACGCCTTGTTGGTGCAGACCACGCTCGACGACCCGCGACAGGGATCACTCTTCGGCGCGCTCCTTGCGGCCGCCACGTGTGATGTTGACACGGCCCGCTCGCTCGAACGTTTCTATGACATCAGAGTCGATGAGTGGGCCTCCTGCGTTCGAGAAGCCGTCGAACGCGGCGAGCTTCCCGACGGCACCGATCCGGAGGCCGTCATTCGCGCCGTTTCTGCTCCCCTCTACTACCACCGCTTGACACGCACGATGCCGATCGGCCCCGTTCGTGCCCAGCAGGCCGCACGAGCTGCCGCCGCAGCAGCGCGCGCGAGCGTCTTCGTCGTCGGTTGACCGGAACCCCTCATCGCCGCCCCGACGATGTCCGGATGGAGGAGCGTGAGAGGACGTCCCCCTCGGCAGCCGACGATCATGCCGAACCGGTCCGTCGAGTGTGAGATCACGACGGAAACCCGCTAGTCGGCGCTTTCGTACAGTGTGACGGGTGAGTGACGCCATTGAGATCACGGGTCTGGTGAAGACGTTCGGGACGACGCGGGCACTCGACGGCCTCGATCTCCGGGTGGCGAGCGGCGAGGTCCACGGATTCCTCGGACCCAACGGGGCCGGCAAGTCGACCACCCTCCGCATTCTGCTGGGCCTGATCCGGGCCGACTCGGGTGAGACGCGCCTGCTCGGCGGCGACCCGTGGAGAGATGCCGTCGAGTTGCACCGCCGACTCGTGTACGTGCCGGGCGACGTTGCCCTGTGGCCGAATCTCACTGGTGGTGAGGTGATCGACATTCTCGGCAGGCTGCGGGGCGGGATCGACCCGGCTCGGCGTGACGAGCTGCTCGAGCGGTTCGAGCTCGACCCGACGAAGAAGGGCCGCGCCTACTCGAAGGGGAATCGACAGAAGGTGGCGCTGGTGGCGGGGCTGGCGGCGGACGTGGAGCTCTTCCTGCTCGACGAGCCCACCGCGGGGCTCGATCCGCTGATGGAGGCGGTGTTCCAGGAGGTGATTCGGGAGCGCGCCGATGACGGGGCAACGGTGCTGCTGTCCAGCCACATCCTCGCCGAGGTCGAGGCGCTGTGCGACCGGGTGAGCATCATCCGGCTCGGCCGGACCGTCGAGACGGGCACACTGGCCGAGCTGCGCCATCTCACCCGTACCGCCGTCACGGTGGAGACGACGCTGCCGATCGACGGGCTCGGCGATCTTCCCGGCGTCCACGACGTCATCGTGGAGGGCGTGCGGGCCCGCTTCGACGTGGACACGGCGCGGCTCGAGGACGCGCTGCGGCACCTGCTGCAGTTCGGCATCCGCGGCCTGACCAGCCAACCCCCGACCCTGGAGGAGCTGTTCCTCAGGCACTACGGCGACGAGCTCGCCGTCGAGGACCGGGTGACGGTCGAGCGATGAGTCGGCGACCCACGACCACCGGCGTCGTGCCGCTGGTGCGGCTCGTGCTGCGCCGCGATCGCGTGCGCCTTCCGATCTGGATCGTCTCCATCGCCCTGCTCGTGTTCTTCACCGCAGGCAGCGTGAAGGGCCTGTACAAGACCGAGGCCGAACTCGTCGCCGGGGCCGCGCCCATGTACGGCAACGCCGCGGTCATCGCCCTCAACGGTCCGACGTACGCGATCGACACCTACGGCGGCCAGATGGTGTTCCAGGTCGGCAGCTTCGGCTATGTCGTCGTGGCGCTGATGGGGATGTTCCTGGTCGGTCGCCACACGCGGGCCGACGAGGAGAATGGCCGCACCGAGCTCATCCGGGCCACGGTCGTGGGTCGTAACGCTCCCCTCACTGCCGCGCTCGTCGTCGCCGCGCTGGCCTACACCCTGCTCGGCGCGCTGATCACGATCTCGATGTTGAGCCAGGACGTTGGTGTCGAGGGGTCGATCCTCTTCGGCGCCGCGATGGGCGGCTTCGGGATGTTCTTCGCATGCCTCACAGCGGTGACCGCTCAGGTGACCGAATACAACCGCGCCGCCCTGGGTCTGGCCGGCGTCGCCCTCGGCGTCTCGTACGGCGTGCGCGCCATCGGCGACGTGAGCGAGGGCGCGCTGTCGTGGCTGTCGCCGATGGGGTGGGCGCAGCACACCAAGCCGTTCGCGGGAGACCAGTGGTGGCCGCTGCTGCTGCTTGCCTCGGGGTCGGCGGCGCTCGTGGTTCTTGCCTTCCGCCTGCAGGCCAGCCGGGACCTCGGCGCCGGGCTGCTGCCGACACGGCCCGGTCCGCCGATTGCCGCGCCCAGTCTTGGACGGCCGGTCGGTCTGGCGATCCGTCTGCAACGGGGCAGCTTCATCGGGTGGGCATTGGCCCTCGCTCTCACGGGTGTGGCCTACGGATCGGTCGCCCAGGACGTGGCCGATCTGGTCGGTGACAACGACACGCTCGAGGAACTCATCGCCCAGGCAGGCGGCAGCCTCGTCGACTCGTTCTTTGCCACGTCGCTGCTGATCCTTGCCCTCATCACCGGCGGGTTCGCCGTGGCCGCCACGATGCGGTTGCGCAGCGAGGAGACGGCAGGCCGGGCCGAACCCTTGCTTGCCGCGGCCGTGCCCCGCACCCGGTTCGCACTGTCGCACCTGCTCGTGGCCCTCGCCGGCTCCACACTCATCGCCCTGGCGGCCGGCCTGGGGATGGCCCTCACCGACTCCCTCATCTCGGGAAGCTTCAGCAACGTGCCGTCGCTGATCGTGGGCTCGCTGTCCTTCGCGCCCGCCCTGTGGGTGCTGAGCGGCATCGCCTTCGCGCTCTTCGGCGTGCTGCCACGCGCCATGGCCGCCGGGTGGGGAGCGCTCGGCGCATTCTTCGTGATCGGCATGTTCGGTCCGCTCTTCGAGCTGCCGTCGTGGATCATCGATCTGTCACCGTTCCAGCACGTACCCGCCATTCCCGCCGAGGACTTCTCGGCCCAGCCGCTGATCATCCTCACCGCCATCGCAGCAGGGCTCGTCGGCGTCGGCCTCATCGGGTTCCGCCGCCGCGACGTGTCCTGAACCGACCAGATCGACCTGGTGGTCTGCGACGATGGCGAAATGGACCCCGTCGACGCGTGGAACAGCGAAGCTCACGTCTTCGATGAGGCCGCCGACCACGGGCTGAGCGATCCGGCGGTTCGCGGCGCGTGGCAGGAACTCCTCGCTTCCGTCCTTCCGCATCCGCCGTGCCGGATCGCCGACCTCGGGTGCGGAACCGGAACACTCACACTGCTGCTCGCAGAACAAGGCCACACCGTGGACGGTGTCGACTTCGCGCCTCGAATGGTCGAACGGGCGCGGAACAAGGCGTCGAATCATCAGGCGGTGTCGATCTACGAAGGCGACGCATTCGCGCCACCTCTTCCCGCCGCCACGTATGACGCAGTCGTGTGTCGTCACGTGCTGTGGATGTCACCCGATCCCGTTGACTCGCTCAGCCGATGGGTTCGCCTCCTGAACCCTCGGGGTCGACTCGTGATCATCGAAGGCCTCTGGTCGACCGGAACGGGCCTCACCGCGAATCAGACCGTCGCGTGGGTCCAAGCCATCGGACGTCGCGCTGAGACCAGAACCCTCACAGACCCGCAGCTCTGGGGACGACCGATCACCGACGAGCGATATCTCCTCCTGTCGCCACCCGGCGATGAACCCGCACGGTGGCGCTACTCCTCGGCGCGGACGCCTCGCTCGTAGGCAACGTGAACCGCATTGACGGAGGGGCGGACTTCCCGCTGGCGGTAGGTGTGCACGGTGCCTTCTTTGAACAATGGAGTGCCACCCCCGAGCACCAGTGGAGCGAGGTGCAGATGCAACTCGTCCACGAGACCCAGTTCGACGGCCTGACCGATGACATCTCCACCCCCCATGATCACCACGTGACCACCGGCAGCTGCAGCTCGAGCTTGTTCCACCGCCGCCGACAGGTCATCCACGAAGCTGAACTGCATCCCCAGCTCGCGTGTCAGCCGGACGTCATCGGGCACCGAGTGGGTGACGACGAAGAACGGTTGTCGCCCGGGCGGCTGCGCACCGTACGCCATCTCGCTCGTCCACACTCCCGGTCCGTTGACGATGTCGAACAGGCGTCTGCCCATGATGACCGCACCAGTCGCAGCGGTGGCCCGTTCGAGAATCTCGCTGTCGACCGAGTCTGGATTCATCACCCAGTTCTGGAGTTCGTCGACGCTCCCACTGACCGGGCTGACGTAACCATCGAGCGACATCGTGATGTCGGCTACCACCTTTGACATTGCAGGTCTCCTTGTCGAGCGAGTCCGCCACTGGTCTGCCAGAACAGTCTCGCGACCCTTCCCACATGTTCAAGAGCGCCGCTTCGCCACGGTTGTCGCAGCAATCTGGTGGCTGGGGGCCAGACTGCGCTCATGGGTGTGATCGTGCGCCGTCTCGGCATCATCGTGTTGGCGTCGGTGTTCGGCAGCTGTGCGGTCGGCTGCGGCGATGCGAGCAGCGGGCAGGAAAGCGCGAGTTCAGCGGCGGTGTCCGGGCGTTGGGCCGCCGAGATCAGTTCGGTGGCGTCCGGTTCGGATGGGCAGTCATTGATCGCTCGGGTCGATGTGTTGCCGGTCGAGGGATCGACCGGGGCTTGCGCCGTTGGCGTCGAACACACGGTCGAATCTGAAGGCGACCTCCTCTACGTCGGTGTCACCTTCAGCAGCAACGTTCCCGGACCGGATCCGGCGTTCCCGCTCTGCGACACCGCTCCACGCGATGTCGTGATCGACCTCGGCGCTCCGGTTGCCGGGCGTGACGTGATCACCCAGACGCCGATCGCACGCTGGCGGTCGACCACCAATGGCGACTACGAGCGTTGCGAACTGCCTGCCTGCGACGCCGGCACCGGATCCGCACCGCTGCCGGCAACGTGCGACGACGCAACATTGGCCGACGCTGTGCGAAGTGGTGACGTGCCTCGTCATGCCGGATTCGCCAACAAGCGTTGCGAGCTGCCGTGGGCCGTGATCGACGTCGACAGCGGCGCGGGCGCGTGTCCCGCAAGCGGTGACGGTGCAAATCCGTGCGCTGGTCAGAATGTCCGACGCACCTACTGGAAGGCATCCGGATACACCTGGGAGCCGGTGGGCGCGAGCACTGGCTCGGGCTGCGGCAACATCGACTCCGTGGTGCCGGAATTCCCGCTCACGTTGTGCGCAGATCTTCCCGCGCTTCCGTGACGACATCCAGTCGGGTCCGTGAATCGCCGGTTCCGTGACATGCGATGGGTCAGCGGGATTGAGCGGCTAATCGGCAGGTCCGCCGACCGGCGATTGCGGGAGACTGACTGCGATGAGCGAACCGTTGGCGTTGGGACGCCGTGTCGTGGTCACCGGGTTGGCCGGGTCCGGAAAGAGCACGTTCGCGCTCGCGCTCGGTACCAGGACTGGCTTGCCGGTCGTTCATCTCGACCTCTCCTTCTGGAAGCCCGGATGGATCGCTCCGTCGGAGACCGAATGGGCCGAGAAGCAACGTGACGTGCTCGCCGGCGAGGCTTGGATCGCTGACGGCAACTACCACGAGACACTGGAAGTCCGGCTCGAACGCGCCCACACCGTTGTCGTTCTCGACATGCCCTGGTGGCGTTGTTCAGCACGAGCATTCCTCCGCGGGTTCCGAATGCCGGGCGAGCTGCCCGAAGGGTGCGACTACTCGGCCTGGGCCCGATTGCGGGACGAATGGCGTCTGGCCGTCAGGATCTGGCGGAAGCGCCACACCGAACCGGAACGGGAACGCCACATCATCTCGCAGCATGAGGGGCAGGTAGCCGTTCACGTGCTCCGCTCCACGGGGGCGGTTGGCGATTTCCTGGACCGTGTTGGCCCCGAACGTGCGGGAGCCGCGGGGGTTGATCGGTGCCCGGTGACTCCCCCCGACCCGCCGGATAACTCGCGGTGTGCGCCTGGGCCACCTGGGGTCAGATCGCCTTTGCCAGGTGGATGTCGTCAGGCTCGAGTTCGTAGAGCTCCGCGAGTGGCTGCGGCATCGGCCGGTACCCGCGACCCAGGTAGAACCGCACCGTGTTCTCCGAGGGCGTGGCGGTGACGACGATCTCGGTGTCACCAGCGTGGCACGCGATCAGCTCCAGTTCCACGGACAATCGGCTGCCAATACCGCTTGACCGGAAGCCCTGGCTGACGTGGAGATATGCGAGCTGCGCAATCCAAGCACGGATGTGCGGCACGACCACTCCGATACCAACGAGCCGTCCATCAAAGAACGCACCGCAAGCGATACCACCCGCATCCACATAGCGCGCCAGTGCCTGACGTTGCGCTTCGACCGAGTGCTCGCCGTCGCCGTCCGGATCCCACACGGACGCGTTCCACGTCCCACTGCGAGCAACGAGTTCGGTGCCACGTTGCTCGAACAGGACATCAATGCGTTCGGTTCGGTCGATCTCGCCGACGCGCGACAGCTCGTCGCGTGCGAGATTCCGAACCTCCAGCGGTGCCTCCACACGTGAACCCTGCCACGCGAACGCGCGCACAAGCCCGCAAAGCCGGTCGAGCACGGCCGGAAACGATGGTTCCTCTGGGTCAGCTGCCTCGAACAGGGTCATGGACGACCTGAGTTGGTCGTACCCGTCGCTGTACCTGACTTCGGCCAGTGCTTGGTCGTAGATGCTGTCGATCCGACGAGACCGACGCCGGTGATCTGGATGCCTGATTGCCGAGTAGCCTCGCCTCGGGTTCGCCCCAGACCCCGGCTGCCGTAGTGAAGGGGTGGTCCCCCGTGATCGATGTTGTCGACTGGAGGCCGTCCGTTTCTATCGTGCTCCGCTTTCTTGGGCGAATTCATCCTGGTCGGCTAGCGAAGGCTGATCAGTCCGTTCAGCCGAAGGAGTGAGTGTGGTCGCATCGACGAATGGTGCCCTGATTGGATCGATGACATCGGACAGGGAAGGAATCCTGGCCGACTGGGAGGCGGCCGTGCGCGGCTCGCAGCGATCTGGACGTTCGTCGCCGGACTTGCAGAGTGAATTGAGTTCGTTGTACGACGCGATCTTGTCGGGCATCGGTTCGGGCGGCGATATTCGGAGCGAGGGTATGGGTGAAGTTCGTGCCCTGCTGAGTGAGATGTCGTTCGCGCGCGCGCGTCAGGGATACACGCCGACAGAGACTGCGAGTGCGGTGTTCGCGTTGAAGGAGCCTGTCCGCGGACGGCTTCCTGACGACCAGATGGCCGAATTCGTTGAGTTCTCGACGTTGATCGATCAGCTGGGCCTGTTCACCTTCGAGACGTTCGCATCCGCGCGTGAATCAGTCATCATGAGTCAGACCGAACAGCTCCTCGAGTTGTCCACACCCGTCGTCAAGCTCTGGGACGGCGTGCTGGCTGTGCCGTTGGTCGGCACCCTTGACTCGGCACGCACGCAGGTCGTGATGGAGACGCTCTTGCAGACGCTGGTGGACACCGGGAGTGCCCACGCCATCATCGACATCACCGGGGTCGCGGCTGTGGATACCCAGGTCGCCCAGCATCTGTTGAAGACGGTCGTCGCGGCTCGGCTGATGGGTGCCGAGTGCATCATCTCCGGCATCCGTCCGCAGATCGCACAGACGGTTGTGGCATTGGGTATCGAGTTCGGTGACATCCCGACGAAGGCGACGCTGGCCGATGCACTCCGCCACGTACTGCGTCAGGCCGGGTTCGACATCGTGCGCCGCAGCGGCGAGCGGTCGTAGTGGAGCGGATACCGATCTACAAGATCGGCGACATCCTGTTGGTGTCGATCCAGATCGACTTGCAGGATCACGACGCCATGAACTTGCAGGACGACCTGTCGAACCGGGTCGTCGAAACCGGCGCGCATGGCGTCGTGATCGACATCTCCGCGTTGGAGCTGGTCGACAGCTTCATCGGCAGGATGTTGTCGACGATTGCTGCCGTGTCGCGAGTTCTCGACGCTCGGACCGTTGTCGTGGGCATGCGCCCGGCGGTTGCGATCACGTTGGTCGAACTCGGCCTTTCGTTGCCGGGCGTGGAGACCGCGCTGGATGTGGAGAGAGGCTTGGCCCTGATCGCGTCTCACACGAATGAATCGGAATCGATCGATGCCGCCGTGCCCGGAGCGGCGCTCGATGACTGAAGCGTCCGAGGCCACGGTGGTGGAGATCACGTCGGATGCGGACGTCGTTCGCGTGCGCCAGCTGGTTCGAGGTCTGGCGGTGCGGGCCGGACTGTCGCTCGTGGATCAGACCAAGCTGATCACAGCCTCGAGCGAACTCGCACGAAACACGCTGGTCTACGGCGGCGGTGGCCGCGCGATCGTCTCGTTCACCCAGGACGACACCAGGCGTGGTGTCGAAGCTCAATTCGTCGACGAAGGACCGGGGATTCCCGATGTCGACCAAGCCCTGCAGGATGGATGGACAAGCGGTTCGGGCTTGGGTCTGGGCCTGTCCGGATCGAGGCGGCTCGTCGACGTGTTCGATCTCGACACTGATGTCGGCGCAGGCACGCGAGTGCGAATCGTCAAATGGGGACGGTGAGCGCGATCGACGTCGAGGACGTCGTCTGGCAACGGATCGACGAACAGGCCAGCAGTCGGCGAGGTTCGCCGGATCGTGGCGCGTCTTGCAGGAAGCATCGGAATCTCCGAGGAGCGGGTCGCAGAGATCAGCGTTGCCGTCTCCGAGTTGGCGACGAACTCAGTGGTGCACGCGACCGGTGGCGTCGCATTGGTCCGGTGTCGACGTAACGACAAAGGTCGCGTTGTCGAACTCGTCGTCATCGATTCCGGACCCGGACTCGACGACGTGTCGAACGCGATGCGGGACGGAGTATCGACGGCGGGAACGCTCGGTATCGGGTTGGGGGCGATCGATCGGATCGCCAACCGGTTCGAGATGTTTTCGCTGCTGGGACGCGGCAGCGTCACGGTCGCTGCGTTCGGACCATCCACGGCTGACGCGTTTCCGATGCCGATCCTGGATGGCTTGACCCGACCGATCAGTGGCGAGTCCGTTTGCGGCGACGCTTGGGCGGCCCATCGCGACGATCAGCAGATCAGCCTGATCGTTGCCGATGGTCTCGGGCACGGAGTGCTGGCGGAGGCGGCGTCTCGCGCCGTACGAGACGAGTTCCAGTCGGACCCTTCACGGAGTCCGTCAGCGATACTGCGGGCGGCGCACCACAAGGCCGCGTCGACCCGCGGAGCAGCCGTGATGGCAGTCCGGGTCGACGCCGCGGCGGGTACGTTGCGTTGCGCTGGCGTCGGCAACATCGCCGGACGAGTGGTTCGGGCAACGTCGGTCTCCGGGATGATGTCCCAACCGGGAATCGTCGGTCAGCACCTTCGAAACGTGCGCGAGATCGAATTGCCCGTGCAGCGGGGTGATCTCGTCGTGGTCCACTCCGACGGCTTGACGTCGAAGTGGGATCTCGCGTCCCATCGCGGCCTCGCCGCGCAGTCTCCCGATGTGATTGCAGCCGTGCTCTTGCGTGAAGCGGGCCTTCGCCAAGACGATGCCTCAGTCGTTGTCCTCCGGGTTCCGTGAGACCGACGTGCTGGTCGAGGTCTTCCGTCAGCTGATCGCCAACGGTGACGACGTGTTCCTCATCCGCCAGCGCGGCCGCGAAATCGCAGCTGCCATCGGATTCGACGACGCGGACCAGGTTCGGATCGCGACGGCACTCAGCGAGGTCGGGCGCGACGCGCTGGCTGGGGGCACGTCGACCGCCGTGTTCGAAATCGACCCGGAATCGAACCGGTTCGTCATCGGTGTCGACGGCTTCCCGAAGTCGCTCGCTTCGGACAGCCCGGGCATCGTCAGCGCCAAGCGACTCATGTTCTCGGTGGCCATCGACCCGGACGGCGACGGGGCGGTCAAAATCGTCTTGTCCCGCAAGCTCCCGGCTGCCACCACCATCGCCGACGCGGCCCGGGCACGAGATCACATCGCGAAACAGGTCGCCGCAACACCACTCGACGAGCTTCGTCGACAAAACCAGCAGCTGATCGACAACATCGAAGCCGTTCAAGCGGCAAGGGAATCGCTCGTCCAGCTCAACGCCGAACTCGAGGAAACCAACAAGGGCGTGATGGCCATGTACACCCAGCTGTCCGACGAGTTGGACTCGACCAACCGCGGGGTCGTCGCCCTCTACAACGAACTCGACGACAAATCCCGCCAGATCGAGGCTGCCAGTGAAGCGAAATCCAGATTCCTGTCCAGCATCAGCCACGAACTCCGCGGGCCCGCCAACAGCATCCTCGGTCTCGCAGCATTGCTTGTAGATCCGGTCGACGGCCTGGCGTCGACCGAGCACCGTCAGCAGGTCGAACTGATTGCGACATCAGCCGGCGAACTCATCGACCTCGTGTCGCAGCTCCTCGACCTCGCCAAGGCAGAGTCCGGTCGCCTCGAGCCGACATGGGCGGCGGTCGACCTGACCGCGCTCTTGTCCGACGTCGTCGCCATGAGCCGCCCCTTGGCATTGAACGATGTCACGATCGATCTCGACGCTCCGAGCCAAACCGTCGTCGTCACGACCGACGAACAGCTCCTTCGCCAAGTCATCCGCAACCTCCTCTCCAACGCGCTCGCCTTCACGGAGGTGGGCACAGTTCGCGTCCGAGTGTCAGCAGCACCCGACGGAACCGTCCTCATCGACGTCGAGGACAGCGGCGTGGGTCTGTCCCCGGAGAACATCGACCGTGTATTCGAAGAGTTCTTCCAAGTTCGGAATCATCTCCAAAGCCGACGCCGAGGCACCGGACTTGGCCTGCCATATTCCCGGCGCGTCATCGAAGCGCTCGGCGGCACGCTCACCGCATCGAGCCGGCCCGGGACCGGAAGCACGTTCCGAGTACAACTCCCGCCTCTCGCCGCGGAGCCTGAGGCCCGGCCCACATCCACACAGGGTTCGACGTACGACGCCACCGTTCACGGCGGCATCGGCGTTGTCCTCGTCATCGACGACGACGACGCCTTCCGCGCCATCGTCAGGCAAATGCTCGCACCCTTCGCCCACCTGGTGCTCGAGGCAGACGACGGCGCCTCAGGCCTCGATGCGTTGATCCGAAACGACATCGACATCGTTCTCCTCGACTTCCACCTGCCGGACATTTCCGGCACAGACCTGTTGGCGTCCATCAAGACCGACCACCGATGGCAACACCTGCCCGTCGCCGTCATCACCGCTGCGAACATCGACCAGGAACTCCGACGAGCAAACCAGCGCCGCAGCCGCCATCATCTCCAAACAGGACCTCACCCAGTCGTCCCTGCTGACATTGATCCGTGCAATCTCCCCGGATGTGACATGACCCTGACCCCAAACGTCGTCCCGCTCGTCGCCCTCGTGGTCGACGACCACGACAGCAGCAGATACCTGATGACTTCGTGGCTGAACCGAGCCGGATTCCAGGTGATTCCCGTCTCAACCGGCGCCGAGTCGCTCGCACTTCTCGCCGAAACACCGATCGACGTTGCCATCCTCGATGTCAACCTGCCCGACATGAGTGGATTCGAGATCTGCGAAGCGATTCGATCGAACCCCGCCACTGAATGGATACCCGTCGTTCATGTCTCCGCAACCGCGATCGAAGCCGACGACCGCTCCGAGGGTCTGCTGCGCGGCGCCGACGCGTACCTCACCGACCCGGTCGACCCTCGCGAACTGCTGGCAATCATCGCCTCACTTCTGCGCCGTGCACACGTGCGCCAAGAATCCCTCCGCACGTCCAGCCGGCTGCGCGCCCTGAACACGGCAAGCGCCGATGTGCATGCCTCGAGCAGCGAGGAACGCGTCCTCGAAGCGGTCGTCACCGGCGCATCGAGAATCGCCGGCAGTCCTGCAGTTCTCCTCACCAAGGCAACGATCTGGACTTCCGACGGAGCCCATCGCACTCTGCCTTCGCGCACACTTGGCGCGGTCAAGCACTTGATGGAGCCCGCACGGGCCGGTCACACCACCGTCACCACCAGCGACCCGGCCCTCGTCGACGGCCCGCACAGCGGCGCTACGTTCAGCGACGAATTCGGCGAACCTGCGGGCGCCATCCTCGTCCCCTCCCAGTCCATGGGGGCAGACAGCGAAGTGCTTCCGATGCTGGCACAACTCGCTTTGACGACAACACTGTCTCTGGCGAATCTCCGAGCGCTGGACATCGAACACACAATCGCGCTCGCCTTGCAACAGAGCATGCTCCCACAGCTCATGCCGGACGCGCCTGGACTCACATTGGCGTTCCGATACATCGCTGCATCGCGAGAGGCCGATGTCGGCGGAGACTTCTACGAAGCGTTCGCTCTCGACGAAAACCGCACCGTGGTCGCGATCGGAGACGTCGTCGGCCACTCCCTCCACGCGGCGATCATCATGGGCAAGATCCGAAACGCCCTGCGCGCCTACGCCATCGACGGCTACGACCCGGCCGAAGTCATCGAACGCGTCGACCGCCTGATCCGCAAATTTCATCCGGACGACTTCACAACAGCAATCTGCGGCATCGTCGACCTCGAGCGACACGAGTTCACATTCTGCAACGCCGGCCACCTCCCATTTGTCAGGCTTTCACAGGGAGAAGCCAGCCTTGTCGAACCCCATGGCCCACTCCTCGGCGTGGGCACGTCAGCACGTGTGACCGAAACGCATCCCTCTGTCGGCCGGCGACAGAATCGTGATGGTCACCGACGGCCTCGTCGAACGCAGACGGGAATCGCTCGATCTCGGCTTGGAACGGCTCCGCACCGTCACGGCTTCACTCGCCAGAGAAACACTCGCCGATGCCGTCGATCAGCTCGTGCTCGGGATCGGTCCCGGCGACAACCCGGAGGATGACATCGCGATCATCGCCTTCGACGTTGCCCCGCAGCGCTGAGCAGGGGGCTTGGGTCGTTGCCTATCGGATGATGCGACTGTGATTGGCTTGGCGCAATTCAAGGTCCGTCACCAAACAGGGGGAATGCATGGCGAACACCGAGCCGAGCACATCGAGGTTGCGATGGCAGTACCAGACACTGCGATTCGAGAATGGGCGTGAGTTCGAGGAGATGGCCGAACAGTCGCTCAATGAACATGGGGCCGACGGTTGGGAGGTTGCCGGCTTCACCCGGTTCGAGATCGGTCGAGAGAACGGCTACCGGGTGATCCTGAAGCGACCGTACTGAGTCAGGCGACGGCTGAGATTCAAGACCGACACCGGATGTTCCTGATGATTATGCGGCCGACCAAAACTGCCGCGGTGCGAAGCCGGACTTGCGGAGCCAGTGCTCGGTATACACCATTCGCGTCGCTTCGACGACGACGACCGCACCGGGACTGTCGTCGGGAGAGCGTCCCTGCTCAACCTGCTCCGATTCCCAACGAAACGCCTCCCAGTAGTGGTCGAACCGTTCGTGACCGTCGGGAACGATGACGGCCTCTCCGAAGATCTGGACGCCTCGGCTGCTCGCTAACCCGACCAACGGAGCGAACACACCGATCGAGACGCGGGGATCGGATTCGATGTTGCGCATCTTGGGTGAGCGGGGCGACGCCGTGAACATCAGGGCGAAGTCCAATGCAAAGAATCGGACCGGCGTTGCCAAGGGTCCCCGAGGTCCGCTGGTCGCCAAGACGCACATGTTCTGAGACGACAACAGGTTGTGGATTCGCTCCTCCAGGTCGATGCGCTCGAGGTGCCGATCCGGCATCGATTCACCGAGCCAAGGATTCGCGAGCGGCATGAGCGAAACCTAATCCCACAAGCCCAGTCGCTCGGCTGCCTCGATCACCCGCTCGGAATGTCCGGATGGTCAAAGCGGACGCGGCGTTCTCTGCGTCGTCAGGTGAGCGCTCTACTGTTGGCCCGGTGGCCGACAGCTGGCTGGTTGACACCCGCGACTCGTACGACGCCGACGCCGACGGTTATGCCGACAAGGTGCAGGGCCTGCTGGAGACGAGTCCTTACCTCCGGGCAAGCCTGGCGTTGTTTGCCGACCTCGTGCGCGATGCCGGTGGCGGGGCCGTCGCCGACATCGGCTGCGGTCCCGGCTACGTCACCCGCCACCTCCACGACGTCGGGGTCGACGCATTCGGCATCGACCTCTCCCCGGAGATGGTCGCCATCGCGAGACGCGACCACCCCGACCTCCGCTTCGAAGTGGGGACGATGACCGACCTCGACCTGGCTGACGGCTCACTCACGGGCGTGCTTGCGTTCTGGTCCGTGATCCACGTGCCAGATCAATCCGTGCCCGGTGTGTTCGCCGAGTTCCGTCGCGTGATGCGCCCGGCAGGTCCGCTGCTTGTCGGCTTCCACGTCGGAGACGAGGCGCGCAACACCACTGAGGGCTACTCGGGCCGCCCGATCAACGTCGACAGCTACCGCCGCCCGCCGGCCAAAGTTGCCCAATGGCTGCGCGAAGCCGGGTTCACCATCGAGGCTGAGCTCGTCATGCGTCCGGACGAGGAGGTTCCGGGCGCGATCATCCTCGCAAGAAGCCCCACTTGACGACGTGCGGCTTCGACGCGCTTCCGCAGGCGCACAGGCAGGTCTGGCGCGCCACCGGGGCTGCGGGACGACCTGACGATGCTGCGTCAACTTGCGCGCGATTCGGGATGACTAACGGGAACACCAGGACGACTTCGGACTCGTGACACATGCACCCCTCCACACCTCCCCGGTGATCAGCTGGTCGAGGTGACGAAGTTGATGACCCGGTTCGGTACGAACACGACTCGGTGGTAGGCGAGGTCCGACAGCACGGTGATCTCACGGTGCGCCTGGCCGGTCACTTCGTTCTCGGTGGCGTTGTTGGCCACTTGGATGGTGCCTCGTACGCGTCCGTCGACTTGCACGACGATCTCAACCCGCTGTCTTTCGAGCGCTGCGCTGTCCGCGGTCGGCCAGTGCTGGGTGTGGACGGAGAACGGCTGGCCGACTTGGTGCCACAGCTCTTCGGCCAGGTGCGGCGCAAAGGGTGCGAGCAGACGGACGAAGACCCTCTTGTCGTCGGCCGAACGAGCGGACGGTACGTACTCCATGAGCCTGGCGAGGCCGACGTTGAAGGTGTGTCGTTCGATGGCGTCGGTGACGTCGATGATCGTGTGTGCGACTTGCGCCGGGTCGGCGGCCGGGCCGTCGGGGCCGGTGATGATGCGCCATGTCCGGGTGAAGAACCGTTCGATGCCGACGATGCCGTCGTCCACGAAGTCGCCTCCTTGTTCCCACGGTGCGGCGAACAACAGCGCGCATCGCAACACGTCCGCGCCATGGACGTTGATGTAGTCGTCGGGGGTGACGACGTTGCCGCGGCTCTTGGACATCTTTGCGCCGTGGCGAACGATCATGCCGCCGAGTCGGATCCGGGGAAATGGCTCAGCGAACGGGACCAGTCCGAGATCGTGCAGGGCCATCGTGACGAATCGGGCATAAAGGTGGTGCCGTTGGACGTGCTCGGGCCCGCCGGCATAGAAGTCGACCGGAAGGATCCGTGCGGTCCTCTCGGGATCCCACGGACGGTCGTCGAAGTCGGTGGAGGGGTAGCGCAGGAAATACCAAGCGGAGTCGACGAAGGTGTCGCTCACGTCCGTCTCGCGTTCAGCGGGTGCGCTGCATGCTGGGCATGCGACGCTGACCCAGCCGTGGGCTTGGGCGAGCGGGGATTCGCCGGTTCCAGTGGGGCGGAAGTCGTCGATGTGGGGAAGCAAGACCGGGAGTTGGTCGTCGGGTACGACGACGGGCCCGCAGTGAGGGCAGTGCACGATGGGGATCGGCGGCCCCCAGTAGCGCTGCCGCGAGATCAGCCAGTCGCGGAGCCGGTATCGCATCGCCGGTCGGCCGACGGAGGCCGCCTCTTCGAAGGACAGCGGCTCGGCGTTCGAAACCGCGATGCCGTGTTGGGCTGCGAACCGGGCGTCGCGTTCGTCGTATGCGGGCACGCCCATCACCGCGCCCGTGCCGTACGCCTCGATGACGAAGTCGGCCTCGAGCACCGGCAGCTGCTCACCGGTGATCGGATGGGCAATGAATCGGCCCGCGGCCGGGTGGCCAGCGGGGACGGCGAGGAACGTGACCGCCGGCAGCGTGTCGGGCCGGGTCGTGAACACCGTCAGGTCGTCGAAGTCGATCTCACGGCCCTCCGATCGACCGATCCACTGGCGTTGGAGACGCTTCGCTCGTTCTGGCCAGTCCAGGTCGTCGAGCCCGGCGAGCAGACGGTCCGCGTAGTTGGTGATGCGCAGGAACCATTGCTTCATCACTCGCTCGGTGATCGGGGTTTCACATCGTTCGCAGACCGTGCCGTCGCGTTCGGTCTGCTCTCGCGCCAGCACGGTCAGACACGACGGGCACCACACCACCGGCGCCTCGGCCTGGTACATGAGGCCGGCTTCGAAAAGGCGGGTGAGGACCCACTGGGTCCACCGGTAGTAGTCGGGCCGGCTCGTGTCGATCGCCCGGGTCCAGTCCCATGCCATTCCCACGCGCGTGAGCTGGTCGGCGAAACGGGCGGTGGTCTTGCGAGTCAGGACGGCCGGATGCTCGTTCACTTTGAGCGCATAGTTCTCGGTGTGGATCCCGAAGGCGTCGAAGCCGATCGGTTGGAACACGGAGCGGCCCCGCATCCGCATGTACCGCCCGTAGACGTCGACACCGGAATACCTGAACACGTGTCCGACGTGCAGGCCTTCTGCTGACGGGTACGGGAACTCGGCCAAGTTGACGAACACGTTGCGCTGATCGACCGTGTCGAGGTCGACGAGGCCCGTACCTTCCGCGCGCCAGCGGTCGCGCCACCGCGCCTCTACCTCATGAACTGCGTACGGGTGCTCCATCGGAGCGGACCCTCCTGGCGAGAGCTGCACTGTGTCTTCATCGGGACCTCCAAGTCGCCTATCGGGAACGGAACGGAAACGAAAGAACCCCCCGGCCGTGAGGCGCAGGAGGTTCGTCGCGAGCCGAGAATCGGCTCGCGCTACATAAGGAGAAGGACGCAGTTCATTCGTACATCCACGCGACTGACCATAGTCCACGAACGGCGTTCCCGCTCTCCACGCTCTCTTCGAGGCATCACCGGGGAAAGGCGGCGCGAAGTTGCCGACAGCGGTTGGTAAGTCGTCTCCTCGACTGTTCGGGGCATGGTCCGCCGCCCAGGTGAGCGGCGACACCCAGCGAGGAGACCCTCATGGTCATCACTGACGAAGCCATCCAGGTTGATCGAACAGCGTCCAACACATCGCCTCCGAGGCGGTACCTTCGACGGCTCGGGATCGGAGCCGCCATCGTCGTCGCCCCGGTCGCCTTGGTCGCGTTCGTCGGGAGCGCCAATCCGACGACGTCCGACCAACAGCACGAGCTGGCACCACGCACCCGTGACGACATTGTCCGTGATCTCGTTGCGCGCGGTGTCGTTCCGGCCGCCACGCTCGACGACGGGACGCAGATCACCGGTCCAGGATTCGAACCGGCACCACGCACCCGTGACGACATCGTCCGTGATCTCGTCGGCCCGCGGTGTCGTTCCGGCCGCCACGCTCGACGACGGGACGCAGATCACCGGTCCAGGTTTCGGACCGACGCCACGCACCCGTGACGAAATCGTCCGCGATCTCGTGGCGCGTGGTGTCGTTCCGGCCGCCACCCTCGACGATGGGTCACAGATCACCAGCTCAACGCCGAACCGTGATCGCTCGCCGTCGACCTAAGTCACACCTAAGTTGTACGGTCCACAATCAGGCAACACCCGAAACGCAAATCGGGAGAAGCCGCGGGAAGGAGGGTGGGTGGAGTACCGGGTCCTCGGCAAGCTGGAGGTGCTGCGAGACGGACATCCCGTGGACCTCGGTGCATTTCGACAGCGCGCCCTGCTCGCCCTGCTGCTGACGGCGCCGAACTCGGTGTTCTCCACCGATCAGATCCTGGACGAGCTGTGGGGTGACGCGGGCGGCGCCGACAAGCAGAACGCGCTGTGGGTCTACGTGTCGGGGCTGCGCAAGGCTCTCGAGCCGGATCGCGAGAAGCGTACGGAAGGCTCGATCCTGCTCACGCGGGCTCCCGGCTACCTCATCGAGGCGCCGGCGGAGCAGATCGACTCGCTCCGGTTCGAACGGATGGTCAGCGAAGGGAGAGCACTCGCCGACGTCGACCCGGCGGCGGCGTCGCTCGTGCTCGGTGAGTCGCTGGCGCTGTGGCGGGGCAGGGCGTTCGAAGAGTTCACCTACGAGTCGTTCGCCCAGGCCGAGATCGCCCGACTCGAGGAACTCCGAGTGGAAGCGGTCGAGGTGCGGCTCGACGCTGACCTCCAGCGCGGACTCTCCCGAGAGCTGATCTCGGAATTGGAGTCGCTCGTTCGTCAGCATCCCCTGCGGGAGCACATGACCGGTCAGTTGATGCTTGCGCTCTATCGATCGTCGCGGCAGGCGGACGCATTGCGCGTGTACCAGGTCCTCAAATCGCGGCTCGGTGAGGAGCTCGGGATCGAGCCGTCGTCGCGGCTTCGCAAGCTCAAGGAGCAGATCGTCATCGGGGACGAGGCGCTCGAGATCCGATCCCGGACAGCCGTGCGGGGCGCTGAGCACGAGCCCGGGCCCGCGGTGCGGGGGTACGAGTTGCGGGAGCAGATCGGCGCCAGTGCGTCGGGTGCGGCGTACCGCGCCTACCAGCCCGCTGTCGGTCGCGAGGTGGCGATCAAGATCATCCGTCCCGATCTCGCCAACGACCCGGCCTTCATCCGGCGTTTCCAGTCCGAAGCGCAAGTCGTCGCGACGCTCGAGCATCCACACATCGTCCCGCTGTACGACTACTGGCGCGAGCCGGACGCTGCCTATCTCGTCATGCGACTCATGCGGGGCGGAAATCTTGCCGCGGCCCTCGAGCGCGGTGCGCTCACGTCCGTGCAGACCATGACGCTGGTCGATCAACTCGGGAACGCCCTCCAGACAGTGCATCGCTCCGGCGTCGTACACGGTGACATCAACTCGGCCAACGTCCTGCTCGACGACGAAGGCAACGCCTACCTCTCGGATTTCGGGATCGCGGTTGGTCCGGGCGAGGTTGCTGCCAGGTCGGACATCTCCAGCCTCGGCCTACTCGTCGCGCAAGCGCTGACCGGTCGAAGTGGTGCGGCCGACGAGCTGCGAGACGCGCTGCCCGATCCGGTCGCCCGTGTCGTCGACCGCGCCATCACCCTCGACGACACCGGGTGCTATGCGAGCGTCGGCGACTTGGTCGACGATCTGCACTCGGCTTTCGGCACGGAGACGGAACCACGCGCGCCAACGCAAGACCTGGTGGCAGCTGTCGACAACCCGTACAAAGGGCTGCGAGCATTCGATGTCGTCGATGCAGTCGACTTCTTCGGTCGCGAACGACTCGTCGAACGGCTGATCGCACGCCTCGGTCTCAGCGGGACCCGCGGCCGATTCATCGCCGTGGTCGGTCCGAGTGGCAGTGGAAAGTCGAGCGCAGTGAAGGCCGGGCTGCTCCCAGCGATCCGAAGTGGTGCGGTCCCCCTGTCAGGTTCGTGGTTCACGATCGAGATGACCCCGGCAAATCAGCCGTTCGAGCAACTCGAGGACGCGCTCCTCGGCGTCGCCGTCAATCCGCCACACTCGTTGCTCGAGCAGCTCGCCGGCGACCAGGGTCTGCAGCGTGCGGTGAACCGCGTGTTGCCTCATGACGGTTCCCAACTGCTCCTGCTGATCGACCAGTTCGAGGAGCTGTACACACAGGTCGACACGGCGACGGCGAACCGCTTCCTCGACAACCTGGTGAGTGCCGTCACCGACGAACAGAGTCGCATCCGGATCGTGGCCACGCTGCGAGCCGACTTCTACGATCGGCCATTGCAGCACCAAGGTCTCGGTGAGTTGCTCCGCGATGGGACCGAAATCGTCACGCCGATGACAGCGCACGACCTGGAGCGGGCGATCACGTGCCCGGCGGAACCGCACGGCATCACGTTCGAGCCGGCGGTGGTGGCGGCCCTGGTCCGGGAGGTGACCGATCGGCCCGGCGCGCTGCCACTCCTGCAATACACGTTGACCGAGCTCTTCGACCACCGGCGCGGCGACCGAGTCGACGACGCCACCTACGAGGAACTCGGCGGGTTGTCGGGCACGTTGGTGAAGCGCGCCGAAGGACTGTTGGCCAGCCTCGGTCCCCAGGCGCACGAGGTCGCACGCCAGGTGTTCCTCCGCCTCGTCACATTCAACGAGGGAGGCGAGGACACGCGTCGGCGGGTGCTCCGGAGCGAACTCGACGACCTCGATCTCGATCGGCCGGTGCTGCACTCCGTGCTCGACACGTTCGGGCGACACCGCCTGCTCAGCTTCGATCGCGACCCGATCACCAGAAGCCCCACGGTCGAGATCTCACACGAGGCGTTGCTCACCGAGTGGACCCGGCTGCGGAACTGGATCGACGGGGCGCGGAACGACGTCCGAGTTCAACGCCGACTCGCGGAGGCGATGCGCGAATGGATGGGCGCTGACCGAGACGATGGTTACCTTCTGCAAGGCGGCGTCCTCGAACAGATGCACGGCTGGGTCGCCACCACCGCGGTGCAGCTGTCCGCCCCCGAACAGGCCTTCCTCGGTGCCAGCCTCGCCGAACGCGACCGGGAGGCGGCGGATCTTCTGGAACGCGACAACCGGGCGATCGAGGCCGAGCGCCGCCAGCGGCAACGCGGTCGTCAACTGCTCATCGTCGGGCTCGTCACCGTGCTCGTGGCCGCGCTCGCCGTGTTCGGCACCATCCAATGGCGTGCAGCCCTCGACGCCAAAGGCAACGTCGAAGACCTGCTGGTGGTCAACGACTCGTGGCCGCGTCGGGCGACAAACTCGATGACAACCCGGAGCTGGCTCTGTTGCTCGCAATGCAATCCGTGCGTGAAACCATCGACCTCGGGTACGCCACCGAGGAGGCGGTCGATGCAGTGCACTTCGCGCTCCAGGCGCTCGGGGTCCAATACGACGTCGATCCCGCAACGCCGGTCGCCGTGAGGCCGGGACCGAACGGGCCTGTCGGTGTTATGCCCTGTCACCGAACGAGCTGATGGAGACCGCTGAGTCCACCGTGCAGCGAGGACTCACCGATGCCGAATGCCAGACAGTCGTCTTCGACACGTGCGGGCCGACATCGACGTGCCCGAGAACCTGCCGCTCCGCAGCGGGATGGACTCGTATGGCGCTCCGCCCCCGGCCCCACCGCACTCGTGGGCGCGACCGTCAGGTTGTCAGCAAACGACCTGAGTGGAGAATTCGACGTTCAACCTGCAGCTCGCAGAATTCACCGAGCGGACAGGGATCACGGTCGAATTCATGCCGGTCGAAGCTCAGGCACCCCTGAACCAACAATTCGTCGAAGCCGAACCGCCGCCCGGATGTTTTCCTTCATGGCGGGGCGATCCCGACATGGGCCGCGGACCGCGCACTCGACGTCGGCCAGTTCATCGATCCGGGCATTCTGCGATCGGACTTCGGCCCGTACCTTAGAGCGTCGAAACGACGGTGGGCGTCGGTGGTGGACTCCCCGCGGAGGTCCCGGTCTCTATCTATCCCGCTGAGCATCGATCTGAAGGATCTCGTGTTCTACCCGCAGGCGGAATTTCGCGAGGCCGGGTACGAGATCCCGAACACCTGGGACGAACTCGTCGCGCTGTCGCATCAGATCGTGGCTGACGGTGGCACGCCGTGGTGCTTCGGCTTCAACTCGGGCTACGCGAGCGGCTGGCCCGGTACCGACTTCATCGAGAGTCTGGTGCTCCGAGTCGGCGGCGTCGAGATCTACGACGCTTGGACCACCGGCGACATCGGATTCGCGAGCCCGGATGTGATGGCGGCCGGCCGGCTTGCCGACGACCTGATCTTCGAGCCTGGTTTCGTCCACGGTGGCCCGGCAACGATCAGTGAGCAGTGGTTCAACGAGACATTCGCTACATCTGCTCGAAGTGGACGAAGTGACCGGCGAGACCGAAGCGGGTTGCTGGCTGGCTCACGGGGCGACGGCATGTTGGAGGTTCGCTCCAGCGAACAGCGAATTCGGTTCGGACATCGACGTCTTCCCGCTTCCGCCGATGGATCCGAATCAGCCAACTCCCGCGATCGCGAGCCGCGTTGTTCGCGACTCGCTCTGGTCGACACTCCCGAGGTTCGGAAGTTCATGGAGTTCGTCAGCAGCCCGGAGTGGGGTGAGATCTGGGCCACTGATCCGCTACGACCAGCTTCGTCTCCGCCAATCGGCAATTCGACGTCTCGGCATACGGCGACGCCAACGAGGATCCCGCGATCGCCTTCAACATCGAGATCGACTCCATCGCCCGCACCGCGGCGGAAGCGGGGGTGCTCAGATTCGATGCGTCGGATCTCATGCCCCCCGGGATCGGAGGTGGACGCGATGGCGAGACCCCTGGAGCGTTCTGGCAAGGCATGCTCGACTGGGTCGACGGCGTCCGCAGCATCGACGAGGTCTTCGCAGACATCGATGCCGAATGGGCAGCTTTGAGTGCGGACGGGAAAAGTCCACTGCCCGACACGTGATCTCTCAGACCCGCTGACCGAACGCCTCACTCGGCGGTGGAGCGCACCCTCCGCTCGTACGTCGTCAAGATTCGATCATCGCCTCGCTGGGATCGCCGAGGCGGCCGAGCGGATAGCTCCAGGTCCTGCGGTCGATCAGCTCTCGAGTTGCGTCCAGGTGGCCGGCGTGCGTCGCCGACTCGACGAGCACGTGCTGCAGCACCTCGAACAATGAGTGGAGCCGCCACGGCCCGAACATGTCGTCCGGCCACCACACGGGTGGAGTCTCGAGGGGCAGGTGACGGACCCGATCGTGACCGCGGGCGGTGGCGATCGAGTACTGCTCGACGAGACCGTCCATCGACACGTCGTCGGCGAGGGTGAAGCCGTCGTCCGCGTCGATGAGATCATCGCCCGACATGATCGTGTCGAACCAGAAGTTCGTCATCCCGGTGAGGTGCTGGATCATGCCGCCGCACGACCAGCCCGACGGCAGCACCGGGCGTCGCATGGTGGCGTCGTCGAGGCCGGCGACGATGCCGACGATGCGCTGCTGCTGAGCGGCCAGCCCGGAGAGCAGCGTCGCGGTGTCGATCGCCGGAGCGGTGCTGGTGAACGTGGGGTTGGTCGATGTGACGACGTTCGAGTCGACGGTCATGGTTGGTGCCTCCTCGGCGCCTCTGGACATTGGCAGGACGTCGGAGACGTCGGAGTCGATCGCCCTGGATCGACATCCGCTGGCAAGATGTCGAGATCCCGACACCCGCTCCGACGTCTCCGTCATCCGACGCACCGTCGGTGACCGCCGTAAAGGAGCTGACCATGAAGTACGTGATCCTCATCCACGCCAACCCGAACCCGTGGGGTCACCCCACCGGACACTTCACCGACGAGGGCCGCCAACTCGACGCCATCCAGCGCGCTGCGATGGACCGCGCGTTCGACGAGTTGATGGAGGGCATGGCGGCGTCTGGCGAGCTGGTCGTCTGCGAGGCGCTCGCCGATCCGGCGTCGTCGACGATCTACCGCTGGGAGGGCGACACGCACGTCGCCACCGAGGGACCCTACGCGGAGACCAAGGAGCACCTCGCCGGGTTCTTCCTCGTCGACGTCGAGTCTCGCGAGCGTGCCGAGGAGATCGCGGCGGCGTTCGCCCACCCAGGCGACGTGATCGAGCTGCGACCCGCGATGTGGGCCGGCGGCCCCGACGCGTGAGCGACCCGGGCCTCGACGTCGTCTGGCGGGCGTGCGCGCCACACGTGCTCGGTGCGCTCGTGCGCCGCTACGGCCGATTCGACCTCGCGGAGGACGCGCTGCAGGAGGCGCTCGTCGCCGCCGCTCGCCAGTGGCCCACCGAGGGAACGCCCGACGATCCGAAGGCCTGGCTGATTCGGGTGGCGTCGCGCCGGCTCGTCGACCGGCTGCGCGCCGACGGCGCCCGCGCCCGGCGCGAGGAGCGCGTGGCCCGACACGCTGCGGCGAACGATCTGAGCACGGTGGGCCCCGAGGATGCGTCCGTCGATCGCGACGACACGCTCGCGGTGATGCTGTTGTGCTGCCACCCGTCGCTGAGCAGGCCGTCGCAGGTGGCACTCACCTTGCGTGCCGTTGCCGGTCTCACCACGGCGCAGATCGCCCGCTCGTTCCTCGTCCCCGAGTCGACCATGGCGCAGCGCATCGTCCGCGCCAAGGTCCGACTGGAGGAGGTGGCCGATCCCTTCGCCGTGCCGCCCGTGACGGAGATGCCGGCACGGGTGGCCGCGGTGGCCCACGTGCTGTACCTCGTCTTCACCGAAGGCCACGCCGCGACGACCGGGGGAACCCTGACCACTCCGTCGCTCGGCACCGAGGCCATCCGCCTGGCGCGCGAGTTGCACCGGTCGCTCCCCGACGATGGCGAGGTGTCCGGCCTGCTCGCCCTGATGCTGCTCACCGATGCGCGCCGGTGCACTCGCATCGGCGCCGACGGATCGTTCGTGCCGCTCGCCGAGCAGGACCGCACACTGTGGAACGGCGACCAGATCGCCGAAGGCATCGAGCTGATCGACGCCGCCCTACCCGTGGGGCCAGTCGGTCCGTACCAGCTCCAGGCTGCCATCGCCGCCGTCCACGACGAGGCCCTCACCGCCGAGGCGACCGACTGGACGCAGATCGAGCAGCTCTACGAGATGCTCGAGCGCATCGCGCCCGGCCCGATCGTCACGCTCAACCGCGCCGTTGCCGTGGCCGAAGCCCGCGGCCCCCTGGCCGCCCTGGACCTGATCGACCCGCTGCTCGACGACCGCCGGCTGCGCCACACCCACAGGCTGCACGCCGTCCACGCCCACCTCCTCGAGCTCGCCGGCCGCACGGACGACGCACATTCCGCCTACCTCCTCGCCGCCCGCCAGGCAACAAGCATCCCCGAACAACGTCACCTGCTCGCCGCCGCCCGACGACTCGAGCCGGAATCCGTTCACGCGTCAGAGCACCTGAGGGCGATCGTCGATGGCGAGCACACCCGCACTGAGCGCGAGGGCCGCGGCGATGCTCGCGCTGCGCTCGATGACGGTTGCGTACTGGAGGAGAACGGCCTCAGCGTTTGCAGCTGGGGGGTCACCGAGCGAGCGCATCAGGGCCGTCGGGTCGTTCGATGGCATGACGGGTTCAACGTCGGGAAGTGGTCCTGCGTCTCGCCAGATATCGGCGGTGGTGCGCTTGGCCGGTTGGCGTCGCCGCTGGGTGCCGGGGCGTTGACGTGGGTTGCGGTTCATCGTTCGTCCTCGGTGAGCAGCTCGTCGGGCCGCAGGCTGAACGCGCGGGCGATCTGATCGGGGTTGAGGTCGGCGATCGAGCTCGACTTGGGCAGGATCAGCCCGGCGACGTGTCGTTTGCCTTGCACGACCTCCTCGACGCGTTCGTCGATCGTGCCTGGGCACACGAGCCGGTGCGAGATGACCGTGCGCGTTTGCCCGATCCGCCACGCCCGGTCGCGTGCTTGGTCCTCGACGGCAGGGTTCCACCAACGGTCGTACAGGATCACATGGTTCGCCGCCGTGAGGTTCAGACCCGTGCCGCCCGCCTTCAGGGAGAGCACCATCGCGCCCGGCGCCCTGACCGTTCTGGAACTCGGTCACCATCCGGTCGCGGGCCGACCGGGTGAGGTCGCCGTCGTAGCAGGCGATGGAGACGCCCGTGATCTCGCTGAGGTGCGCGGCGAGCCGGCGACCCCAGGTCGCGAAGTGCGTGAAGATCAGCACCCGCTCGCCCGAAGCGAACACCGACTCGACGATCTCCTCGAGGCGAGTGAGCTTGCCGGACCGCCCGGTGAGTGGCTGGTCATCGGCGAGGTACGCGGCGGGATGGTTGCAGATCTGCTTGAGCGCCGTGATCGCAGCGAGCACGGCTCCCTTGCTCGTCGGCGCCAGCGGATCGGCGGCCTTCGCGAGGAGGTCGTCGAGCACCGCTTGATAGAGCCCGATCTGCTCGGTGGTCATCGTGCAATGGTCGAGTTCGTCGATCTTGTCCGGGAGTTCGGCGGCGACCTCCGGCTCGCTCTTCGTGCGCCGGAACAACAACAGCCCGTTGAGCGCACGCAATCCCGTCTCGGCGTCGCTGCCGAGCTGCGCGACGAACTGCGCTCGCGGCCCGACGAGACCGGGGTTGGTGAAGTCGAGAATGGCCCACAGATCGCCGACCCCGTTCTCGATCGGCGTGCCGGTCAACGCCAGCCGTGTACGGGAGGGGATCCGGCGCAAGGCCTGAGCCGTTTCACTCGCCGGGTTCTTGATCGCCTGCGCCTCGTCGAGCACCATCGTCGTCCACTCGGCATCGGCCAAGGCGTCGACGTCGCGCACCGCTGTGGCGTAGGTCGTGATGACGACGTCCGCGTCGGCGATCTCCTTCTCCAACTGCGTGTCCGCGGCGCGCGCCGCGCCATGGTGCACGAGCACACGCAGGTCGGGTGCGAACCGAGCGGCCTCAGCCGCCCAGTTGCCGACCACCGCGGCCGGAGCGATGACCAACGAGGGACCGCGACCAGCGGTGCGGGCGAGGTGGGCGAGCACGGTCGGTGTCTTCCCCAACCCCATGTCGAGCGCGAGACATCCGCCGAGTTCGTTGGCGGCGAGGAAATCGATCCACGCCAGCGCCTCTGCCTGATAGGCCCGCAGCGTTCCGGTGAAGCCCTCGGGGGCGACGTCGAGCGCGATCTCCGTCTCGTGCGCACGGTTGACGAGCTGCTTCGCCCAACTGTCGCCGTGCACGACGACCTCGACCCCGTGCACCGAGCCGTCGAGACCGACGCTCTGGCGGAGGATTTCGGCGCCGGTCAACTCCGTGACCGACTCGCGTTCGGACAGCGCGGCCGCGGCACGTTCGAGATCGAGCCGATCGATCGCCACCCACCGGCCGTGTGATTCCACCATCGGCCGCGCCTGCCGGGCGAGGCGGGCGATCTCCGTCGCGCTCAGTTCGACGTCGTCGAACACGACGCTCCACGAGACGTTGCTCAACTGGTTGACGCCGACGGTCGATCCCGGCCCTGGCCTCGGTGAACATGTGCAGCGCCGGCCTCGCTGAGCGAGGTGACAGCTGCGGGCGCCCGCACGTCGAAACCGATCGAACTCAGCATCGGCCCCAGGCGGCTCATGAAGTCCCACGCTTCCTCCTGGTCCAAGGCGACCTGACCGCGTGTCGACGACCTGGATCGACCGAAGGCGGGCAGCATCCGCTGGAGGCGAGCCCACTCGTTCGTCGCCGTTCGACCGCCGTCCGATCGGAGCGGCGGTGTCGAGCGGGACCAACGTCGACCCGCCGGCGTGGGCCTGCACCGACAGCAACCACACTGCCCGTGCTCCCGGCGGGTCCAGGCGCACCACCAGTGGGCTCCGACCGGGATCGGTCACCGATCGCGCCCACAGGTCGAGACGCCTCGACGTCTCCCTGGCCAGCTCGCGGTCGGCCGGGAACGCCGCGCCGTCCATCCGGGCAACCATCGTGTCTGCCAGGTCGGTGGGAGACGACGCACGCGGCGGTTGCGCAGGCAGATCAAGTCGTTCGAGGCCCTCGGACACGATCGCTTCGACCACTGCACCGATGACTCCACGAGTCGTCGCTCCGGCAGCATCTCCGGTCAGCGCGGCGACCGTGCCCGGCATCGCCGACGCCAACGAGGCGATCATCGCCGAATCCGACAATGCCGGAACCCATCGCACCCGCGCGTCGACGGATCGACCGTTCGCCTGCGAGTCCACCTCGAGGCGCGGCACGATCGCGCCGCGGGCCACCACCCGAACGCCCTCCAGGGCCACCCGTGCCAGCCAACGCACGCTGGGTCCGAGACCGGTCCCGTCTCGATCGGCGCTGGTCGCGATCAGCCATCCCAGCGCATCCTTCACCTGGATCGACACGGCCTCGGCCGAGACGCCGTCCCCCAACCGAATGCCGGGGTGGACCGACCAACCGTGCGCCGGTCCGCCACACATCTCCAGGCGCGTTGCCAGCTCGTCGTTCGACGCCGGCATTGCACCCCGCCCGCCCGCCCAGACAACGATGGTGCCCGCCGACCACGACGCCTGCAGCACCACTTCCTCGGGCGGTCGTTCGGCTTCGGCCGCCCTCGCAGGTCGCAGCAGGTCAGCCGTCCTCCGCAAGCTTGCAACGGTGTCGGCGAAATCGGCCACGACGTGTTCCCGTTCGTCACCGGAAAGACCACGCGCCGAGGCGAGGCCATCCTCGGCCTCTCCCACGAGGCGAGCCAGCAGCGACAATGACGTCGCGCCTCCGTCCCGCAAGAGCGCCACGTCGTCATCGTTGCCGCGCCCATCCGCAATCCGCCAGATCGCGCTCTCGAGTTCTGTCACGTCAACCATCACTCTCTCCGTCCAACCACCCACCAACGCCACCGCTCGGCGGAGCCCACGCCAACACAGCGCGATCGGACATGTCCGCAGGGCAGACCCGCGACGACAATTGTGGAACACGTCTCCAGCTACGTGTCGCCCGCCCCACCAAGACCTCTACCGGGGGAGCAGAGTTCCGTGCAGCAAAACTCATCCTACCGACACGACGCCGCGTGCAACCCGCCGGCATGACGTCAGTGACGGCGGATGCGGAGCACCTTGTCGCGTGAATGATGGCCGCTCACGATCGCCACCGAGCTGACTCGAACGCCGAGATGTTCGGCCACGAGGCGGCGGACGGCGACGTTGGCCTGGTCGTCGACCGGCGCGGCTACGACGCGGACCACGAGACGGCCGGATCGATGCCCGCCCACCTCGTTCCGGCGAGCCCGGGGAATCACTCGCACCTCGAGACGCTCCTCGTCAACGCCCACGATCCACAACCCTACGTAGTGTCGCGGGCGGCGGAACGCCGCTGATCAGCCGGCAATCCACACCCCGGCAATCCCGCACCGTGTGGCAGGGTTCGGCGATGGTCCAAGCCGATGCTCAGGTTCCGGTGATCGCTCTGCGATTGATGGAGGGGCGGACCGGGAGCACCCTGCTGATGCAGCTACTCGCGACGTCTCCCGAGATCGTGTTCGATGATCGCTACCCGTCGGAATACCGGTTCCTGTCGTACTTCCGCCGCCTCGCCGAGCTGGCAACCGCGCCGTTCGACGAGCAGCGCCATCGGGGCGTCACCGCCTTCTTCTTCAGCGACGTTGTCGAGTTCGGTCCGGTCCCGTTCCATTCCGACGTGATCGACACCCGGGAACTTCGCGATCCGTTGGTCGCAGCGATGTGGGGTGCGTGCAGCACCGTGATCCGCCAACGGCACCCGAATGTTCGCTACTACGCGGAGAAGCTCGCCGTGCCGATCGACGACAGCCTTCGGTGCGCTGTTCCCCTGCGGGTCATCGATCTCGTACGCGATCCACGCGATGTGTTGTGCTCGATCAGGGGATTCACGTCATCGGGTCAGGGCGAGGACGGCTTCGGTGCGGCCAAGGAAACGGCCGCCCTCGGATACGTCGAGCGGTTCGCCGATCGGACCAGGGCACAACTTGACGTCATGTTGGAAGCCCACGACTCCGAGACCCGCCAGCTCGTTCGATACGAAGACATGATCGCCGATCTTCACCGCATCGCCGGCCGACTCGGCACATGGCTTGACGTCACCCTCGACGCTGAGGCCGTGATCGGCAACCGTGACCAATACCGGCACCACATGACCAGTACATCAGTCGAATCATCGGTCTCGCGCTGGCGAAGCGAGCTCACAGCCCAGGAGATCGAAATCATCACCGACCGGCTCGGCGACCACATCCGGCAACTCGGCTACGACACCACATGACCCGTTGTTGACGCGGCTGCTGCCGGCGCTGTCTCAGGCGCGTGCGAACAGGGCGATGCTGGCCGCCGTTTGGGCGGCGATATCGGGCAGCACCGCGGCGAACACGTCCATGCCGTGCGACGTGCCCATCACGACGCGACACTGCGCGCTGACCCCGGCGCGCAGCAGTAGCCGGTAGAACTCGATGCCCTCGTCGCGCAGCGGGTCCGCTTCGTTGACGCTGATGAACGTGGGCGCCAAGCCATGCACATCGTCGTCGGTGGCGAACGACGGCCACGCCAAGGGATTCCCGGCGTCGAGCTGCTCGATGCCGTAGGCGACCGCACCGCGATTGTGGTGCAGGTTGAGGAGGATGCCTTCGTTCTCGATCGATGACGGGAACCGCTCCTGCGGCCACCGGCCGGCGATGTACGGGCACAGCGCGTACAGACCACGGACGAGTCCCATGTCGCCGTCGCGCAACAGCCGCATGCCGGTCGCCAGGGTCAGGTTGCCGCCGCCGCTCTCACCAGCGACGATGACACGATCCGGGTCGATGCCGAGCTCGACGGCATGGTCGACCGTCCAACGCACCCCTGCCACACAGTCGTTCAGGCCAGCTGGGAACGGCTCGATCTCGGGCGCCGAGGACGGCGTGAGGCAGTTGCGGAAGTCGATCATCGCCACCGCCAGGCCCTGATGGGCCAGCACGCGGCCCCACATCCGGTACATCGCGTTGAAGCACGAGCCGGTTTGCATGCCTCCGCCATGGAGGTACACGACACCGGGCACGACGTGGTCGCTGTCGGGACGGATGAACTGGACCTTGACGGTGTTGCCGTCCGGCGACGACGCGAATTCTCGGGTCTCGATTCGCAGACCGTCGAACGGCGCCACGTCGGCGGTGTCGAAGCGCGCGTAGAGGTTCTCGAGCTTGGCCGCCATTGCCAGGGCCGACTCGGAATTGGAGATCTCGACCAGGCGCTCGCGGCTGTCGATGTCGTTCAACCGGCGCGACGGGACGCTGCGCAGGGCTCGCTTGACGCGCGGGTCGAGACGGTGATCGTTCTGCACGTCCGGTTGGGACACCGCCTCCGTGTCGGTCGACATCTCACGCTCCTTCACCCTCAGCGGTACACCAACGATCGCGTCGGTGAGCGTCGGAGGATACCTCTCCCGCGACCCTCGTCTCATCTCGCAAAGTGTCTCCGAACGACGACTCAGTGGGGAGCGACGCGTTCGAGGAATTGCCTCATCGACCGCCGACTCGTGAGTTCCACGATGTCGAGGTGATCGTGTCGCTGCAGGGCAGCGTCGAGGCGAGGGCGGCTGTCTCGTTCGTAGTTCCAGATCCAGCGGTAGAACGCGAGTTGGAATCGTTCGGGGCATCCTTCGGCCTGGACCGGTTTGCCGTGATTGCGAGCGGTGCGTCCGACCGCGGAGGCGACGCAAGCCACCCGTGACGGGGCGGCGATGATCACGGTGTCGGCTCGAGCGAACCGCTCGTCGAACGTTCCGCCGTAGTTTCCATCAGCGATCCAATGGTCAGTGGCGAACAGCTCTGACTGCGCTTGGCGCCACTCGTCTCGCGGTGTCTCGACCCATCCAGGCTTCCAGAAGAATCGATCGAGGTGGACCACCGGCAGGCCGGCGCGCTCCCCGAGGGCCCGCGCGAAGGTGGACTTCCCGGCCCCGCCCGGACCGACGATCGCCACACGCTCCATTGTCTCCAGCCTGCCTCAAGTCCCTCTGGGAGCGGCGCGGGCGAGAGAGCGGCCGTCGTCAATCGCCCGAACGGTCCCCTTCATCCCCACGACCGGCTTTCGGGATCGTGTCGGAGTGTTGCCGCTGATCTGCCTCCGAAGCCCTTCCGACATCGACTTGGTCGTCGGTGAATCGACCGTCCTCATCACGGCGTGCGTATCGCTTGTCACCTGGAGTTGGTTCGATCACTTCGCGTTCTCTGCTCATGGTCGACGCGTACCCACCACGTCGCAAACCAACACGTCGAGCCAGCGGTGACGCGGTCGGAGATGGCGACGTAAGTCTCCGTCACGTCACCGTCCGCTTCGTGCGGCGAACCTGCAGGATGCCGTCGTCGTCGCGTGCGTCGTAGACCGGCTGCGGTGCGCTGGCGGGCCCATGGGCGACGGAGCCGTCGGCGAGAACGAACTCACTCGCATGCCAGGGACAGCGCACCCGATCATCCACGAGCTCGCCCTCGTGCAATGGGCCGCCTTGATGGCTACAACGCTCGGCCAGACCGCACAGCGCGCCCTGGCGGCGGGTGACCATCACCTCGACGTCACCCGCAGTCACCGCCACCATCTCACCTTCGGCCGGCGCGGCCGCGTCGTCGCGGACCGCGACCCACTCCGCGGATCCGGCGTCGAAGGTGGTGTGGTCGACACCGGCGCCGCGGCGGTACACGAGATGGCCGCCGAGGAACCCGCCCGCAGTCGCGGCCGACGCTCCGGCGAAACTGAGAAGAATGCCGACGGGCCGACGGCCACGACGACGTGCGACCAGCGATGCGACGTAGCAACCGACGGCGACGCTGTTCGCCGTCGCGTGGACGAGCCCGATCCGCCGATCGGTGTCGCCGAGATCCGACCAGTCGGACAGCCCAGTGACCGCGGTTGGGACTGCGGTCGCGATTCCGACCGTGACGAGGACATCGGCGGCCGGCTGCGCGCGGCGACCACCGACGAGATCGAGCAGCATCGCGCTCGTCCACGACCCGATCGGGAGATCGGTCAGCAGCGGGTGCAATGGGTGGCCGAACCACGATCCACTGAACACGTCCTTCAGCCCGCTCCGACGGAACAGGTCCGACACCGCCGATGCGAGCGGCGTGGCAAGACGGTCGAGAGCCGTCGTGTGCTCGATCCGATCGACGACCGAGTCGGCCAACCTGTTCATCGCAGACATCTCGAGCTCCTCAGATTGTCGGTTTGTTCGGGAAAAACTCCGTCGCGATCGAAGCCGGGCGGCGCACCGGCCCGACCAGCTGCCCAGGCCATCGTATGCCCGGGGCCGACTCCGTCGTTTCCGACTCGCACGGCTCGGGTACCAGGCGCGACATGACCGCTCGCATCGCACAACTCACCCTGGACGTCATCGATCCCGTGAAGATGGCGGAATTCTGGTCGCTCGCTCTCGGCTATCGGGTGGTGCCCGACGAGGGCGGCTCGATCCACTTGGTGCCACCCGACGACGAGACCGCAGGCGCGCCGACGATGTGGCTGCAGCCGGTCGGCGAACCCAAGCAACGCAAAAACCGCTGCCATCCTGACCTCGAAGCGGCCGACCCGCCACGCGAAGTGGAGCGCCTGATCGCGCTCGGTGCGCGGCGGGGCGACGTAGGCCAAGTCGGCGACGAAGGTTTCGTCGTCCTCGTCGACCCCGAGAACAACGAGTTCTGCGTCCTCGACGCCCCGCTCGAGCCAACTCGAGAACTCACCTCGTAGAGCACCTCATAGAGCGCATCACCCGATGGGGTGGTTCCTTGGCTCGTAGCTGGCGACCACACCCCAGCGGAATTAAATTGAGATCAGCGTTGACGCTGCCGGTTCAAACTTGAGCCGAATTGTCGAAGGGCTGCAGCCGAGCGGTGAACGACCATTTCGGAACGGAGCTGGTCCACCTCGACGGGGTGGCAGTTCTTGCCGTCCGCGGCGAAATCGACATCTCCACGGCGCCGATGCTGGATGAGGCGTGTCGCCAACTGGCATCCGACACCGACCGATTGGTCCTCGATTTTGCGGGCGTTACGTTCATGGACGCGTCGGGGTTGGGGGTATTGGTCAGGGCACGAGACCGGGAACGAACGAAGAGCATCACGGTGCGCAACGGTTCGGACCGTGTCCTGCGTCTCTTTCACATCACTGGCCTGGCCAGTGCCTTCCTCGAGCCGCTCTCGTCGCCGGGAGGGCGCGCCGACATCGAGTCCCGCTCGCAGCGTGCTCAGCAATCGGCGGTCGACTGACCCAACGAAGACCTCAGGATGGCCCGCGTGACGTGTTGCGGACGATCTCGGCGGCCAGTTCACGCAGCTTGATGTTCTGGTCCTGGGATTGACGGATCAGCAGTTGCATCGCCGCGTCGGCGTCGCAGCTCATGGTGGCCATGATGATGCCTTTGGCCTGTTCGATCGTGGCTCGCGACTGCATGGCCTGTTCGAGATTTTCGCTCAACGTACGCGCATCCCAGTACGCCTGGGCGTTGGCGAGCAGAAACGCGGCCGGGTGGCGAACAACATTCCGACCCTTTCGTCGTCGCTGACATAGGCCTGTTCGGACTCCGCGTACAGGTTCATCGCCCCGATCGTGCCGTCCTGGGTGATCATCGGCAGCGACATCGTCGACAACACACCATGGCGCTCGGCAGAGCTTCGAAAGTCTGGCCAGCGACCAGGCTCCCGCGTCGAATCGATGATGTACGGAACGCCCTCCCGATAGGCATCGATGCAGGGGCCGTCGCCCGTTCGGTATTGCGCCTGATCGATCTCAGGGACCTCGGGATGGGTGAAGATCGATGTCGTCAGCTTGCCATCGACCATCATCGTGATGCCGACGTGATCGGTCTGAGGCAGCGCGTCGGTGAGCAGTTCGGCCACCTGATGCAACGACTCCGCCAACGTCTGATTCCCGACGAAGTATCGCGTCAACGCCGCAACGGCACCCTCGAACGAACTCTCGGACACGGACATGGTTTCCTTTCCCGGATGCAGCCAGGAAAAGAAGCCCGCTGTTTCGAGCCTCTCGACGAGGACGACAAACGTCGCCCCCAACCCTACTCGTGGCCTCGCACACGAACCTTTCAGTCGCAGACGATCAGGTGCGGGTATCTCGAAACGCTGCGGCCCACGACGGGTGTCAGCCAGCGAGGGCGCTGGGCAGTCGGCGCATCTCGTCGAAGTCGAGCAGACCGACCCACGACGGCTCCAGCCGGAAGCGCTCCATCGTGAGGCCATCCGGCAGCGATGCGCACCAGGCCTCACCCTGCTCCGGCCCGAAGTAGCGGGTCGCACTCGCCTGGTATTCAGGAGCGATGCCGTCGACATGGTCGACGGCAATCGTTCCGCGCAGGAGAAGCACCGCGAAGGGCCATTCGGCGCCGTGAATGGTCACCGCCACCGGAGCGCCCGTCGTCAGCACGCCAACCTTGGGCGCATTCGACGGGCTGCACATCACGAGTCCCGCGCCGTCCCAGTGGAACCAGATCGGAGTGTTCCGTGGCGTGCCGTCGGTCCACGTGTACGCGAGGTGAGCGGGAACGGTTGACGAGAGCAGCTCCTGCGCCGCCTGATCGTCGAGCAAGCCGACGTCTCCCTGTTCTGGCATGCCCATCACCCCGTCCTCTCATCGAAACATCAATCAAGCGTCGCGCCAGTCCGCAATGTCAAGGCGCGAGCCGCTCGATGCGGGCAACCGGGCTGGTCAGCGGTGACGCAGGATCAAGAGCGCGATGTCGTCGTCAGATTCGTCGGCGGCTACCTCCGCCAGGAGCCGGTCACAAAGGTCGTCGGGTGGCAGGTTCCAGCCGTTCTCGACTGCGCGACGGAGCCGGTCGAGCCCATCGTCGATCGACTCGCCGCGTCGCTCGACCAGCCCATCGGTGTACATCACCAAGACATCGCCGCTCGCGAGATCGACGGAGCCTTCCGGGTATTCGACATCGGAGTCGCCGACCCCGAGCAGTGGGCGTCGCCCTTCGATCAGGAATTCGACGCTTCCGCCGGCTCTGGCGAGAACAGGTGGGGGAAGTCCGGCACACGCGAAGCGGTTGCGACCGGTGGAGTCGAGCAGGATCGAACCAACGCAGGCGCCCAGTGTGTCAGCGCCGCGTCGGGCGAACAGGTCCGCGGCGGCGAGCGTTTGCCCGGGCGCCGGATCGTTGGCGACGGCCGTGGCGATCGAGGCGCGTGAGTTGGCCCATCGCGGCTGCCGCGGTGACACCGTGTCCGACCGCGTCGCCGACGACTGCTGCGATGCGTCCATCGCCGGCGTCGAGGATCTGGAACCAATCACCGCCGATGTCGAGAGCCGTGGCAGGCACATAACGTGCGGCCGCGTCCAGCCATGCAGGGGTGCTGGGCAGGACAGACAGCAAGCGATGCTGCAACGCCAACGCCACGGTCCGTTCCCGCTCGTAGAGCGAGGCACGCTCCAAGGCACCGGCGCATCGAGAACCCAACGTCACGAGCATCGAAAGTTCCTCGGGCGCGAGCAAGTGGTCGTTGGGCACGATCAGGACGATGGACCCGGTCGTGCGATTCATGATCCGCATCGGCACGCCGATCACCGTTCCGAGTTCGGGGACCTGGCGTGTCGTCAACGCCTCATCGCGGATGGCGTCGCGTGCTGCGTCCAACTCGGCGTCTGCATCGTGCGCATTTGGCGCGCCGACGGTTTGTCGGCTGACCGGATCGCCGTCGTCATCGATCAGGAAGATCGTTCCGGCGAGTGCGCCGACGCCGCGCGAACCGTGCACGAGCGCGGCGCGCATCACGTCCTGGCGGTTGGCCAGCGACGCGATGCTGCCGCTCACCCGCTCGAGGGTGTCGAGGGCGCCTCGGCCTCGTGCCTGTCGCTCGAACAACACCGCGGTGTTCAAGGCTGAACCGACACGGGTGGCGAGCTCGTCGACGAAGTCCAGATCGTCCGTGGTGAACGCCGGCGTCTCGGGGCCCCTGATGAGCTGCATCGCCCCGAGCGTCCCAACGGCGCCGACGAGTGGAACGGTGACGAGTGAACCCACGCCGGCCTCCCGCAGAACGTCACCTCCGGCGAACTCGAAGATTCGGGGGTCGACGCGCTCGACGAACTCTCGGGTTCCGGTCCGGATGACATTCGCCGCGCCCCAGGACGCGTTCGGGTCGTAGGGATAGTCGTGCTCGACCTTGCGTGCCCACTCGACCATGGCGGGGTCGCGATGGGCGACCCTGATCAACGGACGGCTCGATGGACGATCGGCGGACACGACGATGGAACACCAGTCAGCCCACTGCGGGATGATCGACGTGGTGACACGGTCGACGATCTCATCGGTGTCGATCGACAGTGCCAACACGTCGTGTACGCCGGTGAGGAACTCCACACGGCGTCGTTCGCGACGTTCGACCGCGAGAAGTCGATTGCGTTCATCGATCTGTCGATGGCGTTCGTCGACATCGATCGCCAGGCCGAACGCTCCCAACGCCTGGTCGTCTTCCACGATGACCTCGCCGATTCCCTCGATCCAATGGATCGACCCGTCGGGCCACGCGCACCGATGATCAAATCGGAACGTGGAGCGATCAGACACCGCTGCCTCCACGACTCGGCGGACCCGGCTGCGATCCCGGGCATCGATCAGTTCCATCCAGGCGTCGAACGTTCCGGCAAACGTTTCGTCGAAACGCCCGTAGAGCGCGCCGACATTGTCGTCCCAGGTGACCTGGTCGTTTGCCAAGTTCCATGACCATTCGCCCATGTGGCCCGTGGCGAGCGTCGCTCGAAGCCGGTCGGCCTGGCGGAGCGCAGGCAACGTCCTGGAACGTTCCCGGTCCCGAGTCGCGGCAAGCAAAGCTGCGATCACCGCGCCTGCGATCGTGGTCGCGACAGCCACCAGATGTCGTCGTGTTCCTTCGATGTCGTCGACCCAGCCAAGCCCGACCGCGAACACGAGTGCGACGACGCCGACGGCGATGGTTTGGCGAGCGGTGCCACGTATCGCAGTGACGATCGGCGCGGTGACGAGCAGGGGAATGAGAATCACGTCGTCGCCACCGACGACATCGGCGATCGCGATCGCTACGCACCAACCGAGCCCAACGATGACGGGGGCCGCCAGCGCAGTCGCTCGATTCGTCCCCCCGGTCACCATGCCATCGTCGCGCAGGAGATAGCCCCAGTACGGGTCTCGATGCAGCCACAGCAATAGTCGCGACGAGCAGAGAAGGGGACGCCGCAGAGGGCTCGCATTTCGCCGTCGGAGTTTGCCCTGCTGGGACGATGGAAAGGGCATGACCACCACCATCAACCCTGTCGTCCACTACCGGGATCTCGGCGCGGGTGCCAGGTTTCTCGTCGACTCGTTCGGCTTCGTCGAACATCAGGCGCACAAGGACGACAACGGCAAGGTCCAGTACGTCGAACTCTCGCTGAACGGGGCGCCACTCGGCCTCGGGCCACTCACCGAGGGATCGATGTTCGACACCGGACCAACTGTCGTCTACATCTCGCTCGACGAGGTCGACACCATGCACGAGCGTGCCGTCGCTGCGGGCGCCGAGGTGCTCATGGCGCCGACCGACCAGGACTACGGCTCCCGCGACTTCGTCGCGAAGGACCACGAGGGCAACGTCTGGTGCTTCGGCACCTTTCAGCCCGGCGCCTGATCCCAGCCATTGCGCGCAACGTGATGGAGCACTGCGTCATCGATTCGGTCTGACGTCACGGTTGGCAACTGCCGACAGGTGCCCGAGAGCGTCAGCGTTTGCCCGTCTGGCGTTCGGTCACGACTCGCAGGCGTCCTTGCGGTGTTCCATCGATGACGTGGGCGAATCGCTCGCAGGCGATCGCCCACATCTCGCCTTGCAGCATCTGGGCAAGTCCGATCTTGTCGTAGATCACGTCGAAGGCTCGATCGTGACTTCGAGCCCACGACTCGATGGTGAAGTGCACACGGTGAGTGTCTCGGGCTTCGTCCGCGCATCTCGATGACGCCCGACTCCATGTGGCCTTCGAGCGTCGCGAACCGGAACGAAGCGGTGTGACGTCGATGACCTCGATGGCTCCTTTCCACGGACCGGCGAGCTGGATCACGTAGCGGTCTCCAACCACCATTTCACCGGATCGCCCCCGGGCTTTCGTGAACGGGGCGAACCGTGCATCGGCGAGAGCGTTGGGGTCCGCTCGGATGTCCGCCATCGCATCCTCCGCTGTGCGGGCGACGCCGGCGATGTCCAAGCGGTAGGTGCGATGAAAGGCCGGGCCGACACCGATCTCGCGTGGCTGATCGTCGGTGTCGCTGGCGCGATCATGCTTCGGAAAGTCCACGTGGTCGACCTTGCGTTCGACGAGGTCGACGCCCCGTCGCCGCCAGTTCAGCATGGCCGCCAGCGCCCCGCTGAGACTGCCACGTTCGTGGTTCGGAGGCTCGGCGAAATCGCCGCGCTCGCGAGCAGACTCGAGGCGCGACCCGGCCGCTGACAGGAAGCCGTCGACGTCCTCGACGCCCAGCGTCACCGTTGGATGTCTGAACAGGCCGAGCGGGTCGAGGCCTGGAACCGGTTCGTGCAGCCGCACACAGACACCAGCCGCGGTGGTCGCTGCCATGGTGATGCCACGATCAGCCCACGACACGTGCACCGGGCCGGCAACCTTCCACGGCCGGTACGGTCCCGTGCGCTCCAAAGTGCGCACGTTCGACCACGTCGTCGCCACGCGCCACGACCCGAACACCGCCTCGAGCCCGTCGTCATCGATCTGGACAAAGCTTCGCGTCGGCACGATCGCGAACCACCGCGCCCATGTGTCGAGCGGAGGCTGAAACGCGAACGCGAACGCTTCCACTGTTCCGCTGTCACGCATCGTCGGGCTTCGCGCTCATGGTTGCGCCTGCCTTCGCGGCCGCGGCGAAGAGAAACGTGTTCCGAACAGTGATGAGGTGGCGAAGGTAGCGATCGAGGACGACACGCTCGGCGATGCGACCGAGCGGACCGAACGGCGCCGTGAATTCGACGCTGTCTACCCGGTGACCACCAGGTCAAACCGGAGGGATCCGGTCACGACGGCGCGCGACTCGTGAGGGCGTAGGAGAACACGGCGCGACTACTGGGTGGCTCGCCGACGTTTGCTAGACAGGCAGCACTTGACCCGGAGGGGTCGTTCGAGGGGAGGGGTCCTTGAAGTTCGTGTGGTTCAACCTCATGCCGTGGCCGCACATGCCCGACGACTTCCGAGAGAAGCATCGTTCGGTGTGGGTCGACATCGACCAAGCCCTGTACGACCCGGTCGAGGGCCACCGCGTGTACCACCAGTACATGGACCAGCTCGAGTTCGCGGACTCGCTGGGTTACGACGGCATCGGCGTCAACGAGCACCATCAGAATGGTTATGGCCTGATGCCGTCACCCAACATCATCGCCGCCGGGCTCGCACGCCGGACGTCGAAGGCAGCGATCTGTGTCATCGGCAACTCGATCGCGCTGTACAACCCACCGATCCGCGTCGCCGAGGAATTCGCGATGCTCGACGTGATCTCCGGTGGCCGTTTGGTGGCCGGCTTCCCCGTGGGCACGTCGATGGACACCAACTACTGCTACGGCCAGATCCCGGCGCTCACCAGAGACAAGTACGCGGAGAACCACGACCTGATCATGCGGGCGTGGCGCGAGACCGAACCGTTCGCGTTCGACGGGAAGTACAACCAGTTGCGATACGTGAATTGCTGGCCGAAGCCGATCCAGAAGCCGCACCCACCGATCTACATCCCCGGCGGCGGCTCGATCGAGACGTGGGACTTCTGCGTCGAGCACGAGTACAACTACTCGTTCCTCTCCTTCGGCGGCTATCTGGCCGGTAAGGCGTTGCTCGACGGTTACTGGGACCGCGTTGCGCACCACGGTGTCGACGACTCGCCGTACCGCGCTGCGTTCGCGCAGACGATCTGCGTCGCCGACACCGACGCCGAGGCGGAGGAGCTCTACGCCGAGCACGTCCTCTACTTCTACAACCGGTGTCTCCACGTGTATCCCGGATTCGCCGATGCGCCCGGCTACCGCACGATCAACACGCTCAAGGCCGGCGCGCTGAGCCAGCTCACATCAGCGGCGCAGCGGCGGTTCTCGTCGCTCACGTGGAAGGACCTCGTCGAGGGTGGGCACGTCATCGCCGGCTCGCCGGACACCGTTCGCGACCGCATGGAGGACATGATCACCAACCTCCGCATCGGTACGGTCTTCGGCCTCTTCCACGTCGGCAACATGCCCGACTGGAAGACCCGCTACTCGACGCAACTCTTCGCCGAGAAGGTGATGCCGCAGCCTGCGGAACATGTGGCCCGATTACGAAAACGACGACCGCTGGTGGTGCAAACCGCTCGACACGCGGCTCGACCCGCTCGAGACGGTCGGCGGCCTGGCCCGCTCGGAGCTGGCAACGTGAGCGCACTCGACGCCATCCAGATCGACACCCCCAAGGGCACGTCCGTGCACGTGTACCAGGGCGGATCAGGCCCGGATCTGCTGTTCCTGCACGGCACCGGCGGTTTGCTCGGCGCCGAGGATCCGTTCCTGCTGCGCCTCGCCGAGTCGTTCACCGTGCATGCACCCGAACTCCCCGGGTACGGCGAGTCGGTGGGCGAGGAGCTGCTCGAGGACATGCTCGACTTCACGCTGCACGGCTGGGACTGCGCCGACGCCCTCGGCCTCGACACGACCGCACCTCGTCGGCCACTCGATGGGTGGGATGATCGCCGCCGAGATGGCCTCGGTCGACAACCGGCGCACCCCATCGCTCTCGCTCATCGCGCCAGCGGGCATGTGGCTCGACGAGCACCCGATCCCCGACATCTTTGCCACGTTGCCGTTCGACCTGCCCGGCCCTGCTGTTCCACGATCCCGCTGCCGGCGCGGCGAGCGCTGACCGGTGGCGTCGGACTTCAGCGACCCCGAAGCGCTCGTCGAGTTCTTCATCCGCAACGCCCGCCAGCTCGGCACGGCGGGCAAGATGCTGTTCCCGATTCCGAATCGGCGGCTGTCCAAGCGCATCTACCGGCTGACTGCGCCGACGCTGCTCGTGTGGGGCGAGAGCGACAAGCTCATCCCGCCGGTCTACGCCGAGCGGTGGCTCGAGCTGTTGCCGACCGCTGACCTCGTCACTGTCGCCCGAGCCGGCCACATGGCACCGATCGAGCAACCCGATCAGGTTGCAGCCGCAATCGAGAAGCACGTCACCGGAGGTACCGAGAGGACGGCGTGACGGTGGTGGCGAATGCGATAGGTGCAGCGGCGTCCAAATTAGGGGTATATACTTGTATCTGTGGATTCAGTCGACGAGCGCCGACTTCGTCGGGTGTCTCGCGGGCAACCTTCGTGCCGCGTCACGGCTCGCTACCCGCCGCTACGACGCAGAGCTTCGAGAGACCGGACTGCGGATCACGCAAGTCGCGATCCTTGCCCAGCTGAGAAGCGACGACGTTGTCGATCGGCAGACTCGCGGCCGAGCTCTCGAGCGAACGCTCCGTCATCGCCCGAGACGTTGCGGTCTTGGAACGCGACGGGTTGCTCAGCGTGGCGGTCGACCCGACGGATCGCCGGGTCCGCAACGTTGCACTCACCAAAGTTGGTCGCGCCCGACTCCGCTCGGCAGGCCCGGCGTGGCGACGGGCGCAACAACAGATGCGCGAAGCCCTCGGCCAGGCGCTCGCGGACGACATGCTCGGAATGAGCCGAGCGGTCGTCGCCGCACTCGAGGAGGCGTGATGAACCGGCTCGGGACCACGAACCTGATCGAACTCCGTCAATACCTGCTCCACACCGGCCAACGCGACACGTTGATCGAGGTCTTCGAACGGGAGTTCATCGAGACTCAAGAAGCGGTCGGAATGGATGTCCTCGGACAGTTTCGCGACCCGCAGCGACCCGACTACTTCGTGTGGTTACGGGGCTTCCCGGACATGACCGCCAGACACGAGTCGCTCACCGCCTTCTACGAAGGCCCGGCTTGGGCCAAGCACAGTGACATCGCCATCGCCACGATGATCGACACCGACAACGTCATGCTGCTCAGGGCTGTCACCACGGACGACGCCCTCCCGGCGCATCGACCGCAGCAGCGCGACCTTCGAACGCCAACGGGCCTCGTCGTTGTCGTCGCCGAACAGGTCGAGCACATCGACCAACGAGCCATCGAGGAGTTCAAGTCCAACGTGATCCCGGGCCTGGAACGATCCGGTTGTCGCACCCTCGGGGTGTACGCGAGCGAAGACACACCGAACACATTCGCCCGGCTTCCCGTACGAAACGACCGAGCAATCGTCTGGATCGGTGCGATCGAGAGCGACGATTCGTCGGCCGTGCGTCAAGCGATCGCGCCCGTCGCCGAACGCCGGCAGGATCGCCACGTGCTGATCCCGACGGCCCGTTCAGTTCTCGACGGAACGACTCGAACGCGGATCGCGTAGACCTCGACGTCGGACATTCGTTCATCGAGGAGCCGATCGGTCCGCGTCCGCGTGACGCAGGGACTCCGCAGCGATCCTTCGTAGGGTGAAGCGGTGCCGCCTGAATGGGTCGATGACCAGCGTCAACGCGTCGAAGAACTCATCGATGGATATCGGGCGGCACTCCACGACTCGTTGAACGATCTGACAGAGGAGGAGGCACGCCGCCGCCTCGTGCCGTCGAACACGACGCTGCTCGGCCTCGTCAGGCACGCCTCGTTCGTCGAAGGCGTGTGGTTCGATCAGGCCGTGACCGGACGGTCATACGAGGACATCGGCATCGCCCAGACCGTCGATGGCTCGTTCACGCTGCGACCGACAGACACCATCGCATCGGTCCAGGAGTCCTACCGGCAGCGCTGGGAGGCGTCGCGACAGAATCTTGACGGACGGCAAAGCGACGAGATCGTCGACGGACGGGGTGAGCGGCCGGTGTGGGCGCTGTACCTCCAAGTACTGCGCGAGCTCGCGCAGCACGCGGGCCACGCCGACATTTTGCGTGAACAGATTCTGGCGAGCCGCTCAGCAGCGGGATCGACGGTTGTCCCGAGTGCAGGTGATCGCTGATCGCGTGCGCTCAGGCGACGGTGTGGTCAGCCCGATCGCGGACGGACTGCCGGATCTTGATGTGATTGGCGGCGGTCAGGCGTGCGCCAGGTGGCCGCGGCGACACTCGTCCCACTCGGCCTCGGACATGACGATCGGATCGTGCTCGTCGTCGCGGGGTGCGATCACGACGAGATGATTGCCGGAATGGTCGAGATGACCCTGCAGATGGTGGTCGCCGTCCCAGCGCACCTCACACACACAATCAGCGCCGAACACCGAACTGAGGTACAGCTCCGCTCGCTCGTGGGCCTGATCGTCATCGAATCGTTGGTGTGGCATGGAAGTCCTCCGCCCGTGATCGGCACAGCGCCTGTCCGAAGAGAGATGCGACGCCGTGCCGAGATACACGATTGTGTGATTGGCCATCGACCGGACACTCACGGGAGCCACTCGCGTCCCTGATGACGGCCAATCACTCCGTGGTCACTGGACGTGCGCGCCTGAAGGCTCGCGCGGTTGGGCGCTGGTGACCACCACTGCGCCGCCGCGGAACACAGAGACTGGACCATCCTCGCTGACCACCACCACCGTTGCCGTGGGATGGTCGTGGCTGTAGCGCTGGGCGGATCGGTGGCGCATCCCGCGGTCGCTGGACACAGCTCTCTCGGCGTCGGGCGTCCACCGCAGACCGACTGCGACCTTGCGGAGCGAACCGTCACGGTCGACGATCACAGCAAGATCGTGCTGACGGAGGACGGTCGTGAGGGCCGAGAAGTGGCGACGATCGCACACCGACAGCTGGGGCGTGCGTGCTGCGGTGGAGGTATCGAGTGATGACCAGTCGATGCTTTCGCCGTCGTGAGCCACGATCGTCGCACCGATCCGCGACGGGGCGAGCCAATGGACCGCCAGCTCCAAGACGTGGTTGGCGAAGGACACGTCGAGTTCCGGGACACGCTCGAGGAGGACGTCGGTCAGCGCCATCGCCGTCGGTCGACGGTGCCAATGACGGCCGTCCCACGTGACCATCGACTCATCGATGGCGATGCGCACGACGTCGAGGATGGGGGTCCGCTGGATGATGGCAGCGCCCGTCTTGCGCTGCAGCCGCACCAGGTCGGCCTCCATCAGCATTGAAACGGCGAAGCATGCGAGCGCGACGCCACCGTCGACCGACCGCACGAGAAACGAGGCCCGCCCGTCGGCGTAGACGCGACCAGCGGCATGGTCGTCGTCGAGCGGGACGAGGTCGTAGTCGGCCGCGTCGAGTGGCGCTCGGTGCTCGGCAACGGCTCGGCCATGAGGGAGGATGATCGCGCCGTACGTCGGCCGTCGCCCTTCGAACATCGGGGCGCGGCGACAGTGGTCGAGTTCCTCGAGCAGGAGACGGCAGAACTCGGGATCGGCGGGAAGTTCGATGCCGTCGTCTTCGAACTCATCCGCCAGCCGCTGCAGCCACCGGGTGGGCATCGGATGCTCGACCACCTCGGCAGCGTACCGATATCGGCGTCCCGGCGATCGGCGACACGAGTCGCGATGGCACTCTGCGACTCCGGCGTTGCGCAATGTACGTTCCGCTCGTGGCCGCTTCAGATCCGCAGTCGAACGCCGCCCGGATCGTCTTGGCAGCCCTCGCCGCTGGGCAGTTTGTCACGCCGCCGGAGGAGGGCGTGACGCTCGACAAGGTCGGTGCGGCGCTGTCGGCGTTGGGTCTCGGGCTGATCGTCTACGGCCTGCTGCGATCGGGGACGTGGGGGTTCATCGAACTCAAGCCCACGGCCCCGGTTTTGGCTCGAGTGTCGCCGGCAATCGTGGAAGAGAGCACCGCTGCCCGTGTCCGCGCCCTGCAGGTGTCGTTCGGCCTACTGGCCCTGTTCGCAGTGGCCGCGCTTCCAGTGGCAGGTCGCCTCCCCAGGACGCCAGCGGTGTCGAAGCGGCCGGATCCAGCACCTTCCCCCACACGCTGAAGGTCCGTGCGCAGCGTCAAGCTTTCGCCCGTCCCGGGAACGTATGCGCTGTCCGGCTTCCTGCGATGGGGTGCCGAATGTGATGTGGCAATCTCATTGAAACTTCACGGAATGCCGATCTACGCTGCCTCAGCCGATCGCAATCGGGCGGACGGCAGACCATGGGGGGTTCTCATCGAAAAGCCAAGCTGTGCGGTGCGCTCGGCGCTGCCGCAGTTGCCACAACCGGACTGCTGATGTCGGCGGGCAGCATCTTTGCTGATCCACCGTCCACGCTGACCAGTCCACCGCTCCACCGCCACTTCCTCGTCCTGCCTGATGGCACCCGGAAGCCGGTGGGCCCGAACCTCTGCGAGCATCCCGAGTTGCAGCAGGCGTTCAACGAGTTCCACTACAACATCCATCACTCGGAAAATCCTCCCGGCACTCACATCGAGACACTCGGCCCGCAAGGCGGAGCGCCAGGACTGCACAACGGACACGGTGCCGAGATCATCGGCGTGCGGGGTTGCTCGTAACAACCGGGTGAAACCGCAACCCCGACGAGTGGGTTGACCCGTCACGAGGCCCCGTGGGTGGGGCCCCTTGACGAAGTCGCACGAAACTTGATCACCGGCGAACGCTCAGCTGCGCCAACACGCAGCTGAGCGTGGGTCGCTTGTCGCGCCCGAACTGCCGGAATATACCCAGCGCAGAGGCACGCGCTATTGGAGTGTTCGCGTCGCAGCAGTCGCCGAGTTGACGACCGGGAAGACGTGGAACTCGACGAGGTCGTGCCAGCATTCGATCCAGCTGTCGAACAGCGACGGGTCGTCGGTGGCCAGCGGCTCACGCACTGAACGAGGCGACGAGCTGCTCCTGTGCGTCGGTCTCGACGGCCTTGGAGCAGTAGTTGGTTCGCACCCAAGCCACAGCGTCGTTGGCGGGAGTGCCGGTCAGAACGGCGAGGCAGGCGAGTGCGGTTCCGGTTCGGCCGTGGCCGCCGAGGCATCCGACCTCGACTCGCTCGCCATTGCGTGCACGGTCGAGAAGGTCCGTGAGGGCTCGACGTAGCGCGTCGAGATCTTCGGGAACACCGAAGTCTGGCCAGTCGAGGTGTTCGTGAGGCCACGGCGGAGCCCACCTCTGGTCGAGGTAGAGGCCGAAGGCGGGTGCGTTCTCTCGGACGTAGGGATCATCGCCCAGGAAGCGGACACCCATGACCGTCGTCCCGTCGGCGAACCGTACGGGTGTGCGGTGAACGTGGGGCTCGGGTGGTGGCCGGCCGCCGGCCTCCCAGTCTTGACGTATCGCGGCGAGTTCTGCGACCGTGACGTTCGGCTGGGCGCCGCTTCGGACGCGAACGGCGATCGCCACTGCGACGGTATGCCCCGTCGATGCCGCCCACGCCAATGCCGAGCTGTCGTCATCCGTGAACTCGTCGTTCGGGATGATGCGACTTCCAAAATCCGCCACTCGAACAGGATCGCATGACGCGCGAGTCGCTGCCATCCGGAGGTGGGCGACGCACGTTCTCGCCGAAGTCGCTCTCGGTCAGTCGGGTCCAACGAGTGCGTCGATCCATTGCGTGGCGAGAGCGACAGCGTCTGCCTGTAGGAGGCCGGGACCCACGATGTAAGCGCGGAGGCAACCGGCGCCGACGTCGCGCACGTAAATGGTGATCTGACTGACGGGTGGATCGCCGACAGGAATTGCAGCCGCCTCGTACGGACCCGACGTGATTGCCCGACCTTCAGCGACCGCGATGTCCAACGAGGACGGGTCGAGCGTGACGTCCAGCGGTTGGTACACGACATTGGGTGCGTCGACCTCGCCCCATCGAGCGATCCGACCGCCGCCATCGGTCGGATCGACAACCGGGAATCCAACAGCTGAGCCATCGGACAGAGTCGGCGGAGGCATCGGTTGGCCCGAGCACGAATCCGCGATCGGAATCGTTGTCACCGCGACGGTCGACGTTGATGTACCAGCGACCGACGGCGCGACCGTGATCTGCGGTTCAACCGTGTCCACCGGTGGTACGACCGAGTCCGGGTGTCGGTTGCCTTGCGACCAAACAATCGCTGCGATTCCGGCAGCGAGGATCAGCACGGACGCCGCGACCGCGAGGATCCGGGTGCGGTCGGCATGGCGTCGGTCCAACTGCCGCAGATCGGACTGTCCTGCGAGCACGCCCTCGAGCGCCGTGAACTCGGTGTCGAGATCGACGATGTCGGAACGCCAGGCCAACCAGTCATGGGCCGCTTGACTCAATTGCTCGTCGACGCGGTCGCGGTCAATCATTGGCTTGGCCCGATCTCGCGCGTAGTGCATCTCGAGCCTTCGACAGCGCTGACTTCACGCTGTTGACGGAAATGCCAAGGTCTTCGGCAATATCAGTGAGGGCGAGGTCCTCGCCGTAGTAGAGGGTCAAGATCAGACGCTGACGTGGCGGCAGTCCCGATACCAGCGCCGACCAGTCCCGTCCGGCACCGTCGGGCACTGTCGACTCCGTCTGGGTTCGATTCCGCGACGCCGCACGGCGTTTCGCTCGGACGCCCGCGAGCGGTGATGGTCGATCAACAGATTCGCCATGACGCGACGCAGCCAAGCGCCCGGGCTGTCGTATTCGCTGACCGTCGACCAATTCTGATGCAGCCGAATGAACGCCTCCTGAGCCAGCTCGCGAGCGGCGTCCACGTCGCCTGTCATTGACTCGCCAAGGGCCACCAACCGCGAGAAATGCTGCCGAAAGCAGTCCTCGAAACTGACCTCCACCACAAACACATCTGACTACACGGACCAGCAACCCAAAAGGTTCCCTCGTTCGGGATGGTTCTTCCCGGCAGATACCAGCACATGGCCGAACTGATCGACGACGCCTTCACCGCAAGGAATGAGGGGATGTTGAGTTCGGACTCCAGGCGATCCTCGACGGCGTCGCAACCAGACTCGTTGCCGGCAGCGGCGCCGCGTCCGCTCCCGCACTCGGAGGAGACTGAGCGACACCGTCCAAGCCAGTCGTTGATCGTATGCACCCGGCGTCGAGGGGGTACACAACGTTCTGAGGCGTCACTGACTCGACTCGGAAGTCCGGCCGTCCGCCCGCGACCGATTCGTGAAGGTGGCGCCTCACGCGGGCCTGGGCGACGTCGCGGATCCTCGTACTGCGGCAATTTGCAGGGTCCGTCCACGTTTATTGTTTGAACCGGGCTACGAAGGGGTATAACCGAGTTCTGAGGCGCCACTGAAACGAATCGGTCCGTCCGCCCGCTACCGATTCGCGACAGTGGCGCCTCGGTATATTTTCCGCGCTGGCACGGTCCGACGATTGGATCGCGATGGCGTGATTCACCGCCGAGATGTGGGGCTAGCCCCGCCGCCGACGGAGGATGAGGCGCCCAGCCCTGTCGACTCGGGTCGCGGCGCCTCTCCTCCCGAGGTGGGCCGGACGCCCGAGCTGACGATTGGTCGTCGCGTGACCACACCCCCGCGTCACGACGTGGTGCTCGCGCGGAACGCTCGGACCGCTCCGCTGATCGTGGCGTACACGACGATCGGTCCGTCGGGATGCGAGCAGGCCCGACGCGGCCGAGCCTGTCGAGGGCGCGGGGGTTGGCGCGGGCGACGGCGATCACCTCGACGCCCTCCTGCCCGACGTCGTCGACGAGTCCTCGCAGCGAGGCGACGGCGGTGCCGTCGATCGACCCGACGCCTTCCATGTCGAGCACGACCCAGCGTTCGATTCCCGGTTGGTTGCGAAGCGCGAGGAGGACGCGTTCGCAGTAGCGGCTGGCGTTCGGTGAAGAACAGCGGCGCGTCGAATCGGTACACCAACAGGCCGGGTTCGACGACCGCCTGCGGATAGTCGTCGACGGAAACCCAGCCGTCGAGTTCGGCGGCGTCACCGAGCACCGCATCGTGGGGACGGGCAATCCGGTAGACGGCGATCACCAGACTGAGCACCACGCTCACCACGATGCCGATCAGCACGTCGAACAGGATCACGCTCGAGGCCGTCAGCAGTGCGATCGCGAGTTCGATCCGGCTGACCCGCCAGAGGTCCTGGAACTCGTCGACCTCGATGAGCCCGATCGCGGCCGCCGCGACGACGGCCGCCAGCGCCGGCTGTGGGATCTGCTCGAGAACCCCGGGGAACGCCACGAGTCCCACGCCGACGAAGGCGGCCGCGATGATGCCGCCCATGGACGAGTTGGCGCCGGACGATGACATCGCCGCTGTGCCCGAACCCGTCGACGACAGCGGCATGCCCTGGCACAGCCCGCGGCCGCGTTGGCGACGCCGAGCCCGGAGAGCTCGCGATTGGCGTCGAGCGCGTATCGGTGCCGATCGGCCACACCACGCGCGGTCAGGATGCTGTCTGCGTATCCGACCAGCGCGACGCCGGCGGCCGTACCGATCAACGCCAGCCAGTCGTCGGCCGGGAGACCCGGCCATGCCGGCCACGGGACGCCGGCGTCGATGTCACCGACGACGGCGATGCCATGCTCGTCGAGGCCGAACAGCCACGTCGCCACCAACGCGAGCACGACGCCGGCGAGTGCTGCGGGTACCCGCGGCGTGGTGCGCTTGAGGACCAGGATCAGCACGAACGTGCCGATCCCCATCACCGCCGACGCGCCATGGATCGTCGTCGAGATTGGCGAAGAAGTCGCCGATGCGGCCGACGACGTCATCGCTCGGCAGCGGTACTCCGGTGAGCTTGCCGATCTGGCTCACGAACAGGGTGATGCCGAGCCCGGCGAGATAGCCGATCAGTGCCGGCCGCGAGAGCAGGTCGGCGACGAATCCGAGCCGCATCACGGAGGCGACGAGCAACATCACGCCCACGATCACGGCGAGCGCGGCACCGGCGATGACGTACTCGTCGGTGCCGACCACGCGCGACGGTCGCCAGACCGGCGCCGGCGAGCAGGGCGGTTCCCGGGTCGGGTCCGATCGCGAGATGGCGCGATGTCCCGAACACCGCGTACAGCGGAATGCCGATGAGCACCGCCTGGAACGCGGCGCTCGGCGGCAGACCGGCGATCGGCGCGTACGCCATGCACTGCGTGATCAGCAACGCGCCGACCGTCAGACCGCCGACCACGTCCCCGCGCAGCCACCCGCGTTCATAGTCGGCGGAGCCGAGCCAGGCCTGGCGCCCAGTCGGTCGAGCCGAGTACTCCAGAGCGTCGTCAGCGGGCGTTGCAAGCCGGGGGCTTCGGACTCGGCCACGTCCGAACGGTAGCGTCGCGATGATCGCTGGATCAGTGACATTCGCCTCTGTCGAACGGCGTCCGTGCGAGGTTTGATGTGGGGAGGCGGCCCGAACGGAGCGTTCGCAGGCCGCAAGGAGGTGCGAATCATGACTGGCGTGATCGTCGGTGTCGACGAATCGGAAACGGCAGGCCTCGCGTTGCGGTGGGCGGCGGACTACGGCTGTCGCCGCCAACTCGGCGTGACCGCGCTCATGGCATGGGACTACCTCGGTCAACACCACCTGAGCCCCGACGACGCGTTCGACCCGCGCTACTCGGCAGATACGGCCTCGCACGTGCTCGACCAACTCGTCGAGCGCGTGCTCGGCGCGGACAGTGGCGTTGGGCGTGCGATCGTGCTCGACCGAGCGACGGAAGCACTCGACGAGGCCGCCGCAGCGGCGGACGTGATGGTGATCGGGGCGCGTGGACTCGGCGGGTTCCGCGGGCTGCTGCTCGGGTCGGTGAGCCGTCACGTGCTGCACCACGCAACCTGCCCCGTCGTCGTCGTCCGACATGCGGCCCGAAGCGACGGGGCGGTCGTTGTCGGCATCGACGGGAGCCCGGCGTCGCTGCGGGCGGCGAAATGGGCGAGCGAGTACGCGTCGATCTTCGAGCGTCGCTTGATCGCGGTCTACGCGTGGCACGCGCCCATCGTCGGACAGTCGCTCGACTGGGTCCTGGCCGAGGGTGGCAGCGCCGAACACGAGGCGTTCCTTCGAACACAGCTCGCCCAGGTCGAACTCGCGGAGCTTCCCGAACCGGTTGTCGAGCGCGCGCTCGAAGGTCGAGCTGCCACCACGATTCTCTCGGCGAGCGATGACGTCGCTTCGCTCGTCGTCGTGGGTGCCCATGGTGATCGTTCGATCGGCGGAGCACTGCTCGGCTCAGTGGCCGACCAGGTGGTTCGTCACGCCGCATGCCCGGTCGCCGTCATTCACTAGCGGCAGCACGGCACACTGCGGTTGAATCGTCCCCGGACACACCGCTGGATGGCGCGGCGAGCGGGCCGCGCAGCCGAGATGGAGACACGATGAGCCGAGCCACGAGCGCCAACACGCAGCCGCCCGCGCCGAACGCCGATCGCCACGACATGATCCGCGTGCACGGCGCACGCGTGAACAACCTGAAGGACATCAGCGTCGCGATCCCGAAGCGCCGGCTGACGGTGTTCACCGGCGTCTCCGGCTCGGGGAAGAGTTCGCTCGTGTTCGGCACGATCGCCGCGGAGTCACAGCGGTTGATCAACGAGACGTACAGCGCGTTCGTGCAGGGCTTCATGCCGACGATGGGTCGGCCGGACGTCGACGTGCTGGAGGGATTGACGACAGCGATCCTCGTCGACCAGGAGCGGATGGGCGCGAACCCTCGGTCCACCGTCGGCACGGTCACCGATGCCAACGCCATGCTGCGGATCGTCTTCAGCCGGCTCGGCAAGCCGTACATCGGCTCGCCGCAGGCGTTCTCCTTCAACACCGCGACGATCAGCGGCGCCGGGGCGGTGACGTTCGAGAAGGGCGGCAAGAAGACGCGGGAGAAGCGTTCGTTCACGCGCACCGGTGGCATGTGCACCCGGTGCGAGGGGATGGGTTCGGTCACCGACTTCGACCTGTCCGAGCTCTACGACGACAGCAAGTCGCTCAACGAGGGAGCGCTCACGATCCCCGGATACAGCATGGAGGGCTGGTACGGGCGGATCTTCCGCGGCTGCGGCTACTTCGACCCGGACAAGCCGATCAGCAAGTTCACCGAAGAAGGAGCTCGACGACCTGCTCTACCGGGAGCCCACCAAGATCAAGGTCGACGGCATCAATCTGACGTATGCGGGGGTCATCCCCCAGATCCAGAAGTCGTTCCTGTCGAAGGACGTCGACGCGATGCAGCCACACATCCGCGCCTTCGTCGAGCGGGTCGATCACATTCACCACGTGTCCCGAGTGTGGCGGCAGCCGGCTCAACGAAGCGGCTCGCTCGTCGAAGATCGACGGGGTCAGCATCGCCGACGCGTGTGCGATGGAGATCAGGGACCTCGCGGTGTGGGTCCACGGCCTCGACGAGCCGTCGGTCGCTCCGTTGCTCGCCTCGCTGAAGCAGACGCTCGATTCGTTCGTCGACATCGGTCTGGGTTATCTCTCGCTCGAACGTCCGACGGGCACGCTGTCGGGCGGCGAGGCGCAACGCACCAAGATGATCCGCCACCTGGGTTCGTCGCTCACCGATGTCACCTACGTGTTCGACGAGCCGACGGTCGGGTTGCACCCCCACGACATCGCCCGGATGAACGACCTGCTGCTCCAGCTGCGCGACAAGGGCAACACCGTGCTCGTCGTGGAACACAAGCCGGAGACGATCGAGATCGGCGACCACGTCGTCGACCTCGGGCCCGGTGCGGGCGCCGCCGGCGGTGAGGTGGTGTTCGAGGGCACCGATCGAAGAGCTGCGTGCCAGCGGCACGCTGACCGGCCGCCACCTCGACGATCGCGCCACCCTCAAGGAGTCGGTGCGCACACCCAAGGGCGCACTCGAGGTCCGCGGCGCCACAACCAACAATCTGCAGAACGTCGACGTCGACATCCCGCTCGGCATGCTCGTGGTGCTGACCGGTGTGGCCGGCTCGGGCAAGAGCTCGCTCATCCGCGGCTCGGTCGAGGGCCGCGACGGCGTGGTGTCGATCGACCAGGGCGCGATCAAGGGTTCACGGCGGAGCAACCCGGCGACGTACACCGGTCTGCTCGACCCGATCCGCAAGGCGTTCGCCAAGGCGAACGGCGTGAAGCCGGCGCTGTTCAGCGCCAACTCCGAGGGAGCGTGCCCCAACTGCAACGGCGCGGGAGTCATCTACACCGATCTCGGGATGATGGCCGACGCCGCCGCGATCTGCGAGGTGTGCGAGGGCAAGCGGTTCGACGCCGAGGTCCTGGAGTACACGTTCGGTGGGAAGGACATCAGCGAGGTGCTCTCGATGTCGGCGGCCGAGGCCGACGCCTTCTTCGCCGACGGTGAGTCCGCGATCCCGGCCGCCCACAAGATCGCCGCCCGCCTCGTCGACGTCGGTCTCGGCTATCTCACGATCGGTCAGCCGCTCCCCACGCTGTCGGGCGGTGAGCGCCAACGGCTCAAACTGGCCACCCACATGGCCGAGAAGGGCGACATCTACGTCCTCGACGAGCCCACGAGCGGCCTCCATCTCGCTGACGTCGAGCAATTGCTCGGCCTGCTCGACCGGCTCGTCGACGCCGGCCGGTCGGTCATCGTCATCGAGCACCACCAGGCGGTGATGGCCCACGCCGACTGGATCATCGACCTCGGCCCGGGCGCGGGTCACGACGGCGGCACGATCGTGTTCGAAGGCTCCCCCGCCGACCTCGTCGCCGCCCGCTCCACCCTCACCGGCGAGCATCTCGCCTCATACGTCGGCGCCTGAGTCGACGACCCGAACGGCGGATCACGCCTATCGGCGAGTTTCGGGTCGGCGAGTCTTGGGACGGCGAGCGCCGACAGCGCGATGCCGTAGATCATCGTCGACGACGATGACGACCACGCCCGCCGCGGGGCCCGTCGCGGTCATCATTCCGAGCAGCACGACCGCGCTCGCGATCAGGGACGTCCCGGCCCCTCGCGGGCGCAACTTGCACCGCCTGACCACCCACCCGAGGGCGATCGTGCCGCCGAGGTACGCGACCGCCCAGGATTGCGTTGACCGCCCCCATGCCGCCCGATTCGAGTTCCGTCATCGCTTCGTGCCCGATCATCGGCGCGACGAACGTCTCGATGATCGTGCCGGGGCCGATGCCGATGAGCCCGGCCATCGACGCGGCGACGGCGAAGGTGGCGAGCCGCGAATCGGTGTGTGCGGCCAGCCGTCGATGGAGGTACGGCAGTCCGAGCACCAGGAGCGGCAACGAGAAGAAGATCGTCAGGTGGGCCGCCTCCCATGTGGCGGTCTCGTAGGCGGCGTCCTTGTGCTCCAGCGGATGCAGCATGTTGCCGACGGCGAACATGATCCCGCCGACGAACAACGAGACGCGCTGCCAATCGCGACGGCCCGACGTCGGGACGGCCTCCGCCGGACCGCTCGCGGCGGTGGTTGCTGTCGGGTCGATCTGCAGTTCTGTCATGACGTTCTCTTTCTGTGTTCGATCTCTGTGGATACGGTGTATCCGACAGGATACGGATACACCGTATCCATGTCAACCTGAGAATCTCGAGGATCGGAGACCGAGAGCGGATACAGTGTGCCCATGACCACGTCGAGCGAGACCGAGCGTCAGATCCTCGAGGCGGCGGGCGAGATCATCGCCACGGAGGACTTCGACTCGCTGTCCATGCGCCGCGTCGCCGCCAAAGCCAACGTGTCGCTGTCGACGGTCGTCCGCCACTTCGGAACCAAGGACGCGCTCCTGGCGGCGTTGGTCGCCCAGGGCGACGAGGACGACGAACGCGATCAACTCCGCACGAAGATGGAGCAGGGCGACGTCGCCGCGGCGGTGCGCGTCGTCGTCGGCGACTACGAACAGGCCGGACAACAGCTGATGAACATGCTGAGCCAGGAGCACCGGTTTCCCGCGCTGTCCGAACTGCTCGACATCGGGCGGCGCGGTCACCGCCGGTGGGTGCGCTGGGCGTTCGCCCCGCAGCTCGCCGGTCGCAGCCGAGCCGGGAAGACCCAGCTGGAGGACCTGCTCGTGGTCACGACCGACGTCTACACGTGGAAGCTCCTGCGCATCGACCGCGGTCTCAGCGCCCGAGCCACCAGCGCCGCGATGACCGAACTCTGCGACGGCGGTGGTGTCTCGATGAGTCGGTTCCTCCTCGCAACATGGGACGGCGGCGGCACGATCCCGCCCGAACTCGGCCTCGCCGCCGAGCTCGTCGACCGCGGTCACGAGGTGGTCGTGTTGAGCGACGACACGGTCGAACGGGAGGCGGTCGATGCAGGCGCCACCTTCATCCCGTGGCAGCGAGCACCGCAGGCGAGAGCACGCGACACCGAGCGGGCCCTGATCCGTGACTGGGAGGTGCGCAACCCGCTGGCGCAGGTGCGCCAGGTCGGTCAGCTGCTCTTCTTCGGGCCCGCGTCGCTCCACGCCGCGGACCTGGCCGACGCCATCGACGCGGTGCTCACCCGACGTGTTGATCGTCGATGCCCTCCTGACGGGAGCCTCCGCCGGAGCCGAACACTCGGGTCTTCCGACCGCCGCGGTCGCACCGAACGTGAACATGCTCCGCGACCACCGGGGTGCCACCCATGGGGTCCGGTCTGCAACCGCTGGACAACCGTGTCGGCCGGATGCGCGACGCCGCACTGCACCGGCTCAACGACGTGCTGATGGGGACCGGCACGCTCAACGACACCGCGTCGTGAGTTGGGTCTCGTCCCGGTCGGTTCACTCGAACAGAGCGTCCGTCGGGCCGATCGGGTCATCCTCCTCACCAGCGAGGCGTTCGACTTCACGCCGACGACGCCGGACCCGGCCGTCGTGTACGGCGGCCTCCCGATCCCGCCGAACGAACGGTCACCCGCTCGACTGGACGCCGCCGTGGGCCGATGACGGTCGCCCGGCGGTGCTCCTGTCGCTGAGCACCACCTACATGCAGCAGGAGGATCTGCTGCAGCGGCTCGTCGAAGCGCTCGGCCGTGTCGATTGCCACGCCCTGGTCACCACCGGGCCGGGCATGCGCGCCCGCCCGACTAGCGGTGGTGCCGAGCAACGTCCACGTGGTGGAGTCCGCCCCGCATGGCGCGGTGCTCCCCCACGTCGACCTGGTGATCACCCACGGCGGCCACGGCACGGTGACCCGGTCGCTGGCCGCCGGCGTGCCGGTGATGGTGGTGCCCATCAGCCGCGACCAGCCCGACAATGCCGCCCGTGTCGTGCACCACGGGGTCGGGATCAAGGTCTCGAAGCGCTCGTCGCCGGAGAAGTTCGCCACCGCCGTGCGACGCGTCCTTGCCGACGACGCGATCCGCGCGAATGCCCACGCGATGGCGGAGCGGTTGGCGCCCGACGTCGGAGCACCGAAAGCGATCGCCGCGCTCGAGGAACTGGCGTCTGGCGATGGCGGCCGGCGAGTACAAGGGTTACGCGAGCCGAACGGGCAGCGACTGCACCGCGACGCCGACGTTGATCGCCGGGCCTGAGCTGAGCCACACGGGATCGCCGGTGATCTCGATCGTCTCGAAGCGGCGCAGCAGCTCGCCCATCATGACCTGGATCTCGGTGCGGGCGAGGCTCGCCCCGAGGCAGTAGTGCGGCCCGCCACCGCCGAACGCGACATGCGGGTTCGGCGAGCGCGTGATGTCGAAACGGTACGGATCGACGAACGCGTTCGCGTCGCGATTGGCCGAGGGGTAGAACAGGCCGATCCGGTCCCCCGCGCGCAGTTGTTGGCCGCCGAGTTCGGTGTCGCGGGTGGCGGTCCGGGCGAAACTGATCACCGGGCTCGACCAGCGCAGGATCTCCTCGGCAGCGGTCGGGAGCAGCGTCGGGTCCTGGCGGAGTTGGTCGAGCTGGTCGGGGTGGGCGAGCAGCGCCATCAGGCCCTGCGCCAACGCGTTCCGGGTCGTCTCGCTGCCGGCGATCGTCAGGATCAGGAAGAACAGGTCGAGTTCGAAGTCGTCGAGCTCGCCGGTCGCCAGGATCGACCACACGTCGTCGGCCGGGTTCGCCCGCTTCGCCGCGTTGAGTTCGCGCGGCGCAGCTGTAGATGTCCATCTCGACTTGCAGCCGCTCCTCGACCGGTATGTCGTGCATCGGATCCATCGAGCGCAACAAGGCATCGGTGAGGCGGAACACCTCGGGCCGGTCGTCCTCGGGAATGCCGATGATGTCGGCGATCACATGCATCGGGCAGCAGGTAGGCGACGTCGGCGACGAAGTCGAGATCGCCGAGCGCGGCAGCATCGTCGAGTACCCGCTCGGTGCGCGCCCGGATCCGCTCCTCGAGCAGGCCGATCATGCGCGGGGTGAAACCGGCGCTGATCAGCCGTCGCATGCGGGAGTGTTCGGGCGGATCCTTGGAGACGAGCATCACGCCGCGACGTTCCTCCTCGAACGGGACGATCGTCGGGCCGTCGAACGCGGAGAACGTCTCCCAGTCACGGTTGGCCTGCTGTACCTCCCGGTGGCCGAGCACCGCCCAGAACCCGATGTCGGCATCGAACGACGGGACATACGTCTCCGGGTGCCAGCGGACCGGGCCGCGCGGCGCGCACCTCGTCGTACAGCTCGTGCGGCATGCCGCTGCGGTACAGCGCCGGGTCGAGCAGATTGACGTCGCGGATTTCGTTGCTGGTCATGCAGCCTCTCGTCGTCGAGAAAGTCAGGCGGCTCTACCGGCGCTGATCGGATCTACTTCTTCACGATCACGACGGTCACGATCGCCGTGGCGGTGCCGCCGTTGCCGTCACTGATCGTGTAGGTGAACGTGTCCGTTCCCTTGAAGCCCTTGTCGGGGGTGTATCGGAAGTTGACGGTTCTCTGCGCTGTACTTGACGCTCGCCGTGCCTGCCCTGCGTGAACGCGACCACGGTCAGCGTGTCACCGTCGACGTCGGTGTCGTTCGCCAGCGCGTCGACCGTCGCCGACCCGTTCTTCGGCACGTTCAGCGTGTCGGGCCGGGCGAGCGGGGCATCGTTGACGGCGGTGACCTGGATCGACACCGTCACGGCGCCGCTGGACAGGACGCCGTCGTTCGCGGTGTAGGTGAAGCTGTCGGCGCCGAAGTAGTTCGGAGCCGGCACGTAGGAGAAGGATCCATCGGCACGCAACGTCAGCGTGCCGTGTGCCGGACCGCTGACGAGCGCGGCCGTGAGCGGCTGCCCTTCGGCGTCGCTGTCGTTCGACAGGACTCCCGGTGCGCTCACCTCGAGCGTCGTGTCCTCGGCGGTGGTGTACGCGTCGCGCTGCCGACCGGCGGCGCGTTGGTCAGGTCGAGGCCGACGACGACGGCGTCGTGATCCGACGTCCGGTACTGGTCGGGCGCGTACAACGCCTCCTGCGCCGCCGGCTTGAAGCTCGTGTCGTAGTCGAGCACGCTCGGGCTCGTCGGAGTTGATGTGCCATTCGGCCGCCCCGGTCACCTGGCCGCCGATCGTCGCGCTGGCGAGGGCGTGGTCGAGGTAGCCGGCCTGGCCGTCGAACGTGTACGAGTAGGCGTACGGGCCCTCGAACTCGGCGATCAGGTTGGTGTAGTCGTCCCCGGTGCCCGCCACGTCGTCGGAACCGGCCTTGATCGCATCGATCGGATCCTCCATCGCGTACGAGTTGAGGTCACCCATGATCAGGAAGTCGGGGTCACCGCTGCCGGTCGGGTCGGTGGCGATCCAGTCGACGAGGGCCTGCGGCCGCCAGCGTGCGCGTGCCGTTGCAGTTGCCCTGCCCGTCGCCGGCATCCGGGTCGCCGGCGCAGGCCGAGCCCTTCGACTTGAGGTGGTTGACGACGACGGTGAACCGCGCGCCGGTGGCGTTGACCTCGAAGGTCTGGGCCAGCGACGGCCGGCTCCTGGTGTCGATGAAGCGGGGATCGTCGCTGGAGTCGAGGGTCTGGAACTCGCCGACCGGGGTGACGACGGCGGGTCGGTAGATCAGGCCGACCTTGATCGCGTCGGTGCCGATCGTGCCCGTGTCGACGTAGGCGTATCCCGGCATCCCGCTCGTGATGCTCTGCCAACGGCTCGACGCCCGGGGTGTTCTCGAGTTCGTTCAAGCCGATGACGTCGGCGTCGAGGCCGGTCAGCGCCGTCAGCAGCTTGTCTCGTTGGCGATCGAACTCCAACGGTTGGCTGCCGTCGGCGCCCCGGCACTCGAGGTTGGCGTTGCCGCCGCACACGTTGTCGGTGGGGTTGTCGGGCCGCGGCGAGTCGTCGTCGATGGCGTCGAGCGTGACGAAGAAGTTGAGGGTGTTCATCGCGGCCACGCGGATGTCGCCGCCGACGGGATCCGGCGCCGCCGGGCGCGGGTTGACGGCGGTGTAGTCGGCGGGTCCGGTGGGGAAGATCCGGTACAGGCTGAAGTCGAAGCCGAGCACGCCGACCGCGTCCTGCACCGTGTCGCCGCCGCGGAACCGGTTGGTCAGCGAGAACGGAGCGCCGTTGGGGTGGCGCAGCATCGCGGGGTTCTGGGCGCTCTGCGCGTCGTCGAGCGTGATGCGCCGCAGGCTGTTCGCCAGCGTGCGGGCATTGGCCGCCGCACCGGGTTCGTCGATCGCGGTGCCGGTGAACGGGCGCGTCTCGCCTCCAGCGGCAGCGCCAGGACCATCTCACCGAAGCGGCCGTAGTTGAAGTACTCGGAGATCACGAGCGGTTGCGGGAACCGGACCGACATGCCCTCGTAGCGCTCGGGGAAACCTGCGTTGGCGAAGGGCAGCGCGACGTCGGTCGGGGCGACCGAACCCGTGCCGCAGTGCGAGATGTCGACCGCCGGAACGGCGGCGGTGTTGCTGTTGGCGCCGTTGATCGTGGTCTGGTTGAACCGCTCACGGGCGAACCCGGTGACCGTGACGACCTCGCCGAGGGACACCAGGTCGGCGGCGCCGGTGAACACGAAGATGCCGTCGGACGTGGCCGCGTTGCCGTCCCCGGTCGCATCCTGGAGGTAGAACCCGGATGCTGCGGCGCGTGCCCTCGAAGTCGCCGACCACGACGCCCCGCGTCGTGACCGTGCCGGTCGCTGGCCGCCGACGATCCAGCTCCCTGGATCTGGTAGATCGGCGTGAACGAGGCGTCACACGGAGAGGGATCGTCGTGCTCGATCGTCCCGGTCGCCTGGCCGTCGGCGACGTTCGCGCCCACGACATTCGTGACGGTGACGAGGAACGTCTCGTCGGTCTCGAACGCCGTGTCGCCGTTCACCGTCACGCTGAACGAGTACGGACCCGAACCACCGGCCGGGATCACCTGACCGGTGAGCGACTGCGCCACGTAGTCCGCATCCTCTTCGGGACTGCTGGCGTCCTGGGCGGTTCCGTCGGCGGTGGCGATGTCGAACGTGACCCCTCCGTCGCCGGCCGCCGCGGAGAGCGCGACATCGAAGACCAAGGTCGTCGTGCCGTCGTTGCCCTCGACGGTCGAGGCGTCCCCGACCGACAGTCCGGGCACGGTCACGCACCACACGGGAGCGGTGGCGCGGCGGTGTTGCGAGGACTCGGCGCGGCAGCCGCGAAGTCCGAGCTGTTGTTGTCGGTGTCGATGCAGCCGTTGCCGGCGCGGAAGTCGGCCGTCGTGGTCGAGGGCGTCGGCGCCGGGCCGGCGCCTTCGAAGAAGTTGGCGGCTGCCGTAGCCGACCAGATCGACGATCTGCGCCAACTGCGCGGCCGAACACGGCGTGCTCGAACCGTTGCACGCCAGGCCAGTGGTCGTGTTCGCCAGGATCACCTTGCCGGCGCCGCCCGCCATGTTGATCGAGCCGGACGCGTCCGGCGTCGGGAGCGGGCTGCCGTTGGCGCCGCCCGACGCCTGTTGCACGAGGTAGTACTGGCCGGGCGCGAGGGATCCGCGCGAGGTTTGTCCTGGTTGGCGCCGAACGGGCCGGTTCCGGTCGCGCTCGCGTACTGCACGGACCATCCGTCGAGCGAGACCGTCGTCGTCCCCCGGTTGAACAACTCGATGTAGTCGTTGCTCAGCAACGCACCGACTGTTGCCGCCCGCGCCGTACACCTGACTGATCACGACGTTCGGTGACACCGCCTGGACCCGCGCCGTCGGCGTCGCCACGACGGGCACGCACGCCAACACGACGGCCGAACAGAGCAACCTCGACAACACTGATTCTCACCGCAACACCCTTCGCGGAGCGCCCGCGAGCCGAACGTAACACGCGTCGCCGACCACGGACCGCGTCCGGGTGAACACGCGGAACGAACGCGAGGCGTGGCGACCCGATGGATCGTCGACGATCGTCGGTGTTGTCGTACAGTCCGCACCACCAACTCGAGGGGGGTGCGGTGATGAGGAAACGCAAGATGCTCGCGGTCGCTGCTGGCGGCCATGGTGATCGCCGCGGGAGCGAGCGGAGCGCCCGACCGGGCGTCCGCCGGCAAGGCACCACAGAGCGGACCGCCGGTGATCAAGGTCGGTGCGGCGTCGCGGTCGATCCTGCCGACGGTCGACGGGTCGCACGACTATCTCGACGGGGTCGCACCCGATCCGGACGACCCGTTCTCGCCCGGCCTGTTCGTGCCCGAGTGGGACCAAGGTCGCGTGGCGGTCGGCAACGGCGATCCGGACTCGTACTGGGTGCACGACGACATGGAGGTGACCGCCGTCGCCTTCGAGGAGCAGCAGAGCAAGAACATCACCGTCGTCGTCGCGTCGAACCTCTACATGATCTTCGGCGCCGACGCCGACGTCATCCGTGAGCGGGTCGCCGACCGTGTGGGCCCGCACGGTTGCCGATCGTCTCGAGATCGCGATCTCCGCCGACCACGTGCACCACGGGCCCGACACGGCCTTCGACGTCAACCACGAGTGGTACGAGCTGATGATCGACCAGGCCGCGTCGGCGATCGTCGAGTCGATCGACGAGATGCGCCCGGCGCGCCTCGACGTCGCCCAGACCGACCACTACTTCGGTCTGCGCGACTCCCGCGATCCACAGGTACTCGACCCGACACTCGGCGTGCTCCGAGCGACCGCCACCAACGGCAGCACGATCGCCACGATGATCTTCTGGGCCAACCACCCGGAGACCACGCTGTTCTGGGAGTCCCCCGAACGACACGATCACCGAGGACTGCGCAGCGATCGAACTCGATCCGTGCACGTTCGAGGATCGCTACTTCACCGCCGACTTCCCGGGCTGGGCGACCCGGATCGTCGAGGACGAGCTCGGCGGCGAGGCGCTCTACTTCAACGGTGCGATCGGCGGCCTGATCACACCTCTCGGCGCCAACGTGTGGGAGGTGGACAGCGACGCCCCGTTGGGGCTCGGTCTCGTCCCGCCCGACGGCGCCGAGCCACCACTCGGTGCGACCACGTTCCAGGAGCGCAACTTCCGGCGGGCCTACCTCATCGGACGGGAACTCGCGACCGCCGCGCTCGACGCACTGGCAGTCGTCGACCGCCGGTCACTCGGCCCACCGTCGACTACTCGGTCGAAACGTTCTACACCAGGATGTCGAACATCGGCTTCCGCCTGCTCCTGGCACCCGGCGACGACGGGCTGACGGCGTTGGGACACACGCCGCCGATGCTGTACACGTGCCCGGCGACGGACCCCAAGGACGACAGCTCCTGCGTTCCGGACGGGTATCGCCACGGAGTCCGACCCGCTGCTCGGTGACATCCGCCTCGGCGACCACGGCCGGTCGCAGGTCGCCTACCTGCGGATCGGACCGGTCGGGATGATGTGGCTGCCGGCCGAGATGCTCGCCGGAGTCGACGATCGGCCTGCCGGCCGGCTACCACGATCAGCCCGGTACCTGGCACCTCGACGACCTCTCACTGCACGCGTCGGGCACGGACTACGTCCCGTCGGGATACGTCAAGAACCGGATGGACGACGAGTTCCGGTGGGTCGTCGGGCTCGGCAACGACGAGCTCGGGTACGCCGTGCCGCTCACCGACTATCGGGTGCTGTGCGTCGCCGACGAACTCGCGGGTCCCGGGACGTGTGCGGCGCTGCACGACGCGGGTGCCATCGAGTTCCCCGATGCGGTCGCCGGGAGCACGTGCAAGGCGATCACGGAGGACCCGACGCTGCTCGACCGAATACGGGCCGGCGGCCGAGGCGATCGCCGCCAGTTGCCGGTACGGCCAGGCGCTGGGTGAGGCCAACGACCACTACGAGGAGACCAACTCGCTCGGATGGGACCTCGAGGCCGACATCCTCCGCGCCGTCGGCGCGCTGACCGGGGACGACGACCCGTCCACGGTGAACCCGGCGTTCCCCGGGTGGTGGATGGGCCACATCCCGCCGACCTGAACCCGAACGGCGCGGCCCGATCAGGACGCCTCGACGCGCCGCCACACCGGTTCGATCGGCGCGGCACCACTCGCCGACACGCCTGACAACAGGCGTTCCATCGCCGACGCCATCTTGCGTCCGCGCCCCTTGGCGACCTCGGCGCGCGGACCTCGGAACGACGCGTCCACCGTGCCGCAGAACAGCTCGACCCAACGCTCGTAGAACGAGTGGGCGAACGGTGTCCGAGCATGGACGGGTTCGTGCGCCCGCAGCGGGTGACCCTCGTAGCCGGGTTCCCCGAGCAGCTGCCATGCCCAGAAGTCGATCAGTGTCGCGATGTGCGCGTTCCAATTCACGCGAGCGGCTTCGAACACCGGCCCGAGCAGATCGTCCATCGCCGCGTCCCGGTAGAAGTTGCGCACCAGCACTTCGATGTCGTGTCGATCCGTGATGTCGCACGTGTGTCCTCGAACAGGTGCTCCAGCATGGCGGTTCGCCGCCCTCGCCCGATCATCGGGCCAGCGTCGCCGTGCGCTCGGCTTCCAGCTGGACGACCAATGGGAACAGCACGTTGTTCTCCTTGTGGATGTGCAGGTGGGTGTCCGCCTCCAGCTCCGCCATCGCCGAGAAACACGCGGCGTACGACGCGCAACCGTCCGCCGGTGGCGTGTAGCCGTCGGTCAGGCGGCGCAGCCGGGCGAGCAGGTCGCCGACGGCGTCATGTTCACTCAGCATCACCGAGATCGGATTGCGCAGCGACCCGCAGTGGAACGTCGGGACACCGCTCGACCTCGCGAGCTCACGGATCATCGGGAACAGGACGCGCTCCTCTTTCGTCATGTGCGGTTCCAGATCGGCGCGCACCTCAGCGAAGCAGGTCGCGATCTCCGTCAGTTCGGGATGTCGCTCGCCGTGCACCGACACGATCTTGCCGACCAGTGCCGTCACCCTCGGCAGCTCGTCCCAGAGGTACCGGTGATGGGTCGCCTCGATGTGATCGACGAGCAGATCGACGGGCATCGTCGACCACTCCGCGGCCACCGACGTTGCGCCGATCTGCGACAACTCGGCGACCGTCACGGCGGGATCCAACCCGATCGACGCGCACGCGTCGGCAATGGTGCGCTGGCCTCCGCAGCAGTAGTCCAACCCTCGCCGCTCGAACTCACGTACCAGTTGCGGAAACGATTCCACGGCCTCGGCCAACGTCGTCGACACATCGATGTTCGTCATTCTCCAAGGCTCATGGATTCGAGCCGAGACGACCAGGGCCGAAGGTCCCGTCGTCGCGCGGCCAGGTGCCGTGTGCTTTCGATACGTTGGGGCGGATGAGCGACGGCGAGGCGACCCGCGTCTTCCGGGTGACCGTCCGTGGCCAGTTCTCGGAACTCACCGAGCAGTCTCGGGCGTTCCTGGCGCGTTCGCAGCCCGACCACGACATCTTTCTGTCCGCGTACACACCCGAGGGCACGTTCACCTACGACGCCGCGATCGCCTTCTTCAACCTGCGCTACGAACTGCGCGCATCGGGGCCCGACGCCGCCGACCTCGTCGAACTCGAAGCCCTCGACGAGGCCGAGCGTTTCCTGGCCACGATGGGGTTCACCTCGAAGAACTTGCGGGCGAGCGTGGTCGACATGTCGACGATGACCAACGACCTTCGCCGGCTCAGCTGACCATCCGGGCACGCCGCGAGAGACAACCGTGCGGCGACGTGTGCGGTGCGGCAGCGTGCGATATCTTCGTGCCACTCGCCCCGGGCCGACCGGGCGACTGGCTGGGAGGATCCAGGATGAAGCGCAGGCATCTCGCCGCAATCGTGTTCGTCGGAGCGGCTTCGGTCGCTTCCGTGGTGTCGGCGAAGCCGCCGCCGGGAGGGCAGGCCGAGCAGAACGCCCAGACGACGGACGTGCAGATCCTGGCCCTCAACGACTTCCACGGGCAGCTCCGGCCGCCAGACTCGACGAGCTCGGGTGGGCGCATCGGGGCGACGCCCGCTGGCGGGGCCGAGTACCTGGCCAGCTACGTCCGCGATCTGCGGGCCACGAACCCGAACTCGCTGTTCGTGTCCGCCGGCGACCTCATCGGGGCCACGCCGCTCGTTTCGGCGATCTTCCACGACGAGCCGACGATCGAGGCGATGAACCTGATCGGCCTCGATTACAACGGCGTCGGCAACCACGAGTTCGACGAGGGCGCGGCCGAACTGACGCGCATGCAGGAGGGCGGCTGCCACCCGGTCGAGGGGTGCTTCGGCGGTGACGGGTTCGAGGGAGCCGACTTCCAGTTCCTCGCCGCCAACGTGACCTACAAGGACACCGGCGAGACGATCTTCCCGCCGTTCGCCATCCACGAGTTCCCGGGCGTCAAGGTCGCCGTCGTCGGCATGACGCTGGAGGGCACGCCCAACATCGTGACCGCGGCGGCCACGGCCGACATCGACTTCCACGACGAAGCCGATTCGGTGAACGCGCTCGTGCCGCTGCTCAAGGAGCAGGGGATCGAGACGATCATCGTCCTGCTCCACGAGGGCGGCTCCGCCGGTGCGCGCTCAACGAGACCACCGTCAACTCGTGCGACAACCCGACCGGCCGCGATCGTCGACGTCATCAATCGTTTCGACACGGGAGATCGACCTCGTGGTGACCGGGCACACCAACTGGGCGCTCAACTGCCCCAACTTCGCGGGGACCGGGATCATGGTCACCGGTGCGGCGTCCGTCGGCCGGGTCGTGACCGATGTCGACCTCACGATCAGCCGGGCGACCAAGGAGGTCGTCGTCCGCTTCCATCAACAACGTGATCGTCCGGCGCGACGAGAAGCCGGCCGCGGCCGACATCACCGCCCTCATCAACAAGTACGGCGAGATCGCCGCGCCGACGGAGAACCGGGTCCTCGGCACGGCGTCGGCGCCCCTCACCCGCACCGCAGAACGCAGCCGGCGAGTCGTCGCTCGGCGACATCATCGCCGACGCCCAGCTGTGGGCGACCTCCGGACCGACCTGGCCCGCCGCCAACGGCGCTCCAGCCGTCGTCGCGTTCATGAACTCCGGCGGCATCCGCGCCGACATCAACGCCGGGGAGATCACCTACGGCGAAGCGTTCAGCGTCCAGCCGTTCGCCAACGTGCTGGTCACGATGGACATGACGGGCGCCCAGATCGACGCCCTGCTGGAGCAGCAGTTCCAGGGCGGCAACGGGGTGCTCCAGATCTCCGGTTCCCTGACCTACGACCGATCGACGACCGCCGCCGGCGGGCAACCGCATCTCGAACATCCGGATCGCCGGCGTTCCCGTCGTCGCCGACATCGACCTACCGGGTGACGGTCAACAACTTCCTCGCCGACGGTGGCGACGGCTACAGCACGTTCACGCTGGGCACCAACCGGTTCGTCGGCGAGATCGACCTCGATGCCTTCGCCCGCTACGTCGAGTCTCTCGGCACCGTCAATCCCGGCCCGCAGAACCGGATCACGTTGGTCCCGTAAGCAACCGCTACGACTTCACCTCGAACCGGCGCGCGGATGACCACGCGCCGGGCGTGCCTGCTGCGTCGATGGCCCGCACTCTCCGGCCGGCTCCTCCCTCCGTCAGCTCGGATTGGTGTACACGCGCTGGGCAGGCACGAGCACCGCGGTTCGTCGCTCGTCACGCATGGTCTGGTCATAGCTGTCCCAGTCGTCGTGAGTCCCGCCCGCGGCCGAGAAGATCTCGCGGAGCAACAGCCGCAGACCGTCGGCGTCCACGTGCGGACTTGGATCGTCGGGACCGATCAGTTCCGCTGCACCCTCGACAGTCACCCACAGCCATCCCGCCCGGACCGTGACCGCAACGGCTGGGTCCTCACGCAGATAGGCGAGCTTGCGAGCGCCTCCCGCCGTCACGAACGCCACCACGGACTCGCCGGTCACCGGATGACCGACAACGCCGGTGTTGACCACGCTGACGTGAGGAGGGCGATCACCTCGCCCGATCGCCACGGTGCTCAGCCCGTGGTCGAGAGGCACCAACGCTTCGAACTCAGCGACGCTCGCCATTTCCATGCTCCAATCGATCGGTCCGCTCGTGACCGTAGCGGAACGGGTTCAGCGGGCGGCGTGGAGTGCCTCGAGGTCGCGCCGGCGCGTAGCGGTTGTGCCAGAACGCTTCCTCGAACACGGTGTACAGGCACTCCCGGACCGGATGCGGGCCGTTCTCCAGCACGTCGACCGGGCGGTCGAAGTCGTCCGCGCTCACCGATTCGAGGTAGCCCCGGAACCGAGCGGCGCGGCCGTCGTTCACCGCCATCACGTGGGCGAACGACGGAGTCAGAGTGCGGTCGAGCCCCGGCCAGGGGAAGTCGACGGAACCGGAGTTCGGCAACCCGATCGGATCGAACGGTTCGCCGAGGATCGGAACCGTGAACCACTTGTCCATGGCGAACACGAGATGGCGCAGTGTCTGCACGAACGACCACTCGTCGTTCACCGACTCGTCGAGCGCCGGTTCGGGAAGCGCCCTCGCCAGACCGACCGTGGTCGCCCACTCGTCCTCCAGGGCCGACCACGCCTTGCGCATGCCGTCGGGCGTCGAGGGCCGGAGCATCGCCCGCAGCGGATACCACGGATCTCGCTCGTTGACGTACTCGGTGACGTCGACACCGTTGATCACCACCCGGTCGATCAGCGCGTCGACGGTGACACCGACGAACCAGGCATGGCTGATGGTGGCGTCGGTGAGGTCGACGTCGCGGAAATGGGCACCGTGGAGATCCGCGCCCCAGAACACCGCTCCCGCAAGATCTCCCTCGAACTCCTCGGGCATGACTCCTCCGATCGCATCACTCGGCTGGGATGACGTCCAGTCTGCCCGCGCCGAAGCCACTGGTGCGTCGCTCGCGTTCCATACTGATGCCGTGGCCGCATCGCGATGCACCGGAGCGTCGGACACCCCGACAACCATCGATCGGCGGGATCTCGCACGATGGATCGCTGACGACTCCGCAGGACACAGTCGATACCTGTTCGGTGTCGCGGGTGGGCCCGGTAGCGGGAAGTCGACGATCGCCGCCCGTCTCGCCGACGAACTCGACGGCATCGTCGTTCCGATGGATGGCTTCCATCTCAGCAACGCGGCACTGGATGCCTTGGACTTGCGTTCCTTCAAGGGATCCGTCGAAACCTTCGACGCTGACGCCTTCGTTTCGCTCATCGAGCGACTGAGGGACAACCCTGGGGACGTCCTCGTACCGTCGTTCGATCGAGCTGCAGACGCCACGGTCGCGGACGCGATCTGCGTCCGACACGACGAGCGCATCATCATCGTGGAGGGGAACTACCTGCTCCTCGACCGTGAGCCGTGGGCGTCATTGCCGCGCCTCTTCGACCGGATCGGCTACCTCGACACCGACGACGACATTCGGGTCCGGCGTCTCGTTCGCCGCCATGTTCGTTCCGGACGATCCGTCGAGGAGGCCCAACGAATTCGTCCGCACGTCCGACGAACGCAACGCCAGATTGATCGCGGCCGGGCGAGATCGTGCCGACGTGGTCATCGCCCCGTCGCGGACTTGACCATCCATCACGTCACCCGCGAGGTTCCCGGTTTCAGGCCGCGGCGGCACCCGTCATGATCGCGACGGCCTCGGCCATCGTGTGGCTCTCGGGGGTCACGACGGCAACTCGGCGACCGAGCCGCTGGATGTGGATGCGGTCCGCGACCTCGAAGACGTGGGGCATGTTGTGACTGATCAGGATCACCGGCAGCCCCCGATCGCGAAGGTCTCGGATCAGCTGGAGAACCTGCCCGGATTCCCTCACACCGAGCGCGGCCGTCGGTTCGTCGAGGATCACGACCTTGCTGCCGAACGCTGCCGCCCTGGCGACGGCGACCGCTTGACGCTGGCCGCCCGAGAGTGTCTCGACGGCCTGCGTGATGTCCTGCAGGGTTCCGATGCCGAGATCATCGAGCGCTTGCTTCGCGTCGCGCCGCATTCCGGGCTTGTCGACCATGCGAAACACTGACCCGAGCACACCGGCGCGTCGGCGTTCGCGACCCAGGAACATGTTGGTCGAGATGTCGAGCGCCGGTGCGACCGCCAGCGTCTGGTAGACCGTCTCGATTCCGGCTCGCTGGGAGTCCTTCGGCTCCTTGAAGTCGAGTTGCTCGCCGTAGAGGTACATCTCGCCGGCGTCGGGAATCATCGCTCCGGACAGGCACTTGATCAACGAGGACTTGCCGGCCCCGTTGTCGCCGATGACGCCGAGCACCTCGCCGGGGTAGAGCTCGAGATCGGCGCCGTTGAGTGCCGTGACACGCCCGAACTGCTTGACGAGTCCGGTCGCCTGGAGCGTCGGCGGACGATCCTGGTTCGTCATCGTGCCGCTCACTTTCCGACCCTTCGGATCCAGGTGTCGAGTGCGACGGCGACGATGATCAGAGCGCCGATCGCGAAGTTCTGGTAGAAGACGTTCACGCCGGCCAAACTGAGCCCGACGCGGAAGACGGTCACGATCAACGCACCCACCAGGGTCCCCCACAGCTTGCCTCGTCCGCCGAACAGGCTGGTGCCACCGATGACGACCGCGGTGATGGTTTCGAGGTTGACGTCGGTCGCGGCGTTGCTGCTCGCCGAGAGCGAGCGGCCGAGCTGTACCCACCCGCCGATTGCGTAGAGCAGACCGCCGACGACGTACACGCTGATCAACACGCGGGTGGTGTTGATGCCGGCCAGGCGCGCCGCCTCCTGGTCGTCACCCGTCGCGTAGACGTGGAGCCCCCACGACGTGTTGGACAACAGGTAGGCGAACAGGACGTACAGCGCCAATGCGACGAGGACGCCGGTCGTGATGGTCATCGAGCCGATCGAGATGCTCTTGCCGGTCCACAGCAGGAACGAGTCCACCCCGATCGCTTCCTTGGAGATCGTCTGGGCGTTGCTGTACACGAGCCCCAACGAGCTGAAGATGTAGAAGGTGCCGAGCGTCGCGATGAACGGTGGTAACCCGATCCGGGTGATGAGTTCCCCCTGGAACAGGCCGAGGCCCATGCCGAGGGCCGCACCGATCATGAACGCCACGAAGCCGGGGACCCCCCAGTCGACGGCCGTCTTCGCCATCACGAGGTGGGTGAGCAGCATGGCGGTCCCGACCGCAAGATCGATACCCGCGGTCAGGATGATGATCGTCTGACCGATCGCGAGCGTTGCCAGCACCGCCGTCTGCTGGAGCATGATGCCGATCGTGCTCGGCTGCTGGAAGCGGCCATCGCCCAAGTAGGTGAACACGAGACACGACAGCAACAGAACCAGCGCCGGGCTGATCACGGGGTACTTGTGGAGTGCGTGTTGGACGTAGTCGAGCGGTGTCTTGTTCTGACGCAGCAGTGCGGCGGCATCGGCCTGCGGAGCAGCCGGCGTGTTGTTCTCAGTCACGGACATGAGTTCCCCCCAAGGAAAACCGGAGTTTGACGGGTCTGCTCCCTGCGCTGACGGGGCGACCGCCGAGGTCGCCCCGTCATCATTGCAGTAGCGGAAGCGTGCCGAGCGCGAGCGCGGGAGGTAGGACCACCGCGCTCGCGATCAGCCGTTCAGGTCAGCCCCAGCAGATCGCCTGGCCCTCTTCGACGCTGATGCTCTCGACGCCGTCGACCGGATTGTCGGTCACGAGCGCGACCCCGGTGTTGAAGAAGTCGAGACCCTCCGTCACCTCGGGTGGTGCCCCACCGGTCGCGAGATCCTTGATGGCTTGCATGCCGAGCGTGGCCATCTCTCCGGGATACTGCTGCGAGGTCGCCCCGATGACGCCCTCCGACACGAGGCGCAGGCCGGGGTCGCATCCCCCGTCGACGGAGACGATGGTGACACCGTCGGCGCTGCCGGCAGCCGTCAGCGCGTCGTACGCACCCTGGGCGGCGGGCTCGTTGATCGTGTACACCACATTGATGTCGGGGTTCTGCGCGAGGCAGGTCTCCATCGCCGTGCGACCACCGTCGACGGCGCCGTCGGTCGGCTCATGACAGACGATCTCGTACTCGCCGCCGCTGTAGCTGCCGGATGAAGGTTCGTTCCCATTGCCGGACGTGTCGACCTCGTCGACGATGCCCATTCCGTTCAGGAAGCCCTGATCTCGGAGGTAGTCGACGGAGACGACCTCGTCGTTGAACAGGTCGAGCATCGCGATCGTCGCCTTCTCACCCGCGAGCGTTCCGGCGGTCCACTGGCCGATCAGTTGACCAGCGAGGTAGTTGTCCGTGGCGAACGTGATGTCGACGGCGGTCGGCGGGTTGGGCGGCGTGTCGAGCGCAATCGTGTACAGACCCGCTTCTCGGGCAGCGTCCAGCGCGGGGACGACGGCATCGCCGCTCGGCGTGATCAGGATGCCGGCATCGCCACGTGCGACGGCCGCTTCGATCGCCTCGATCTGGCTCTGCGTGTCGCCGTCCTCCTGTCCGGCGGCGACGGTCAAGCCGACACCGAGGGCGTCGGCTTCAGCCTGTGCCGACTCGGCCATCGAGACGAAGAACGGGTTCGACGTGTTCTTCAAGATCAGTGAGACGCCGACGTCGCCGTCGCCCGCCGGTGCGGCGGATGCGTCGGGTGCGGTTGAGGCGTCGGGTGCGGCGGATGCCTCGGGTGCGGTCGAGGCGTCGGGTGCGGCGGTTGCCGCCGATCCACTGTCGCTGTCGTCATCGCTGCCACATGCGGTGGCGACGAGTCCGAGCGCAACGAGCGCGGCGCATGATCGCAGGATCCTGGTTCGTGTCTTCATTGGTCCCCCCTCCGGGATGAACGTCTCCTCCGTGCGACCCCCGCACGATTTCGACAACGTTGTCATCGGATGATGTCAACGATTGACAACGTTGTCAATACCCGGTTATCTGTGTGACTGCAGGAGGAGCAGTATGAACCAAGCACGCGTTGCCCGGCGGCGGCCGACCATGCACGACGTCGCCGATCAAGCTGGCGTCAGCCTGAAAACCGTCTCGCGGGTCGTCAATCGGGAGGGCGGGGTGCGTCCGGACCTCGTCGACCGCGTCGAGACGGCCATCGACAGCCTCGGGTACCAACGCCACGACAGTGCGCGCCAGCTGCGCACGGGGGGTGGGTCCTCGAAGACGATCGGGTTCGTTCAGATCGACGTTGCCAACCCCTTCTTCTCGGCGATCTACAGGGGCATCGAGGACGTCGCGACCGAGCACGGCTACCAGGTCATCGCGGGGAGCTCGGATGGCGACGCGGACCGACAGGATGCCGTGCTCCGCGCGTTGATCTCCCGCCGGGTGGACGGCATCATCATCGTGCCCTGCGGAGACCGACTGGGGCTGCTGACCGCCGAAATGGAGCGGAACACATCGGTCGTCTTCCTCGACCTCGAGCCTCCCGACGGCATTGCCGGTGACCTGGTGCGCTCGGACCACCGGGGCGGCGCCCGGACGATCACTCGGCACCTGATCGAACACGGCCACGAACGCATCGCCTTCATCGGTGACCACCCGTCGATCTTCTCGGCCGAGGAGCGCTTCCAGGGGTTTGCCGAGGCGATGCGTGACGGTGGGCTCGCGCCGGATCCACGCTGGGTGGACCGCGAGCTCAGTGATCGAACTCGCACACGGGCGGCCGTCGCCCGACTGCTCGAGAACTACCCGGACGTCTCCGCGCCAACAGCACTCGTCGCCGGTCAGAACTTCATCACGATCGGAGCCGTGAAGGCCCTCCACGACCTCGACCTGCACCACAAGGTGGCGCTCGTGGGCTTCGACGACGTCGAACTCGCGGACGTCGTCGAGCCCGGAATCACCGTGATGCCCCAGAGCCCTCGGGAACTGGGCCAACGAGCCGCCCACCTCCTCCTCCGACGCCTCGGTGGATATCACGGACCTGCGAAGCTCGAGATCCCCGACGACCGAATCATCGTCCGCGGCTCAGGCGAGATCGCTCCGCAGTGAGGAAAGTGCGGTCAGTCGGTCGTGCGTGCCCGGTGGAGTCGGATGGCCGCGGGCACGGCGATCACCAGGATCAGGACTGTGTAGATCCACGCGGCGGCGACCGGGTGCATCGTCGGCCAGACCTCCTTGGTGACGGGCGTGGTCGGGTTGCCGAACAGGACCCGCACGGCGGCCACGATGGCGCTGATCGGGTTCCACGAGGCGATCCACTGAAGAGCGTCCGGCATCGACTGCACCGGCACGAACGCGTTGCTCACGAAGGTCAGTGGGAAGATCACGACGAACACGATGCCCTGGACGGCGTCGGCCGACCGGGCCTTCATGCCGATCCACGTGCCGACCCAGATCATCGCGGAGGCGAAGGCGATGAGGAGCACGATCGCCTGGGCGACGTGCAGCGGGTCGCTGTGCGTCCTCCAGCCGATGAGCAGGCCCGTCGTGAGGAGGATGGTGATCGCGAGGATCACGGCAAGGACCTCGGACACGAAGTGGCCAACCAGATAGGCCGACCGAGCGGTCGGCAGGGAGCGGAACCGGTCGATCACCCCTTCGTTCAGATCGGTCGAGATCGACACCGCAGGGCCCATCAGGCCGAAGGCCAGGCTCTGCACGAGGATGCCGCCGATCAGGTACTCGCGGTAGTTGCTGCCGTCGACACTGATGGCACCGCCGAAGACGAAGGCGAACAGCAGGACGAACATGATCGGCTGCACGGTGACGTCGAGCAACTTCTCGGGGATCTGCCGGATGTGCTCGGCGTTGCGCCGCGCGAAGACGAGCGAGTCGCGCCAGAGCGTGCCGGTCTGGCGATCGCTGCCCGGACACGACCGGCGTCGTGTCGAGGTGTTCCAACGTTGCGGTCATGACGTCCCCTGTGCGGTTTCCTGGGCCTGGACTGATTCCTGGGCCTGTGCGGTTTCCTGGGCGGTGGTCGATTCGGCGCTCGGCCCGGTGAGGCTGAGGAACACGTCGTCGAGCGTCGCCTGGCGGCGGTTGATGTCGCGGATGTCGATGCCCGATTCGTCGAGTGCCCGCACCACGCTCACGATCCGGACATCCGCTTCGACGGGTGCCGTGACCGTCTGTGCCTCGGCGTCGACGGTGGGCTCGTCGGACGAGAATTGGGCGACGAGCCCGGCGGCGGCGACGAGATCACCGACCTCGGTGACGGTGACCTCGATCCGGTCGCCGCCGACCTCGGTCTTCAGCTGCGCAGGTGACCCGGCGGCGACGGTGCGCCCGTGGTCGAGCAGCACGATGTGATCGGCGAGCCGGTCGGCCTCTTCGAGGTACTGCGTGGTCAGCAGCAGCGTGGTGCCGTCGGCCACGAGATCGCGCAGCATCTGCCAGAGGTCCTCGCGGCTGCGCGGGTCGAGCCCGGTGGTCGGCTCGTCGAGCACGAGCACGCTCGGCTTGGCCACGACGCACGCGGCGAGATCGATCCGGCGTCGCATGCCGCCCGAGTACGACTTCACGAGCTTGCCGGCCGACTCGGTGAGGTCGAGTCGTTCGAGCAGTTCGTCGGCCCGGGCGCGGGCGACCTTGCGCGGGAGCTGGTTGAGGCGGCCGATCAACTCGAGGTTCAGCCGGCCGCTGAGGTACGGGTCGACGGTCGCCTGCTGCGAGGCGACGCCGATCCGCCGGCGGACTTCGTCGGGGTGCGAGGCGACGTCGAAGCCGGCCACCCAGGCCTGGCCTTCGGTCGGGATCGACAGCGTCGTGAGCATGCGGATCGCCGTGGTCTTGCCGGCGCCGTTGTGGCCGAGCAGACCGAGCACCGTGCCGGGCGCGACGTCGAGATCGAGCCCGCGCAGCGCCCAGAGATCGCCGAACCGCTTCCCGAGGCCGGTCGCTCGGATCCCCGCATGCAGCTGCGTGTCGACGCCGACTCCGTGATGACATTCGTATGGCGTACTTCTTCTTCGTACATAGTACGAACAGTGTTAGCAGTACACTGTACGAATGGCAAGTGATGATTCCGGACAGTCGTCACACCCCCGCGGTCCGGCCCACCCCCTTCACGGCTCGGAGCAAAGGGGTTCGCAGGCCGCGGCGCAGAAGGCCGCCCGCAAGGTCGAACAGGTCGCCGAGCGGCTCGGTGCGAAGGTCGACCAGGCGTCGGCCGAACTCGCCCGCAAGTCTGCTCTGCTCGAAGACCTGACGGCGCGCATCGCCGCCCACGACGTGTGGACACGGCCCGAACCAGGGGCCCGTCGCACAAAGTTCACGCGTGACGAGATCGCCGCCGCAGCGGTCAAGATCGCCGACGAGGAAGGTTTCGACGCTCTCTCGATGCGTCGCCTCGCGGCCGAACTCGATGCCGGCACGATGACGCTCTACCACTACGTCCGCACGAAGGACGAACTGTTGGCGCTCGTCAACGACTCGGTGATGGGCGAACTGATCGTTCCCGACGGCGAGCTCCCGACCGATTGGCGCGAGGCGATCTCGTTGATCGCCCACCGCTCCCGTGACGTGGTCCGCCGGCACCCGTGGACGCTCGACATCCGCCACGATCCAGCGCCCGGACCCAACGGGTTCCGCCACTTCGACCAGTCGATGCAGGCGGTGATGCCGCTCGACACCTCACTTGCCAAACGCTTCGACCTGATCGCTGCCGTCGACGAGTACGTGTTCGGCTTCTGCATGAACGAACGCAACAATTTCATGGACGATCCGTCGATGGACAGCGACGTGAAGGACTACATGTCCGGCCTCATCGACTCGGGGGACTATCCGACACTCGCCGGCATCGGTGCGGAGTACGGCATCGACGAGGCCTTCGACGAACTCGCCCGGCAGGCCCGCGACCCCGAGCGGTTCACACGCAACCTGAACCGCCTGCTCGACGGTTTCGCCCTCGAGGTCGACAGCGACTGACTCGGTTCCGACACCGGCAGCAGCGGGACACACCGCGTAATGTCCCCCCGGTGCAAATCACGGTGGTAGGAGGCGGCGTCGCAGGACTGTCCGCGGCATTGAAACTCGGGCGGCTCGGTCACGCCGTCACGCTGATCGAACGCGATCGGACGGCGATGCCCGAAACGGCCGATGCCGCGTTCGAGTGGATACGTCGGGGCGCCCCACAGGTACGCCACAGCCACGCGTTCCTCGGCCGGCTGCGCACCTCGCTTGCCCGGAACGAACCGGACGTGCTCGAGGCGCTGCTCGAGGCCGGTGCCACCGAGATGCGCTTCGGCGACAACCTCCCTCCGGACGATGACGAACTTCGTCCGCGAGCCCGGCGACGACGACCTCGTGATGCTCGCCTGCCGCCGCACGACGTTCGAGTGGGTGCTGCGGCGGATGGCGCTCGACGAGGGCAACGTCACCTTCGAGGGCGGCCGAGCCGTCGTCGGTGTCGTGGCGGGCGACGAGTCCCCAGCCGATCGTCACGGGCGTTCGCCTCGACGACGGGACCACGCGTCGACAGCGAACTCGTCGTGGTGGCCGGCCGGCCGGCGGTCGGCGCTTCCCGACTGGCTCGAGCGAACTCGGCGTCGACGCTTCCCGACGAGGAGGTGGAAGACACCGGCATCGTCTACTTCTCGCGCTTCTTCCGCCTCCGCGAGGGCGAGGACTATCCGCCCCGCAGCGGCCTGATCGGCGGCGACCTCGGCTACGTGAAGTACGGGGTCTTCGTCGGCGACAACCGGACCTTCTCGCTCACGCTCGCGGCACCGACCGCCGACGAGGAGCTGCGCAAGACTCTCGCCGACCCGGTCAAGTTCGACAACGCCGCCCGCGAACTCGTCGTTGCGGAACCGTTCCTCGACGGGCGCGCCGAGCCACTCGACGACGACGTCCACGTGATGGCCGGACTCCTCAACCGCTGGCGCGACTTCGTCGTCGACGGCGAGCCCGTTGCGCTCGGCGTGGTCGCGATCGGCGACGCCGCGCTGTGCACGAACCCGCTCTATGGGCGTGGTTGCAGCACCGGCTACTGGGGGGCGCAGCTGATCGCCGACGCCATCGAGCGCAACGACGACCTCCGGGCCATCGCCCTGGACTACGACGAAGCGCTGCGCCGCGAGATCCTGCCGTGGTACCGCTCGACGGTGGTCCAGGACGCCGAGGCACGACGCGTCGCCGCCGCACTCCTCGCCGGCGAGGATCCCGACGGCGACGACACCGACCCGCGCACGAGATGCGCGCCGTGTTCCGCGACGGCATCGTGCCGGCGCTCCAGACCGACGCCGTCGTGCTCCGGGCGTTCGTCCGGAACCTCAATCTGCTGAGCGAACCCGACGCGCTGATGTCCGACACCGACGTGTCGGCCCGCATCTTCGCCGCCTGGGAGCAGCGCCACGACCGTCCGGCACCCGACCCGATCGGCCCCGCGACTCGCGAGGAGTTCCTCGCCGCCGCGATGGCCTGACGTCCCGCTGACAGGCGCGGCGCGGATCAGTCGACGGCGAGCAGGTCGACGACGAACACGAGCGTTTCGTTCGGTGCGATCACACCACCGGCGCCCGACGCGCCGTAGCCCAGGTGCGGCGGGATGGTGAGCCGGCGCCGACCGCCGACCTTCATGCCCTGCACGCCGTCGTCCCAGCCCTGGATGACCTGGCCTTGGCCGAGGCCGAAGCGGAACGGCTCCATCCGATCCCACGAAGCATCGAACTGATCGCCGGTCGACCACGACACGCCGACGTAGTGCACCGTGACGTTCGAGCCGGCGATGGCCTCGTCGCCCTCCCCCACCGTTTCGTCGTCCATGACGAGTTCGGTCGGCGGGTGTTCGGCGGGGATGGTCACATCTGGCTTGCGCATCGCCCGGACGCTAACGCTGAATCCTGGCCGCTCCGACGGCGTGGGCTCAGCCGCGCTCGAGCTGCAGCGTCCGCGTTCGTGGATCGTGCGCGTGCAGGCCCACGTCGACGAGATACGTGCCCTGCTCGGTCAACCACGTGCCGTCCAGCCGGATGTCGAGCATCGACCAGTCGGGATCGATCGTCGCGGTCGCGGTCTCGTGCGGGTCGATCTCGATGCGGGTGAAACCCACCAGACGACGAGGCGGCCGATCGAACGCCGACCCGTCGACGCCGGCGTGGGCGAACACGACCGTCGACGTTGCCCGATCCCCGTCGTTGCGCACGGTGACCGACACCCGACGGCTGATCGTCGATCAGTGACGCGTCCTCGATCTCGACCGGCGAGTAGCCGAGCCCCCAGCCGAACGGGAAGTGCGCCTCCACGCCATCCCGGTCGAGCAGCCATTGACCGTGGAAGAGGTCGTACTCGATGGCGACCGCGTTGCGGTCGAAGAAGGCGAGGTCGGCCTCGTCTCGAGGGACCGCGAACGGGAGCCGTCCACCCGGCTCGGATGCTCCGGTGACGATCGACGCGAGCGCGGCGCCACCCTCGACCCCCGCGTACCACGACTGCAGCACGGCCGCGACCTCGTCGGCCCAGGGCATCACCACTGCCGACCCGCTGACGACCACCACGACCACGTGCTCGCATACCGCAGCCGCCGCGGCGATGAGGGCCTCGTCCTCGGGTGACAGCCGCAGCGACGCTCGATCCCCGCCGAGCGCCATCGGGACCGCGATCGGTGGACACGTCCGCGCCCGGCGTCGAACCGTCGCCGTGCGCGGGAGGCACCGAGGCCGGATGGGCCCGGCCTGTCGGATCGAACGGCTCCATCGGCGCGCCGGCTCCGAGCTCGGGGTGCTCGATCGGCGGGAACAGGTCGGCGCCAGCTGCGCCATGTCGGAGGCGCCCATGTACTCGCCCTCGTCGTCCTTGGTGTAACCGACCACCACGACGGTGAGGTCGGCGTCCGCGGCGATCGAGGCGTCGGTGTCGTGGTGGACGATCCGGTCGTCACCGAACACCGTCCGGAGGCCGGCCAGCGCGGTGACGACCGACGACGACCGGACATCGCTCGACCCACCGTCGCCGAGGTTGCGCAGGCCGGCGAGGCGGCCGAGCACGGCCACCCGGCTGGTCGTCGCGGGATCGATCGGGAGCAGGCCGCCCTCGTTGCGCAGCAGGACCGCCGATCGCACCGCGGTGTCGAAGGCGAGCGTGCGGTGGGCGTCGCAGCCCACGATCTCCAACGGCGGACGTGCGGCGATCTGCGGGGCAAACCGCAGCAGCGTCGCCACGATCCTGCCCACGGCCGTGTCGACGACGTCGATGGAGAGATCACCACGATCGATGGCGTCGCCGAGCGCCATTGCACGCTGCTGGCGGAACGGCATCTCGATGTCGAGCCCGGCGCGGACCGATTCGGTCGCATCACGGAGCCCGAAGATGAAGTCGGAGACCACGAATCCGTCCCAGCCCCACTCCCGGCGGAGGATGTCGGTGAGGAGGGTCGCGTTCTGACCGCACCACTCGCCGTTCACCGAGTTGTAGGAACTCATCACCGACGCGACACCCTCGGCCGCGACGCGTTCGAAGTGCGGCAGGTACACCTCGTGGAGCGCGCGCTCGCCGACGGTGACATCGACCGTGAACCGGGCGTTCTCCATCGAGTTCAGGGCGAAGTGCTTCATGCACGCCATCACGTGACGCTGCAGGCCGCGGGTGAGCGCGGCCGCCATCACGCCGACGTGGTGGGGGTCCTCGCCGTACGTCTCCTGGGCGCGTCCCCACGCGGGATGACGGAGCAGGTTCATGCACACCGCGCCGGTGAACGTCGCCCCGCTGGCGCGGAGTTCGGCCCCGATCACCTCGCCGATCCGCTCCTCGAGGTCGGGGTCGAACGTCGCCCCGCGGGCCATGCTCACCGGAAACGCCGTCGCGTCCCCGATCACACAGCCGCGTGGGCCGTCGGCGAACTGGATCCCCGGAACACCCAACCGCTCGACCACCGCCGCCGGCCAGGGATGGAGGTAGTAGCCCACCGCCGCTCATGTCGGTGAGCCCGGGCCAGAACGGCGAATCGCCGTCGAGACAGCCGAGCTTCTCGTCCAGCGTCATCTGCGCGACGAGCGCCGCGGCCTCGACGTGGTGGTCGGCGCCACGCTCCACACGCTGTGCAGCCTCGGTGAACGGATCGGTTCGTGTCGTCACGCCGCCACCCTGCCACACCCGACAACAACCCGAAATTCTGAGCGCATCGGTGCGTCCGGCGCACGATGCGTTCAGAATTTCGAGTTTGATGGAGGGGTGCCCAACACCTTCTTGCACCCGTTCGCCAAACCGACACGGGGGGATTTCGTCACGATCGCCCGCGGCGAGGGCGCGCTGTTGTGGGACAGCGACGGCAACGAGTTGATCGACGCCATGGCGAGCCTGTGGTACTGCAACATCGGCCACGGCCGGGCGGAGATCGCCGACGCCGTCGCCGAGCAGATCCGCACGATCGAGACGTACTCCTGCTTCGACCCGTTCACCAACGCCCCGGCCGAGCAGCTCGCGGATCGCATCGTGTCGTTGACGTCCACGCCCGATGCCCGCGTCTTCTTCGCCGGTTCGGGCTCCGAGGCGATCGACTCGGCGATGAAGCTGGCCCGCCTCACGCATGTCCTCGCCGGCCGACCCGAGCGACGGCTGATCATCTCCCGCGTGCGCGGCTACCACGGCACCAACTACGGCGGCACCAGCGCGCAGGGTCTGCCGCTCAACAAGGAGGGCTACGGCGAACTCCTCGCCGACGTCGTCCAGGTGCCGAGCGACGACATCGAGGCGCTGTCGGTGCTGATGTCGCAGCACGCCGACCGGGTCGCCGCGGTGCTCACCGAACCCGTGCAGGGTGCGGCCGGCGTCTATCCGCCCGCCGACGGCTACCTCGAAGGGGCCCGCCACCTGTGCGACCAGCACGGCGCGCTGTTGATCTTCGACGAGGTGATCACCGGATTCGGTCGGCTCGGCTCGTGGTTCGCGGCGCAGCACTACGGCGTGCAGCCCGACATGACCACGTTCGCCAAGGCGGTCACGTCCGGCTACCAACCGCTCGGTGGGGTGATCGTCGGCGCCGAGGTGCGCGCGGCACTCGAGGCCGACCCCTCGTTCATCCTCCGTCACGGTTACACGTACTCGGGCCACGCGTCGGCATGTGCCGCGGGGCTGGCGAACCTGGCGATCATCGAACGCGAAAACCTGATCGGTGAGGTCGAGCGCATCGGCGCCCGACTCGGCGGCGGTCTGCGGGCCCTCGCCGACGACGGCCTGATCGATCACGTCCGCGGTGACGGCGCCATCTACGCCGCCGGCCTGCGCGCCGACCAGGACGCCAACACGATGCGCGACCGGATGCAGCAGCTCGGTGTGGTCGTGCGGGCCATCGGCGCCGACACGCTCACGTTCTGTCCGCCGCTCGTGATCACCGACGACCAGATCGATCGGGTCGTCGACGCTGTCGCCGAAGCAGCGGCGGTGTAGACAGGCACCATGACGGACAGCGGCACGATGTCCCCGGCCGAGACGGGCGACACGCCGCTGGCGCTCGACGGGCCCGCCGTGTACAACCCGTTCGACCCGGAGTTCCGGGCGAACCCATACCCCTTCTACGACCGGCTGCGCGCCGAGTCACCCGCGTTCGTGACGCCTGTCGGCCTGACCATCATCACCCGGTACGACGACGTGTCGCGCACGTTGCGCAGCAACGACTTCAGCCGCGACGTCGACGCCAACTCCACGCCTCGTGACGATCCGATCTTCGAACGGCGACGTGCCCGGCGCAACGGTGGAGCCAAGACCATCCTCAATCTCGACCCTCCCGACCACACCCGTCTCCGTCGTCTCGTCAGCAAGGCGTTCACCCCGTCGGCCATCGACGCGCTGCGCAGCGGCATCGAGGCCCAGGTCGATGCCGTGCTCGATCGGGCGGCCGAGCGGGGCGAGATGGAACTCGTCGACGAACTGGCCTTCCCCGTGCCGTTCCAGGTGATCTCCGACCTGCTCGACCTGCCGCAGGACCGCACCGATGAGATCCGCGAGTGGAGCCAGGCCCTCACGGCCTCGCTCGAACCGACCGCCACGCTCGAGACGCTCGACGCCAGCGACGCGGCGGTCGCCCAGCTCGTCCCCTACCTCGCCGAGGTGGTCGAGGCCCGACGGGCGAACCTCGGCAACGACGTGCTGTCGGGGCTCCTCGTGGCCGAGGAGGCGGGTGACCGGCTGAGCATCGAGGAGCTCCTGTCGTTCGTGGTGTTGCTCTACGTGGCCGGCCACGAGACCACGGTCAACCTGATCGGCAACGGCGCGCTCGCCCTGCTGCGCCACCCCGACGAGCTGCAGCGGTGGAAGCGTGATCCGACGCTCGACGCGTCGGCGGTCGACGAGCTGCTCCGGTTCGACGGGCCGGTCCAGCACACCGTCCGTGTGGCGATGACGCCCGTCACCTACGGCGAGGGTGCGCGGCAGGTGACGGTGGAGCCCGGTTCGTCGGTGCTGTGCGTGCTCGGCGCCGCCAACCACGATGCGGCCGTGTTCGACGACCCCCACACCCTGCACCTCGACCGCCCCAACGCCAACCGCCACCTGGCCTTCGCCGCCGGCATCCACTACTGCCTCGGAGCCTCGCTCGCCCGGCTCGAGGCGTCGGTGGCGATCGGGCGCCTGATCCGTCGGTTCGACTCGATCGAACTGCTCGACGAGCCCACGTTCCGCGATCGCCTCACCATCCGCGGCGTCGAGCAGATGCACCTCGCCGTCCGCTGACCTGTCGCGCGGGGTCAGGCACAACGCAACAGGTCGCGCGCGCGTCGAGCAACCTGTCGCGTTGTGCCTGACCCCGCGCGACAGGTTCAGGGGTGTTGGAGCAGGTCGACGAGGCTGCTGGTGTCCCAGCGGTCGCCACCGCGGGCGACGACCTGCTTGTAGAACTGGTCGACGAGCGCCGCGACCGGGAGGCGGGCACCGTTGCGCTCCGCCTCTTCCAGACAGATGCCCAGGTCCTTGCGCATCCACTCCACGGCGAATCCGAAGTCGAACGAGCTCTCCGCCATCGTCCGCGCCCGGTTGTCCATCTGCCAGCTCTGTGCCGCACCCTTGCCGATCACGTCGATCACCTGATCGACATCCAGGCCAGCGCGTTGGGCGAAGTTGACACCCTCGGCGAGCCCCTGCACGAGCCCGGCGATACAGATCTGGTTGACCATCTTGGTCAATTGGCCGGCACCGGCGGGGCCGAGGCACACGCACGACTTGGCGTACGCGTCGAGCACCTCCTTCGCCGCATCGAACACCTCGGGGTCGTCGCACCCGCACATGATGCGTGAGCTGGCCACTCTCCGCCCCCGCCTGGCCACCGGACACCGGCGCGTCGATGAACCCGACCCCGCGCTCGCGGCACTCGGCCGCCAACTCCCGCGCCAGCCCGGCCGATGCAGTCGTGTGGTCGACGAGCACCGCACCGGCGCTCATACCGGCGATCGCGCCGTGTGGCCCGAGCGTCACCTCGCGCACGTCGCTGTCGTTGCCGACGCACAGCGCCACCATGTCGGCCTCCTCGGCGGCCTCGAACGGCGTCGGTACCGCCGCTCCGCCGTTCAGCGCCACCCACGCCAACGCCTTCGACGCCGTGCGGTTGTAGACCACGACGTCGTGACCGGCCCGACGCAGGTGCCGGGCCATCGGCGCACCCATCGTTCCCATTCCCAGAAATGCGACCTTGCTCATCGGGGCGAGTCTGCCACTCTGCCAGAGTGGCGACGTGCGGGAGCCGACCGGAGGCTGAGATCGAACGCCGAGATCGACGGTGAGTCGATCGACTACTTCTTCTTGGCCTCGGCGGGGGTCTTGAGGACACCCTTCGCGAGCGCGTCGTCGAGGTAGGCCTCGGCCTCCTCGGCCGACACCTTCAGCGCCGGCGAGATCTCGGAGATCAGATTGACGCGGGCCCGTTCGTACATCGTGCGCTCGGCCGCCGACAGCGACGCGTCACGATTACGGGCGGCCAGGTTCCGGACCACCTCGGCGACCTGGTACACGTCGCCGCTCTTCAGCTTCTCCTGGTGGTTCTTGAACCGGCGGCTCCAGTTGGAGGGAACGCGCGGATCGGGCTTGGCGAGCACGGCCACGAGGTCTTCGAGTTCGTCGGCCGACACCGGCGGACGCACGCCGACCTCGTCGGTCTTGTCGATCGGCACCTTGAGGGTCATCTCGTTGATGACGGTCTTGAGAATCAGGTACTCCTGTTTCTCGCCGAAGAACTCCATCTTCTTCGTGCCCTGCACGACACATGCCCCGTGCTGGGGATAGATGACGGTTTCGCCCTTCTTGAACTTCACTCAGAACCTCGCCTCATGGGGGTGCACCGCTGGCGCTCGCAGCGACATACCAGCCTACCGACAACACGCCCGATTCGAACCCAGTGCGCCTTCGGGATCGGCGCCGCCGCTCATCCGATCGAGCGCGTCATGCACACGCTGTGCGGGTTCGACGTGTATTCGCCGAACGGCGGGCACTCGAGGAATCCTGCCGACCGGTAGAGCCCGTGCGCCGGTGCGAAGGCGTCGCCCGTACCTGTCTCCAGGCTGACCTGTCGCGCGCCGGCCGCCGTCGCGTCGGCGAGCAGGTGGTCGAGCATCGCCCGACCCATCCCGGACCCGCGTCGAGCGGACGGCGGTGTGCATCGACTTCAGCTCGACATGGTCGGCCGTGATTCGGCGCAGCGCCCCGACCGCGAGCAGCACACCGCCGTCGCCGCGCACGCTGCAGAACGTGATCGCCGGATCGACGAGGGCGTCGACGTCGAGGGCGTGGACGTGACCGGCCGGCGTCACCTCGTGGGCGAACCGCAGATGCGCGGTGAGCAACTCGATCACGTCGGGTGTCCGCGGATCGTCGCTTCCAACGACGAACGCGGGGTCGCGCCATCCGAATCGGCCCAGGTAGTGCCAGACATGCTTGACCGTCTGGAGATCGAACACTCCCTCCCGCCGGGCGTCACCGAGGCGGGACGGGGTCAGCTCACCGTCGACCGCGATCACCTCGGCGGCCGCGACGACGTCTTCGCCACGAAACGTCGGGTGCGCGCGGATCACGTCGACGGCGACGCGGTAGCCGGAGTGCCATCGCAACTCGCACGGCAGGCTCGCGCGCCAGCCGCTCGATCGGCGTGCCCCGGTAACACGGATCGAGCACCAGCGCCGACACGTCACGCTCGATCGAGACACCACCGTGAACCTGGGCCTCGATGTAGTGATCGAGATCGCCGAGATCACGGTGCGGGAGCAACGGGAGCAGCGCCATCCGGTCGGCGGTGCCCACGTCGGTCGGCTCGAGCACGCTGTCGGGGAAGCAGAACGTCACGCGGTCGAGGGCACGCGGGTCGAGTTGGAAGTACGGAGGACCCGAACCGGGGCGAGCCGCCGTACGGGCTGCGGCGATCGTCCAACGATCCGTACACCGGGCGGGCCGTCGCCGGAGTGGCGTCGTACGCGCCGGCGAACATCCGCTGCTCCCACCGCCACCGGTCACCGCCCGGCCGAGCCGTGAGTCCCCCATTGCTCAGGCCGGTGACGAACTGCGACCGGTAGTGCCCGTCGGTGGCGATCGAGCTGAGGACGGTGCCGTCGCCAGAAGGCACATCGGGATGAAAGTGCAGAGTGACCGGCAGCGTCCGATCGAGTGCACCACCGGTCGACCGGGAGCGAACGTGCTCGATCGCACGTCGTGCCGATCCGTCGAGCACCACCCGGCCATTGTGGCAACTGCGGGCGGTGCGCGCCCTCGGCGAATGGCGCCCTCGGCAGGATTCGAACCTGCGCGCTACGGATTAGAAGGCCGTTGCTCTGTCCAGCTGAGCTACGAGGGCAGCACCCGGGTGACCGACCGGGCGGTGCCACGATAGGCGACCGCGTCAGAGATTCGTGGCGACCGCGGTCCCCGATGGGCCGGTCTGGCTGCCGGTTCCTCCGACGCCGGCCGTCCCCGCTTCGATCTTCTCCTCGTCGAGGATCTGACCAGAATCACCGTCGTCGTACCATCCGAACGACGAACCCCCGCCACCGCCCACGCCTTGCGCGGCTCGGATGTCCGTCAGCGCCGCCCCGGCCGCAGCTCCACCCGCGGCGGCCGACCCGTTGGCGCCCCCGGCCCCGGTCCGTCCGCCGACACCGCCGATCGCTCCTGCGCCACCGGTGCCTCCGCGCAACGTCGAGGTGTGCAGCTCGACCGTCACGACCGCCGCGGTGGAGAGACCGACCGACGCTCCACCGGCCCCGGCACCGCCCTGGCCGCCTTCGCCGCCGGAACCGCCGGCACCGCCGCCTCCGCCCGCCCCGGGTGCATCGGCTGCGGGACACGCGGCGGAACAGGTCGGGCCGGCACCCGCTCCCCCGGCCGCACCAGCCACCGTCTGGGCGACGCCGACGGAGCCCGGCGATCCGGCGCCACCGAGACCGCCGGCGAGCAGGGACTCGATGACGCGAAGCCGGTCGACGCCACTCGCCACGAGAGCGATGGACGCACCACCGCCGGGACCTCCCGAACCGCCGGCCGTGCCGGCGCTCGCGCCCCCACCACCGCCACCACCGCCACCGCGGCCCGCTCCCGAGCCCGCACCACCGCCGCCACCGTTCCCGCCTGCACCATTGGCCCCCCCACCGGCCGCCGCTCCCGAGGCGGCGAGCGGGATGAACAGTTCACCGGTCGGTGCGACCGTCCCGCTCCCTCCGGCGCCGCCCGCTCCGCCGGCACCACCTGCTCCTCCGGCACCGGCGGCACCCGGTCGGGACGCGGCGGTCCCACCGGCGGCGCCGCTGCCGGCCACGGTCGCACCGGGCTGGCCGCCGGCCCCGATCGCCCCGCCCCTGCCGCCCGCCGCTCCGGCGCTCGTTCCACTTCCCCCTCCACCGCCGGCGTCCTGCACTCCCGGCGCACCCGCGGCGGGAGCCCCGGCCCCGCCCGCCGTAGCCCCGGCCGCGACACCACCGGCGCCCGCGGCTCCGGCGGTGACGGTGGAACGCACGACGTCGATCTCGCCGACGTCGTCGGCCAGCACCCCGATGCTGTTGCCGCCAACTCCGCCCGAGGCGCCGACACCGCCGGCACCGGCCGTGACGTTGCTGTCGCTGATCGTCATGCTCCCGGCACCGTCGATCGACAGCGCCACCGACGTTCCGCCCTCGGGAGCGTTGGCGGCCACGACGTCGAGTGCCGACAGGGTGATCGCGGCCGCGTCGACGTACGAAAGCCCTGTGGCGGGAACCGTGACCGCGGTGCGAGCTGCCACGTCGCGCAACCACGCCTCGTCGTAGCCGCCATAGATGCTCGTGCTGGCATCGAGCGCGAGCGCCGCATCCGACACGTCGTACGCGCCCACCGAGCGCAGGTACACGTCTCTGCCATCGGCCGCGTCGACGCCGTGCCGCAACGACCGGAAGGGGGCGAAGACGGTGCCGTCACCCGCCTCGTCATTGCCGAGCTCACCGTCGACGAACACCGTCTGGGTGGAGTCCTCGAACACGCGCACGACGACGGAATCGGTCGCCGTCGTGCCGTCGGTACCGGTGACGGTGAGATCGAACACCACCGTCGTCACGTCGGCCGGCGTGGTGAACGTCGGCGCCGGCCCGCTGAACGTGCCCACTCCGCCCGTCACGTCCGGCCCCGATGTCTGCGCCCAGACGATCGACGCGTCGGGCGTGCCGGCTGGCAGACCGACCGCGGCGAGTTGGACGTCGGCGCCCCGGTTCGCTGCCACGTCGACCCCGGCATTGGCGACGGCGGGGACGCCGACCGTCGTGGTCGTCTCCGGCACGGTCGTCGAGGTGGTCGAGGTGGTCGATGAAGTCGATGTCGTCGACGTGGTCGAGGTGGTGGCTTCCTCCTCGGCGACGCGATCGACCACCAACGCACCCATCACGGCGAGCAGCGCCACGACGGCCGCCACGCTGGCTGCGATCGTGATTCCCCTACGGCTGCGCTCGTTCATCGCTCCTGCAGATGTTCGCGCAGGAAGCCCAGCGCCGTGATGACAGCGAACTGTCGCATCTGCTCTCGTTGGCCGGGCAGCCGGGCGTGGCGCACCTCATCGAACCCGGGCCCGACGAGCCCGACGAACAGCGTTCCCACCGGTTGACCGTCCTGCTCGGTCGGGCCGGCCACGCCCGTGAGTGCCAACGCCACATCGGCACCGAGCCGATCACGAACGCCGTGCGCCATCTGGCGCGCCGCATCCTCGCTGACCACGGGACCGTCGCCGACGCCGAGGAGCGACTGTTTGACGTCGGTCGCGTAGCTCACGATCGAGCCGCGGAACACGTCGCTCGCGCCGGCGACGCCAGTCAGGCGGGCCCCGACCAGACCGCCGGTGACGGATTCGGCGGTCGCCAGTGTCAGCCCGCGGCGCCGGCAGGCATCGAGCACGACCGACTCCATCGTGTCGCCGTCGACCCCGAACACGAGCGCACCGAGCTCGGCGCGGATCACCTGTTCCCACTCGTCGAGCTGGTGGGCACACTCGGCCGACGTGGCGGCCTTCGCCGTGAGCCGGACCTTGAGGCCCTCCCATCCGCTCGCCAGGAAGGCGAGCGTCGGCGTGTCAGGGCGCTCGAGCTGTTCGATCACGTGATCGAGACGGGCATTCAGGCCGCTCTCGCTCTCGCCCCACGTGCGCAGCACCCGGCTGGCGATGACCGCCTCCTCGCCGCTGCGGGCGGCGAGATCGGGGATCACCGCCCGTTGCACCATGTCGTACATCTCGTGCGGCACGCCCGGCACGGCGTAGATCACCTTGTCGACACCGTCCACGACGACCGGGCAGATCAGGCCGGGTGCGGTGCCGCGGGTCTGGGGGATGATCGTCGCGCCGACCGGCACATCGGCCTGCCGGAGGTTGTTGTCGGTCATCGTCCGGCCCCGGGCGACGAACATCGTGCGGATCCGCTCGCCGATCGCGTCGTCGCGCACGAGTGGGACGTCCATCACCGCGGCGATGGCCTGGCGGGTCAGGTCGTCATGGGTGGGGCCGAGGCCGCCGCACACGATCACGGCGTCGGCGTCGGCCAGCAGACGACGCAACTGCACGACGATCCGATCGACGTTGTCGCCGACCTTGACCTGGGCCAGCGAGTCGATGCCGTGCGCCGCCAGTTCGCCGCCGATCCACGCCGAGTTCGAATCGATGATCTGACCGAGCAGCAGTTCGGTCCCGATGGCGAGGACGTCACATCGCATGGCAGGCCGCCCCACTCGGCCGTGTGTGGATCACCCGACGGTGCCCGCTACCGGCGCCGACTCGTCGATCGGCCGCATCTGACGGGCGGCCCACATGTACTGGGCGCCGCTGACGACGGCGAGGATCACCGCAGCCCAGAGGAACCCGTTCCACAGCCACGTCGCGTCGAGCGCGGTGAGCGGCAGCAGTGCGAAGCCGACCGCGAGCTGCTGGCTGAACGTCTTGTACTTCGCCAACTTGCTCGCCGGCACGCTGATGCCGCGGCCGCCGACGATCACCCGGTACACGCTGATGATCACCTCGCGGGCGGCGATGATGATCACCGGAACCACCCAGAACACACCGATCGACACGAGGGTGAACATCGCGCCGAGCACGAGCACCTTGTCGGCGAGCGGATCGAGGAACGCTCCCGCCGCCGTCACCCCGTGGCGGCGGGCGATCCAGCCGTCGATGCCGTCGCTCAGCGAGAAGATCACCCACAACACGAACGCGATCCACGAACCGCGATCGTGGTTCGGGATCACCCAGAACATCAGCGGCGACAGCACGAGCCGCCCGACGGTGACGGCGTTCGCCCAGGTGGCGATCTGGCTCGATTCGACCATCAGCGAATCATCCCCGGCGTCCCGTCACTCGCCGTCCAGCAGCGACAGATCGAACCCGGCGGCCACCAGATCCGGTCCGAGCGCATCGACGATCTCGACCTCGGCAAAACTCCCCACGACGACATTCTCGCCGACGTGCACGATGCCGTCGATCTCCGGCGCCTCGCGATGGGTCCGGCCCACGCCCGGCGCATCCACGAGCACCGACACGGTCGCGCCGATGAGCGCGTCGCGACGGTTGGCCGTGATGTCGTCCTGCATCTCGCGCAGTTCGGCGAGCCGCTCGTTCATCAGTTGCGGATCGACGGCGCCGTCGAGATCCGCGGCATAGGTGCCGTCTTCGCGGCTGTAGCTGAAGAACCCGCACCAGTCGAGCTGCGCCCGCTCGACGAAATCGAGCAGCTGGTCGTGGTCGGCCTCGGTCTCGCCGGGATAGCCGACGATGAAGTTGCTCCGGAACGCAGCGTCAGGCTCGCGGGCGCGGATGTCGGCGATGCGATCGAGGAACCGCTGGCCGTCACCCCAGCGGCGCATCCGGCGCAGCAACGGTTTGCTCACGTGCTGGAGCGACAGGTCGAAGTACGGCACGCCCGACGCACAGATCACGTCGATCAGGGCGTCGGACAGGTCGCTCGGGTACAGGTAGAGCAGACGGACGCGATCGGTGATGGCGGCGACGGCCTCGACCAGCGGGACGATCGATCCGGCACCCAGCTCGCCCGGGCGGTCCTTCCCGTACGACGCCAGATCCTGGGCGACCAGCACGATCTCGCGCGCCTCGAGCTGCTCGACCTCGGCGAGGATCGAGGCCACGTCGCGGCTGCGTTGCGGCCCGCGGAAGCTCGGGATGGCGCAGAATCCGCACGACCGGTCGCAGCCCTCGGCGATCTTCACGTAGGCCCACGGGACGGCCGACCTGGGGCGCGGCAGATTGAGCAGGTCGAACGTCGGGATCGCCGTGCTCGACACGGGGATCAACTTGCGGCCAATGGTCGGAGCGGTGATGGGAGCGATCGCCGTCGCGACGGGCAAGGCCGTGAAAGATTGGCCGAATCCGGCGACCTGGTCGACCTCGGGCAGTTCGGCGGCGAGTTCGTCGCCGTAGCGCTCGGCCATGCACCCGGTGACCACGAGGCGCGAGCCGTCCATGCGGAGCTCGTCGAGCGCGAGGATCGTGTCGATCGACTCGCGCCGGGCGTCGTCGATGAACGCGCAGGTGTTGACGACGACGAGGTCGGCGAGGGCCGCATCGTCGGTCGCTTCCATACCGTCGGCGAGCAACACACCGACCAACTTGTCGGAGTCGACGTCGTTCTTCGGGCAGCCCAGCGTCTCGATGTAGAAGCGCTGTGACATGGTCAGCCACGCTATCTCCCCCACCTCGCCTCCCGTCCGACACCACGCCTGCGTCCGACACCACGTTTGCGTCGGGATTTCCGGGGACCGCTCCTCGGAAATCCCGACGCAAACGACGATTTGACCCGTCGGCTGGCTCGTCTACTGGTGGGCGAGGCGGAGGCCGGGGCGGGGCCAGCGGAACGAGACGAGGCGGCCGGTGCTCGACAGCGTGACGTAGGCGGTGTGGAGATCGTCGCCGCCGAAGCAGATGTTGGTGGTCATGCAGGTCGCCCGTGGCGTGATGCTCCACCTGGGTGCCGTCGGGCGAGATCGCCGTGATGCCGCCGTTGAGCAGCGTGGCCGCGCAGACCCAGCCTTCGCCGTCGACGGCGAGCGAGTCGAGGTACTGCATGCCGGGCAGGCCGTACAGCAGGCCGCTCAGGTCGAGCGGTACGGGTTCGGCGAGTGCGCCCACTCCCACGACGGCGCGGCGGAACACCCGCCCGGTCGTCGTCTCGGCCCAGTACAGCGTGTCGGAGTCCGGCGACAGGCCGATGCCGTTCGGGCCCTCCACCGGGAACACGACCTCCCGGATCTCGGACCCATCCGCTTGGGCGTAGTAGATCGCCGTCAGGTCGCTGGTGCGGGTGGCGTGGTCGCGGATGCCGTGATCGGTGAAATAGAAGCCGCCGTGGCCGTCAATCACCAGATCGTTCGGCGCGCGGAGCGGCCGGCCGTCGCACTCGGTGTACAGGTCGGTGACGGTGCCGTCGTGCGGATCGACCCGCTGGATCCGGCCGCCGAGGTAGCGATCGGGCACGAACACGCCGGGGAACATCATCCCGCCGAACTCGGCCGGCGCGAAGCAGCCGCCGTTGTTGCACAGGTAGATCGCTCCGTCGGGCCCGACCGCCGCACCGTTGGGACCGCCCTCGATCTCGGCGACCGTCGTCTTGGTGCCGTCCGGCGCCGACCCGCGTGAGGCGGGGCCCGAACATCTCGACGAGCACGATCGATCCGTCGGGCATCGCGATCGGCCCCTCCGGGAACCGCAGGCCATCGGTGATCTCGGTGAGTTCGGGCGTGAGTTGCACTACGTCGGACATGGCGCTCATGTTGCCAAAGCTGCACCTCGTTCCCCCGAGCGGAGCCGTGCCACGCTTCGTCGATGAGCTACGACACCATCCGATCGTCGACGATCGGAGCGATCACCACGATCACGCTGGACCGACCCGACCAGCTCAACGCCTGGACACCGCACATGGCGGAGGAACTCGCCGACGCCATCGGACGCGCCAACGACGACCCGGCGGTCGGAGCGATCATCATGACCGGCGCCGGCCGAGGGTTCTGTGCCGGAGCCGACATGAACGCCGTGTTCGGCACCCGCCTGACGGATCCGACCCGGGCAACGACACCGCCGGCGGTTCCGGCGGTATGCCGGCGGGTATCGACTGGGTGCAGTTGATGCGTGATTCGAAGCCGGTCGTCGCGGCGATCCACGGCGCCGCGGTCGGGATCGGGATCACGATGGTCCTCCCGGCCGACGCGATCGTGGCAACGGCCGACGCGAAGATCGGTGTCGTGTTCATCAAGGTCGGACTCGTGCCCGAACTGGCGAGCACGCACTTCCTCGTCCAGCGGGTGGGTTGGGGGGCAGCCTCCGATCTGTGCCTGACCGGCAGGATCGTGCGCGGCGACGAGGCGGCTGCGCTACGGCTCGTCGATCACGTCGTCGACGACCACGACGCCCTGATCGCCAAGGCGACCGAGCTGGCTGAAGCGTTCGCGGCGAGCCCCACACCGCAAGCCCGGATGGTCAAACAACTGCTCACGGTCAACGGCGCCGAGACCGACCTCCACGCTGTCCAACGTCTCGAGAGTCAGCTGCTGGCCGAGTGCTGGTCGACACCCGAGCACGCCGAAGCTGTTGCGGCGTTCACGGAGAAGGCGCCCGTCCGCGAGTTCCGTGTGACCGAGCATCGTTACAGCTGGCCGTTCTGCTGGAGGAGTTCGAACTCCTCCACCGTCATCAGGACGGCGCGGGCCTTCGAGCCCTCGCTCGGGCCGACGACGCCCCGCTGTTCGAGCAGATCCATGATGCGGCCGGCGCGGGCGAAGCCGACCTTCAGCTTGCGCTGGAGCATCGAGGTCGAGCCGAGCTGACTGCGCACGATGAGCTCCATCGCCTGGCGCATCATCGCCGTGTCCTCGTCCTCGTCGCCCGCCGAGAACGCGTTGGCGTCGGACGTGACGTCGAGCGAATCGTCGATGCTCGACATGCCCGCCGGCCCACGCACCATCGAGTTGGGGCTCGGCGGTACGAGTGCATGCGGCGGAACGAGGCGCTGCCGACTGCGGCGCGGCGGTCTCGCCGCCGTCCTCGACGTCGTTCGAGTAGACCGGCTCGGGCGACTGCGCCCGCCAGTGCGCCACCACCTTGCGCACCTCCTCCTCGCTCACGAACGAACCCTGGATGCGGCTCGACACCGACGAGTTGCCGGGCAGGAGCAGCATGTCGCCCTTGCCGACGAGCTTCTCGGCGCCGGGCTGGTCGAGGATCACCCGCGAGTCGGTGAGGCTCGACACGGCGAAGGCCATGCGGGCCGGGATGTTCGCCTTGATCACACCGGTGATCACGTTCACCGACGGCCGCTGCGTGGCCACGATGAGGTGGATGCCGACCGCCCGCGCCTTCTGGGCGATCCGGGTGATCGACTCCTCGACGTCGCGGGCCGCGACCATCATCAAGTCGTTCAGCTCGTCGACCACGACCACGATGTAGGTCAGGTGCTCGTACTCGACCTCCGACCCCGGCGGGGTGACGATCTCGACCCTTGGCGAACGCCTTGTTGTAGCCGGCGATGTCGCGGTACCCCATCTCCGACAGCAGGTCGTAGCGGCGCTCCATCTCCTTCACGGCCCAGCCGAGCGCGTTGGCGGCCTTCTTCGGGTTCGTCACGGGTTGGGTGAGCAGGTGCGGAAGGCGCTGGTACTGGCCCATCTCGACCTGCTTCGGGTCGATCAGGATCAAGCGGACGTCGTCGGGCGTCGTGCGCATCAGCAGCGAGGTGATGATGCAGTTGATGCCGCTCGACTTGCCGGCACCGGTGGCGCCGGCGATCAGCAGGTGCGGTGTGGCGGCCAGGTCGAGGAACACCGCTTTGCCGGCGATGTCCTTGCCGACCGCCACCTCCAGCGGATTGGTGGCCTTGGCCGCTTCGGGTGAAGCCAGCAGGTCACCGAGCGCGACGAGCTGACGTTGCCGGTTCGGCACCTCCACCCCGATCGCCGAGCGGCCGGGGATCGGCGCCAGGATGCGCACGTCCGTCGCGGCCATCGCGTAGGCGATGTCCTTCTGCAGGCTGGTGACCCGGGCGACCTTGACGCCGAGACCGAGCTCGAGTTCGTAGCGGGTGACGGTCGGGCCGACGGTCATCCCGACGAGCATGGTTTCGACGCCGTGGGAGGCGAGCGACTCCTGCGAGCATGCGTCCGCGGGCCTCGACCTCCTTGCGGTCGATGGTCTGCTCGCCCGGCCGGTCGAGGAACGTCATCGGCGGCAGGACCCATTCGCCGACGCGGGCGCCATCGGGCGACGCCACACCGGGCTGGCTGCCGATCGACACCTTCGGCTTGGTCCCGCGCGACCGTTTCGGTGGGCTCGCCGGGCACGTCGATCGCGTCGTCGTCGTCCTGCGCGAAGTCGTACAACGTGGCCGCGGCCCTGCCGCCGGCGCCGGTTGGCTGCGCTTCCTCCGCTCGATCGCTGTTCAGCGTGGAGATGTTGCTGATGCCGGATTTCGCCCAACGTCCCACCGGCAGGGCGATCGTGGCGAGGAAACCTCCGGTGTGTGACGCGAGCGTCCGCATCGAGGTCTGGGTGATGAGCAGCGCGCCGCCGACGAACATCACCAGGAGTACCACCGTGGCGCCGGCCGAACCGAGGAGCGCCTTCAGGGGCTCGGCCACCAACGCCCCGAGCCATCCCCCGGCGGGTTCGAGCAGATCGACGTCGGCGGTGAGATCGTCGGGCCCGCGGAACACGTGCAGCAGACCGAGCGACGCCGCGGCGACCATCGCCCAACCGACACCCAGCCGGACCGGACTCGAGGTTCGACCTCCACGGACCAGCGACACGCCGATCGCCACGAGCACCACCGGCACCGCATAGCGACCGAGCCCGGCGAGCCAGCCGAACAGCGTCTCCACGCCGCGTCCCAGCGGACCGGCGAGGTCGAAGTACATGGCGAGCCCGAGCAGGACCCCCGCGCCGATCAGTCCGAGCCCGACGAATTCGTGCTCCCGTCCGGCGACCGCCTCGCGCATCTCCTTGTTCGCCCGCGTCCGGCGGGAGGCCTGCTGATCGGGCGGCGTGACGTCACGAACCGACCCCGACGAGCGGGACCCGCTCTTGGTCGTTTCGGGCTTGCTGGATCCGCTCTTGCCCGTTCCCGTCTTGCTCGACCCGGACTTGTCCGCCGCGGATCGGCCCGCCGCGGACCCACCGCCCGACTTGGACGAGCGGCCGGTCGACGAGCTGCGCTTCTTGGACGATCCCCAGTTGGACATGGCTGTCTCACCGTACCAATCGGCGGCGCTCGCCCGCCGCTACCCATGCCGGAAGGATGGCCTCCACGTTGGCTTGGATCGGGGGCGGCGGTCGCGTCGTACCAGCTCAGACCGGTTCAACGCTCAGGATGGTCCCGTTCGGCCCGACCACGATGTCGAGTGAGCCGCCCTCGTCGGACCGCGCCGCCACGACGTAGCGGACGGTCCCGTCGGGCCCTCCATCGACACTGACCGAGTCGATCGTGGCCGTCGGGAGTTCCTGGGCGATGCGCGACACGAGGAGATCGTCGTCGTACGTCAGGGCCGACGACACGAACGTGTGCCCCTCCGCTCCCTCCAGCGTCGGGCCGGGAACCTCGAGTTCACCGTCGACGAACACATAGGGCACGGCCTTCGTCCCCTCCTCGATCGCCACGAACACGTTCGTCAGTTGCGACGTCGCCGTCACCTCGAAGAACTCCTGCGGTCCGCCGAGTTCCGCTTCGACGGCCTCGACGGCACGCCGCAGATCGACCGCCATGGCCGCCGCGTCCGAAGCATCAGCGTCGGCCGCCGAGCCGGTGGAGGGCACGGTGGGATCACTCGACGTCCCGGCGATGCTCCCGGTCGCTGCCGTCGGATCGGCCCCGCCTGCATCGCCCGCATCGCCGTCGCTCGAGCATCCGGCGAACACGAGCGCGCCGATGGCACCGGCCATCACGATCGAGCGAACCCGCTTCACGTCCGTCTTCCCGACAGCGTCACCCGGTGGAGCCGGTCAGGTCTCCATCACGACTGGCACGATCATCGGCCGGCGCTTGGTGCGCTCGCTGACGAACTTGCCGGCCGCGCGGCGCACTTCACGTTCGAGCGCCTCGACGTCGCGCACGCCGTTCGACAGCGACTTCTCGACCGCGTCGGCGATCGTGTCGCACGCCTCGTCGAGCAGGTCCTCCGCCTCGGGCGCGTACACCCAGCCACGGGTGATGATCTCCGGGCCGACGAGCACCTTGCCGGTCTGGACGTCGACGGTGACGACCACGACGACCACACCCTCCTCGGCGAGCTTCTGCCGGTCGCGCAGCACGCCCTGGCCGACGTCGCCGACGATGCCGTCGACGTAGAGGTAGCCGCTCGGCACCCGTCCGACCGGCCGCAGGCCGCCGTCGGTCAGCTCGATCACGTCGCCGTCCTCGCAGAGCACCACGTGGTCGCGAGGCACGCCCATCAACTCACCGAGCCGGGCGTTGGCCACCATGTGGCGGTATTCGCCGTGGATCGGCACGAACCACTCGGGGTTCACGATCGAGAGATACGTCTTGATGTCGTCGGCCTGCGCATGGCCGGTGGCGTGGACGTCCATCACGCCGGAGTGGACCACTTCCGTACCGAGGCGGAGCAGCCCGTCGATCACCTTGTTGACGTTGCCCTCGTTGCCCGGGATGGCGTGGCTCGAGAGCACGACCACGTCGTTCTCGTTCAGCTTGAGCCACTTGTTCTCGCCCCGCGCCATCAAGCCGAGCGCCGACATCGGCTCACCCTGCGACCCGGTGGAGATGATGCACACCGCACCGGGATCGAACCGGTCGATGTCGTCGATGTCGACGATCGACGACTCGGGGATGTCGAGCACGCCCAGATCGATGCCGAGCCGCACGTTCTTCTTCATGCTCAGCCCGAGCGTGGCGATGACGCGACCGTCGGCGATCGCCGCCGTGGCGATCTGCTGGATGCGGTGGAGGTGGCTGGCGAAGCTGGCGGTGACGATGCGCTTGCCGCGTTGCTGTGCGAAGAGGGTGCGCAGGACGCTGCCGACGCTCGTCTCGCTCGGCGCGTAGCCGTGCTCTTCGGCGTTCGTCGAGTCGCTCATCAGCAAGCGGATGCCGGGGCCCTTGGCGAGCTGCGCCGAGACGCGCCAGGTCACAGCGCCGATGGTCGACCGGGGTCAGGTCGATCTTGAAGTCACCGGAGTGGAGCACGACACCCTGCGACGTGTGCACCGCGATCGCGTGGGCGTGGGGCACCGAGTGGGTGACCGGGATGAACTCGATGTCGAACGGCCCGACGGTGACCGTCTCGCCGTCGTCGACCGGGCGGAGGTCGGTGCGCTTGGTCAAGCCGCCCTCGTCGATCCGGTTCCGGGCGAGGCCGAGGGTGAGCGCGGACCCGTAGATCGGCAGCGGACCGTCGCGGAGGTCGCCGATGCCGTCGCTGTCGCGCAGCAGGTACTGGATGGCGCCGACGTGGTCCTCGTGGCCGTGGGTGAGGACGAGCGCCTGGATCCGCTGGGCGTTCTCCCGCAGGTAGGTGAAATCGGGCAGGATCAGGTCGATCCCGTGCATGTTCGCGTCGGGAAACATCAACCCACAGTCGATGAGCACGATCGAGCGGCTGGGATCGTCGACCGCGCCCTGCTCGATCGCCATGCAGTTGCGACCGATCTCGCCGAGCCCGCCGAGGAAGACGACGCGGACCGGAACCGTGCCGCCGCCGTCCGGTCGGTGTGCCGACGGTGACGCCGATCTTGCAGTCGGCCGTCAGCCACGTGCCGCGACCGACGTGCGGTGATCAGGCGGTCGTAGACCTGCCGGGCGGCGGCTTCGAGTCCGTCGGGAGTGGGGCCCATCGGCGAGCGGCACTCTCCGACGTCGTGACCGAGCGTGCGCATCATGGCCTTGGACGGTACCGGGTTCGGCGCCAGGTCGCCCGTTTCGTACTCGAAGCTCTCCAACTGGCGGGCATTGATCCGTTGTGCCGCCAGCACGTCGCCGCGTTCCCAGGCGTCGAACATCTCGACGTGATCGGGCGCACACCAGTGCGTCGCCACACCGATCGCGCCGACGGCACCGATGGCCAGGAGCGGCAGCGTCATCGAGTCGTCGCCCGAATAGACCTCGAAGTCGGCCGGGAGCGTTGGCCTTGACCGCCGCGGTGGCGCCCGGGTTCCCGGCGGCGTCCTTCACGCCGACGATGTTGGGCACGTCGGCGGCGAGGCGGACGATCGTGGTGCTGTCGATCTTGCGCCCGGTGCGAATAGGGATGTCGTAGAGCACGACCGGGAGGTCGGTGGCGCCGGCGATCGCCCGGAAATGGGTTTCGAGCCCGGCCTGCGACGGCCGGCTGTAGAACGGACAGACGGCCAGCACGCCGGCGATGCCCAGCTTGCCGGCTTCCTCGGTGAGGCCGATGTCGAGGCCGGTGTTGTACCCCGTGGTGCCGGCGAGGATGGGGACCGTGACGGCGGACGCCACCGTTTCGAACAGCGTCAGCTTCTCGTCGATCGACAGTGTCGGCGACTCGCCGGTCGTGCCGCACACGACGAGGCCTTCGTTGCCCTGCTCGACCAGCCACTTCGCGAGGCGGACTGCGGCATCGACGTTCAGATCACCATTGGCGTCGAACGGCGTGACCATCGCGGTGAGGACGCGGCCGAAGCGGGGCATCAGTAGCTGCCTTCGCGGCCGCGATCGATGCCCTGGGTGAGCATGAGGTCTTCGTGCAGTTCCATCCACACATCGTGGTAGCTACCGCACATCACACCGGTGAACATATTCGATTCGCCGTCATGGATCCGGATGAGTACCGATTCGAGACGCGGGCCGTACGGTGCCATCCGGTCGAACACGGTGCCGAAGCAGGCGATCGCCGGTTCGGCGGCAGCGTGGAGATGGGCGAGGTTCTCGAACACCGCCGCGTCGTAGCCGGCGTCGGAATGATCGTTCCGTTCACCGTTGAACTTGAAGACCTGCCACGCCGTGCACAGCTCCTTGAACTGTTCGTTGTGCGCGAGGAAGTGCTGGTACGCGACGGTGAGGTCGGAGTTCGGCACGACGGGCGCGACGTCCTCGCGCAGCAGATCGAGGTGCCGCGCCCGGCCGCTCGGCGTGAGTTGCCAGAGTGCACGGGGCTCGCGGAACTGCACGTGTTCGCCGGCGGACCAGTGCGCGAGATGCGCCTCGACGTCGCTCGACGGCGCCCCGGTCATGTCGGCCAGCGTGTCGATGGTGGCGAATCCCCTGATCCGCAACGTGTGCAGCGTGCGGAACGTCTCGCTCGATCGATGCGCCATCGCCGGTCGATGCTACCGACACCCCGTTTGCGTCAGGATTTCGGAGGACCGGTCCTCCGAAATCCTGACGCAAACGACGATCTGGGGGGCTCTGCCGGTCACGGTCGGCGGGCGTGGAAGAGGATGCGCTTGAACGGGTAGAAGTACGGCGCCACATCGCCGATGCGGCGGAGCAAGGCCGCGCGGTAGGCCTCGACGAAGGGCTCGTGCAGGTGGGCGGGGAGCCGTTCGAAGAACCGGTTGAGGTTGGTGCCGCGCACCCATTCGACGACGTCCGACGACGAATCGAGCACGTGCGGGTAGACGCGCAACGTCACCTGCTGGGTCTCGTAGCCGAGTTCGAAGAGGATGCGGGCGTACTCCTCCGGGGCGAGGACGTTGCACGCGGACGGGTCGGCGGGAACCTCTCCTCCGAGCGCGTCGAGGAATGGCTCGGTGGCGCCGACCTCGTTCGCCACCATGTGCGAGGCGTGCGTTCCGTTGGCAGGCACCTGCACCGCCAACTGTCCGCCGGGCGCGAGCGCATCGGTCCAACGGCGCAGCACCTCCTCGTGGGCGGGCACCCACTGCAGGCTGGCGTTCGCCAGCACGAGATCCCAGCCGCGGTGGGATTCGCTCGTCGTGGTCCACGTGGCGAGGTCACCGCGTTCGAAGGCGACGTTCAGGTCGCCCGGGCCTTCGAGTTCGCCCGTCCGCCCGATCATCGCCGGCGACGAGTCGACGCCGACGAGCGTCGTCGCACCGAGCCGGGCTGCCGCTTCCACGCTCCACGCTCCGTCGCCACATCCGAGATCGACCATCCGGCCAACCGTTGACGGGTCGACGAGTCCGACCAGGTCCCAGAAGGGTTGCGCCCGTTCGGTCGCGAATCGTCGGTACTGGTCGGGATCCCAATCGCTCATGGGAAGTGAGCGTACTTGTATCTAACTTGTATTGTCCAGCCGTAGACTCCTGCCCGGGCCCAGACCCGGACTCAGGCCGCGGCGAGCGAGGCGGGCGGCAACGCCAGGACCTCGCCGGCGCTCTCGACGCACGGCGCGCTCGTGGCCAGTGCGGGTCCGCCAGACGACGTACATCGCGGCACCGATCATGATCGGCATCACGTAGGTGATCGCCCGGTACACGAGCACGGCGGCCAGTGCGCCCGCCGGTGGGGCACCGGCGGCGACGAGGGCACCCGTGAGCCCGGCCTCGATCACGCCGACGCCGCCGGGCGTGGGGATGAACGAGCCGAGCAACGTGACGATGAAGTACACCCGCAGGAACTCGATGTTGCCGAGTTCCCCACCGACACCGACGCTGCGGAGGGCGATGAGCAGGACCGCGGCGCTGCAGAGTTGGGCGACGACCGTGCGCCCGACGAGACCCCACGGCCGCGCGGCAACCGAACGAAGACCCGTGCGGACATCGTCGATCCCCGTTTCGGGATCGACATGGTCGGCACCAGGGAAGCGCCGGCCGAGGCGGGCGCACACGCGACGACACCGATCGACGGCCCAGCCGTGGATCCGATCGGATCCGAGCACGACCGTCCAGACCGCGATCGCCGCGATCACGACGGTCGAGCAGATCCCGACGACCACGAAATCCATCGACTCGGGCGAACGTTGGGTCAGGTCGATGCCGAGCGCGACGAGCGGCAACGTCCAGGTCACGAACACCGAGGCGACCCCGGTGGCGATGAGTGCGACCGCGAACGTCGAGGTCGGGATCGACCGGTCACGGGCCACCGACCACCGCAGCGCGGTGCCGACCGCGCCGCCCATCGGGAGGCCCTTACTGGCCGCCGACCCGTCTCGTGGACCAACGCGGCGTCGCTGTACCGCGCCGAGCCGAGCAGTATTCGGTAGATGTCGACGCGGACGGCGCGTTCGGCCAGGCCGACGACGACGAGGGCCGCCACGACCCACAGCGGCATCGAGCGCAACTCCCCGGCGGCAGCGACGATCGTCGTGCGCTGCAGGAACACGGCCGTCAGGAGGAGGACCCCACATGCCACGACGGCAATCCGTCGAGACACCTCCCCGCGAACGCTGCGGGTGGTGGCGGGGGCCATGCAGAAGCATCGGCACGGAACCTGCCGCGGTGAAGCGCGAATCGGCGACACACACCCAATTCACACCCTGTCGCCGGGTTTCCGAGTCGGGTGTTTCGACTACCGGGAGGTGGTCAGCCGACCTCGCGGTCGAGTTCGAACTTGGTGAACTCCTCGGTGGTGTCCTCCCAGTCCTCGAACTGGATGACGCCCATCTCCTCGAAGCGGTGGCGCAGCCACATGTCGTTGCGATCGAGGAGGCCGAGCTTCTTGCAGTTCGGCACGATCTTGGAGAACAGCATCTGCTGGAAGACGTCGCGCATCGGGTCGCGCAGCACGATCGGCAGCACGTCCTTCGGGGCGACGCCCATCTGCTCCCACACCTCCTGCGAGAGGAAGCGGTCGCGCATGCGCACGGCCGCCTCGTAGGCGAACTCCTGGCGGTCCTTCATCTCGGCGTCGGTCATGCCCGTCGTAGACCTCCTTCAGCGAGAGCACGCCGAAGGCGACATGGCGGGCCTCGTCGCTCATCACGTAGCGCAGCATCTTCCTGAGCAGCGGCTCCTCGGTCATCTGGTGCATGAAGCCGAACGCGGCGAGCGCCAGCCCCTCGACCATCACCTGCATGCCGAGGTAGGTCATGTCCCACCGGGAGTCGTTGATGATGTCGTCGAGCAGCATCCGCAGGTGGGCGTTGACCTGGTAGCCGCCGCCCATCTTCTCGTCGAGATAGCGGGCGAACACCTCGACGTGGCGGGCCTCGTCGACGACCTGCGTGGCGGCGTACAGCTTGGCGTCGTACCACGGCACGGTCTCGGTGATCTTGGCGGTGCACAGCAGCGCACCCTGCTCGCCGTGGAGGAACTGCGACAGCGTCCACTTGCGGTTCTGGATGCCGAACGCCAGCCACTCCTTCTCGCCCCAGTGGCCGATCACGGTGTCGTCGTAGAGGTTGGGGTCGATGCCGGCGGCGATGCCGACCTGGTCGCCCGACACGACCTTTTCGAGGTCGACTTCGATCGACCAGTCGAGGTCGGTGGAAGCGTTCCACTGTCCGGTCTTGGCCTTCTCGTACAGCTTGCGAAGCTGCGGCCGCTGCAGCAGTAGTCCCAGGTGAAGATGGCGTCGGCGTTGTCCTTGACGGCGTGCTCGACCTCGTCGGGATCGGTGTTGGAGATGGCGAGGATGGCCTCGAGATCGTCGAGATCGGCGCGGCCGATGATCGACTCGTTGCGGATCGTCTCGTTGCGCTGCTCGGAGTCGGTCGTGGTCGGGTCGTGCTCGATGATGCTCATGGCTGCAACTCCTTGGTGGGGGCTCGAAGGTCGGTGAGGACAGGGAGGAATGGACGGAGGAACGACGCGGGCCGACTCTTCGTCGCCGAAATCGACCACCGGGGACGGGGCGAGGAAGTACGAGATGACGAGTCGGGCGACGATGTCGATCAGCGCCCGCGACTGGGGCCGTGGCAGGAACTCGTCGGCGAACGGAATGAGGTACGCGGTGGCGACCCGAATGATCCGCGGCAGGCCGTCGACGGTGAGCTCGCCCAGCACGGCGCCCGGTTCGGACGCCAGCATCAGCGCGAGGTGGTCGTCGCCGCGCAGTTCACGCGGTGGCGCAGGTGACGGTCCGCACCAGCAGATCCTCGAGCGACGATCGCGCCCTCGATCTGGCGGAGCAGCGTGGTGAAGAACTTGTCGAGTTCGTAGACGCGGTGGGCCTCGAAGATGACGTCACGCCCGCCCGGGAACGATCCGGTACATCGTCGCCCGCGACACGCCGGACTCTCGGGCGATGTCGTCGACGTTGACCTTGTCGATCCCCCAGCGCTCGCAGCAGCGCTTGACCGCGTCGAGGACCGCCACCTCGGCCGGCGCCCACGACGCGGCCCGAGCGCCGGCAGAGCCGGTGGTCGCGCCGGTTCCCGTCACGGATGAGACAATAAGACGAAATTCGTCTCATTGTCAAGGAGCGCTCGGCTGCTCCCGTCGCCCGGGAGTAGCTTTCGGCCAGCGTGAACACCACTACCCCGCAGGAGACCCTCATGCGACGCTCCACCACTCGTCCGCCCGCTTCAGCCGCCGGCTCGTGCCGGCCCTCGCCGTCGGCGCCCTCGTCCTCGCTGCATGCGGCAGCGACGACGACGCGGCCGACACCGCCGACACGACGGCCGATTCCATTGCCGGCACGACCGGCGACTCGGTCGCTCCTGCCGACTCGGCCGCTCCGCCGACTCGGCTGCTCCCGCCGACTCGGGCGGCGGCGGCCGACTGCAGTGCGACGCTCGAACCGGGCACGTTGACGATCGCCACCGGTGAGCCGGCGTTCTCCCCCTGGGTGATCGACGATGCGCCCGAGACCGGGCGAGGGCTTCGAGGCCGCCGTCGCGCTCGCCGTCGCCGCGGAGATGGGCTACGAGGGCGACGCCGTCGTGTGGACCCGCACCACGTTCGACGAGGCGATCCAGCCCGGCGCCGAAGAACGTTCGACATGAACCTCCAGCAGTACTCGATCACGCCGGAGCGCCAGGAGAACGTCGACATGTCGCTCCCGTACTACACGAGCAACCAGGCGATCGTCGCGCTCGAGGGCTCGGCGGCCGCCGGTGCCACCACCGTCGCCGACCTGCAGGACGTCAAGTTCGGTGCCCAGGCCGGCACGACGAGCCTCGACTTCATCAACGACGTGATCCAGCCGACGCACGGAGCCGTTCGTCTACGACGACAACACCGGAGCGAAGGCCGCGCTCGAGGCGAACCAGATCGACGCCGCCGTGTTCGACCTGCCGACGGCGCTGTTCGTGTCGACTCGAGATCGATGGCAGCAGCGTCGTCGGCCAGTTCCCCGCCGAGGCCGGCGGCACCACCGACGAGTTCGGCTTCGTGCTCGACAAGGGCAGCGCCCTCACCGGCTGCGTCGACGCGGCGATCACCGCGCTCACCGATTCCGGCGAACTCGACGCGATCCAGCAGGAATGGCTGTCGGACTCCACCGGAGCACCGGTCATCACGGTCGACTGACCGGACGCCCACACGGCCGACCACCACACCATGACCGCCTCGACGACCCGGCGCGCCGCCTACGAGCGGGCGCAGCGACGTCGAGGGACGATCGATCGCCACCGCGAGCACGATCATCGTCGTCACGGCGCTGATCGTGCTCGTGCCGCGGGCGTCGGGTTGGCAGAAGGTGCGTCAGGCGTTCTTCGACGGCGACGTGTTCGTCGACTCGTTCCCCCGTCTCGTCGAGGCGTTCTGGCTCGACGTGAAGATCCTGCTGTGGTCGACGCCGTTGATCCTGATCGTGTCGCTGCTCGTCGCCCTCGCCCGGAGCGTCGCGCAGCCCCGCACTGTTCCCGTTGAAGGCGTTCGCGGTGGTCTACACCGACGTCATGCGGCGGCATCCCGGTGATCCTGCTGATCTTCCTGATCGGCTTCGGCGTGCCCGGCGCTCGAGGATCGTCTCGCGGACGTGGTCCGAATCCGGTGATCTGGGGCACGGTGGCGCTCGTGTTGTCGTACTCGGCGTACGTCGCGGAGATCATCCGCGGCGGGATCGACGGGGTGCACGAGAGCCAGCGGGCGGCCGCCCGGTCGCTCGGCATGACGTCGCACCAGGCGATGAAGACCGTGGTGCTGCCGCAGGCGTTCCGCAACATCGTGCCGCCGATGATGAACAGCTTCGTCAGCCTGCAGAAGGACGTCGCGCTGGTCAGCCTGATCGGACCCGTCGAGATCCTGCGCCAGGCCGGCATCGACAAGTCGAAGTTCGCCAACTTCACGCCGTACGTGGCGGCGTCGCTGATCTTCCTGGCGATCACGATCCCCTGCACGCGGCTCGCCGACCATCTCCTGGCGCGCGAGCGCCGGCGCACCGGCGCCACGACGATCTCGTGAACGACGTCACCGTCGCGACTCGTCGACTCCGACTGCTGCTCCTCGTTGCGCGGCGTCCGCAAGTCGTTCGGCGTCGGCCACCGTGCTCGACGGCATCGACCTCGACGGTCGGCCGGGGCGACGTGATCACGCTGATCGGGGCGTCGGGCTCGGGCAAGTCGACGCTGCTGCGGTGCATCAACCTGCTCGAGCCCGATCGACGACGGCACGATCATGTTCGACGGCGTCGACATCGCCGAGCCGGGCATCGACGCCGACCCGATCCGCCGCCGCATCGGGATGATCTTCCAGAGCTTCAACCTGTTCCCGCACATGAACGTCACCGACAACGTGGCGATCGGGCCGCGCAAGGTGCTCGGCGCCGACAAGGCGACCGCGCGCGCGTGACGCGGTCGGCGATGCTGACCCGGCTCGGGCTCGCGGAGCGCGCCGACGCCTACCCCGACCAGCTGTCCGGTGGGCAGCAGCAGCGCGTCGCCATCGCCCGATCGCTGGCGATGCAGCCCGACGTGATGCTGCTCGACGAGATCACCTCGGCACTCGATCCCGAGCTGATCGGCGAGGTGCTCGACGTCGTCCGCGACCTCAAGGCCGGGGGATGACGATGCTGTTCGCCACGCACGAGATGGCCTTCGCCCGCGAGATCAGCGACCGGGTGTGCTTCCTGCACCAGGGCCAGATCCTCGAGGAGGGTCCGCCGGAGCAGATCTTCGGTGCGCCGGCCGAACCGCGTACCCGCGAGTTCCTCCAGCGCGTCATCGACGCCGGCCGCCTCTGACGGGGTTCCCGATCCTCACGCACGATCGAGGGAGTACTCCACCACTTGGGTGAGGCGGACGTTGTTGCCCGACGGATCACGGAACGATGTGTCGACACCGTACTGCTGCACGGTGGGCGGATCGTTGAAGACAACACCCCGGGCCGACAGGTCGTCGTAGCTCGCCTGGCAGTCGTCCGTCGTGAGGAACAGTGTGCCGCCAGCGCCCTTGGCCACGAGTTCGGCGAGCTGCGCGCTGCCCTCGGCATCCAACAATCGGCGGAACAGGAATCGGCATCAGGACGAGGCCGATGTCGTCCTGACCCACGGGCCCGACCACGAGCCACCGGAAGTTCCACTCCTCCATCGTCACGTCGGCGCGCACCTCCCAACCGAGCGTGCGTGTGTAGAACGCAAGTGCTTCGTCCTGGTCGTGCACCCAGAACTGGGCGTTGGCAATCGTGATCATGGCTCCTCCTCGGGGGTTCGTGTTGAGCACGAACGACCTTACGGAACCCGCCTGCAGCGCTGCTTCTCGAAACGTGCGGTTTGCCGGCCGTCCGTAGGCGGCGGCCACACAGCCGGGAATGCGGATCAATCGCGCGGCCGGCGGGAACGAGCGGCGATAGTCGAGCGGTGCGGTGCCGTACATCCGTCGAAAGCTCGTCGTGAACGAGCCGAGGCTCGACAATCCGACGGCCACGCAGATCTCCGTGACCGTGCGGTCGGTGTTGCGCAGCAGCGCCGCGGCCCGTTCGAGTCGCCGGGTCAGGAGGTACTGATGCGGCGACTCACCGAAGGTGCGACGGAATTCGCGGCTGAAGTACGCAGGCGACAACGTCGCGGCGCGCGCCATGTCGGCCACGGTGAGCGGCTCGAAGTAGCGCGCGTCGACGAGATCCTTCGCCCGGAGGAGATGTCGGGCGGGCGGCGGCACCATGGCGACAGTCTCGCGGATCAGCCGGAGACGCCGCAGACGACGCCGCGGTTGAGGCAGTCGGCGACCTCGCCCTCCAGCTTGTCCTGGTCCCACACGTTCCAGAAGTCGGCATGTCCGGTGTGGATCGACCCCGAAGCCAACGAGAGCCCCTCCGGGTCGACCGGCGGATAGTCGATCGCCACCTGCAGTTGGGGAACGGGCACGGGATGGTCGGCCGGACAGCCGTCGGTGCCGTAGCACGGCGTGCGACTGGTCGGCCGAGTGACCGGCGTCGTCGCTGACGAGGTTCTCGCCGTCCCAACAATCGGGGAACGTCACGATCATCCGCAGCGTCGAATTGGCCGGGCACACCGGCGGGTCGACTCGCGCGCCGCCGACGTCCCGCACGACCAGGCGACGACGTCGGTCGACTGGGCGCGCTCGGCATGGGCGTCCCCGCCGATCAACATCAGTCCGGCCGGATACGGCACGACGTCGGCCGGGTCGACGCCGGCGCCGGGTCGGTAGTAGGCGGTCATCTCGATCGGTTCGACCCGTGCGCCGCCGGCATCGAGGAGCGCCGGCGCCCAGTACGAGGCGGTGTCGAGGCGTTGGGCGCAACTCGTGGACGCCCCGCTGATGGCGTCGTAGTCGGGCGTCGCATCGACGGCGTCGTTGCCGAAGAAGTTGTGCTGATGGCTCTCGCCGGGCTGGTCGGGCAGCACGATCGGATCGTCGAACGCGACGTGGCTCAGCGTGCACTGCACGATGAACTGCGGCACATTGCCCTGCGGTCCCCGGTGTTGCGGATCGGGCGTGGCCGATGACGTGCCGTCCGAGCCAGCGCCGCAGCCGGCGATGACGCGGCCGCGACCACGATGGCCGCCAATCCGCCGATCGATCGCGTTGCGATGAGCGAACGGACCGACACCTGGGCCGTTCGCTCATCGCAAGGCGTGGTGCGGGACACGGGAGCGAGGTGCTCGATTCAGCTCGCGGGCTTGTCGGGCACGGTGATCGAGGCGAGATCGACCGTCGGCGGCATGTTGACGGCCGGGTTCGCCGGTGCCGTGGCCGCGTCGGGCATGCCGTCGAGCAGTGGCGGTTCGGGCGTCGGTGCGGTCTGGTAGTCGACCGATGGCGGCGCCGTCGCGACGTCGTCGAGCCAGCTCGCCACGTTGAGATCGCTCGCCAGGTAGTCGCCGCCGCTCCCCTCGCCCTCACACGGCAGCAGCGCCTCGATGTCCGCCGGTGCGCTCGTCGTGAACGTGTTGCCGGCGAAGCAGTTGCCGAGGCCGGTGGGGTCGATGATCGACAGGTCGGTCGCCACCGCCGACATCGCGAGGTCGGCCAGGCCGCTGCCTTCGACGACGTTGCCGACGACCGAGTTGTCCTGCGGCGTCCAGAAGATCGGCTCGAGCGTGTCGGGATCGGCGAGCGGCTTGGTCGCGCGGTCTCCGAACAGGGCAGATCCCAGTCGTCCGGGCTCGGCTCGGTGTCGTTCGGCTCGAACTCGGCGAACGGGACGAGGGCGATGCCGGTCTTGGCGTGGTCGTACACGCAGGTTGCGTTCGATCACGTCGCCGATGCCACCCTCGACGATGATCCCGTTGTTCATGGCGAGGATCGCGTCGTCGATGGCCGGGCGTGTCGGTCTGGTTGTTCGAGTACACGAGGTTGCCGACCACGGTCAGTTGGCGTTGCGGGTAGCACAGCTCGTAGGTGCCCGAGTTCGTGTTGATGCCGGCCCGGTTGTTGTTGAAGCGGCTGTTGATGATGTAGAGGTTCCCGCCGGCGTCGGTGCCCGAGTACCCGAGGCCGTTGTACTCGGAGATCACGTCGTCCATCACTGCCTCGCACATGAAGCACTGGCCGATGTAGAAGCCGGCGTCGGGGCTGCCGCTGGCGTAGGAGTGCTCGAGCAGGCCGTGGATCGAGTCGTAGGCGTAGACGCCGTAGTCGCCGTTGCGGACGCAGTGAGGTACGACCCGCGGTACCCGTCGACGCCGGTCCAGAAGAAGCCGTTGTTGGTGTAGTTGCGGGCGGTCATGTTCTCGATCGCGACGCCGTGCGCACCGAGCACCCGGATGCCGTTGTCGAGTTCGAACTCACCGTCGAGGATCACCTCGTTGCGGTCGAGGCCGCGGATCGTCAGCTCGTCGGTCTCGACGTTCACGGCCTCGTTGTAGACGCCCGGCGAGATCAACACGAGGTCGCCGGGTGAAGCCGCTTCGACGGCCTCCGTGATGGTCGGGTAATCGGCCGGAACCGCGATCGTCGTCGGCTCACCGGTCGGACCGCTCGCCTTCCGGGCTGCTGCCTTCGGTGGCTGCTGTCGCGGCGCCGCTGTCGCTCGTGTCACCCGCGGCGGGTTCGCTCGCCCGGGCGCATCGGTGCCGGTCGACGACGCTGTCGTCGTCACTGCCGCCACAGGCCGCGAGAGTGATCATCCCGACCGCGGCAAGGATGCCGACTCGAACCAGTACCGAATGCTTGGCGTTCACTCGCCGAGTATGGCCGACGTGGCCGCGGCTGCAAAGTGAACCGGGTCAACTGTCGGGTGGCAACACGACGACCGTACCGATCATGCCGGCCGTCGCCGTGCCGTGGATCGAGCAGTAGTAGGCGAACGTTCCGGGCTGTGTCGAACACGTGGGAGTAGGTGTCGCCGGGATGGAAGACCTCGTTCTCGGCACCCCACTCCTGGCCGGCGTCGGCGGGCAGCACGTCGTGCTCGTTGCGGCCACGGGCCTCCCACAGCACCTCCGTGCCCGCGGTGATCTCGACGGTCTCGGGCTGGTAGTAGTTGTCGAGCGCGGCCACGTTGACCACGAGACCGTTGGGCTCGACCGGGGTCACCGTGCTGGGCGGGGCCGCTCGGCACCAACCCGCCGGCGAACGCAGCCTGGGCGTCCGCGTCGGGAGCCGTCGGGACCATCGGGGTTGCAGGCCGTGAGCATGGTCGCAACCATCACGATCGCCGCGGCGGCACCGAACACCCTGCGGAACGAACGCTCCATCAGCCGTCGATCAACTGCGTGGCGAACTCGTCGCGCAACGTCTTCTTCGAGAACTTGCCGACGCTCGTCTTCGGCACCTCGTCGATCCACACGACTCCCTTCGGGAGCTGCCACTTGGCGACCTTGCCCTCCAGATAGGCGATCACGTCCGCTTCGGTCAGCGTCGAACCGGGGGTGCGCACGACGCAGGCCAACGGCGCCTCACCCCACTTCGGGTGGACGACGCCGACCACCGCCGCCTCGGCGATCTCGGGATGGCCCATCAACTCGTTCTCCAGTTCGACCGAACTGATCCATTCCCCGCCCGACTTGATGAGGTCCTTGGTCCGGTCGACGAGGCGGATCCGGCCGCGGGCGTCCATCGTGGCGACGTCGCCCGTGCGCAGCCATCCGTCGGCGGTGAAGCTCTCCGCCGAACGCGGGTCGTCGTAGTAGGCCGCCGCGATCCAGTTGCCGTGGCACTGCAGTTCGCCGCTCGTCTCACCGTCCCACGGCACCTCTTCGACCGTGTCGGGAACGACCACCCGACACTCGACAGCAAAGGCGATGCGGCCGACCTGGGTCCGCAGGTCGGCCTTCTCGTCTTCGCTGAGCAGCTCCTGGTCGGCGTCGAGACGGCACACCGACGCGACCGGGCTCGTCTCGGTCATCCCCCAGGCCTGCAGGATCGGCAGACCGGTCTGCTCGCGGTAGGCCTCCGACAACGCTCGCGGCACGGCCGACCCGCCGCAGGGGATCGCCCGCAGCGACGATGTGTCGCGGCCCTTCAGTTCAGGAAGGACGGCCATCCAGATGGTCGGCACGCCGGCGGCGACGGTCACCCGCTCGTTCACGACCAGGTTGGCGATGGCGGGCCCGGACAGGTCGGGGCCGGGCATCACGAGACTCGCGCCCGAGGCGACCGCGGCGTGGGCGAGACCCCATGCGTTGGCGTGGAACATCGGGACGACGGGCAGGATCACGTCGGACTCGCGGGCACCGAGGCTGTCGGCCGTCATCGCCCCCATCGTGTGCAGGAAGGTGGAGCGATGGCTGTAGACGACCCCCTTCGGGTTGCCCGTGGTGCCGCTCGTGTAACACATGCTCGCCGCGCGGTGCTCGTCGTCGACGTGGAACTCGACCGCCTCCGCCGCGGCGATCAGGTCTTCGTAGTTCAGGAGCTCGTGGCCGTGGAGGTCGGCGGGGATGTCGCCCTTGCCGTCGTCCATCATCACGAGGTGGCGGACCCGCTCGAACGTGGGCAGCAGCGGCGCGAGCAGACCGAGCAGCGAACGGTCGACGAAGATCACCTCGTCGTCGGCGTGGTTGACGATGTAGGTGACCTGCTCGGGGAACAGCCGGATGTTCAGCGTGTGCAGCACGCGCCCGGTGCACGGCGCGGCGAAGTACAGCTCGAGGTGCCGGGCGGTGTTCCACGCGAACGTTGCCACGCGACCGTCGGACGAGATGCCGAGGTCGTCGAGGACCCCGCCGAGCCGGCGGGTGCGCGCGGCCCAGGCGCCGTAGTTCGTTCGCTCCAGCCCCGCCGCGGTCGCGGTGGCGATCTCCTTGTGGGCGAAATACTTCTCGGCGCGTTCGAACAGATGTGGAATGGCGAGTGGAACGTCTTGCATGAGCCCCTGCATGCGCCCGAAGGTAGCGCAGCAGGTCGGTGGGGCCGATACCGTCAGGTGACCGTGAGCGACGCCGCCGAAATCGAAGTCGACGAGGCGCCCCACGTCCGGCCGTCGTGGGCCCCACTCACCCTGGTGGCGTTCGTCGCGCTCGTCATCTGCACGAACATCGCCAACGCGGTGTGGGCGAAGTGGGTGAACACCAATCCGACCGGATTGTTGATCCTGTCGTCGCGCAACCGCTATCTGGCGCTGACGCTCGCCTCTGGCGTTCCGCTCGGCAGCTTCGTGTTGATCGCGACCGCCCGGATCACCGCCGCGTTCGTCGTGTGCCACATGATCGGGCGCGCCTATCACGACGACGCGATCGGATGGTTCACGAAATACCTCGGTGTCACGAGGGAGTCCATCGACACGTTCAACCGTGGGTTCGCCAAGGCCGAATGGGCGATCATCCCCTTCTTCGTCGGGTCGAACATCGTCGCCGCGCTGAGCGGGGTCCACCGCACGCCGCCGGCCAAGCTCGCCGGCCTGCTGGCGATCGGCATCGCCGGGCGGCTCCTGTTGATCTGGTGGATGGCGCGCACGTTCGAGGACCAGCTGGTGACGATCCTGGAATGGCTCGCCAAGTACCAGTGGTGGGCCGTCGGCATCTCGATCGGCATCGTCGTGCTGGTGAACCTGCGCAACCTCCGTCGCGGCTGAGAATGTCCGCCGGGGACAGACCCCGGCGGACATTCTCCGCTCCGATGCGGCGCGCTGGTCAGGGCGTGGTACAACGAAGCCATGGCTGAAGTCACCCTGCGAGGCAATCCCATCCACACGTCCGGCGAGCTGCCCGAGGTCGGTTCCGCGGCGCCGGCGTTCAAACTGACGGGAACGACGCTCGGCGACGTCACACCCGACGACTTCTCCGGCAAGACGATCGTGCTCAACATCTTCCCGAGCATCGACACGCCGACGTGTGCCACCAGCGTGCGCACGTTCAACCAGCGGGCCGCCGACCTCGACGACACGGTCGTGGTCTGTGTGTCGGCCGACCTCCCGTTCGCCCAGGGTCGCTTCTGCGGCGCGGAGGGGATCGAGAACGTCACGACGGCGTCGACGTTCCGTTCGACGTTCGGCGCCGACTACGGCATGAGCCTGATCGACGGGCCGCTCGCCGGAGTGCTCGCCCGTGGCGTCGTCGTGATCGATCCCGACGGCACCGTCAAGTACACCGAGCTCGTCGGCGAGATCGGCGACGAACCCGACTACGACTCCGCCATCGCCGCCATCTGACCGGCGAGTCGTCGCGCGACGCTCAGTCGAACGTCACGACGATCTTGCCGAAGAACGCGCCGTCGGCCATCTTCTGCTGGGCCTCGGCCAGTCGCTCGAACGGGTGGACGGAATCGACGATCGGGTGCAGGCCATGGCGGGCGACGTCCGCCAGCATCTCGGCGAATTCGGTCGGGCGGTACCCGCCGGCTCCGATCAGCGTCTTGCCCCAGTGATAGACGGACGGCAGATCGACCTCGACCGTCGTGCCCGTCGTCGTGCCGCAGAACACCATCCGCCCTTCGATCGCGAGTGAACGGATCGACGCCTCGAACAACGCCGGACCGACGTGGTCGACCACGAGATCGACGCCGCGGCCGTCGGTGAATTCGAGTACTTCTCCGGCGACGTTGCTGCCCTGGTGATCGATGGCGTAGTGATCGATGGCGTGGGCGCACCCGATGTCGAGCGCCCGCCTCGACCTTCTCGGCCCCGCCGGCCGTTCCGATCACGGTCGCGCCGGCCGCGACCGCGAACTGCACGATCGCGGTCGACACACCCGCTCCCGCCGCGTTCACCAGGACCACCTCGCCCGGTTGCACCCGTCCGACCGTGAGCAGGCGCGTGCCACGCCGTCATGTAGGCGACCGGCAGGCAGGCAGCCTCGACGAACGACATCGCCTCGGGTATTGGGTGGCACCGTGCTGCCGGTGTCGCCACGAACTCGGCGAAGCCACCGGGACGTGTGGACCCGACGGTGCGGAGGCTCTCGCAGTAGGGCTCGAACCCGGCGGTGCACCGTGCACACACACCACAGGTGCTCACGGGATCGACGAGCACCCGATCGCCGACCGCCGGCCACTCGGCGCCGACGCCGGAACCACGGGCCACGACGACGCCGGCGACGTCCATACCGGCCACGTGGGGCAGCGCGAAGCCGCGCACGAGCGGCGCGGCGCGTTGCAGGAGGTCGAGCCGGTTGAGCCCGCAGGCGCGCACCTCGACCACGACCTCGTCGGGGTTCGGCACGGGATCGGGGAGATCTTCGACGGCCACCACCTCGGGGCCGCCGAAGCCACGCTGCACCTGTGCTCTCATGGTGCCGACCCGGGCCGAACCTGTTGCGTTGTGCCTGACCCCACGCGACAGGTCAGGCGGGCCAGATGACCTTTCCGTCGGTGCCGTAGAGACTGCCCGCAAGGTCGGCGACGAACGGGCTCGTGTCCTCGGGGGGACCGGCGGGCCACACGCCGGCGGCGACGTACGCCGCGTATTCGGCGGCGAACAGGGCGGGATCGATGAGCCCGACCGGTTCGCCCTCCGGTGTGCCGTTCAGAACCTCGGCCAGCTCGGCCTCCCAGCGGAACACCTCACCCTCCTTGGTGAGGAAGGCCTGGTTGCCGGCGGCGTCGATCATCTCGAGCGACATGTCGACGGCGGCCTCCGGATCGGCGATCGCGTCCTCCATGCCCTTCAGCGACGCCCGGGCGAAGTCCTCGGCGGCCGTCTGGTGGTCGTCGTAGAAGCCCCGCGAGGTGTAGAGCAGGCCGAACGTGCCGGGGATGTCCGGCGTCAACCGGATCGAAGAGGTTGTACGCCACGCCGGCCGCATCGAGCTGACCGGGTTCGTTCGACTTGAACACGGGGAGCGCATCGATCCCGGTGGCGAGATGCGCCTGCGGATCGAATCCGTCGAGCAGGACCTCCTCGTAGTCGGTGCCCCGAGTGAGGCCGGCGCCGGCGAGCATCGCCACGATCGACGGCGGGATGTCGCCCTTCACGCCGATCGTCTTGCCCTCGAGTTCGGCCAATTCGGTTGCACCACCATCCGGGGTGATCAGGGCCTCGATCGGCGTCTTGCCGTAGTCGATGAAGGCCACGAACTCGGCGCCCTCGCCCGAGAAGTTGAGGATCTCGGTGTAGTTGCCGGCCGAGGCGAACTGCGCTTGGTCGCTGCCCACGAGTGTGTAGTTGGCCGTGGCGAAGCTCGGCTTCAGCTCGACGTCGAGGCACAGGTCGTCGAAGTATCCCGACTGCTCGGCCACGATGACATCGATGATCGACGCCGGCAGCGGCGAAGTCGAAGCCCGACAGGTACGTGATGGTGCCGGCGTCCTGGTTGAGGGCGCACCGCTCGGGATCGACCGTGGCGAGCAGGGGCTCGTCGCCGCTGCCGGTGCCGGCGGGCGCGTCCGATGCCGGCGGGCGCATCGGTGCCGGCTGTCGTGTCCGACGGTGCCGTGCTGTCCGCTGGTGCCGCGCTGTCGACGGTGGTGCCGGCCGGGGCATCGGAGGCGTCGCTGGCATCGTCGTCGCTGCCGCACGACGCGGCGACCAGTCCGAGCGCCAGGACGGCGGCCGTCAGACCGGCAGCTCGTCGGCGACCGGTCAGGCGTGGATGTGGGCGGTTCGGGCTGTACATGGATGACTCCCCTGGGTGGCGGCGGGCGATGGGTGGGGTGGGTGGTGGGGTGGTGGAGTTGTTCACGGTGTGGCGCAGCAGGTTACGGCTCATGGACGTTGCGAGCTGTGCCATTGAAGGGTGACACGTTCGAGGGCGCTGATCAGGAGGGTCGCCATGGCACCGATGAAGCCGAGCACGAAGATGCTGCCCCACAGTTGGTCGAGGAGCTGGATCGGGCGGGCCTGCGCCGTCTTCACGGCGTAACCGAGACCGGCCGTGCTCCCGGCGAAGAACTCGCCGAGCACCGCGCCGACGAGGGCCAGGCCGACGGCGATCCGCGCCGCGGAGAACAGGAACGGCAACGACGACGGGACCCGGAGTCGCCAGAACACCACGCGCCGGCGGGCATCGACCGACCGGGCGAGCTCGAGCAGGTTCGGGTCGACCGATCGGAACCCCGCGACCGAGTTGACGAGGAACGGCACGAAGCACACCAGCGACGTGATGACGAGGATCGGCTTGAGCCCGAACCCGAGCCACACCACGATCGCCGGCGCGTAGGCGATGATCGGTGTCACCTGGATGAGCACGGCCAGCGGCATCGACGCCCGTTCGACGAACGGCGAATGCGCCATCACGGTTCCGGCCGCCAGCGCCAGCACGAGCGCCGTGAGGAAGCCGAGCGACGCCTCCCACACCGTGACGCGCCCGTTGCGGATGTAGAAGCCCGGGTCACCGGCGATGTGCTTCAGGATGTCCCACGGCGCCGGGAGCACGAACCGCGGCACGTCGAACACCGCGACGAGGATCTGCCACAGGAGCAGGAACGCGACCACACCGATCAACGGCGCACCGAAGCGCAGGAACGCCTGTTGCCGGGCGCGGCGGTCGTCGGCCGCCAGCAGTTCGTCGATGTCGACGCCGGACACGGCCACGTCGGCAATCCCGCCGGGCGTCTCGCCCGGATCGACGTCGTGCCGAACGCTCACGAACGGGCCCTCGTGCGTGCTGTCATGAATGATGGTCCTGGAGGTGATCGCGCAGGACGCGGACGTGCTCGTGGAACTCCGGTGAGTCCTCCATCTCGGGGAGCCGGGGCCGTCCGAGCGAGATCGGCTCGACGGCCGCGATCCGGCCGGGCCGCGCCGCCATCATGACGACCCGGTCGGACAGGATGACCGCCTCGGTGATCGAGTGGGTGACGAACACGACGGTCGTCCCGGTGCGCTGCCACAGGTCGAGCAGGAGGTAGCGCATCTCGGCTCGGGTGATCTCGTCGAGCGCAGCGAACGGCTCGTCCATGAGCAGGATCGGCACGCCGAGCGCGAACCCGCGAACGAGCGAGACCCGCTGCTGCATGCCGCCGGAGAGCTCGTGGGGATACGACGTGCGGAAGTTGGCGAGCCCGACAGCGTCGATCAGGTCGTCGATGTCGCCGTCGGACAGCGACGAGGCGTCGCTGTGCCGGTGCGAGTCGAGCGACGAGAGGAAGCGGACGTTGCGCTCGACGGTGGCCCACGGCATCAACGCCGGCGTCTGGGGCACGAGGCCGTACTGCTTGGCCTTGCGGGCGCTCGTTGGCTGCTGTCCGGCCACCTCGACGACGCCGGCATCGGGCTCCACGAGCCCGCCGATCACCCGGAGCAGCGTCGATTTCCCGCAGCCTGACGGACCGAGCAGGCTCACGAATTCGCCGCGTCCGACGTCGAGGTCGACCGAGCGCAGCGCCTCGACGACCTGTCGGCGGCGGCGGAACACCTTGTGGACTCCCCGCATCGACACATGGAGATCGGCGCGCGGCACTGTGACACTCCCGGCTCCGTCGTTCATGTTCACGGTGTCGTCCATGATGTGTGAGGTCATCTTCGCATTCCGCTCCCGAATCTCACATTTTCGATCACGAACGGTACGACGAATCCGATCCGAACCGGATGCACGCCGATGAACGGTCCGTGAAACGTCAGGTCAGGAACGGGTCGTCAGGAACGGGTCCAGGAATGGGTCGAGGGAACGGGTGAGCCCGGGGGTGGAGGCGATGCCCTTGCAGGCGAGCAGCACGCCCGGCATGAAGCTGTCGCGGTCGTAGCTGTCCTGGCGGATCGTCAGGGTCTGGCCGGTCGCGCCGAGGATCACCTCCTGGTGCGCCACCATCCCGCGCATGCGGACCGAGTGCGCACGGATCCCACCCGGTGCCGCTCCCCACGCGACGCCCGGATACACCTCGTGCTCCGTCGGATCGCGATCCGAAGTCGTCGCTCGCGGGCCGCCGCCATCCGCTCGGCCGTCTTCACCGCCGTGCCCGACGGGGCGTCGATCTTGCGGTCGTGGTGGAGTTCGATGATCTCGGCGGTGTCGAACCACGGCGCCGCCATCTCGGCAAAGCGCATCATCAACACCGCCGAGATGGCGAAGTTGGGGGCGATCACGCAGTTCGGGCCGTCGCCGGAACCGAACGTCGACGCGAACAGGTCGAAGTCGTCGGCCGTGAAACCCGTCGTCCCGACCACCGCGTGGATCCCGTGCATGCCCAGCCACGGGAGCGTCTGCCGTGCGGCGGCGGCCACGGTGAAATCGACGACGACGTCACACTGCGCGTCGGCGAAGGCATGGAGGTGTTCGTCGACGGTGATGCCGGCGATCGATTCGCCCGCGCCGCCGGGATCGACACCGGCCACGAAAACGAGTTCGGGGTCAGCGGCGACTGCTGCACAGATGGTTCGACCCATCCGCCCGGCGGCTCCGTTGACCCCGACTCTCATTCGTTCAGTCTGACCGATTCACTCGGCCAGTGTGTGATCCGTTCAACCTGGTTCGTTCGGGGTCTGACCCGCGCGGACCGATGTGGAGCAGTCTCTCAGCGGTGACGACGACGTCCGCCGTCGCGACGGCCACCGTCACGGCCGCCACCGGTGTTCTCGACCGGACGCTCGCTCTTCGGACCGAGGTCGCCGAGTTCGCTGGCGAGTTCGGCGTCGAAGCTGTCCTCGAAGCTGACCTCGACGATCGTGCCGCCGGCGGCGACTTCGCTGCCGTTGTCGCTCGACCGCTCGCTGCTGCGCTCGGTGTTGCTCTCCTGGCGGGCCGGGGCCGGTGCGGACTCGCGACTCGCGCTCGTGTCGCCGCTCGGCATCGCCCTCGGCCGGCGCGTCGCCGACCGGGACGAGGCTGACCTTGCCCTTGTCGTCGATCTCGTCGACGCGGACCTCGATCTCCTGGCCCAACGACAGCACGTCCTCGACGGCGTTGATCCGCTTGCCGCGGCCCAACTTCGAGATGTGGACGAGACCGTCACGGCCCGGGAGGATGTTGACGAACGCACCGAACTTGGTGATGTTCACGACCCGGCCGTTGTAGACCTTGCCGAGCTCGGCCTTCGGCGGGTCGACGATGGCGAGGATCGCCGCCTTCGCCTCTTCCATCCGCCACGCCTCGACGGCGCCGATGGTGACGATGCCGCGGGCGCCGTCGTCGTCGACACCGATGTCGGCGCCGGTCTCCTGCTGGATCGTGTTGATGACCTTGCCCTTCGGCCCGATCACCTCACCGACCTTGTCGAGCGGGATGTAGATCGTGGTGATCTTCGGTGCGGTCTCGGCGACTTCGTCACGGCTCTGCGGGATGCAGGCGTTCATGACCTCGAGGATCTCGAGGCGGGCCGTGCGGGCCTGGGCCAGCGCGGCGGTCAGGACGTCGGCGGGGATGCCGTCGATCTTCGTGTCGAGCTGGAGGGCCGTGATGGCGTCCTCCGTGCCGGCGACCTTGAAGTCCATGTCGCCGAAGGCGTCCTCGGAGCCGAGGATGTCGGTCAGCGTGATGTACTTGCCGTCCTCGTAGATGAGGCCCATGGCGATGCCGGACACGTGGCCCTTGCGTCGGCACACCGGCGTCCATCAGCGAGAGGCTGGAGGAGCAGACCGACGCCATCGACGTGGAACCGTTCGACGACATGACCTCGGAGACGAGGCGCAGCGTGTAGGCGAAGTCTTCCTGGTTCGGGATGACGGGCAGGACCGCACGGGCGGCGAGGGCGCCGTGGCCGATCTCGCGGCGCTTCGGCGAACCGACACGGCCGGTCTCGCCGTTGGCCCACGGAGCCATGTTGTAGTGGTGCAGGTAGCGCTTCGTGTCGTACGGCGACAGCGAGTCGATCATCTGGTTCATGCGGGGCATCGCCAGGGTCAGGATGTTCATCACCTGGGTCTCACCACGCTGGAACAGGCCGGACCCGTGAGCGGTCGGCAGGACGCCGACTTCGGCGGACACCGGCACGGAGATCGGCGACGCCACGGCCATCCATGCGGATGCCTTGCGTCGACGACACGGCGTACGGACGAGCTTCTTGCTCAGCGAGCGGACGGCTTCCTTGACCATGCTGTTCTGGCCGGCGAACTCGCCCGGCTCTTCCTTCGTGCCGCAGAGCTCGGCGATGATCTCGGCCGTGACGGCGTCGGTCGCGGCGTTGCGCTCGGCCTTGGCCGGGATGATGACGACCGGGGCGAGCTTGGCGGCTCCGACCTGCTCGACGGCGGCGAAGATCTCCGGCGTGTAGTCGAGGACCGGGGTCCACTTCATCTGCTCGATCGGGCCGCTAGGTCGGCGATGACCGAGGCGACGAGCTGACGCTGCAGCGCGATCGACTCCTTGATCCACACCTTGCAGGCTTCGAGGCCGTCGGCGAGGACTTCCTCGGTGACCTTCTTGGCGCCGTCGTCGTAGTAGTAGAACGCGTTCTCGCTGCCACCGGCTTCGACCATCATCACGGCGACGTCGCCGTTGTCGAGCTCACGCCCGGCGATGACGAGTTCGAACGTGCCCGCTTCGGCCTCTTCGTAGGTCGGATGGGCGATCCACTCGCCCTCGACCGAGTAGGCCATGCGGACGGCGCCGATCGGGCCCTCGAACGGGATGCCCGAGATCATCAACGAGGCCGAGGCGGCGTTGATCGACAGGACGTCGTGCGGGTTGTGCTGGTCGGCACCGAGGACCGTCGTGACGATCTGGGTCTCGTTGCGGAAGCCGTCGGGGAACGACGGGCGCAGCGGCCGGTCGGTCAGGCGGCAGGTGAGGATCGCGTCCTCGCTCGGACGGCCTTCACGGCGGAAGAACGAGCCGGGGATCTTGCCGGCCGCGTACGCCCGCTCCTCGACATCGACCGTCAACGGGAAGAAGTCCATGCCTTCACGCACGCTCTTGGCGGCGTTGGCGGTGGTCAGGACCTTCGTCCCACCGATCGACGCCACGACGGCGCCCATCGACTGGGGGGCAAGCTTGCCCGTTTCGAAGGTGAGTGTCTTCTCGGTTCCCGAGACGGGACCGGACACAACAATGGGATCAGCCACAGAGGGCTCCTTTCAATGCACGGCGGCCCGTCGGGCTGCTGCGTGCGTCATGTGGAGCGAAGGAGCCGGTTCCCAGTTGGCGACCCCGAACTACGATCCCGTGCGCACGGGAGAGTTCGGAATCAGCAACCGGCAACCGACAGCGGTTCGCTCATGTACGAGATCGGACCTTCCGACCTCGCACAGCAGCATACCGTGACCAACGCCCGAAGCCCCGCGACCGGGGCAAAGGAGCCGCCGAGGTGAGCACCGTGTGCTCCGGGCCGCGGTCCTTCTATTCGAACCGAACGTCGGAGTCACGGATGCGTTCGAGCGACAAGGCGCGCAGCGACGCCGTTGCCTTTGGGCAACAAGTCGCCTGCGGAACGCAGTCGATCGGGCCAGCCTGGCCCGCCTCTACCTACGAAGGCCTTGATCGGCAATGATCTTGCGGTAGCGCTCTACGTCGATCGCCTTCACGTAGTCGAGCATGCGACGGCGACGGCCGACGAGCATCAGCAGGCCACGACGGCTGTGGTGGTCCTTCTTGTGCATCTTGAGATGCTCGGTCAGGTGGGTGATGCGCTCGGTGAGGAGTGCGATCTGCACCTCGGGCGAGCCGGTGTCGGTCTCGTGGGTGCGGTTCTTCTCGATCGTGACGGCCTTGTTCGGCATCGGTGATCTGCCTTCCAGTTGGTGGCGTGGGGTTCCACGCTCGGAGGTCGCAGCGACCGGTTCCGGTCGATGCATCACGCCCGCGCCCGCCGCCACGATCGGCGACCAGCCCAGACGGACCCCGCAATGCTACGACCAACTCACCGCATTCTCCCCACAATCATCGTTTGCGTCGGGATTTTGGAGAGACGGGTCTCCGAAATCCCGACGCAAACGATGATTTGAGGGGCCTGGCCGAGGGGTTGGGTGCCGGGCGGCGGTCAGACGGCGAGGAGGGAGCGGGCGTGGTCGACGTCGTGGGCGAGCTGGGCGATCAGCGCGTCGACACCGTCGAACTTGCGCTCGCTGCGCAGGAAGTGCACGAACTGCACGCGGGCCGTTTCGCCGTAGAGGTCGTCGTCGAAGTCGAGCAGGTGGGCCTCGAGCAACGACGAATCGGCGTGCTCGTAGAACGTCGGCCGCCGGCCGAGATTGATGGCGCACGGGTGCACGTCGCCGTTCGGACGTTCGTACCAGCCGGCATAGACGCCATCGGCGGGGAGCGACATCGCGTTCGACACCTCGACGTTGGCCGTCGGGAACCCCAGCAGGCGTCCGCGTTGATCGCCGGTGACGACCGGCCCGCACGCCTCGAACGATCGGCCGAGCATCTCGTTCGCCCGCGTGATGTCGCCGCCGGCGAGGGCCCGGCGGATCGCCGTGCTGCTGACCGGTTCCTCCACACCGTCGACCCGCTCGATCAGCGGGAGGGGCTCGACCTCGAAGTCGTGGTCGACACCCAACTTGCGCAACAGCACGACGTTGCCGTCGCGATGCCGACCGAAGTGGAAGTCGTCGCCGACCACGATCACCTGCGTGTCGAGGCGGTCGACGAGCACCCGCTCGACGAAATCCTCGGGTGATTCGTCGGCCTGATGGGCATCGAACGGCACGACGACCACGGCATCGATCCCGGTCGACTCGAGCAACTCCATCTTCTGCTCGTTGCTCGTCAGGAGTCTCGGCGCCGACTCGGGCCGGACCACGGAGGCCGGATGGCGATCGAAGGTGACGACGGCCGACAGCGCACCGAGTTCGGCGGCACGCTCGCGGACGTGTTCGATGACCGCACGGTGGCCGATGATGGACGCCGTCGTACGCCCCGATGGTGATCACGGCGCGCTGGCCCGGCCAGGGCGCTTCGGCGAGGTCGGTGACCGTCTGCACGCCCGGAAGGCTACCGATCGCGCTCGTGAGCGGCGCCATCCGCGAACGGGATGGTCAGGGTCGTACGGGGAGGACGACCGCAGGTTTGGCGGTCGGGTCGCCCTGATCGGCGAAACGATCGGCGGGCCGGTCTGCGTCGCCGGCGGAACGGGTCGGCCCGTCGAAGCGCTCGTAGACCGCGAGAAGACGTTCGTTGTCGTCGAAGATCGCCCACGGGCCGTCGCCTGGCCACGCCGGCAGCACGCGACCGTTGGCGATCAGCGCCGCGGTGGCGTCGTCGACGGTGACGGGCGCGAGCGACCGCACGGCGGCGGCGACGGGAAGGAGTTCGCAGTCATCGGGTCCGGCCGATTCGGCGATCGTGAAGGAGCCCACTCGCGTCCGCCGGAGGCCCCGCAGATGGGCTCCACCGCCGAGCAGTGTGCCGAGGTCGGCCGCCAGCGAGCGGATGTACGTGCCGGCCGAGCATTCGACCTCGATGTGCAGCACCAACGGATCGTCGGTCGCGGAGATGTCGAACCGGTCGACCACCACGGGTCGCGGCTGGCGTTCGATCTCGATGCCCTCGCGGGCCAGTTCGTGGAGACGTTTGCCGTCGACGCGGATCGCCGACACCATCGGCGGGATCTGCTGGATCGGGCCGGTGAGGTGTGCGGCCGCGGCCCGGGCCTGGTCGAGGGTCACCGTCGACATGTCGTAGGTCGCGGTGACGCGGCCCGCGGCGTCGAGCGTGTCGGTCTCCACGCCCAGCACGACCTCGCCGACGTACTCCTTCTGGGTCTTCTCGACGAACCGCAGGAGGCGCGTGGCCATGCCGACGGCCACCACGAGCACGCCCGTGGCATCCGGATCGAGCGTGCCGCCGTGGCCGACCTGACGCTCGCCGAACCGCCGCCGCAACATCCCGACGACATCGTGACTCGTCACCCCGATCGGCTTGTCGACGATGGCGAGGCCGTGCGTCGTCGCCGGTTTGCGCCGCGCCATCGACCGCGGCTCAGTCGCCGGTGTCGGGCGCGGACTCGGCGATGGTCCGGTCGATCCGGTCGCGATCACTGCGCAGGATCTCGTCGATCCGTTCGGCCGAGCGGATCACGAGGTCGGGTCGGAAGTCGAGGATCGGGGTCTTCTTCGCCCGGATCTGGCGGGCGATCGACTTCTGCAACCTGATTCGATGATCGCCGAGCGCTTCGACGATGGCCTCGTCGCCCTCCTCACCCTCGAGCGAGTCGAAGTACACGAACGCCCGGTTCAGCTCCGGGTCGACGTCGATCCCGGTGATCGACACCAACAACAGCCGCTCGTCGTCGATCCGCACCAGTTCGTCGGCGATGATCTCGCGCAGCGTCGCCCCGACGCGGGCACCCCGCGGATACTTCGGTGTACTCGAACGCGATCCACCCTTGCCCCCACTGCGCTGTCGTCCGGCCATGATCGTCTCCCTTCGCCTGCCCGCTGTTGCTGCTTGTTCGCTGGTCCGTGGCCGTGCTCAGGTGAAGTCGGGCGCAGCCCGGTTCGACCGCTTCAACTCGGCCATCCCTGACATGGTGGCGAGCGTCTCGACGGCGTCCCACAAGGTCAACGCCTCCTTGCCCGTCGGGGCCTTCGAGATCACCGGCCCGAAGAAACTGGCCTCCTTCTCCGCGCCCGGGTGGAACGTCAGGATCGGCGTGCCCACGTCGCGACCGGTGCGGCTCAACGCCAGTTCGGTGTCGGCGCGGATGGAGTCGTCGTGCGAATCGTCGTCGGCGGCCTCGGCGAGCGCCTTGTCGAACCCGTTCGCCATCGAGCAGGTCACGCAGGAACACGTCGATGTCGCGCGGCGGCCTCGTCGCGTCGTGACTCGACGTGCAGCGCCGTCCCGAGCGCCGTGTACCAGCGACCGACCTCCTCAGATCCGCCGCCGCCGGCTCGGATGGCATCGGCGATCCGCAGGCCCTGATGGCCCCGATAGTGGCCCTGCCGGTATTCCGGCGTGTACCACTCCTTGGTGACGTCCTCGTTGACGATCCAGAGCGAGATGAATCGCCAGTCGACCTCGTAGTGGCGCTGGTCGGCGACGTTGACGACCCACCTCGACGTGATCCACGCCCACGGGCACACGGGGTCGAAGAAGAACTCGAGGTCGGCGGCCATGCGGCCAACCTACCGGCCAGCCGTGTCGAGAATGTCCGCCGGGGTCTGTCCCCGGCGGACAATCTCAGGTGCGAGCGATCTCGACGTCTTCGAACGTCTCGATGAGGTCACCGGGCTTGAGATCCTGGAAGTCGGACAGGCCGATACCGCACTCGAAGCCCTCACGGACCTCGCGGGCATCGTCCTTGAACCGCTTGAGCGACGTGATGTCGCCCTTCCAGATGATCGTGCCGTCGCGGAGGAAGCGGACCTTCGACCCGCGGGTGATGACGCCGGAACGCACGTAGACAACCGGCGATCGCACCGATCTTCGGGACCCGGAATATCTCACGAACCTCGGCCTCGCCGGTGACGTGCTCTTCGTACTCGGGCTCGAGCATGCCGATGACGGCCTGTTCGATGTCCTCGAGCAGCTTGTAGATGATCTCGTAGGTGCGGATCTCGACGCTCTGCTGTTCGGCCAGCTTGCGGGCCTTGCCGTCGGGGCGCACGTTGAAGCCGATGATCGTGGCGTTGGTCGCCTCGCCGAGCGTGATGTCGTTCTCCGTGATGCCACCGACTGCCCGGTGCACGAAGCTGATGTCGACCTCGTCGCGCTCGAGCCGGCGCAGCGACTCGGTGACCGCTTCGAGCGAGCCTTGGACGTCGGCCTTGAGGATGAGGTTGAGTGCGGCCTTCTCGCCCGACTGGATCTGGCTGAACAGGTCCTCGAGCTTCGTGCCGGTCTTGACGCGGGCGTCCTCGCGGAGATGCCTCGCCTTCAGGCGTTCCTCGCGTGCCTCGCCCACGGTGCGGGCGATCTTCTCGTCGGGCGCGGCGCGGAACTCGTCGCCGGCCTCCGGAACGGTGGACAGGCCGAGGACCTGGACGGGAGTCGACGGACCAGCGGACTTGACCTGCTCGCCCTTGTCGTTGATCATCGCTCGGACCTTGCCCCACGCGGCACCGGCCACGATCGGGTCGCCGACCTTCAGCTCGCCCTTGTCGACGAGCACGGTGGCGACGGGGCCACGGCCCTTGTCGAGCTGGGCTTCGATGACGATGCCCTTCGCCCGGCCGGTCGGGTTGGCGGTGAGGTCTTCGAGCTCGGCGACGACCTGCAGCTGCTCGATCAGATCGTCGACGCCAATGCCCTGGAGGGCCGACATCTCGACGACGATCGTGTCGCCGCCCCACGATTCGGGGACGAGTTCGTACTCGGCGAGCTGGGTGAGCACGCGCTGCGGATCGGCGTTGGACTTGTCGATCTTGTTGACGGCAACCACGATCGGCACGTCGGCCGCCCGGGCGTGGTTGATCGCCTCGATCGTCTGGGGCATGATCCCGTCGTCGGCGGCGACCATCAACACGACGATGTCGGTGGCCTCCGCGCCGCGGGCCCGCATCTGCGTGAACGCGGCGTGGCCCGGGGTGTCGAGGAACGTGACCGAACCACTCTCGTTCTGCACCGTGTAGGCACCGATGTGCTGCGTGATGCCACCGGCTTCCCCGTCGACGACGTGCGCCCCGCGGATGTGGTCGAGCAGCGTGGTCTTGCCGTGGTCGACGTGGCCCATCACGGTGATCACCGGCGGGCGGGGCTCCTGGCCCTCGTCGTCGTCGGAGTCGTCGAACAACTTCTGCAGTTCGACCTCCTCCTGCTGTCCCGGCTCGACGAGCAGGATCTCCGCGCCCACTTCGAGGGCGAAGAGCTCCATCTGCTCGTCGGCGAGCGTCATCGTCGCCGTGACCATCTCACCGTTGTTGAGCAGGAAGCGCACGACGTCGGCCGGGGTGCGGTTCAGCTTGGGAGCGAACTCCTGGGCCGACACACCGCGCTCGATGATGACCGTGCCGGTGGGGACCGGCGCGTCGGAGCTCGTGTAGGTGGTGAACTGCGGCTGCAGTTCGTCCTGATCGCGACGACGGCGACGACGGCCGGTACGACGCGGCGGGCGACGCTGCCCGCTCGGGCGGGCGCCACCGCCACCGGGTCCGCCACCGGGACCACCGGGACGACCTCCACCGCCGGGACCGCCGGGACCTCCCGGGCCACCGGGACGGCCGCCTGGGCCACTGGCGGGACGCGGGGTGAATCCACCGGGGCGAGCACCACCTGGGCGCGCTCCGCCGGGAGCGTTCGTGCGCGACGTGGGACGTGCCGAACCGGGCGGCGGCGGGATCGGCCGACCGCTCGGCGAGAGTGGACGCCCGGGCGGGGGCGGGATGGCCTTGCCGCTCGGCGACACAGGACGCGCGGCGGGTGTCGGTGCCGGCGCGGCGGTCGGTTCGGGTCGTGAGCGCATCTCGGTGACCATGGATGTCGGGGGCGCCTCGGGGGGCCGACCACCCGCAGTGGGGCGGGCGCTCGAGATGACGCGCGACGACGAATCGTCGACATGCTCGGCAACCGCAGGTGCCGGGGTGGCGACCGGCGCGGGTGCAGGCTCGGCCGGGGCGACGACGTCGTTCGCTGCCGGGCGCCGGCGTGGACGTGACGTCGGCGGGCCGTGCGACGGGCGGTGCGGTGGCGGGCGGTGCGGCGCGGCGGGCGACTCTGCGGGAGCAGGTGCCGCGCTCGGACATCACCGGTACGGCGGGAGCGACCGGCAGGTCGGGAGCGACCGGCGCGGCGGGTGCATCCGCCGGCGGCCTCGTGACGGGCTGCGGTGCTGCTGCTGCGGGCGCCGGCGTGTCCGCCGGTGCCACCGGTTCGGCAGGGGCCGGGGCGGATGCAGAGGCGACGTCGGCCGGCGGCGCGGAAGCGATCGGCTCGGCGGACGCGACAGGCGCGGCGGCTGGAGCGGCGGGGGGTGCCTCGGCCACGGCGGGTTCGCTCGGCTCCGGCTCGGTGGCGGTGGTGACCTCTGTCGGCGCGGCCTGGGCGGGCGCGGTCTGGGTCGGCGCGGTCTGGGTCGGCGCGGCCTCGGCGGGCGGCGCGTCCACGTCGGTCGCCGGGGCCTTCTTGGCGGCGGCCTTCTTGGCCGGCTTCTTCTCCGGCTTGACCTCCTCGGGCTGCTCGGGACGAGTCAGTCCGTCGCGCTCGGCGCGCCTCGTCACCATGTCGGCATACGCCTCGGCGAGCGACGACGACGGGCCCTTCGCGGCAACGCCCAGCGTCGAGCAGAGGCCGAGGACCTCTGCGTTCGTCATCCCGAGCTCCTTCGCGAGCTCATGGATCCTGATCTTCTTAGCTGCCACGTTTCCGATTCAACCTTTCACTGTCGTCATTCCCTCTTCGATGCGCGAATCACCGGGTGTACCGGTTGCGCATCGGGTGGTCGCCTCAACGGCGTTCGCCACCAAGTTCTTCTCGTATCGCCTGTACGTCGTCCGGCCGCAACGTCGTGCGCCAGGCCCGCCCGAACGCATTGCGGCGCAATGCCTCGTCGAGGCACCGCAGCTCGACCACGGTTGCTCCGTCCGCGCTCCGGCACAGCCACGCGCCGCGCCCGGCGCTCGCACCGTCGATCGCCAGGTGACCAGCCGCGCCGGTGACGCGCACGAGCTCATGGCTCGGACGTCGCGTTCGACAGCCGATGCAGCTGCGAACCGGGGCGCGGGGGTCGTCACGATCAGGCGTCGTCATCCTCACTGGTCGTTTCGGCGCCGGCCGGCTCCACGTCGCCCTCTTCGACGGTCGCGGTCGACCGTCTCCGCGGCGGCCTCGTTCTCGGCGGGGGCATCGGCATCGGCGGACTCGTCAGCGTCGGGGGACGTATCGGGCGCGGGTGCTTCTGCGCCGGGCTCTTCGGCCTGGGCCTGCCACGCCGACTCGCTGACGACGGAGCCGTCGGCCGCGTGCCACTCCATCTCGCCGGTCTCCGCGTTGGCGATCCACTCGCCGTCGGCGTACTCGACCTCGGCCTCGCGACCGCCGGACGGGATGCCCTCGGCGAGCTGGGTCTCGGAGCGGATGTCGACGCGCACGCCGGTGAGGCGCGGCGGACAGACGGGCGTTCTGGCCCTCCCGCCCGATGGCCAGGCTGAGCTGGTGATCGGGCACGATCACGTCGGCCTGGGTGCCGTCTTCGGAGATGATGACCTGGTTGACCTTGGCCGGCGACAACGCCTTGGCCACGAAGTCGGCGAGGTCCTCGCTGAAGGGCACGATGTCGATCTTCTCGCCGCGCAGTTCGTTGACGACCATGCGGACGCGGCCGCCGCGGGCACCGACGCAGGCGCCGACCGGATCGACGTTGTGGTCGTTCGACCAGACGGCGATCTTCGTGCGGTGGCCGGGTTCACGGGCGCAGGCCTTGATCTCGACGATGCCGTCGGCGATCTCGGGCACTTCGAGCTCGAACAGGCGCTTGATCAGGCCGGGATGGGTGCGCGACACGACGATCTGCGGGCCCTTCGGCGTGCGGCGGACCTCGACGATGTACGCCTTCTGACGGTCGCCCTGGGCGGGACGCTCGAACGGCACCTGCTCGGCCTGCGGCAGCAGCGCCTCGGCGCGCCCCAGATCGAGCAGCGTGTAGCGCGAATCGGTGCGCTGGATGATGCCGGTGACGATGTCACCCTCGCGGTTGGCGTACTCCTCGAACTTGCGCTCGGACTCGACCTCGCGGATGCGCTGGCTCATCACCTGCCGGAACGTCTGCGCGGCGATGCGGCCCAGCTCTTCCTTCTTCGGGGTGTCGTCACGCTCGTTGACCCAGTTGCCGTCCTCGTCGACGTCGTAGGCGATGAACGCGAAGTCCATGGTCTCGGGGTTGACCTCGACGACCACCTCGTCGGCCGCGTCGGGGCGGCGCTTGTAGGCCGACGCGAGGGCGTCGACGAGCACGTGCAGGAGGGCGTCTTCGGAGATCCCCTTCTCCTGCGCGAGCAGGCCGATCGCTTCGCTCATGTCGAGGTTGCTCATGACGGTTGCGTCTCCTTCTTTGCTGTCGCCTTGCTGGTGCGCGGCTTCTCCTTGGGCCCCCAGGCGAACACGGTGCGGGCCTTGTCGATCGACGTGAGGTCGACGACGCGCTCCTCGCCCGAAGCGAGGAGCAGTGTTGCGGTGTGATCATCGGCCGCGACGAGTGCACCGTCGAGGCGACGAGGGTCGGCGTTGGGGTCGGACAGGCGCACGGTGACGGACTTGCCGACCTCGCGCTGGAAGTGCGCAGGCGTGCGGAGCTGGCGTTCGAGGCCGGGGCTCGTGACCTCGAGGGTGTAGTGCCCGGGGATCGGGTCGTCCTCGTCGAGCTGGCGTGAGATCAGCCGGGTGGCGAGCGCGAGTTCGTCGAGATTGATGCCCGACTCGGACCCCGGGCGCTGTCGAGGGTGACCCGGATGGTGCCCCCGCGACGCTCGATGTCGTACACGTCGAGATGCAGATCGGAGGCGATCGGGTCGACGATGGCATGCATGCGATCGATTTCGGTTGCTGCGCTCATCCGACTGCCTCCTCTCACTCTCTGGCCGTGCTCGACGGCCGATCTCTGATGGCCAGCTTCTTGCGAAAACCGGCCGCTTTCAACAAACAAGGCGTGGGGACGGGCCCCACGCCTTTCGGTTCCGAACCAAACGGAACCTTGATCATAACCCGATTTCGGCCGGTTGAGGCCAGGGAGACCGGCCGCTCGCGGCGCTCGATCGTTACAGTTCCGGCCGTGCTGCGCATGTCGACCCTGTTCCTGCGGACCTTGCGGGACGACCCCGCCGACGCGGAAGTGTCGAGTCACCGCTTGATGGTCCGGGCGGGCTACATCCGGCGTGCCGCTCCCGGCGGGTTCTCGTGGCTCCCCCTCGGCTGGAAGGTGCTGCGCAACGTCGAGCGGGTGGTGCGCGAGGAGATGGATCGGGCCGGCTTCCAGGAGGTGCACTTCCCGGCGCTGCTGCCCCGCGAACCGTACGATCTGACGAACCGGTGGACCGAGTACGGCGACAACCTGTTCCGATTGCAGGACCGACGGGGCAACGACTTCCTCCTCGCGCCGACGCACGAGGAGATGTTCACCCTGCTCGTGAAGGACCTCTACAGCTCCTACAAGGACCTGCCGCTGCACCTCTACCAGATCCAGACGAAGTTCCGTGACGAGGCGCGCCCCCGCGCCGGCCTGCTGCGCGGTCGCGAGTTCGTGATGAAGGACTCCTACAGCTTCGACGTCGACGACGACGGGCCTCGACCGCTCGTACCAGGAGCACCGCGAGGCGTACATCCGCCTGTTCGAGCGGCTCGGCCTGCCGTTCGTGATCGTGTCGGCGATGTCGGGCGCGATGGGCGGATCGGCGTCGGAGGAGTTCCTCGCCCCGCTCGAGATCGGCGAGGACACGTTCGTGCGCTGCGGGTCGTGTGGCTACGCCGCGAATGTCGAGGCGTTCGTCACGCCGGTACCCGCACCGATCCCGCTCGACGGCCTCGCCGCCGGCCGTCGTCCACGACACACCGGACACGCCGACCATCGCCACGCTTGGTCGACGCACGTCAACGCGGTGCCGGAGTTGCGTCATCCCGAGCGTGAATGGACCGCCGCCGACACGTTGAAGAACGTCATCGTCACGCTTCGGCAGCCCGACGGCTCCGCTGTTCCGCTGGCGATCGGACTGCCCGGCGATCGCGAGGTCGACCTCAAGCGGCTCGAGGCGCAGGTCGCACCCGCCGAGGTCGAGGCGTTCACCGACGAGGACTTCGCCGCCCATCCCGCGCTCGCCAAGGGCTACATCGGGCCCGGTGTCCTCGGACTGGAGAAGTCGTCAGGCATCCGCTACCTGGTCGATCCACGGGTCGTCGCCGGTACGTCGTGGATCACCGGGGCCGACACGTCGGGGCGCCATGTGATCGGCCTCGTCGCCGGCCGCGACTTCACGCCCGACGGCACGATCGAGGCGGCCGAGATCCGTGACGGCGACGTGTGCCCGTCGTGCGGGTCGACCGTCGAGATCGCCCGCGGCGTCGAGATCGGGCACATCTTCCAGCTCGGCCGCAAGTATGCCGAGGCGCTCGAGCTCACCGTGCAGAACGAACAGGGCCGTCCGGTCACGCCGACGATGGGCTCCTACGGCGTGGGCGTGTCGCGGTGCGTGGCGGCGATCGCCGAATCGACACTCGACGACATCGGGCTGTGCTGGCCCCGCGAGATCTCTCCGGCCGACGTCCACGTCGTGGTGGCGGGCAAGGACGGCGGACCGCAGCTGGGCGCCGCCGAGGCGCTCTCGGCCGACCTCGAAGCTGCGGGCCTGGCGGTGCTGCTCGACGACCGTGCCGGTGTGTCGCCCGGCGTGCGGTTCAAGGACGCCGAGCTGATCGGCATCCCGACGATCGTCGTCGTCGGCCGCGGCATCACCGACGAGAGCAACCCGACGATCGAGGTCAAGGACCGTCGGTCCGGCGAGCGCGTCGACGTCGCCCTCGCCGACGCCGTCGCCCACCTCGTCGCCACCTGCGCCCACTGACCGACCCGCTCCCACCGAAACGTCTCGAGTCGCGAATGATTCTGAGCCCGATCGAGCGTTGGAGCGCACCCTGTTACGAGATTTTCGGCTCGGCGTGCGGTTCGGTCAGGCGTGGCGGAGGAGGCCTTGGTCGATCACGACGCGGTCGGTCGACGGGTCGGCGGGGTCGACCGCGCTCGTGGTGAACACGGATTCGCCGTCGCCGATCGTCCACATGCGGATCGTCAGCGCGTCGCCGGGCAACACCGGAGCGGCGAAGCGTGCCTCGATGTGCCGGAAGTTCGCGGGATCGCTGCCGCACAGCGAGTGCAGCAACGCCCGGCCGGTGAATCCGTAGCTGCACAGACCGTGGAGGATCGGCCGGTCGAACCCGCCGATCGCGGCGAACGACGGATCGGTGTGCAGCGGGTTGCGGTCGCCCGAGAGGCGGTACACGAAGGCCTGGTCGGGCGACGTCTGGTACGTGACGACGTGATCGGGATCGCGCTCGGGCGGGACGTTCTTGGGGCCGGACGGACCCCGGTCGCCGCCCCATCCGCCCTCACCGCGGATGAACGCCGACATCGTGTTCGTGTACAACGGCTCTCCGTCGAGCAACGCCTCGGCCGCGGTCACGACGACTGCCGCCTTGCCCTTGTCGTAGATGCCCGTCACCTCACTCGTGATCGTGGCCGTGCCGGAGACGGGGATCGGGCGGTGCAGCGTGACCGACTGCTGGCCGTGCACGAGCAGGGCCGGATTGAACGTGCCGATGTTGCCCATCGCCGACCCGCGACCCCACCCGATCACGACCGGGAACGTCGGGAACACGAGCTGGTCGACCCCGTTCGTGTTCTCGGTGGTGAAGGCCAACTCGTCGCGGCCGGCACCGATGCCGACGGCGTAGAGCAGCGCGTCCTTCGAGGTCCAACTCGTCTCGACCGGCTCGCTCTTCGAGCCGACGGCGTCTGGGTTCAGTGGCATGGGTTTCCCTTCATGGTGTGATGCGGGTCATGGTCTGATCTGGGTCGATGAGCCGTTCTCGTGAACTTGTTGCGTACGCGGGTACGCAACAAGTTCACGAGAACGAGGTGGTCAGGAGGTGAGGGTGGTCTGGGGCCAGGAGCCGGTGCGGCCGTCCATGCCCGAGTTGCCGCGGGCCTTGGCCAGCAGGTCGGCGACGATCGGGCCGAGCTGCGGTCGGGTCGTCGACGGGGTCGGTCGACGGGCCGCGGACCCACCCCTCGGCCACGGCCAACGTCTGCCCGGACGCTTCGAACACGCGGCCGGTGACACCGGCGGCCTCCTCGGAGCACAGCCACGTGACGATCGGCGCGATCCAGTGCGGGGCCCGGGCCTCGCGGGCCTCATCGGTCTCCGGGGCAGGTCCGAGCCCTTCGGTCATCCGAGTGAGGGCGACCGGCCCGACCGCGTTGACGGTGACGCCGTAGCGCGCCACCTCGAGGGCGACGATGTTGGTGAACGCCGCGATGCCGGCCTTCGCCGCGCCGTAGTTCGCCTGGCCGGCGTTGCCGTAGATGCCCGACACCGATGTCGTGTTCACGATTCGTCCGCTGACGGGCTTGCCCGCCTTGGCCTGCTCACGCCAGTACGCGACCGCCCATCGCGACGGTGCAAACGTGCCCTTCAGGTGCACGTTGATGACTGCGTCCCACTCCTGTTCGGTCATGTTGGCGAGCACCCGGTCGCGCAGGATGCCGGCGTTGTTGACGAGGGCGTGCAGGTCGCCGAACGTCTCGATCGCGGAGTTGATCAGCCGTTGCGCACCTTCCCAGTCGGCGACGTTGTCGCCGTTGGCGATCGCCTCGCCGCCCATCCCCTTGATCTCCTCGACGACCTCGTGGGCCGGCGACAGGTCACCCCCCGAGCCGTCGACCGTGCCGCCGAGATCGTTCACCACGACCTTGGCGCCGTGCCGGGCGAGGCTCAGCGCGTGTTCCCGTCCGATGCCGCGCCCCGCGCCCGTGACGATCGCGACGCGTCCTTCGACCAGTCCAGCCATGGTTTCTCGGTTCCCCTCGTGTGTTCCGGCGGCCCCTTGCCGCCGACGCTCGCATCGTAGAGTCACGCCCGTGTGTGACTCCCACCCGACGCGGACCGCCGGCACCCGACGCGCCGCGACCTGATCACCGGTGCCGCGACGCTCGCCGCGATCGGTCTCACGGGTGGCTCGCGGCGCGCGGTGGCGGCCGATGCGCGCGGGCTCGCGCCGATCACGGTGGCCGCAGGTCTCGACATCCACCCGCGCGACGACTGGGGTGCCGACCTCCCGCCGAAACGTCCGATGGGCCCCGAAGATGTCCGGTTCCTGCTCGTGCACCACACCGCCTCGTCGAACGCCGTGCCCGACCCGCGAGCGGTGATCCGGCAGACCTACGCCTTCCAGACCGGTCACGACAAGGGCTGGCCCGACGTCTGCTACCACTTCTTCGTCGGGCCGGACGGCTCGGTGTGGGAGGGCCGCGCCGGATCGCTCGACGGCCCCGTAGTGGCCGATGCCACCGGAGGCAACCAGGGCTTCGCCCAGCTGGTCTGTCTGATCGGCAACTTCGTCGACCAGGCGCCGACCCTTGCCGCGCAGGATTCGCTCGCCCGGCTGCTGCTCTTCCTCGCCGACCGCTACGACGTCGACACCGATCCGGACGCCACGGTGACGTTCACATCCCGCGGGTCGAACAAGTACCCGGCGGGCGCCGAGGTCACCACGTCGACGATCTCCGGCCACCGCGACACCAGCGCCACGGCCTGCCCTGGCGACCAGGCGTACGCGCTGCTGCCGTCGTGGCGGGCGCGGGTCAACGCCACGCGGTTGCACCGCACGCGCACCGGTCCCTACGCCACCGCCACCCGACGCGACTATCACCTCGGCTGACGGCACCTCGGCTGACGGCACCTCGGCTGACGGCACCTCGACTGACGGGGCCGGCACGGTCGAACCGATCGTCATCGCGGGGAGTCGGGTATTTGGAGCACCCACGCCCTGCACGAAATACCCGACAGCACGAAATACCCGACTCCCGGTGCGTGGGCTCGTCGGAGGAGCCGGGTGGGAGGAGGGGCCCCGTAGCCTGTGGGCCGTGAGCAGCGCTGTTGCCGAACCACCCCGCACCCTCAGTGCCGACGTGGTGGTGATCGGTGCCGGCCCGGCGGGGTCGGCGGCTGCGATCGCGCTGGCACGAGCGGGGCGATCGGTGATCGTGCTCGACAAGGCGACGTTCCCGCGCGACAAGTGCTGCGGCGACGGGCTGACCACGCTCGCCTTGCGCGAGCTCGATCGACTGGGTTTCGACCACGGGGCGGTCATCGATTGGTACGACGTCGACCGGGCCGCGCTGCGCTCACCGTCGGGGCGTGAGGTCGTGGTGCCGCTGCCCGATGACGGGAAGTACGCCGCCGTCGCTCCACGACTGCAACTCGACGATGCGCTGCGTCGAACTCGCCAGGAAGGCGGGCGCCGACATCCGCGACGGCATCGCGTTCGAGGGGCTCGCCACCGGCAGGGACTCGATCACCGTGACCGCCGCCGGGCTCACGATCGAGGCGCGATACGTCGTCGCGGCGGACGGAATGTGGAGCCCCACCCGCAAGGCACTCGGAGCGGGCGAGGCGGGATACCTCGGGGAGTGGCACGGCTTCCGCCAGTACGCCCGGAACGTCACCGGCCCCGCCGCCGAGCAGTTGTACGTCTGGTTCGAGCCCGACCTCACCCCCGGCTACGCCTGGTCGTTTCCCGCTCCCCAACGGTCGGGCCAACATCGGCTTCGGTGTGCTCCGCGACGGTGAACGCCGGATCCAGTCGATGAAGGGCCTGTGGGAGGACCTGCTCCAGCGGCCGCACGTCCGAGAGGCACTCGGCGAACAGGTCGAACTCGAGGACCGCCACACGGCCTGGCCGATTCCGGCGCGCATCGACAACATCGCCCTCACCTGCGGACGCACGCTGTTCGTCGGCGACGCCGCAGCGGCGACCGACGTGATGACCGGGGAGGGGATCGGCCAAGCGCTGCTCACCGGCCGGCTGGCCGCCGAATCGATCCTGGGCGCCGGCGCCGGCCAGCCCGACGTCGCTACGGCCGCTTACGAGCGCGCCGTCGCTCACCATCTGATCGCCGACCATCGCATGTCGGCGCTGCTCGGTCGTGTCCTGTCGACGTCGTCGGGCGCGCGCGGCGCGCTGCGGGTCGTGGCGTCGAGCGGTGACTGGGGTCGCCGGAACTTCGCACGGTGGATGTTCGAGGACGAACCACGAGCGATCCTGCTGACACCCAGTCGGTGGCACCGGCGGATGTTGCGGCAGCCCGGCGCGTTTCAGTCGGCCTGAGCGTCCGCGCCGTCTCGGCGCGGCGGCGGTGGCGCCCACACGTCGACGCCGCCGACCGACACCTCGATGCCGTCGGTGTCGATGTCGCCCGGCTCGCCGGGGCTCTCGGCGATCTCGACGATCGTGTCCTCTTTCGGCGGGCCTTCGTAGACGTCGCGCAGCCCGAGCATCGCACCGGCGGCGGCCGCCCCGAGCACCCCGCCCTTGCGGCGGCCGGCCTCGATCATCGAGAGCCGCTTGGCGATCGCGCGATCGGCCGGCGAGAGACCGTCATCGACGGCGTCGAACGGCTGCCCGTCATCGCCGTATCCATCATCGGGATCGGCGGGAGCATCGGCCATGAGTCCAGGTTACGGGCACACCTGGCGCGGCCACGCGGCGCATCAGGTAAGGGTGCGTCGTGAATTCGTATCGACATGTGACCGGTCGCGGGATGCGCAAGTACGGTCTCGTGCGCATGAACATCGAAGCCGCTCCCCCGGCGATGATGGACGACCCGAGCACCGCGGAGACGTTCGAGAAGATCTTCTTCGAACTCCGCAAGGTGATCGTCGGCCAGACGCGCCTCCTCGAACGACTCCTCGTCGGCGTCCTCTGCCGCGGCCACTGCCTGCTCGAATCGGTGCCCGGTCTCGCCAAGACGCTGGCCGCCGAGACGCTGGCCGACGTGGTCGGCGGAACGTTCGCCCGCATCCAGTTCACCCCCGACCTGCTCCCCTCCGACATCGTCGGCACCCGCATCTACCGCGCCAGCAGCGAGACGTTCGACGTCGAGCTGGGTCCGGTGTTCGTCAACTTCCTGCTCACCGACGAGATCAACCGCGCTCCGGCGAAGGTCCAGTCGGCACTGCTCGAGGTGATGGCGGAACAGCAGGTGACGATCGGCGGCGTGACGCACCAGGTGCCCAAGCCGTTCTTCGTGGTGGCCACGCAGAACCCGATCGAATCGGAGGGCGTGTACCAGCTCCCCGACGCCCAGCGCGACCGCTTCATGATGAAGATCGTCCTCGACTACCCGACGACGGACGAGGAGATGCTGATCATCGACCGGATGAGCATCGAGGCACCGCTGGCCGATCAGGTGATCACGCTCGATCAGCTCAGCGCCCTGCAGGCCAAGGCCGACCGCGTCTTCGTCGATCGTTCGGTGAGCCAGTACGCCGTCGATCTCGTCCAGTGCACACGCACCCCCGACCAGTTCGGGCTCGGTGACCTGAGTTCGGTGATCGGTCTCGGGGCGAGCCCGCGCGCCTCGCTCAACCTCGTCCGCGGCGCCCGTGCCCTCGCCATGCTCCGCGGCCGCACCTACGCCACGCCGCAGGACGTGTTCGACCTCGCCCCCGAGATCCTCCGCCACCGCCTGCTGCTGACCTACGACGCGCTCGCCCGGGACATCACGACCGACCACGTGATCCAACGGATGCTCTCCACGGTGCCCGCCGCGTGGGTGTCGCCGAAGCCCAACAACGGTGCCGTCAGCGGGAGCTGAACGTGCACAGCCTCCCGCCGACGAGCGTCGCTCCGGCCAAAGCGAAGACGGCGAACAACGCCTGGAATGCTCGCCCGACGCCGGCGACGGGCGATCGACCGGGCACCGCGTGGGCCGAAGGGCCGCCCACCGAGGCCGTCGCCGAACTGTTGCGCACGCTCGAACTGACGATCAACGGGCGCCTCGACGGCGTCCTGCACGGCAACCACCAGGGCATCACGCCGGGTCACGGCAGCGAGCCGGGTGAGTCGCGGCTGTACCAGCCGGGCGACGACGTGCGCCGCATCGACTGGAACGTGTCGGCCCGCACGAACGAGACCTACGTCCGCGAGCAGATCGCCGACCGCGACCTCACCGCCTGGCTCGTGATCGACGCGTCGGCGACCATGCGGTTCGGCACGGTGCCGAACGAGAAGTCGCAGATCGCCATGGCGGCGGCCGCTGCGGTCGGCTTCCTCACGGCGCGCAACCAGAACCGGCTCGGCGCCATCCTGGTTGCTGGGCCGAGCATCCACGTGGTCCCGCCCCGGAACGGATCGAATCAGGTGCGCGCCGTCCTGTCGACGCTCGCCTCGCCCCCTGACGCGCTCGGACAGGGCCGCGCCGACCTCGCCGGCGCGCTCGACCGGGTCGGCGCCCTCGCCAAGCGGCGCGGCTTCGTCGCCGTGATCTCCGACTTCCTGTCGGAGGGCTGGAGCGTCCCGCTCGGTCGGCTGTCGCTGCGCCACGATCTCCTCGCCATCACGGTGAACGACCCCCGCGAGTTCGACATCCCGCCGATCGGACTCGTCGACGTGTCCGACCCGGCGACGGGCGCCGTGCGCGAGGTGCGCGTCACGCGGGCGGTGCAGGAGCGGTTCATCGCCGCGGCTGCCGCGGCGCGGACCGAACGCGACGATGCGCTCGGCCGTGCGGGTGCCGACACGATCGAGTTGAGCACCGACAGCGACTGGCTCGCCGCCATCGTGTCGCACACGCAACACCGCCGTACCCAGGCGGTCCGCGGCGGGGTGATCAAGCGATGAGCACCGACTTCCTCGCCCCCGGCCGTCTCTGGCTCCTCATCATCCCGGTGGCACTCGCCGTGCTGTACGTCGTGGTCCTGCGGTGGCGCAGGGCGGCGACGGTCCGCTTCACCCAGGTCGAACTGCTCGATCGGGTCGCGCCGAAGCGGCCACGCTGGCGGCGGCACGTCGTGGCCGGCGTCCAGCTGCTCGGGCTGACGGTCGCGGTGATCGCCATCGCCCGGCCCGTCGAGCGATCGACGGAGCGGACGAGGAGCGAGGGTCGCATCGTCGTGCTGTTCGACGTGTCGCTGTCGATGGAGGCCGACGACGTCGATCCGACCCGATTCGTCGCGGCCCAGCAGGCAGCGCACGATTTCGTCGATGCGGTCGATCCGGGTGTGGAGGTCGGGCTGATCTCGTTCTCCGGTCAGGTCAACATCGACGTGAACCCGACGTTGGATCGCGATGCGATGGACCGCGGCATCGACAACCTCGAACTCGCCGAATCGACGGCGATCGGCGATGCGTTGTCGGCGGGAACCAAACTGCTCGTGAACTCGGCCGACCCCGAGTCCGACCCCGAATCCGATACCGAAAGGGCGCCCGGCGTGCTGGTGCTGCTCAGCGACGGTGAGACCACGGTCGGCCGGCTCACCTCCGAAGGCGCCGAGGAAGCGGCGGCCGCCGGCATCCCCGTGTACACGATCGCCTTCGGCACCGAGAGCGGCACGATCGTCGATCCAGTGAGCGGCCAGATCGTCGACGTACCCGTGCGTCCCGCCGACCTCGAGATGGTGGCCGAGACGACCGGCGGCGAAGCGTTCGTGGCCGAGACCGGCGACGAACTCGCCGACGCCTACTCCTCGATCGAGAGCTCGCTCGGCGAGACCCTCGGCGAGGAGATCGAGATCGTCAAGGAGCTGACGTGGGCGTGGGCCCTCGCCGCGTTCCTCCTGCTCTCGATCGCCTGGTCGCTCAGCCTCTGGTGGCTGCGCGGCATGGTCTAGTTGTCACTGGCCTGGTGCCTGACCCACGACGCCGCCTCACAGCAGGTCGCGGAGCTTCTTCGATCGTCTTGACGGGGTCCTCGCCGACGGCGTTGACCGAGAGGTGGGTGACCCCGGCCTCCTTGTACGCGGCCAGGCGTTCCTTGACGTAGCCGACCGGTCCGACGAGGTTCGTCTTCTCGACCATCTCCGCCGGGACGGCCGCGGCGGCCTCGTCCTTCTTGCCCGACAGGTAGAGGTCCTGGACCTCGATCGCCTCGTCGACGTAGCCGTACTTCTGGCAGATCGTGTTGTAGAAGTTCTGGTCGTGGGCTCCCATGCCACCGACGTACAGGGCGAGGCTCGGGCGGGCGAAGTCGAGGATCCGCGTCTGGGCGTCGCCCGTGAGTTCGTCGCCGATGGCGACCATGCCGCCGGCGGAGATCTGCAACGGGCCGAGCTCCGGATCGCGCTCGGCCTGGCCGGCCTTGAGATCGTCGCCCCACACCGTGTGGAACTTCTCCGGGTCGAAGAAGATCGGCAGCCAGCCGTCGGCGTGCTGGGCGGTGTTCTTGACCGACTGGCCCATCAGGCTCGCCCAGAAGATCGGGATGTGCTCGCGCACCGGGTGGTTGATGATCTTCAACGGCTTGCCCAGTCCCGTTCCCTGACCCTCGGGGAGCGGCACCTTGACGGTCGGGCCGTCGTAGACGACCTTCTCGCGCTTCCACGTCATCCGGCAGACGTTGATGTAGTCGCGGATGCGCGGCATCGGCTTCTCGTAGGGCACGCCGTGGAAGCCCTCGATCACCTGCGGGCCGGATGCCCCGAGCCCGAGGATGAACCGCCCGTTCGACACGAAGTCGAGGCCGGCCGCGGTCTGCGCCATGCACGTTGCGGTGCGGGAGAACACGTTGAGGATGCCCGACCCGATCTCGATCGTGTCGGTCTTGGCGGCCAGATAGCCCATCTGTGACACGGCGTCGAAGCTGTACGCCTCGGGGACCCACACGACGTCGAGGCCGGCCTTCTCCAGATCCACGACCTTCTGCACGTCGGCGTGGAAGTCGCCCGAGTAGTTGATGTTCATCGACAGCTTCATGGCGGCGACGTTACGTGGACGGCGCGGACCGGCATCAATCGGGCCGCACACCGGTCTTCTGACGGCGATCACCCACCGCCGCGCGACATGCGATCGCGCGCCTGTTCCAGCAGGCGCCGAACCTCGTCGTCGGAGGTCTGGGTGAAGTCGTCGTACGACGCGCCGACCGCGCCGAACGGGTCGGGCTGGTGCACGCAGACCACCCGGTCGGCGATGCGTTCGAGGCCGGCCACCGTGTCGGGCGGGGCGACGGGGAGGGCAATGGTGATCGTGCGGGGGTCGAGGCGACGCAGCGCCGCGACGGCGGCCTGCATCGTCGCCCCGGTGGCCACGCCGTCGTCGACACGATCAGCCGACCGGCCGCGGACGGTCGGCGGGATTCCCAGACGGCCGAGCTTCCGTTCGCGCCGTTCGAGCTCGTCGCTGCCAGGCGGCGCGCGTCGTCGAACTGTCGATCGCTGATCCCGAGCGCAGAGATCAGCGACTCGTTCCGGATCTCGACGTTGCCGGACGCGATCGCCCCCATCGCCAGTTCCTCCTGACCGGGCACGCCGATCTTGCGCACGACGATCACGTCGAGTTCGACGTCGAGCGCGCGGGCAACCTCCGCGGCCACCGGGACGCCACCGCGCGGGAGCGCCAGCACGACGGCGTCCGGCCGCCGTCTCTGGTCACGTTCATCGCGCAGCAGGTCGGCGAGGGCCTGCCCGGCGTGAACCCGATCGCGGAACAGTCGTGGCAGGCGATCCACCGTACTGCTCGACGTGCTCCCTGAACATCGGCGAACGCACCGTCCGGCCGATCGGCGCCGCCGGATCAGTCGTTGAGGTTGCCGCTCCGGAAACCCTCGAGGTCGAGCGTGACGTATCGATAGCCGGCGGACCGCACCGCGGTCGACGACCGCGGCGCGTTGCGCGACCACGGTGGGGATCTCGGCCAGTTCGACCTCGAGGCGCGCCGTGTCGCCGTAGTGCCGGACCCGGACCTGACGCAGCCCCAGTCGGTGCAGCGCTGCTTCGGCCCGGTCGATGCGACCGAGCAGCCCGACGGTGACCACCGTGCCGTACGGGATGCGGCTGGCGAGACACGCCGCCGCCGGCTTGTCCCACGTGCGCAGCCCGAGGTGGCGCGAGGCTCGGCGGACGTCGGCCTTGTCGAATCCGGCGGTGACGAGCGGGAACTCGGCGCCCGCGTCCTCGGCGGCCTTCTGCCCGGGGCGATGGTCGCCGAGATCGTCGGTGTTCACCCCGAGCACGATCACCGCCTGTTCGGCGCGGGCGATCGGCTCGAGGACATCCATCAGTTCGGCCTTGCAGTGGAAGCACCGGTCGGTGTCGTTGACGCGGTACGCCGCCCGTTCCATCTCCGCCGTGATGACCGGCGTCCAGCGCAGATCCCACTCCGCGGCGAGCTGGCGACAGTCGGCTTCCTCGTCACCGGCCAGCGACGGTGACACCGCCGTCACCGCATGGACGTGATCGTGACCGAGCGTGCGCGCCGCGTACGCCGTCAGGAAGGCCGAATCGGCACCGCCGCTGAAGGCGACCACCACCCGTTCGAGGCGGTCGAGCTCATCGTCGAGCCGGGCGAGCTTGAGGCGCAGGCCGTCGTCGAGCTCGTCGGTCGGTTCAGCCACCATCGCAGTATGGCCGCGAAATCGGCTCGATCGGGTCCTCGGTTCGCGGGCCGAGCCGTGCGAGACTCGCGCGGAGATGGACACCCCGACGTGGTGGAACGAGCAACGGTTCGGGCTCGTGGTCCAGAACAGTGTGGCCGCCGTTCCGGCGTGGGCCCCGATCGGCTACGACGCCCGCCGCTACCGCCGAGTACCTCGGAGAGGACGGTTCGGACGGACTCGTCGAGGTGCTCGCGGACCACCGCGACCGGTGGGGCCATGTCGAGCCGCTTCGACGACTTCGTCGACCTGCTCACGTTCGAACGGTTCGACGCGGAGGAATGGGCCCGGCTCGCCGTCGAAGCCGGGATGACGCAGGTCGAGGTCCACGCCCGTGACCCCGACGGATGGTGCTGGTGGAACGCACCCGGATGCCGATCGCACGACCGTCGAACGTGGTCCCCGGCGTGACGTGCTGCAGCGAGTTCGCGGCGGCGTGTGACGATCGGAACCTCGGAGTTCGCCACCCGCTACTCGGTCGACGTCCCGAGCCGCGACAGCATCACCGACGAGATCCGCACCGCAACCGTCGAGCGACAGCGCGCCGACCTCGCGAGCACGTTCGGCACCGATCGGGTACTCGTCGACGGGAGTTCGGAGCCCTCGACCGGATCGTGGGAGCTGCGGCGAGGGTTGGGCCCCAGCCTCGGGTACAACCGGGCCGAGCGACCCGAACACCAACTCACGGGTTTCGATGTGGTCGACCTGCTCACCGAAGTCGTCGCCAAGGGCGGTCACCTCCGGCTGAGCGTCGGCCCGACGTCGGCCGGAGAAGTTCCCGCCCACGCGGCGCGATCGCTCCGCGACGCTGGGGTCTGGATCCGAGAACACCGTGATCTCCTCGATCGGGCCGTGCCGTGGACGACGTGGGGCGACGACGATGTCCGCTATCTCGTGCTCGACGGTGCGCTGCACGCGATCGATCTGCGCGGGCGGGGCGTGTTCGCCGACATCGACCGTACGTCCCATCGCGTGGTCTCGATCACGGCCGTCCACCCGGCGCCGGCAGCGAGCGGATCAGCCGGTCGCGTTCCGCCACGACGAGCACGGTCTGCAGATCGAACCCGATCGACGACCGGCCACCCAGGCAAGCGGCGCCCCCTCGATCGACTCGATCAGGACCTTCCGGATCGAACTCGTCGACGTCGACGCGCCGGACACGTTGTTCGAGCCGACGGCTCGACCGCTGCTGCCGCTGCAGCCGTTGCTCGACAACGCTGTCGGCGGGCGACATCGTGCAGCTCGGCGATGCCCACTACGTCGGCTCGGTGACGGTGCCTCCCGGTGTGGTGCTGCGGGGGCTCGGCGCCGGCCGTACGTCGATCAGGGTGGCCAGCGGATCGCCGCTGCGCCTCGACCGCAACGCCAGGCTCGAGCACGTTCGTGTCACGCCGGCGGGCGAGCGCGGGCCAGATCAGGTGACCGGCCAGGAGACGCGGCGCGAGCGTGACGCGACCCGACATCGCCGTGGAGATCGTCGGGGACTTCGCCACCGTGCTCGGATGCACGATCGATGGCGAGGTGGCGGCACGAGCCGACGGCGCCGTCGTCCGGGCGACGGCTGCGGGGCGCATCAGCGCGGCCGGATTGCAATCACCTCACCGTGTCGCGGTGCGAGCTGGGCGGTTCCGGAGTCGACGACGCGGCCATCGATCTGGTCGGCGGCGACGACCACGAGATCGACTCGTGCACCGTCTCCGGCCACTGGTGCGCGGTGCGGGCCCGCGGCACGATCGCCACGATCGTGCGGGGGTGCACGATCACCAGCCGTTGGTGGGGCGTCCGGCTCGAGGCGACGGAGCGTGCCCACGTCCACGGCAACCGGGTGTCGCGCACGACTCGGGCCGTCGACGTCGATGGCGGGTCACAGGCGTTGGTCGACGGGAACGCCGTGTTCGACGGTGACAGCGGATGCGTGCTGCAGCGGGGCGCGGCCGGCTGCCAGGTGAGCGGCAACTACTGGGAACGGTGTCGCGTCGGACTACTGGCGTGGGGCGCGACCGGCGTCCACGAGCAGGACAACATCGCGATCGACCTCCACGAACCCGACCACGCCACCATCACCGGCCCGTGACCTGTTGCGTGGGGTCGACCAACGAGTCAGCTGGCGAGGGAGCGGCGCTTGGCTTCGCGGGCGCGGTTGCTCGGGTCGAGGTCGGCCTTGCGGAGGCGGATGCTCTTCGGGGTGACCTCGACGCACTCGTCGTCGGCGATGAACTCGAGCGCACCTTCGAGCGACAGCTGGCGGTGCGGCGTCAACGTCACGGTCGTGTCGGAGGAGGACGCCCGCATGTTCGTGAGCTTCTTCTCCTTGCAGATGTTGACGTCCATGTCGCCGGCGCGGGAGTTCTCGCCGACGATCATGCCGCAGTACACCTCGGTGCCGGGGCCGACCATCATCGCCGACCGATCCTGCAGGTTGGTCATCGCGTAGGTGGTGGTGGGGCCGCTGCGATCGGCGACGAGCACGCCGGACTGGCGGGCGCGGATCTCGCCGGCCCACGGCTCGTAGCCCTCGAACGTGTGGCTGATCACACCGGTGCCACGGGTCTCGGTGAGGAACTCGGTGCGGAAGCCGATGAGGCCACGGGCCGGCACGAGATAGTCGAGGCGCACCCAACCGGACCCGGACATGTTCTGCATCCGCGCCTTGCGGATGGCGAGCAGCTGCGTGACCGCTCCGAGGTGCTCCTCGGGCACGTCGATCGTGACGCGCTCGACCGGCTCATGGAGCTTGCCGTCGATCTCCTTGGTGAGCACGACCGGCTTGCCGATGTTGAGCTCGAAACCCTCGCGGCGCATCTGCTCGACGAGGATCGCCAGCTGCAGCTCGCCACGAGCCTGGACCTCCCAGGCATCGGGTCGATCGGTCGGGTTGACGCGGATGCTGACGTTGCCGACGAGCTCCTGGTCGAGCCGGTTCTTCACGAGGCGGGCGGTGAGCTTGGAGCCTTCGCGGCCGGCGAGCGGCGACGTGTTGATACCGATCGTCATCGCCAGCGCCGGCTCGTCGACGGTGATGACGGGGAGCGCACGGGGATCGTCGGGATCGGCCAGCGTCTCGCCGATGTAGATGTCCTCGATACCGGCGACGGCGACGAGATCGCCTTGGCGGGCTTCGTCGACCGACACGCGGGTGAGGTGCTCGGTGAGGAACAGCTCGGCGATCTTCGCCCGGCTGATCGTGCCGTCGCGCTTGCACCAGGCGACGCTCTGACCCTTGCGGATCGTGCCTTCGAACACGCGCAGCAGCGCGAGGCGGCCGAGGTACGGCGAGGCGTCGAGGTTCGTGACCCACGCCTGGAGCGGCGCGCCCTCGTGGTAGGTCGGCGTCGGGATGCTGTCGAGCAGCACCTGCACCAGTTCGGTGAGATCCTTGCCGCCTCCGCTGCCGCCGGCGGCGACGAGCGCCTCGGCCTCGTCGAGGTCGAGCGTGGCCCAACCGTCACGACCCGAGCAGTAGACGATCGGGAACTCGACCTGGTGTTCCTTGGCGTCGAGGTCGAAGAACAGCTCGTACACCTCGTCGATGACCTCGCCGGTGCGGGCGTCGGGCCGGTCGACCTTGTTGATCACGAGGATCACGGGGAGGTTGCGGGCGAGGGCCTTGCGGAGCACGAATCGGGTCTGCGGAAGCGGACCTTCAGCGGCATCGACGAGCAGGACGATGCCGTCGACCATCGTGAGCGCCCGCTCGACCTCGCCACCGAAGTCGGCGTGGCCTGGCGTGTCGACGATGTTCAGCGTGACGTCGGTGTCGGACCGCTTGTCGTGCCACACGAGCGAGGTGTTCTTGGCGAGGATCGTGATCCCCTTCTCCCGCTCGAGGTCGCCGGAGTCCATGACGCGATCGGCGACGTTCTCGTTGGTGCGGAACGCTCCGGACTGGTGCAGGAGCGCATCGACGAGCGTGGTCTTGCCGTGGTCGACGTGGGCGACGATCGCCATGTTGCGCAAGTCGCGACGATGCTGCAACTCGCCCGCCGGCGAGTCGTCGGTCGTGGCGAAGGGATCGTTGTTTTCGACGTTCACAGAGGGCTCGAGAAGGTTCAGGTCGCTGGGAGACACGACAGACCACGCTATCGGCGATTCACGAGCGAACGAGCGGGCTCCCCGCACCTTTGCCCAGGGTGTGACCCCTGCCCGAATGCCGACCGTCCGGTCCCCAATCCTCGTTTGCGTCGGGATTTCGGCGCACCGGTGCGCAGAAATTTCGACGCAAACGCCGACTGGGCGAGCGTTGGACCGGTGTGATCGGGCGGGGTTCGGCAACGATGGGCGGGTGCCAAGGGTGAACGCGAACGGACTCGACATCTACTACGAGATCCACGGTGACGGTCCGCCGCTGCTCAACATCGGCGGCACCGGCGGCGATCTGCGGCGGATGCCGGCATCGGTCAACCCGCTGACGCGTTCGTTCACCGTGCTGTCGTACGACCAGCGCTGCCTCGGGCAGACCACGGGCGGCGACGATCGCCAGCCGACGATGGCCGACTACGCCGACGATGCTGCCGCGCTGATCACAGCGATCGGATGGGATCGCGCGCGACGTCGTGGGAACGAGCTTCGGTGGCATGGTCGCGCTGAACCTCGCCGTCCGTCATCCGCAGCGCATCGACCGTCTCGTCCTCTGCTGCACGTCACCGGGTGGCGCCCACCCCTCGTACCCGCTGCACGAACTGCCGGCCGAGTACGACGACGAGACCTTCGCGCTCCGGATGCGGATCACCGATCGCCGGTGGGATCCCGCCGCCGACGAGCCGATCCCCGGCCTCGGCGCGTTCTACGAACAGATGGCCGCCGATGCACGACGGCCGCTCCCGTCCGAGGCGGCCACCGGACTGCGTCGGCAGCTGACGGCCCGTGCCGGCCACGACGTGGTCGACGCGCTCGGCTCCATCGACGCGCCCACGCTCGTGTGTGCCGGTCGGTACGACGACCTCGCGCCGCTCGCCAACAGCGAACTCCTCGCCGAGCGGATCCCGAACGCCCAGCTCGAGATCTTCGACGGCGGACACATCTTCATGATCCAGGACCCCACCGCCTTCCCCGCCATCATCCGCTTCCTGTCGGCCTGACACCGCCCACGTCGTTTGCGTCAGGATTTCTGCGGACCGGTCCGCAGAGATCCTGACGCAAACGTGGATTGTTGGCGGGATCGGGGATCAGCCGACGCGGCGTTCGTGGCCTTCCCAGTACGGCTCGCGGAGGTCCTTCTTGAGGACCTTCCCCGACGGATTGCGGGGCAGTACGTCGAGCCACTCGACCGACGTGGGGCATTTGAACGTCGCCAGACGCTCCTTGGCGAAGGCGATGATCTCGGCCTCGGTCACTTCGCAGCCGGGCGCGACGACGACGATCGCCTTGCCGGTCTCGCCCCACTTCTCGTGCGGCACGCCGATGACGGCGACATCGGCGATCGCGGGATGGGCCATCAGCACGTTCTCCACCTCGGCCGGATAGACGTTCTCGCCGCCCGACACGATCATGTCCTTCACGCGGTCGTGGATGTACAGGTACCCGTCCTCGTCGAGATAGCCGGCGTCGCCCGACTTGAACCAGCCGTCCTCCGTGAAGGCCTTGGCGGTCTCCTCGGGCAGGTTCCAGTAGCCGATCGTGTTCTGTGTCGAGCGGATCCAGATCTCGCCCACCTCGCGGACGGCACACTCGCCGTTCTCGCCGACGATCCGCAACTCGACACCCGGGCCGGGCAGGCCGCACGACCGCAGCCGGTGTCGGTTGGGCCCGGTCGTGTCGTGATCCTCCGGAGCGAGGTTGACGACGGCGCCGGTCGTCTCGGTCAGGCCGTATGCCTGCCAGAACTTGCACTTGAACGTGTCGACACACTTCGCCAGGACTTCTTCACTGATCGGCGATGCGCCGTAGACGAGCGTCTCGAGGCTGGAGAAGTCGGCGTCCTCGACACCGGGCACCATGAGCATGAACTGGAACACCGCGGGGACGAGGAACGCGTGCGTGATGCGCTCCGACTCGATCGTCCTGATCAGCGCGGCGGGATCGATGTCGCGGACGATCACCGACGTCGCCCCCTCGTACATCCCGGCGACCGCCCACCCGCCGCCGCCGATGTGGAACAGCGGCATGGCAACGAGGTTCACCGAATCGCGCTGCGATCCCCCACATGTCCCTGGCCATCGGCAGGAGCGCGAACAGGTTGTGGTTGCTCAGCATCACCCCCTTGGGTCGGCCGGTGGTGCCCGAGGAGTAGAGCTGGAACGCCACATCGCCGGCGGCGGCCTGCGCGCCCGGGTCGTCGGCCGGATATCGAGCCATCCACTCGTCGTAGTCCTCGTGGTCGGGATGACCGCCGATGACGACGAACTTCGTCACCTTCGGCAGCTGATCGACGATCGCATCGAGCACCGGCACGAAGTCGGGGCCGACGATCAGCACGGTGGCATCGGCGTCGTCGACGATGTACTGCACCTCGGGTGCGGCCAGCCGCCAGTTGACGTCGACGCTCACTGCGTTCAACATCGCCGCACCGAAGCTCACGTCGAAGTGTTCGATGCTGTTCTTGTCGAGGAACGCCACCCGGTCGCCGGCACCCACCCCCGCATCGGCAAGGGCTTGCGCGGTCCGCGCCGCGCGCTCGCAGCAACTGCGCCCAGGTCACCGAGTCGCGCCCGGCCTGCACCAGTGCGATCTTGTCGGGCAGCCCGGCGCCGTTGACGCGGACGACGTCGGCCAAGGTGTTGATGTCGCTCATAGAAGAGTGACGCTAGTCACCCGCCAGATGGCTCACGGACGCTCGGGGTCGCGGCGCCGGTTCCCGAACGTGTTCCAGTGGGTCACGGCCGCCGCAGGCTTGCGCGGTGCCACGCCGAAGTTGCCGACCGGCCGGCCCATCGGCACGCACGCCGCGATCTCGAACCGCGGCGAGCCGTCGTCGTTGGCGGGCACGCCGAGGGCGGCCAGCGTCTCGGCGGCGTGGATGCGGATGACCGTGGTGAGCGCGGTGCCGATGCCGAGCGAGCGAGCCGCGACGCAGAAGTTCTGCACGGCTGGATAGATGCTGGCGTCGAGCCGACCGATGTCCATCGCTCCCTCGTCGTCGACCGCACCCCACGGGATGATCGGCTGGAGGAAGAACACGATCGCGGCCGCGTCCTGGATGTGGTCGGCGAGGTACTGGCTGGCGTCACGGGTCCGGGTCCACGATGCCCGGGCCGCCTCGTCGCGGAAGCCCTTCGGGTCGGGCAACGACTCCCGGTACCGATCGAACGACACCTTGTACCAGTGCGCCACGTCGGCCTTCGTTCCCTGATCGGTGACGACCACATATTGCTGCGCCTGAACGTTGCCCCCGCTCGGGCGCCTGCTGGGCGGCGCGCAGGCAGGTGGCGATCTCGTCGTCGGTCACGGGCTCGTCGCGTGAACCGCCGGATCGCCCGGGTGGTCATGATCGCCTCGATCGGGTCGAGCCGTTCAGCTGCAGAACCGTTCCGCTGCAGGGTGGTCGTTGCCGTCGGTTGCAGTCATCGTCATCTCCCGTGGAACGTGGCCGGTCGCTTGTCGACGAAGGCGTTGACCGCTTCGGCGTGGTCGGCGGAGTGGAAGCAGGCGATCTCGAGCGCGGTCGACAGGTCGAAGCTCGACAGCAGCGCCTGCTTGATCTGCGCGTTGACCGCGAGCTTCGTGCCCTGGACGGCGAGCGGCGGCTGCGCCGCGAGGCGATCGGCCCACCGATGGGCGACGTCGAGGATCTCGTCGACGCCGCACGCCTCCGACGCGACGCCGAGCCGGACCGCCTCGGCGGCACCGAGCGGGACACCGAGCATCAGGTGGCGCTTCGCGGCGAGCGGCCCGAGCAGGAGCGGCCAGATCGCCGCCCCACCGTCGCCGGCGACGAGGCCGACCTGGACATGGGGATCGCGGATGATCGCATCGTGGGCCATCACGATCACGTCGCAGAGGAGCGCGATCGACGCGCCGAGCCCGACCGCCGGCCCGTTCAGCGCGCAGACGATCGGCACTTCGACGTCGAGCAGGTCCCACACGATCTGCTTGCCTTCGCGACGAAGTTCGTTCAGCCGGTCGGGCGCGCGCAGTGCCGGGAACCACGCCATGTCGCCGCCGGCCGAGAAGGCCGTGCCCGATCCGGTGAGCACGATCGCCCGGGCGTCGCCTTCCGTCTTGAGCGTGGCGAACAGTTCCGCGAGATCGCGGTGGAGCGTGGCGTCGACCGCGTTGAGGTCGGATCGCGGGTGATCGATCACCACGTCGAGCACGTCGCCGTTGCGCTCGATCGTGATCGTCTCCATCCGGCCGACCGTACCGATTCCCACGTTTGCGTCAGCGATTTGTGCGCACCGGTTCGCAGAAATCCCGACGCAAACGAGGATCGGGGGCCGTCAGAACAGGCCGAATCAGAACAGGGTCGGTGTCGACGTCGACGCCGAGGAGGAGTTTGCCGATCGTCTCGTTCAGCTTCGGCGCGGTCTGGATGTGCTGGGTGACGACGTGCGCGTCGCGCGAGTGCCCGTCCGAGCCGGCTCGTGTCGTAGACCGCGGTGCCGCCGGCGAGCGTGAACGCAGTGTCGGCGACGGCCGCCGCGGTGGTCGCGGCGTGGACGGCAGCCGAACGGATACCGATGCGCGCCGTCGATCGACGCCTCGTCGCCGCGCAGCACCGTCTGCCACGTGTCCGCCAACTGCTCGAGGAGAAAGGCGCGCGCCGCGTGGAGCTGCGCGTCGGCGCGGGCCACCTCGATCTGCGTGAAGCCGCTCCTCGCCAGCGTGCGCGAGGAGTACTGCGGCGTCTTGCCCTGGGCGAGATCGATCAACTCGTCGAGGGCGCGGCGGGCGATGCCGAGGCCGACCGCCGACACGCCAGCGGCGAGGAGGGCGAAGTTCGGGAACCGCGCCAGCGGAGTGTCGACGACCGGTCGCGTGACGCCGGGTTGGATCGTGCGCTCGGCCGGCACGAACGCGGCGTCGAACGAGTAGTCGAGCGAGCCCGAGCCCCGCATGCCCGACGTGTACCAGGTGTCGTGGAACGCTCACGTCGGTCTGCGGCGCCCAGCAGAGGCGGAACGTCCCGTCGTCGCACGACGCGCCACCGAGCACCCACCGGCAGTGCTGCGTGCCGCTCCCCCACGCCCAGCGGCCGGTCACCTCGAACCCGGCGACGCCGTTGCGCCGGGTCGCCACGCCGTTCCCGTTCGGGGCGAACACGCCGCCGGTGATCGAGGTCCGGTCGCCGTAGATCTCGCGCGCCGTGGCCTCAGGGAGGAACGCCGCCATCGACGAGGTGGTCGACGCGATCATCGAACACCATCCGGCTGCTCCGTCCGCAGCGCTGACCGCTTCGATCGCGGCGACCATCGTCATCGGGTCGGCCTCCGGACCGCCGTAGATCGCCGGCACGCACATCCGCATCAGGTCGGCATCGACGAGCGCCTTCACCGTCGGCATCGGCAGTCGCCGCAGCCGCTCGCCGTCGTCGGCGTGCGCCTCGATCGCCGCCCGCAACCCGTGCGCCGCCTCGACGAGCTAGCCCTCGGCCATCGCGCCACTCTAGATGCCGTCGAAATTCGCCTCGCGAACCCGAAAATGCGCGATGTCCGCAGCGGGATCGGCCACTTTCGGGTTCAGGGGAGTGGCGTCGACGTCCCAGAGGTGGTGGATCGGGTCGTGGATCATGTACTGGGCGAACGTGGCGATGGTGAACGAGGCGCCATCGCTGCGCCGGCCGCGGCGCTGCCACTGGTCGCCGTCGATGGCGTCGAACGCGTCGGCGAGCGCGAGGCCCGCCTCGTGCAATTCGACCGCCACGATCGCCGGGTCCTGTTCGTTGTAGCGCTCGTCCCGTGCGGTCGCGTCCTGGTCCCAGTTGGCGAACAGCGGGTCGTCCTCGTCGACCATCAGGGCGAGGCGGGTCCGGTACAACCGCAGGACGTCCCGCACGTGCGCGGCGTACTCGAGCGTGGTCCACCGGGAGGGATCCGGGCGCGCCCGGAGGTGCTCGACGGGAGTGTCGAGCACGGCGATCCAGCGGTCGGTCGACTCACGGACGAGCGCGGCCACGGTGGACGGCGCGACCGAGCCGGCGGCGAACCCGCACTCGGGGCAGGTGCCGCTCGAGCACCCACGTCCAGTCCTTGTCGTCGGGACGATCGCATCGGTCATCGACGCAGTCTGCCGAGTGCACCGTTCGGCTCTCGCACCGATTCCCGATGTGGTCTACGGTCGACGAAATGAAGTTCGGCTTCGTGGTCCCTTGGGGCGACGCCGACGACGTCGGCGATCTCGCGGCCGCGGCCGAGGAGGCCGACTGGGACGGCCTGTTCGTCTGGGAACCGATCTGGGGCGTGGATGCGTGGATCTCGCTCGGGCTCGCCGCCGTGCGCACCAGCAAGATCCGGCTCGGCACGCTGCTCACGCCACCGTCGCGCCGGCGTCCGTGGGAACTCGCCAGCCAGGTAGCGACCGTCGACCGACTCTCCAACGGTCGAGTCACGTTGTCGGTGGGGCTCGGAGCGATCGACTCGGGTTTCGACACGTTCGGCGAGGAGTGCGATCGCCGCATCCGCGCCGAACTGATGGACGAGTGCCTCGACGTGATGTGCGGGCTGTGGAACGGCCAGCCGTTCGCCTACGACGGCACCCACTACCAGGTCGAGCCGACCGAGTTCCCGACGATCGGCAACGTGGTCGCAGGATCCGCCGCGTACCGATCTGGTGCGTGGCCGCCGCCGGGCACGAGAAGTCGTTGGGACGGGCGCTGCGCTGGGACGGGGTGATCCCGCAGATCCTCGGTAACGACGGTGCTCGGCTCCCGGACCTCGAGGAGACCGCGGCGCTGCGCGCCAGGATCGACGCCGAGGTCATCGATCGCCCGTTCGACATCGTCATCGAGGGTTCGATCTCCGACCACTCCCCGGCCGCCTACGCCGATGCGGGTGCGACGTGGTGGATCGAGTCGATGTGGGATGCGATCGGCCAGCACTCGCCCGTCACGGCGGCGTACGACCGTCTGGTCCAAGGCCCGCCACGGCCCGAGGAATGACCGGTGAGCCGACATGTCACCGTGTATCCGACCGCAGTGCCTGACCCCACGTGACACGTGATCCGCCGCCGGTAGGTTCGACCCCCGTGGCACACGACAACGGATGGAACCTGGCCGACCTCTGGGAGACCGTGGCGGACCAGATCCCCGACGCCCTCGCGCAGCAGCAGGGCGACCGCACGTTCACGTGGGCGGAGTTCAACCGCCGCGCCAACGGCATCGCCGCAACGCTGCTCGGATCTGGCGCCGTGGAACAGGACAAGGTCGCGCAGTACCTGTACAACGCACCGGAGTACATGGAGTCGGTCTTCGCCGCCTTCAAGGCCGGCCTCGCGGTGGTCAACACCAACTACCGCTACGCCGCCGACGAACTCGTCTACCTGTGGGACAACGCCGACGTGATCGCCGTGGTGTTCCACGGGACGTTCGCCGAGCAGATCGAGCAGATCCGCGCCAAGGTGCCGCGCATCCGCACGTGGCTGTGGGTCGACGACGGGAGCGGTCCGTGCCCGGACTGGGCCGTTGCGTACGAATCGGCCGCCGCCGCGGGAACCGACGACGAACGTCGCCGGCGCCTGGGGTCGCAGTGGCGACCACCTCCTCTTGCTCTACACCGGCGGCACCACCGGCATGCCGAAGGGCGTCATGTGGCGTCAGGACGATCTGTTCGGCGTGCTCGACGCCAACAACAAACACCGCATGCCACCCGAGCAGGACCTCGATGCGGTCCGCGACCGCGTCACCAGGCCCGGCCCGCGCAACATGCCCGCCGCACCGCTGATGCACGGCACCGGCCTGTTCAACGTGATCAGCAACCTGATGGTCGGCGGCAGCGTCACCACGATGGTCGGCCGCCACTTCAGCGCCGAGGAGTTCCTCGACTCGGTGCAGGAACACGGCATCAACTCCACCGCCATCGTCGGGGATGCCTTCGCCAAGCCGATCCTCCGTGCGCTCGACGCCGAGCCCGACCGCTGGGACATCTCCACGTTGCGGGTGATCATCTCCTCCGGCGTGATGTGGTCGAAGGACACCAAGGACGGGCTGCTGCGCCACAACGAGCGGTTGATCATGGTCGACTCGCTCGGATCGAGCGAAGCGATCGGCATGGCGTCGAACACGACCCAGGCCGGCAGCGGTGGCGAGACCGCTCGGTTCACGCTCGGCGCCAGCACCCGCGTCGTCACCGACGACGGCCGCGACGTCGTGCCCGGTTCGGGTGAACTCGGCCGCGTCGCGCAACGCGGGTTCACGCCGATCGGTTACTACAAGGACGAGGCCAAGTCGGCCCAGACATTCGTCACCATCGACGGCGAGCGCTACTCGATCCCCGGCGACTACGCCACGGTCGACGCCGACGGCACGGTCGTGCTCCTCGGCCGGGGCAGCCAGTGCATCAACACCGGCGGCGAGAAGGTGTACCCGGAGGAGGTCGAGGAGTGCCTCAAGCTGCATCCGACCGTCGCCGACGCCGCGGTCATCGGGCTCCCCGACGAGAAGTGGGGCCAGGCGATCACGGCGCTCGTCGAGCCGCACGCGGGTGACGAGGTCGACAGCGCGGTGCTTGATCGCCCACGTCAAAGCCCACCTCGCGGCGTACAAGGCGCCCAAGCGCGTGTTCGCCGTCGACACGATCGGCCGGGCGGCGAACGGCAAACTCGACTACAAGCGGCTGACCTCCGAGGCCGCCGACCGCGCCCTCACCTGACATCGGTCCCTGACGCCCGCGCCTGCGTTGACGCCCGATCTCGACGCCCAATGGGCCACGCGCCATCGACCGCGATCTGGGGTCGGCGCTCTAACATCGTCGTGGTGAACCACGGCGCCGGGAACGACAACGCGATCGGCAGTTCGACCTTCAACTGGGCCGATCACGACGGGGTTCTGTTCGACCTCGACGGTGTGATCACGCCGACGGCCGAGATCCACGAACGAGCCTGGGCCGCACTGTTCGCGGCGTACGACTACACCGCCGACGACTACCTGCGTCACATCGACGGCAAGCCGCGCTACGACGGCGTGCGGTCGTTCCTCCTGTCGCGCCGCATCACGCTGCCCGACGGGACCGTCGATGATCCGCCCGGCACCAGCACGGTCAGTGCGCTCGGGAACCGCAAGAACGTCCTGTTCAACGAGATCCTCGACCGCGAGGGCATCGCGCCGTTCCCCGGGAGCTCCGCCACGCTCGACCTGCTGGAACGCATCGGCGTGCCGGCGGCGATCGTGTCGTCGTCGAAGAACGCCCGGACCGTCCTCGAAGCCGCGGGCCTGAGCGAGCGGTTCGACGTCGTGGTCGACGGCATCGAGGTGGCGGGACGTGGGCTCCCCGGCAAGCCGGCACCCGATGCGTACCTGCTCGGAGCCGAGTTGTTGGGCACCGACGCGTCGAAGACGATCGTCGTGGAGGACGCAGTGTCGGGCGTCGCGGCGGGTGCTGCCGGTCACTTCGCCGTCGTGATCGGCGTCGATCGGGGCGCGGGGCACGACAACCTGCTGGCGCACGGGGCCGACCTCGTGGTCGACGACCTGTCCGAACTGCTGCCCGATTCGCGCCCGCCCGGTTCCTCGGCGGGCGCGCCGTGAACCACCATCCCGTCCCGACCGGGCTGCCCGAGTACCGCTTCCCGACCGAGCCATGGCGGCTCGTCGAGCGTGAGTTCCGCAACGACGACCTCGGGCTGACCGAGACGATCTTCGCCGTCGGCAACGGCTACCTCGGGATGCGGGCGAACCCGGAGGAGGGCCGCGAGGCGCACAGCCACGGCACCTATCTCAACGGCTTCCACGAAACGTGGCCGATCCAGCACGCCGAGGATGCCTACGGGTTCGCGAAGACCGGGCAGACCGTGGTCAACGTGCCCGACGCCAAGGTGATGAAGTTGTACGTCGACGACGAGCCGCTGCTGCTCACGGGCGCCGACCTCGACGAATACGAGCGCAGCGTCGACTTCCGCACCGGCATCCTCGAACGCGAACCTCGTGTGGCGCACCCCGGCCGGCAAACGCGTGCAGCGTCCGCTCCACGCGGATGGTCAGCATGGTGCACCGTCACCTGGCCGTGATGACGTTCGAGATCACGTTGCTCGACGGGCCGGCGCCGGTCGTGGTGTCGTCGCAGCTGATGAACCGCCAGGACGGGGAGGACGAGTACCACGTCAAGGCGGCCGCCCTGGGTGAGGGCATGGACCCGCGCAAGGCCCGCAAGTTCGCCGACCGGGTGCTCCGTCCACGGCTGCAGCGCGAGCACGAGAACGAGATCATCCTCGGCTACCGCTGCAACCACTCCGCCATGACGCTCGCCTGCGGCACCCGCCACATGATCGACACGGCGTGCGACGTCGAGGTGACCACCCAGGTGTCGCCGGATCTGGCCAAGACGGTGTTCAGCGTGCGCGGCACCGTTGGCGAGCCGATCCGGATCACCAAACTCGTCACCTATCACTCCTCCACCGGGGTGCCGGCCGAGGAACTCGCCGACCGTTGCACGCGCTCGCTCGGGCGTGCCGAGACCGACGGCGTCGACGCGCTCCTCGCCGAACAGCGCGAGTGGTTCGACGCCTTCTGGGCGTCGAGCGACATCGAACTGTGCGGCGACGACAAGGCGCAGCAGGCGATCCGCTGGAACCTCTTCCAGCTCGCTCAGGCCACGGCGCGCACGCACGAGCAGGGCATCGCCGCGAAGGGCGTCACCGGTGGCGGCTACGACGGCCACTACTTCTGGGACACCGAGGTCTACGTCGTGCCGTTCCTCGCCTACACCGACCAGGAAGCGGCGCGCAAGGTGGTGCGCTTCCGCTGGGCGATGCTCGGCGCCGCCTTCAGCGGGCGACCGAGATGAGCCAGGTCGGGGCGCTGTTCCCGTGGCGGACGATCAACGGCGAGGAAGCATCGGCCTACTACGCCGCGGGCACCGCGCAGTACCACATCAACGCGGCCGTCGTGTTCGCGTTGCGCCGGTACCTGGAGGCCTCCGGCGACGTCGACTTCCTCGCCCACGAGGGCGCCGAGCTGCTCGTGCAGACGGCGCGGCTCTGGGTCGACCTCGGCTTCTACGGCATCAACGGCTCGACGGCGTTCCACATCCATCGGGTCACCGGGCCCGACGAGTACACGACGGTCGTCAACGACAACACGTACACGAACGTCATGGCGCGCTTCAACCTGCGCTACGCCGCCCGCACGGTGCGGTTCCTGGCGGAGTGGAACCCGCCGGCATTCGAGGCGCTCCGGCGCAACACCGATCTCGACCTCGGCGAACTCGACGCACTGGGACGCCGCCGCCGATGCGATGTTCATCCCGTTCGACGAGGAGCTGGGCATCCATCCGCAGGATGCGTCGTTCCTCGAACTCGAGCCGTGGGACTGGGAGGGCACGCCCGATTCGAAATATCCCCCTGCTGCTCCATTACCACCCGCTCGTCATCTACCGCCATCAGGTGCTCAAGCAGGCCGACGTCGTGCTGGCCTCGTTCCTGCGGCGCGAGCACTTCTCGGCGGAGCAGAAGCGGCGGAACTTCGACTACTACGACCCGATCACCACGGGTGACTCGTCGCTGTCGGCGTGTGTGCAATCGATCGTCGCGGCCGAGGTCGGCTACGACTCACTGGCGCTCGACTACTTCCACCGGGCTCTGTATCTCGACCTGTGCGACGCCCACGGCAACACCGCCGACGGCGTCCACGTCGCCAATGCGGGCGGCGTCTGGGCCGGCATCGTCCACGGGTTCACCGGGATGGTCGAGCACGGCGACCACATGGAATTCGCGCCCCGCCTGCCGGCGTCGTGGGAGCACGTCACGTTCCGTCTCCGGCGCCACGGTGCGACGCTGCGGGTCGACCTCGAGGCGGAACAAGTGCACGCTCACCGTCCTCGACGGCATCGGCGTGCCGATCCGTGACGGTGACGAACGCTCGTCGTCACGCCGGACGCTCCGTACGTGATCGCGACCGCTCGCTGATCGGCTCGCCGCTCGGCTGACCCGCACCCCACCCCGCTTTGCGATGAGCGAACGGTCCACCCCTCGGTCCGCTCACTCACCGCAACGGACGTCGATTCTCGGCGATGAGGGAACGGTCCACCCCTCGGTCCGTTCGCTCATCGCTGGGATGATCGGAGCGGGAGCGGCCGGGTGGCGACGATCGAGAGCGTGCTTTTCCGCCGGAGCGGCTCGTCGCCGGTAGCTTCCACGGCCATGACTGATTCCTCTATCGATCACGGCACCGATCTCGGATTCGACGGCAAGGTAGCGATCATCACCGGCGCCGGTGGTGGGCTCGGACGGCAGCACGCGCTGATGCTCGCCGAGCGCGGCGCGCTGATCGTGGTGAACGATCTCGGCGGCGCCGTCGACGGCACGGGCAGCGACAAGGGTGCCGCCCAGCTCGTCGTCGACGAGATCAAGGACGCCGGCGGCGAAGCCGTCGCGAACACCGACTCGGTCGCCACGCCGGAAGGCGGCAAGGCGATCGTCCAGAGCGCGATCGACGCCTTCGGCACGGTCGACATCGTCATCAACAACGCCGGCATCCTGCGCGACAAGTCGTTCCACAACATGGACGCCACGCTGTTCGACCCGGTGATCGACGTCCACCTCCGCGGCGCGTTCAACGTCACCCAGCCCGCCTGGACCGTCATGCGCGAGAAGAGCTACGGCCGCATCGTGTCGACCTCGTCGGCGGCCGGCATCTTCGGCAACTTCGGTCAGGCCAACTACGGCGCGGCGAAGATGGGCCTCGTCGGGTTCACCAACGTGCTCGCCATCGAGGGCGCCAAGTTCAACATCAAGGCCAACGCGATCGCTCCGCTGGCGCTCACCCGCATGACCGAGGACATCCTCGGCGGCCTCGGCAACAAGCTCGATCCCGGCCTCATCTCGCCGCTCGTCACCTACCTCGCGCACGAGTCGTGCGAGGCGACCGGCCGGGTGTTCTCCGCCGGCGGCGGCCGCGTGGCCGAGGTGTTCATCGCCGAGGCGCCGGGCTACACGAACACGTCGGGCCTGACGCCCGAGGATCTCCGCGACAACTGGGCGACGGTCACCGACCAGGACGGCTACACCGTCCCGGCGACGATCGCCGACGAGACCGGCCTCTTCCTCGCCGCCCTGAAGTAGGCGAGCGGCAAGTATAGGCGAGCGGCAAGTCGGCGAGCGGCCGCCCGCGGCACGGGCCGTCCGTCCGCGGAAACAACGCGCCGTAAATCCAGCGCGTTGGACGGCGCCGCGACGCTTACCTTTGACCGACGTGAAGCTCGTCGATCAGCTCGACCTGCCGCCGGGGTACTCCGCCCGTCCGTACCGCGGGCGCGCCGATCATCCGGCGATGGCGTCGGTGCTCGGCGAGTATCGGGCCTACAGCGGCGTGGCCGAGATGCCCACGGTCGAGCAGATGGACGTGACCTACGCCAATTTCGACCACTGCGACCCCGACCGCGACGTCGCCATCATCGAGTGCGAGCAGCCAGACGGCAACGACGACGTCGCCGGCGATGACGAGAATGGCGCGGTGGTCGGCTATCTCAGGCCGAGGTGGGAAGACGTCGCCGCAGGGACCCGCGACTGCGTGCTCTTCTCGCCGCTGCGTGTCGCCCACATGGGCCGCCTCCTGTTCAACGCCGTGGTCGAAGGCCAGGAACGACACATGCTCCCGTGGGCCACGGAGCAGCCACCGGCGCGGTGGCGCGGGTCCGCCTCCCACCCCGGTCCCGGCCAGCCGGCGACCGGCGAGGCGTCCTGGCTCGAAGAACTCGGCTACGTGTCGACCGAGTGGGGTGCGTCGCTCGTGCGACCGCATCTCGACGACATCCCCGAACGCTCGCTCCCGGATGGCGTCGAGGTGCGTCCGGTCACGAAGGACCAGCTCCGCACGATCCTCGCCGCCGACTTCGAAGCGTTCCGCGGTGAGTGGGACTTCCACGAACCGACCGAGGAGGACTACGCCGACGTCCTGGAGAGCCCGCACCTCGACGAGTCGCTGTGGAAGGTGGCGTGGGCCGGAGACGTCGTGGTCGGTCAGGTGAAGACGTTCGTCAACACCGACGAGAACGCGGCGCGGGGCTACCGGCGCGGCTACACCGAGTACATCGCCACCCACCGCGACTGGCGCAACCGGGGCATCGCCGGCGCACTGCTCGCGATGAGCCTGTGCGAACTACGCGACCGCGGCATGAGCGAAGCCGCTCTCAGCGTCGACACCAACAACCCCGGCGGCGCGTTCCAGCTCTACACGAGCCTCGGCTTCGAGCCGCGCAGCTACCAGGCCGTCTACACCAAACCCGTCCCACGTACGTCGAAGCCCACTACGACTCAGCCCTCTACGCACTAGCGAGGGATAGCAACGTCAGGCGCGGGCGGTGGCGAACACCGTCAAGCCGGCGGGCAGGTCGATGTGCTCCAGCGCCTTGCGTTCGACGCGGGCCGCGGCGCCGAGCGCACCGCCGAGACCGCCGCGATCTTGATCGAGGTCGCTCGTCGACTTTCCCCGTTCGATCAGCGGTCTTCACCGCGGCGGGCGGGAGCAGGAACGAGTAGGCGCCCGATGCCCGTTCGACGGTCAGGCCCGCCGAGCCGTAGCAGCGTCACGAGATCCCGGCGGGCGAACCGCCGTGCCGCGTGGGTCTCGCGGTCGTGGGCGCGCATCAGCCGGCGCCCACCGGGCTCCCACAGGCAGACGATGCCCCCGGGTCGCACGACCCGCGCGATCTCGTCGACCGCCGACCTGCGGGTCCACGACCCCCTCGTGATACAGCACCGTCACACACAGCACGATGTCGAACGACGAATCGGCGAACGGAAGGCGCTGCACATCGGCATTGACATGACCGATCGCCGGGTGGTCGGGGTGCTGCTCCCGATGCAGTTCGAGGGCGAGCGGCATGTAGTCGCAGGCCACGAGATCACCGTGTTCGGCGAGCCAGGCACCGGTCGCACCGGTGCCCGCACCGAGGTCGAGGAACCGTCCGCCCATCCGGGCAGCGTCGCCGAGGATCTGTTCGAGCAGGCGCCGGCTGGCGTCGTACCACCAGTGCGAATGCTCCACTTCCGCCATCCGGCGGTACTCCTCGACCTCCACGTGCTTCCTCTCGTCCTCGGTCCCGGCTCTACGATGCGCGTCGGGATGACTCAACTCGACGCGCAGGTTACGGCTCCACCGGATCACGCCGCGGCCACGCGGCTGCGGTCGGTGTTCCCGTTCCGGTCGGTGGTGCTGCCGTGGTTGGTGGCTCGCTTCCTGCTCGTCCCGACGCTCGTCCTCTGGTCGCCGCCCGGACTACCGATACCACTCCCAGTGGTTGCTCGCCATGGACGGCGAGTGGTTCCGCCTGATCGCGTTCGACTGGTACGACCGCCACGACGGCGTGGGAGGCATCGGCGAGTATCCGTTCTTCCCGCTGTTCCCCGCCGCCGGCGGCGTTCTGATGCGGCTCGGGTTCCCGTCGACCGTCGCGTTGGCGGGGCTGTCGTGGGTGGCGGCGCTCGCGGCGATGGCCGGCGCCCGGCTGCTCGCGGCGCGGCACGTCAGCGAGCGGGCCGGCAACCTGACCCCGTGGGTGATCGCGCTCGCCCCGGGCGGCCTGACGCTCGTGCTCGGGTACTCCGACGCGTTCTTCCTCGCCGTCATGGTCTGGGCCGTCGTCGCCGTCGATCACCGCCGGTGGTGGGCCGCCGGGCTGCTCGCCGCGCTGGCCACGGCAAGCCGGCCGAACGGAGTGATCGCCGTCGTCGCCGTGATGGCGGTGGCGCTGCTCGCGGGCGCCGGATGGCGGCGGCTGGCGATCCTGGCGGCGCCGTCGGTGGCGTTCCTCGCCGGCTGGATGCTGTATCTCCGGCAAACGACCGGTGATGCCCTGCTGTTCTGGCACGCCGAAGGCGCAGTGGGTGGAGGTGACCCTGCCCGAGTTCCTCGCCGATCCGACCCACCAACTGCTGGTGATCTTCCACGTTGTCGTGCTCCTCGCCTACGGCGTGCCGTACGCGTTGCGTTTCCGACGGCAGCCGCCGGCGTGGGTGGTGGTCGTCGGTGCTCGGTGTTGCCCCGTCGCTCGCTCTCGGCCTCGTCGGGCTCGCCCGCTACGTGATCCTCGCCTTCCCCATCCCGATCGCCCTCGCCGACCTGCTCTAGCGGGCAGCAACGGTCGACGGTGGTCGCCGTGCTCGCGGTCTCGGCGATCGCCCTGGTCGCCTTCGGCCGACTCGTCGTCGGCCACTCCTGGGTCCCCTGATCCCGTTCGGGGTGACCCATCCGAGCCACTCTGCCGCCTAGATTGCACCGACCATGAGCGCCGACCCCCAGCTCGAACCGGCGGAAGCCTTCCGCGGCCTGCGGTGCATCGTCACGGGCGGGTTGGGCTTCATCGGCTCGAACGTCGCTCACCGATTGACGGCAGCCGGGGCCGACGTCGTGGTGATCGACGTGCTCGTGCCGACCCACGGTGGCGACCGTGCGAACGCAGCGGACGGGGCGGAAGTGCTGATCGCCGACATCGGCGCGCCGGAAGTGGCCGACGCGATCGCCGGCACCGACGTCGTGTTCAACGTCGCCGGCCAGGTGAGCCACCTCGAATCGATGCGCGATCCGGTGCGCGACCTCGAACTCAACGTGCACAGCCATCTCCGCTTCCTCGAGACGTTGCGTCGCGAGGCCCCGGAGGCCATGGTCGTGCAGACATCGACGCGCCAGGTGTACGGACGCCCGCAGTACCTGCCCGTCGACGAACTGCACCCCACCCGACCGGTCGACGTGAACGGCGTCGACAAGCTCGCCTGCGAGCAACTCCATCGCGTCTACGCCGACGCGTACGACATGCGGACCACGTCACTGCGCCTCACGAACGTGTACGGCCCACGACAACACCTGCAGCGTGACGGGCTCGGCTTCCTGCCGGTGTTCGTCCGCCAGCGCGCTCGCCGGTGAGCGGATCGAGCTGTTCGGCGACGGTTCGCAACTGCGCGACTGTCTGCATGTCGACGACGTGGTCGACGCCATGATGCTCGCCGCCGCCGAACCCGCGTCGGTCGGCGAGGTGTTCAACCTGGGTCATCCCGAGGCGCTGTCGCTCGCCGAGATCGCCAGCCTGACCGTCGCGGCCGCCGGGATGGGAGGTGGGGTCGAATGCGCACCCTGGCCGGACGGACTCGAGCGCATCGACATCGGGAGCTTCCAGGGCGATTTCACCAAGGCCACGACCACGCTCGGCTGGTCGCCGCGCATCCCGTTCGCCGACGGCATCGCGTCGACGGTCGGGTGGTATCGGGCCCGCGCATGATCCCGGTCGTCGACCTGTCGCGTCGACTCGGTCGCCTCGAAGAGGCGTACATCGAGTCCGTCCGCCGTGTGATGCGGTCGGGGACGCTGCTCCTCGGCCCGGAGCTGGACGCGTTCGAGCGCGAAGCCGCTGCGTGCTTCGGGGGGATGGACGTGATCGGCGTGTCGAGCGGCGCCGGCGCGATCGAGCTGGCTCTGGCCGCGCTCGGGATCGGTCCGGGTGACGAGGTGATCGTCCCTGCCTTCACGGCGGTGCCGACGGCTTCGGCGGTCTGCGCGGTGGGCGCGACGCCCGTGGCGGTCGACGTGGACGTCGAGACCGCCCTGATCGATGTCGACCGCGCCCTCGACGCCGTCACGACGCGCACGCGGGCGATCGTGCCGGTGCACCTGTACGGGCGGCCTGCCGACCTGTCGCCGTTGACGCGAAGCCGGTCTGGCGATCGTCGAGGATGCCGCCCAGGCCCATGGCGCGGTCACCAACCCGGTCGGCCGCGCGGTGACGTACTCGTTCTACCCGACGAAGAACGTCGGCGGGATCGGTGACGGGGGCGCGGTGGCGACGGCCGATCCCGAGCTGGCGGCGGCGCTCCGGCGCCGGCGGGTGCACGGCATGACCGAGCAATACGTCCACGTCGAGGTCAGCCAGAACTTCCGCATGAGCGAGCTCGAAGCGGCGTGGCTCCGGTTGCAACTGCCGTCGCTCGGGGCGGACAACGCCCGGCGGGCGGCGATCGCCCGGCACTACCGGGCGGCCGCGCCGCACCTGACGTGGCAGATCGGATCACCCCGATCACGTGTTCCATCTGTGCGTCGCCCGATTCACCGATCGTGATGCGGCCCGGGCCCAGCTCGCCTCGGCCGGCGTGGCCACCGCGGTGCACTATCCGCTGGCGATCACCCAGCAGCCGGCCTACCGCGACCTCGCCGGTCCGCGGTGCCCGGTGGCCGAATCATGGGCGGCAGAGTGTGTGAGCGTGCCGTGCTTCCCCGAACTCACCGACGCCGAGGTCGAGACCGTGGCCGACGCGCTCGCCGGAGTTGCGGCATGACCGAGTCCGGCGTGAGTGAGACCGGGCGCAACCCGAACGTGACCGCGGTGTCGGCGTTCTTCCCCTGCTACAACGACGAACTGTCGATCCCGACGATGGTTCGCGATGCCCGGGCCGCCTTGCAGCAACGGGTCGACGACTTCGAGATCATCGTGGTCGACGACGGGTCGGCTGACGGTTCGGTGGCGGTGCTCGAGGCGCTCACCGCCGAGGTCCCCGAGCTGCGCATCGTGCGCCACGAGACGAACCGCGGTTACGGCGGCGCGCTGATCTCGGGGTTCGCCGCCGCCACCCGGCCATGGGTGTTCTACACCGACGGCGACGCCCAGTACGACGCGTCCGAACTGGTCCGCTGCATCGATGCCGTGCAGGCCGACACCGACATCGTGCAGGGCTGGAAGATGGGCCGGGGCGACCAGTGGTACCGCAAGATCATCGGTCGCGCCTATCACCACGTGGTGCGGATCATGTTCCGGCTGCCCATCCGCGACACCGACTGCGACTTCCGGTTGATCCGCCGGACGCTGCTCGACCGGGTCGAGCTGACGTCGACCACGGGCGTGATCTGCGTCGAGATGATGCGCAAGTTCACGCAGGCCGACGCCCGGTTCGTCGAGGTCGGTGTGAGCCACCACGACCGCCCGTTCGGGCGCTCGCAGTTCTTCCGGATCCCGGCCGATCGCCCGGTCGCTGCTCGCCCTCGTGAAGCTGTGGTGGAATCTCGTCGTGCGACGACGGTCCTGACCGCCGCGCGCCCCAACTCCGCGAGCAACGCGTCGGGTCCGCTGCCGGGCAAAGTTCGATCGGGCAGTACGTTCGCCCGGATGATCACCGTTGACGAGTTCCAGCAGGAGGTGGCGGCCTGGCTCGCCGAGAACCGTGACGGCGCCCCGCACAACTACGGGCCGATCTGCCCGCCTGACCTGATCGATGCCGGTCTCGCCTGGCAGCACCGCATCAACGAGGCCGGCTACGCGGGTGTCCACTGGCCGGTGGAGCACGGCGGGATGGGTCTCACCGCCGAACACAACGGTGTGTGGTTGCTCGAATGCGCGCGGGCGGGTGTCCCGCCGTTCCTGAACATGGTCGGCTTCGTGCTGGCGGGAGGAGCGATCCAGCGGTTCGGGACACCCGAACAACAGGCCGCCCACCTCCGAGCGACGCTGGCGACCGAGCACGTGTGGTGCCAGCTCTTCTCCGAGCCGGGCGCGGGCAGCGACCTCGCGTCGCTGAGCACCCGGGCGGATCTCGACGGCGACCGGTACATCATCAACGGCCAGAAGGTGTGGTGCTCGGGTGGTCGGTACAGCAACTGGGGCATCCTCATGGCCCGGACCCGTCCGATCGATCCGACAGGCGAGCACGGCACGCCGAAGCACGAGGGCATCTCGTTCTTCCTGATGCCGATGGACCTACCCGGTGTGGAGGTTCGCCCGCTCAAGCAGATGACCGGCGAGGCCGAGTTCGACGAGGTCTTCTTCACCGATGTCGCCCTGCCGGCCGACAACCTGCTCGGACCCGTCCACGGCGGCTGGGGGGTGGGCATGGCCGTGTTGACCAACGAACGCGGCCACATCGGGACGTCGGTGATCTCGATCGAGCGGCGGCTCGCCCAGATGACCCGCCTCGGCGGCGACCGTGAGCTCGGCGCGATCGAGCGGCAACGCCTCGCCGATCTCGTGAGCCGCGGGTCGGCGTTCAAGGCGCTCGCCCAACGGCAGGGCCAGGTCGCCTCCACCGCCGCCTCCCTCATGAAGCTGGGGATCACCGACATGACGTTCGACGCCGAGATGCTGCGGGGCGACCTCGGCGGCGCCGACAGCATGCTGCTCGGGTCGGGCGCTGACGGCATGCTCGGCGCACCGGGCGGCCGGATCGCCGGCGGCACGAGCCAGGTCCAGCGCAACATCATCGGCGAACGCCTCCTCGGCCTCCCCCGCGAACCCCGCTGAACCGTTGCGATGAGCGAACGGACCGGGGGGTGGGCCGTTCGCTCATCGCAACCGGTTGGACGTCCGTCGGGTGGGGCCGGATTCGGTCGGGCAGTCGGCCCGCGGCGACAATGGCGCGGTGCGGGTGCCCTCCTCCGACCACGTCAACCTGGCAGTCCACGAGTTCGGTGGCGACGGCCCGCCGCTGCTGTTGTCCCATGCCACCGGTTTCCACGGCTACGCGTACCTGCCGATCGCCGATGCGCTCGACCACCGCTTCACCTCGTACGCCGTCGACTACCGCGGCCACGGCGACACACCACGCTCCGGCGAGGACATGACCGAAACCGCCCACGACCATGGCGTCGACTGGACCGGATACGGCGATGATGCGCTCGCCGCGGCCCGCTTCGCTGCTCGCGAATGGCGGGCTCACCGGGTTCGGCCACTCGATGGGGGGCACCGCGCTGCTCATGGCCGCCCATCGCGAGCCCGAGCTGTTCGACACGATCGTGGTGTACGAGCCGATCGTCTTCGATCCCGACGCCGATCGACCGTCCGGCGACCGCAGTCACCTCAGGTCGTCGGCGCTCGCCGGCGACGGCGTTCGTTCGACTCGTTCGAGACGGCCATCGACAACTATCGCTCCAAGCCGCCGATGAACGCTTTCGATCCCGAGGTGGTGCGTCTCTACGTGGCGCACGGATTCCGCTCCGCGCCCGAGGGAGTACGCCTCAAGTGCGATCCCGAACACGAGGCGCGCACATTCGAGCAGGGCGGACAACACCGCACCTGGGACCTGCTCCCGGACATTTCGACCAGGGTCGTGGTCGCGACCGGGATCGTCGAGGACACCATGGCATCGGCGATGGCCCGGCCGATCGCCGACCGGCTGCCGAACTCGATCTACGTGGAGATCCCCACCTTGGACCACTTCGGCCCCTTCGTCGACCCGGCGCGGATGGCGACGCTGATCGCCGAAGCGGTCGACACCGGCTGAAGCGCGGGTGGGCCCGCCCGTCAGGCCGGCGGCTGCCGGTGCAGGTCCGCGGACGAGATGGAGCTGGAGCGGCTCGTCCGACCGCCTCCATCCGCAGCACGTAGCGCATCGTGTCGCCGTCGATCTCGAAGTCACGCTCGACGGCCGTCACCTCCTTGGCCGACGAGGTCCGCGCGATCGTTGCCGAACACAGCGCGATCGAGCGGTGCGGTGGACGCCCGTCGAGCGTCCCTTCCTGGACCTCGACCATGCCGGTGGGATGGGCGAGGACGAGTTCGACATGCCCATCGCGCGGCAACCGCCAGAAGCCTGATTCGGCGTGCAGCGGGCGACCGTCGTCGACCGCGACCGTCCGCTGGTGGTACGCCAGGAACGGCTTGCCGACATGGGCGAAAGTGATCGTCTCGTCGTAGTCGAACGGCTCGATGGTGGGATAGACGCCGTGACCACGACCGGTCCACGTACCGAGCAGGAAGCCCAGCGCCTCGATGTCGGGATGGATCGGCGGCCCAGTCACTTGCCCAGTCCACTTGCCCAGTCCCTTGCCCAGTCACTTGACGGCTCACAGGTGGGCCGCCGCGGCATCGTGGACCGCGGCGACGATCGGTTCCCAGTCGGCGCCCGGTCGGCGGGTGACGGTGACGAAATCGTTCACGCCGAACACCGAGGCCACGCCGCCCGCGGCGAACACGTCGCGAGCGAACGGGATCGCCGCCGCGTGGTCCGCATCGGCCACGTTGAACATCTCTGGCAGCGTCACGTCGAGCGTGAACTTCGTCGCGTCCGGGTTCGGCGTCGTCGACGGCGTTGCGGTGGCCACGCTCCGATCGTACGCCGATGGCGACAGTGGGCGTCGGACCGATCGACGAGCGTCGCCCGCCGTTGTGACACCCCCGGCGTACGATGCTGGGACATGACCGATCTGCGCCCGGCGCCCATCCTCGAATCGGCGCCCACCCCGCGAATCGACGTCCGAATCGAGTCCGGATCGACGCGGGACGGCCTACCCCGTACCCACGTCGCTGTCGCCGTCGCGCGTCACCGCCTTCACCAGTTGCCCCATGCAGTTCCGCTTCGCGAGCATCCAGAAGCTCCCCGAGGCGCCCGGCATCGCCACCACCAAGGGCACGATCGTCCACCGTGCGTTGGAGCTGCTGTTCGTCCGACCGCGGGGTTCCCGGACGGCCGAGGCCCTGCACGACGATCTCACCACGGCGTTGGACGAGTTCACCGACCACCCTGACTACGTCGGTCTGCAGCTCGACGCCGACGGCGCGGCCGCGTTCGCCGCTGAGTGCCGCGAGCTGGTCGAGAAGTACTTCGCGATGGAAGACCCGAACGCCGTGAGCGAGATCGGCCTCGAACTGTGGATGGAGGCGCCGGTCGGTCACCTCAACCTGCGCGGCATCATCGACCGGCTCGAACTCGACGCCGACGGTGAATTGGTGGTCACCGACTACAAGACCGGGCGCGCGCCGTCGGGCAACTACGAACAGAAGAGCCTCGCAGGCGTGCACTTCTACTCGTTCCTGTGCGAGGCGGTGTTCGGCAAGCGCCCGGCGAAGATCCGCCTGATGTACCTGAAGTCGGGCGAGACGATCGAAACCGTGCCGTCGGCGCAGTCGGTGAAGTTCATCACCACGCGGACGTCCGCGGTGTGGTCAGCGGTCGAGCGGGCATGCACGTCGGGCGACTTCCGGCCCCGGCCGAGCAATCTGTGCGGCTTCTGCTCGTTCCAGCAGTGGTGTCCGGCGTTCGGCGGCGACCCCGATCTCGCCGCGGACGAGGCGGTCGCCGCCTACGAAGCGCTGCTGGCCGGTCCGACACCGGTTACCGTCGGCGCATCGTGAGCGACGTCCTGAACCCCGGGCCAGGGTCATCTCGGCCCCGAGGTCGACCGCTTCGACGAGCGTGTCGACGAGTTGCTCGAACTGTTGCGCGGCCATCCGGCCGCCGACCGCCTGTTCCTCGCGGCCAGCCATCTCGGCGACTTCAGCCTGATCTGGCACCTCATCGGCATCACGCGCGGCATCATCAAGCGGCGACCCGACCAAGTGGTGGTGCTCGCCGCGTCGTTGGGCATCGAGAGCCTCGTGGTGAACCAGGGCGTCAAGCGCCTGTTCTCCCGCGAGCGACCGACGACCACCGGCCACGAACACCTCGTCGTGCGCAAGCCCCGCACGTCGTCGTTCCCGTCCGGGCCACGCCAGCTCGGCCGCGTTCGCGGCCACCGTGCTGACCGGGTGGGACGGCAAACGGTTGGGCGCACTGTGGTTCACGATCGCCGCGATCGTGGGCACGAGCCGGGCCTACGTCCGGATCCACCATGCCTCCGACGTGGTGGCCGGGGCGATGTGCGGCGCGGTGCTCGGCATCGCCGCCCGGCGGGTGCTGCGCCGGTTCGACCTCGCCTGACCGAGCCCCACCCTCCGACCGATCGGCCGACCGGCCGACCGGCGGGCGGCGCCCGGGACGATCCCCTACGCTGCAGCGGTTGATGGCCCAGATCGTCTACGACCGCACGATGAGCGACGCCGAAGGCCTCATGTGGCGCCTCGAGAAGGACCCCTACCTGGCGTCGACGTTCGCCAACGTCACGATCCTCGATCGCAAGCCGAATTTCGACGTGCTCCGCCGGCGCATGGAACGCACGGTGATGCGGATCCCGCGGCTGCGCCAACGGGTGCAGACCTCACCCGGCAACGTGAGCGCTCCGGTCTGGGTGGACGATCCGGATTTCGACATCGACCTCCACGTGCGCCGCATCGCCCTCGCCAAGCCGGGAAGCGACCGTCAGCTGCTCGACCTCGCCACGCTGATCACCGCCGATCCGTTCGACCGCACCCGTCCCCTCTGGCAGTTCGTGGTCGTCGAGGGCTTGAAGGGCGGCCGCGCCGCGCTGATCGAGAAGTTGCACCACACGATCACCGACGGCGAAGGCGGCGTGCAGCTGTCGCTCGAGTTCCTCGACTTCGAACGCGACGCTCCCGAGCTGCCCATGCCCACGACCCCGGAGGACGTCCACGACGGTCGGCGCCGGCCGACGCCGACGCAGGCGATTCGATGCTCGACCTGCTCGCCGGTTCACTGCGCATCCCGCTCGGGATCGTCAAGCAGGTCAGGGACCTGCTGGCCGACCCCACTCAGATCCCCGACGCCACGGCCGCCGCCGCCGACACGTTCCGCGCCATCCTCAACGAGCTCGGCGACACCGAGAAGGCCCGATCACCGCTCTGGACGGAGCGGTCGTTGCGCCGCCATCTCGAGGTGGCCGAGCGCGCCGTTCACCGAGACGCGGGAGTCCGCGCGCAAGCTCGGCGGCACCCTCAACACGGCGTTCCTGACCGTCGCCACCGAGGCCGCCAGCTGCTATCACGCCGAACTCGGCGAACCGGTCGAGTCGCTGCGCGCGTCGATGGCGATCAGCACACGCACCGAACACTCCGGGGCGAACGCGTTCTCGCTCGTGCGCATGCTCGTGCCGACGGGCGACATCCCGATCGACGAGCGGTTCAAGGCGATCCACGAGTCGAGTCAGGCCGCCATCGGTCACTCGAAGCACGCGACGCTCGATTCCCTCGCCGCCTTCGCCTCGACGTTGCCCACGTCGATCGTCACCCGGGTCGCCCGCCAGCAGACGCAGACCGTCGATTTCGCGACGTCGAACGTGAAGGGCGCCCCGGTCCCGATGTTCGCCGCGGGCGCCAAGATCCTGCACAACTATCCGGTCGGTCCGCTGAGCGGGGTGGCGTTCAATCTGACGCTGCTGAGCTACCTCGGCAACCTCGACATGGGGTTGAACTGTGACGCTGCTGCGGTGACCGAGCCCGCCCTCATGAAGCGTTGCCTCGATCGGGCGATCTCGGATTTTCTGGCGATCGCCGGCTGACCGGGGGCGAAGCGATCGAGCGTCTCGCCCCGTCGACGCGGGATCGGTTCAGGCCGATTCGGACGCGACCGGCTCGGGGATCTCGATGAGAGTCACCGGCTCGGCCGTGAGGAGCGTGCGGACGTCGAGGAGGAGATCGGCCACCTCGCCGGACGAGACGAGCTCACGTCGCATCATTTTTGCAAGGGCGCCGTCGATGACGCTCAGTGCTTCGTTGATCACTGCCTCGTTCGTGGTGTCGCTGCGTTGATCGGTCATTGATATGAACGGTACCCGGCGCGCGGCCCGCGCCGCGGTACCTATACGGAGTTCACACGATCGTCGCGTGGCCGAGATGTTCCGCCCGGCCGCGTACGATTCGGGCCATGGAACTGCAGGGGAAGAACGTGGTGGTCACCGGCGCCGGTCGAGGGATCGGCGAGGCGCTCGCCCGCGCCTTCCACGCCGAGGGCGCCCGACTGGTGATCGCCGACCTCCAGGGCGCCGATGCGGTGGCGGCAACGCTCGACGGCGTCGTCGGGATCGCCGCCGATGTCAGCACGGAGGCAGGCAACAAAGCCCTGATCGAGGCGGCCATCGAGGTGCTCGGGCCGATCGATCTCTTCTTCGCCAATGCGGGCGTGGGAATGGGCACCGGCGTCGTCGAGACGGACGAGGTGGCCTGGGAGACGTCGTTCGCCGTCAACGTGAACGCGCACCGCTGGGCGGCGAAGTACCTCCTGCCGACGTGGCTCGAGCGGGGCGAGGGTTACTTCTGCTCGACGGCGTCGGCGGCCGGCCTGCTGATCCAGATCGGGTCGGGCCCGTACACGGTGAGCAAGCGGGCTGCCGTGGCCTTCGCCGAGTTCATGGCGATCACGTACGGCGACCAGGGCATCAAGGTCACCTGCCTGTGCCCGCAGGGCGTGAACACGGCGATGCTCCACGCCGGGGACGATTCGTTCTCGGGCGGCAACGTCGTGAAGGCGGCGGCCGCTGTGCTCGAACCCGAGCAGGTGGCCGACGACGTGGTCGACGCGATCCGCGACGAGCGGTTCTTCGTCCTTCCCCACCCGGAGGTCGCCGACTACATGCAGCTCAAGGCGTCCGATCCCGAACGATGGCTCGGGGGCATGCGCAAGCTGCAGCGGCGCGTCAGGAACGGGTGACCGAACCCGACGCAGCCGAGATGCCTCACACATCCAGGATGGGCGCCATGCATCGCTCCCCCGCCACCCTGGCCCGCCTCGGTCTGCGGCTGGGCGAGCCGATCCGGTTCCGCCGCAACGACAAAGGGCGCTGGGTCGTCGGCCGGGTCGTCGGCATCGCGTCGGACGGGAGCGTCACGCTGCGCGACCCGGACGGCTCGGCCCGATCGCTGCGTGCCGAGCGGGTCGAGATCCGCCGGCCGGGTTCCCGCGGCCGGCTGTGTTGGCAACTCGTCAGCGAGGTGGCCATCACCTGGGAACAACTCGACCTCTTCGGCCCGCCCGAGTAACCGTTCTCGTGAACTTCTTGCGTACCCGCGGGCGCGAGAAGTTCACGAGAACGAGAACTTCAGGCCGCGCGATCAGCGGCCACCCGAGCAGTCGACGGACGTCGCGGTGATGTACGAGGCGGCGTCGGACGCCAGCCACAGGATCGTCGCCGCCACTTCCTCGGGCTCGCCGCCACGCTGCATCGGCACGGACGGCGCCACCCGGTCGACCCGATCGGGCTCGCCACCGCTGGCGTGGATGGTCGGTCCGGATGGCACCTGGCCGCACGCCGACCACGCGAACGCCGTCGGCGGCGACCTCCTTGCCGAGGCCGATCGTGAGCGTGTCGATCGCACCCTTGCTCGCGGCGTAGTCGACGTACTCGTCCGGACCCCCGAGCGCGGCCGCCATCGACGACACGTTCACGATCACCCCGCCGGCGCCGCCGTGCCGGGTCGACATCCGCCGCACCGCCTCGCGGGCGCACAGGAAGGCGCCGACCACGTTCACCTCGAGCAGTTCCCGCCACCGCTCGACGGTCATCTCCTCGAACCGCATCTGCTGGTGGAGGATGCCGGCGTTGTTCACGAGCACGTCGAGCCGGCCGAACTCCTCGACGGTCCGCTCGAACAGCCCGACGACCTGGGCTTCGTCGGAAACGTCGGCGCGATGGGCGATCGCCCGCGCCCCGCCGCGCACGGCATGCGCTCACCACGTCGGTGGCCGCTGCCTCGTCGCGGGCGAAGTTGACGACGACGTCGTAGCCCGCGGCGGCAGCGAGCCGAGCCGTCGCGGCCCCGATCCCCGACTCGCCCCCGTGATCAGCATCACTCGCGAGGCAGGCACGCCCGGATCGTACGGGCTCCGACACGACCGGCAGGGCGGGTGGGCTCTACCCTGCCGCGACATGGCAGTACGACTGGACGAATCCGACGAATACATGCACGAGCTCGGCCCCGAGTCGAACTTCAACGAGAGCATGTACATCAACTGCTTCGACCCCGCAGCAGGGCGTCGGCGGATGGTTCCGCATGGGCAACCGCGCCAACGAGGGCACGGCCGAGATGACGGTGTGCCTCTACCTGCCGGCTGAGGTCGACGGCGCGGCAAGCGTTCGGTCGGGTTCATGTTCAAGCGCCCGGCGATCGACAACAACGACGCGTTCGACGCCGGCCGGCATGAAGTGGACGATGGTCAAGCCGTTCGAGGAACTGAAGGTCGACTTCGTCGGCAAGGTCGTGCTGCTCGACGAGCCCGAGCAGATGGCCGACCCGAAGGCGGCGTTCACGAACAACCCGTTCGACGAGGCCGAGGTCCACCTCACGTTCACCGGCCAGGGCCGGCCGAGCATGTTCGGCGGCGAGCCCGACACAACCGCACGAGACGCCGGGCGAGGAGTTCGCCAAGGGCCACTACGAGCAACTCATCGCCGCGACCGGCACGATCAGCGTCGGCGAGCGGGAGTGGGACATCAACGGGTTCGGCCTGCGCGACCACTCGTGGGGCCCCCGCTACTGGCAGGCGCCCTGGTACTACCGCTGGCTGACCGCGAACGTCGACGAGAACTTCGGGTTCATGGCGAGCCGGGTGGCGAAGAAGGACGGCCCGGGATCGCGCGGCGGGTTCGTGTGGGAGAACGGCACCATGCACCTGTGCGACGACGTGCGAGATCACCACCGTGACGCGCGGCGACGACCAGTACCACGACGAGATCGAGGGGGTCCTGCGGTCGAGCCGCTCCGACCGCGAGTGGGAGTTCAGCGGCGCGCGCTCAGCCTGATCCCGCTGCGCAACCGCCGCCAGGCGCCCGACGGCAAATGGCTGCAGACCCGGATCTCCGAGGCGTACACGGAATGGACGGTCGAGTCCGGCGAGTTCGAGGGACGGTCGGCTACGGCATGTCGGAGTACCTCGACCAGATCATCGACGGAGCACCGGTCGGCCTCGCCGAGTGATCCCGGTACGGTCTGGCGGATGAGCGAATTTCCTCCGCCGCCTCCGCCCGGACCCGACACGACCGGCTCCTCCACCGGCTCGAAAAGCGACTCGAGCACCCGGTCGAAGCACGCCGAGATCGCCCACCGGATCATCCACGATCGCAGCGCGGTCGGTCAGGTGGCCCTGTCGCCCGAAGGGGCCCGCGTGGCGTTCGTCGTCTCCACCAGCGATGTCGACGACAACACGACACGGTCCCGCGTGTGGCTCGACGACGCCCCGCTGACGGCGGGCGAACACGACGCCAACCCGACCTGGTCGCCCGACGGGCGGTTCCTCGCCTTCACGTCGCGGCGCGGCGAGAAGAAGGGCGACTCGACGTTGCACATCGTGCCGATCACCGCCCCGGGCGAGGTGCGCACGGTCTGCACGATGCCCGACGGCCTCGGTGATCTCACGTGGTCGCCCGACGGGCGGTGGATCGCGTTCACGAGCCGCACCCGCGACAAGCGGTACGAGGAGAAGGACGAGTCGTGGCAGGCGCCGCGCAAGATCGAGCGATTCCTCAGCCGCCTCAACGGCGAGGACTGGATCCTCGACCGTCCGCAGCACGTGTACGTCGTGGCCACCGACGGCACGGTCGGCCCCCGCAACCTGACGCCCGGCGAGTTCGAGTACGACGGTACGAGCTGGCTCGCCGACTCGTCCGGCGTCGTCACGTCCGGCCGCGGACACGACACGTGGGACATCGACAAGACGACCGACCTGTTCGTCGTCGCGCTCGACGGCGACGATCCCGGGCCGCACGCGATGACGGCCCATGACGGGGACTACGGCTACCCGTCGGTGTCTCCCGACGGCACGACGGTGGCGTTCATCGGCGCACCGGGGATTCACGTCTCGCCGCAGAACGCGCGCGTCGGGTTGCTCCCGAGCGACGCCCGTGGGGCGACGCACGACCAGATCACCTGGATCTCGACCGGATTCGACCGGACGTTCCAGGCCACCACCGGGTTCCGCGCGCCGGTCTGGGAGACCGACGATGCGGTGCTGGCGATCGCCGAGGACCGTGGCGTCGCCCATCTGATGCGACTGGCGGCCGACGGATCGCACCCACCCAGCGCGGTGACGACCGGCCTGTTCAGCGTGACGAGCTTCGACGCCGCCGGAGGAACGATCGCGACGGCGCGCACCACCATCGAGCACCCGAGCGAGTTGTACGTCGGCGACGAGGTACGCACCTCGGTCGGCGATGCCCTGGCCTCCCGACTGCTCGGGTGGGAGCGGTTCACGGTGCCGACCACCGACGAGTCGGACGAGATCGACTGCTGGATCATGCGACCGGCCGACTTCGACGAGGACACCCGGTACCCGGTGCTGCTCAACGTCCACGGCGGGCCGCACACGCAGTACGGCGAGTACTTCTTCGACGAGGCCCAGATGCAGGCTGCCGCCGGTTTCGTCGTCGTGATGGGCAACCCCCGCGGCAGCAGCGGCCGCCACGAGGGCTGGGGCCAGGCGATCATGGGCACGAAGCACCCCCTCCGCCCGGGCACCGGGTGGGGTTCGGTGGACGTCGCCGACGTCCTGTCGATCATCGACGGCGCGCTCGACCGCTACGCGTTCTGCGATCGCGATCGGGTGGGCATGCTCGGCGGGTCGTACGGCGGGTACATGGCCACGTGGTTGGCGGCCTACGAGAGCGACCGGTTCCGCGCGTTCTGCTCGGAACGGGCGGTGAACAACCTCATGTCGGAGGAATGGTCGAGCGACATCGCCACGTACTTCAAGGGCGACCACGGCATGTCGCACCTCGACGATCCCGCCGAGTACGAGCGGATGTCGCCGATCCGCGGGGTGCGCAACATCGACAAGCCGATGCTGATCATCCACTCCGAGGAGGACTGGCGCTGCCCGATCGCGCAGGCCGAGGAGCTGTGGGTGGCGCTGCGCCTGCTCGGCAAGGAGGTCGACTTCTACCGGTTCCCCGGCGAGAACCACGAGTTGTCGCGCTCGGGCTCACCGGTCCATCGGGTGCAGCGCGCCGAGATCATCCTCGACTGGTTCACCGACAAACTCACCCGCGCTGACCGACCGAAAGTTGGGATCTGCTCGCGCGGGCCGACCTCAACATTCGGGCGTCAGCCTCCGCGATCCAGCCGTCGATCAGTTTGCGGGCGATCGAGATCCCGGGCGGGATCGGTGGCAGCTCGTCGCGGCGGTACCAGTTGGCGTCGACGATCTCGCTCTGCTGGAGCACGAGGTCGCCCGAGCGATATGCGGCGCGGAAGCCGATCATCAGGCTGTGCGGGAACGGCCAGGGCTGGCTCGACACGTACTGCACGTTGCCGACGGTGATGCCGACCTCCTCGCGGACTTCGCGCACGACGGCGCCTTCGAGGTCCTCGCCCGGCTCGACGAAACCGGCGAGGCAGGAGTACATCGGGCCGCGGAAGTTGACGCCCTGGGCGAGCAGGGCCTCCTGGTCGGGGCCCGGGCTCGCCGCGGCGTGACCAGCGTGATCATCGCCGGCGCCACTCGGGGATAGGCCACCAGGCCGCAGGCCGGGCACTTCATGCCGCGCTCGCCGGCCGATGGCTCGGTCGGCGAGCCGCAGCGTCCACAGAACCGGTGCGTGCGGGCCCATTCGACGAGCTGCACGGCGCGGCCGGCGGCGAACCATTCGGCCTCGCTCGACCGACCGAAGTAGGAGAACAGATCGAGCGCCGAGCCGTACGAGGGATCGTCCACGTCCTGCGGGACGTCGATCGCCCACCACGCCTCCCCGTTCACCACGCCCACGACGTGGCGCGCCCACCCGTCGTCGGCGATCTGGTCGTCGACGAACACGGTCGAACCGATCACGTGCACGTACCGGCGCGGTCCGGCGTGATCCGGCGGGCTCGTCGTTGACCGGTGAGTAGAAATCGGACGTGTTCGGGCGCGGCGACATCAGCCGCCATGCGTAGCACCATCAGACCCCTTGGGTCGGTTCGGGGCCGGGGGCCGGCTCGGGCTGAACCAGATCGAGCGACGCGCTCTACAGTCGGAGCCATGTCGAACGCCTCAACCTCCACCGTCATCATCGATGCCGTGCGCACGCCGATCGGCAAGCGCAACGGCGGGCTGTCCACCATGCACCCGGCGGAGGTGCTCTCGCAACGTGCAGCGGGCGATCATCGATCGCACCGGGGTCGACGCGACGCGAGGTCGAGCAGGTCGTCGGGGGCTGCGTCAGCCAGGTCGGCGAGCAGGCGTTCAACATCGCCCGCACCGCATGGCTCGCGGCGGGTCTCCCGCTGTCCACCGCCGCCACGACGGTCGACACCCAGTGCGGGTCGAGCCAGCAGGCCACGAATCTCGTGTCGTCGCTCGTCGGCGTCCGGCGTGATCGACCTCGGCATCGCCTGCGGCGTCGAGGTGATGAGCCGGGTGCCGATCGGCAGCTCCGGCAACAAGGCGCTCGGGCTCGGCATCCCGATCCCGAGGACCTACTTCGAGCAGTACGAGATGACGTCGCAGTTCGAGGGCGCCGAGCGCATCGCCGACAAGTGGGGCATCACCCGCGAGGACACCGACGCGTTCGGCTTCGCCTCCCAGCAGCGCGCCGCGCAGGCGTGGGACGAGGATCGCTTCGCCGGCCAGTACATCGAGATCGAAGCGCCCGACCTCGACGAGGACGGCAAGCCGACCGGCACGACCCACACCGTCAACCGCGACGAAGGGCTGCGCGAGACGACGCTCGAGAAGCTGGCATCGCTGAAGCCGGTCGCCCGGGAGAACGGCGTCCACACCGCCGGCAACTCGTCGCAGATCTCCGACGGCGCCGCCGCGGTGATGATCACCACCGAGGAGAAGGCCGGCGCGCTCGGCCTCACGCCTCGGGCCCGGATCGTCGACACGCTGCCTCGTCGGCACCGACCCGGTGTTGATGCTCACCGGCCCGATCGACGCCACGAAGCGCCTGCTCGACCGCACCGGCCTGTCGATCGACGACATCGACGTGTTCGAGATCAACGAGGCGTTCGCCTCGGTGGTGCTGGCGTGGGCGAAGGAAGTCGGCGCCGATCTCGACAAGACGAACCCGAACGGCGGCGCGATCGCCCTCGGCCACCCGCTCGGTGGCACCGGCGCCTTCCTGATGACCAAGGCGCTGTACGAGCTCGAGCGCACCGGCGGCCGCTACGCACTCATCTCGATGTGCTGCGGCGGCGGCCTCGGCACCGGCACCATCATCGAACGGATCTGAGCTACTCCTCCCTCGAGCATCGTTTGCGTCGGGATTTCTGAGGACTGGTCCTCAGAAATCCTGACGCAAACGAGGGTTGGCCTGTCCTCCGATAGTCACGGGGAGATGAGGAATGCCTGGTACGGGGTGCTGCTGGTCGGTGGTGTCGGATTGCTGACCGGCTGCAGTCAGTCGGCTGTGCGCGACCGACGGGATGGCCACGGTGACCGATGTGGTCGACGGCGACACGATCGACGTGCTCATCGCCGGCCGCACCGAACGCGTGCGACTGATCGGCATCGACACGCCGGAGACGAAGAAGCCGGACACGCCGATCGAGTGCTACGGGCCCGAGGCGTCCGCGAACACCACCGCGCTCGCTCCCGATCGGCACACCCGTGCGGATCGAACGTGACGTCGTCGGACGTGACGACTACGGCCGGCTGCTCGGGTACGTCTACCGCCTCGACGATGGCCTGTTCGTGAACCTCGACATCATCGAGCAGGGCTACGCCACGCCGTTGTCGATCCCTCCGAACACCACGTTCGCCACGGCGTTCGCCGCTGCTGCCGGCGAGGCGGAGCGGAGTGACGTCGGGCTCTGGGCTGCCTGCACCGGAACCGGCCGATAGCGTCGCGAGCGTGTCGTCAGAGTTGAGCCTCGCCGAACGCCTCGGCCACCGCGCCGACGACCGCATCGTGATCCTGTCGTGCGACGATCTCGGCTCCTGCCACGCCGCCAACGTCGGCGTGTACCGGGCGCTCCGCGAGGGTTCGGCCACCTGCGCCTCGCTGATGGTGCCGGCGCCGTGGGCGGGCCATGCCGCCGGCCAGGCGCACCGCCGACGACGACATCGGCGTCCACCTCACCCTCAACGCCGAGCACGACCGCTACCGCTGGGGCCCGATCACCCATGCACCGTCGCTGCAGTCGGGCGAGGGCGGGTTCCCGCGCACCCTCGAAGACCTGTGGGAACACGCCGACCACGCCGAGGTGCTACGCGAACTGCGCGCCCAGGTGGAACGGGCACTGGCGTGGGACATCGACGTCACCCACCTCGCCCCGCACCTCTCCGCCATCACCCTGCGGCCCGAGTTCTTCGACGTCTACCTCGAACTCGCCACCGAGTTCGCGCTCCCCATCCGGCTCCCCTCCACCATCAGCGCCGAGCAGGCGGGATTCCCGTTCCGCAAGCTGGCCGCGGAGGAAGGGCGTCGTCTTCCCCGACCACTTCGACCACGACTGGCGGGCCGGCAGCGCCGCCCGCGTGTACGAGGCGATCGACAACCTGCAACCGGGCGTCACCGAGATCCACGTGCAACCGGCGGCCGACACCCCGGAGGTTCGAGCGTTGACCGACGCGGCCGATGGCTGGATCGCCGACCTCGAACTGATCACGAGCGACGACCTGCGCGAGCGGCTCGCCCGCAGCGGGGCGATCCTCGTCGGTTACCGGGCACTGCGCGACGTGATGCGCGCCGGCACCTGACGCGCGTCAGCGAGCGCACGGGCGTCAAGGGTGAGCAGCGAGGGCGGCGATGGCCGTCGCCGCCTCGCCTGACCTGAGCAGTTCGAGCACCCGACCGGTGTGGCCGGCGGCCTTCAACACGCCCCGCATGTAGGCGACCGTCGGATCGAAGTCGGCCGCCGCGGCGTCGACGAGCGGCACGGTGACCACGACGTCGGCGTCGTCGGGCCCGTCGACACGTTCGTCCTTCTTCCCCACGACCACGCGGTACTGCACGCTCATCGAGTCACCCGCTCGCGCACGCCGGCGAACAGGTCGTGCTCCTCGTCGACGCCAGGGATCGGCCCGACGAGCGACCGGGCGAGGATCCAGTCCTCCCACGGGTAGAGGTCGGCCATGGTCTCGTCGTCGACGCCGAACCACCACCCCGCGGACGGGTCGACCTGTGTGGCGTGTGCCCGCAACGACTGCTCGCGGGCCCAGAGGTAGTCACGGACGTCGACCTTGGTCGTGATCCGATGGTCGTGCGAAGGTCGGTCGAGCCACTCTTCGCTGAACGGCGACTCGCCGGTTCGGGCGATCATCGCTTCGTGCACGGCGACGATGCGCTGCTTCGACCAGACCGAGTAGTAGAGCTTCGACGGCGTGAACGGTTCGCCGAGCTCGGGATACCAGTCGGGATCGCCCGCCCGTTCGAACGCCAGCACCGAGATGTCGTGGACGCGCAGGTGATCGGGGTGGGGATAGCCCGACTGGTCGTCGCCGTAGGTGATGATCACCTGTGGGCGGGTCGCGCCGAATGATCGCCACCAGCCGGCCGGTCGCCTCGTCGATGTCGGCCTGGTGGAAGCAGTCGGGATGCAGGTTGGGTTCGGTGTCGGCCATGCCGGAGTCGCGATAGCCGAGCATCTCGACTTCGTCGAAGCCGATGACCGCGGCCGAGGCCGCCAGCTCGCCCTCCCGCATCTGCGCCACGAGCGCCCGTTCGGCGACGGGGTCGAGGCCGTGGAAGGGCTGTCCCTCCTCGCGCAGCGACGGGTTCTGGAGGTCGCCCTCCTCGCCGCCCGTGCAGCACACGAGCACCGTGTGGACACCCTCGGCGCTGTACTTCGCCACCGTCGGTGCACCCTTGGATGCCTCGTCGTCGGGATGCGCGTGCACGGTCAGCAGGGCAAGTCGGCCCTCCGTCAGGACGCGTCACCTGGTCGGCCACCTGGTCGGTCACCCGTCGGAGACTATCGTGCCACGGCCGGATGCGGCCTCTACGCTCGCCGGTGTGCGCCGCCCCCGCCCCCGCTCCCGCTGGCCCTGCGTTCTCGCCACTGTCGCCGTGCTGTCCGTCGCCGCCTGCGACACGGGCGACGGCAAGCAGCTCCGGCCGGTCGACCCCGACTCCACGACCACATCGACCGAGGCGGCGACGATCGACACCGGGACCTTGCCGTCGGTTCCGATCGACAGCATCCCAGGACGACCCGTTGGGCGCTGCGGGCACGGGCGCCGATCCGGCCGCCGCCGGGTTCCGGCTCTTCGCGCCGTGGGCCGAGGGCGCTCCGATCGACGCTCGACACACCTGTGACGGCGACGACATCTCGCCGGCGGTGAGTTGGAGCGCACCGCCGGCCGGCACGATCGAGATGGCTGTCTCGCTCGTCGACGAATCGGCCGCTCGACGGTGACCAGCCCTTCGTCCACTGGGTGATCGCCGGGATCGACCCCGCCGACGTCTCGCTGATCGAAGGCGAGGTGCCGCTCGGCGCGATACAAGCGACCAACTCGTTCGGCACCGCCGGCTGGACGGGTCCGTGCCCCCGCCCGGCGAGGCCGCCCACGTGTACCGCCTGACGGTGTACGCGCTCGGCCAGCAGAGCGAACTCGCCGAGGGAACTCCGGCCGACGAAGTGCTGGACTACATCGCTGCCACCTCGATCGGCTCGGCGGAGCTGACCGGGACGTATCAGCGCTGACGACCACCCACCACCGGCACCTGGCGCGCCACCGGACCCGACCCCCTGGCGTGCACGTGCGTCGAATCCCGCGGTCGATACCCTGACGCCGTGCCGCTGCCGCCGCCACCCCCAATTCGTCCGGAGGAGGTTCGTCCGGATGGGACCGGCCCGCTCCGACGGGTCCACCTCCCGTCAGCGGCCCCCCACCGATGCCGGCCGCGCCACCGGCGAGCGGAGGATCCCCGGTCGGATCCGGGATGGTCTGCTACCGACATCCCGATCGTGAGGCGGGCCGGCGGTGCACCCGTTGCGGCAAGCCGGCGTGCTCCGACTGCCTCGTCCAGGCCCAGGTCGGGAGCCATTGTCTCGAGTGCGCCAAGGCGTCCCAGCCCGACCTGAAGACCCGGGCCCGATTCTGGTCGGCCAAGGAGCCGCTGCTGATCACGAAGATCCTGATCGGCATGAACATCGCGATGTTCATCGGCATCCTGATCTGGTCGGCCGATCCCGGGCGCGCTCAGCGGCGCCGTCACCAACGCCCACCTCAACCTCGGCCTCAGCCGTGAAGTTCTCGAGCAGCAGATCGCGTGGCAGAGCGACGACGGCGTCGCAGTTCGTCACCCAGCCGCACGGCTGGTACCGGCTCCTCACCTCCGGGTTCCTGCACTTCGGGATCGTGCACATCGGGCTGAACATGTTCTTCCTGTGGGTGCTCGGCCCGATGCTCGAACCGGCGCTCGGCCGCGTCCGGTTCATCCTGCTCTACCTCGCCTCGTTGCTCGGCGGATCGCTCGGGGTGATCCTCCTCGACAAGGGGGGCATTTCGGCCGGCGCATCCGGTGCCGTGTTCGGCCTGCTGGCGGCCGCCGCGATCGGCCAGTGGCGGCGGGGCATCAACCCGCTGACCACCGGGATCGGTGCCACCCTGCTGATGAACCTCGTCATCACGTTCGCCATCCCCGGCATCTCCATCGGCGGTCACATCGGCGGCATCGTCGCCGGTTCGATCTGCGGATGGGTGATGCTCGCACCGGCGTACCACCAGGTCCCGCGCTGGGCCACCTACGCCACTCCGGTCATCGTGAGCGTGGCCAGCATCGTGGGCGTCATGGCGGTCGTCGCCTGATGAAGCTCCGCGACGCGCACCTGCGACGGATGCGCGACGGCACGTTCGACACACTCGTGATCGGCGGCGGCATCAACGGCGCCGTGACGGCCGCCTCGCTCGCCGGGCGCGGGGCGTCGGTGGCGCTGATCGATCGGGGCGACTTCGCCCACTTCACGAGCCAGGCCTCCTCGAACCTGGTCTGGGGCGGCTTCAAGTACCTCGAGAACTTCGAGTTCTACCTCGTGTGGAAGCTGTGCCGCTCACGCAACCGGCTGATGCGGGCCTACCCCGACAACATCAAGGAGATCGCCTTCTACGCCGCCCTCGACAAGGCCGCGCGGTACAAGCCCTGGTTCGCCGGCCTCGGCGCCTTCGGCTACTGGGTGATCGGCCAGTTCGGCACGAGGCGGCCGCGCCTGCTGAACCGGGCGAAGATCGAGCGCGAGGAGCCGGTGATCGACACCTCGAACGTGCGCGGCGGCATCGAATACCACGATGGCGTCCTGGTCGACAACGATGCCGCGCTTCGTGTTCTCGTTCGTGCGATCGGCGATCGAGGCCGGCGCCGCCGCGGCGAACTACGTGGAGCTCGTGTCGGCGACACGCGAGGGCGACCGCTGGGTGGCCCGACTGCGCGACGTCGACTCGGGCGACGAGTTCACGACCACGGCCTCCACGATCGTCAACGCGGCCGGCCCGTTCGTCGACGAGCTCAACAGCGAGTGGGGCCTGTCCAGCGAACACCGGATCGTGTACTCGAAGGGCATCCACCTCGTGGTGCCGCGTCTGACGACGACGCATCACCACAAGGTGCTGGCGTTCTTCGACGACACGCAGCGACTGTTCTACGTGATCCCGATGGGCCGCCGGTCGGTGATCGGCACGACCGACACCCGTGTCGATTCGCCGTTCACCGAGGCCACCGACGACGACATCGAGTTCCTGCTCGAGCAGATCAACGCCCGGCTGGATCTCGATCAGCCCCTCTCCCGCAGCGATGTCATCGCCGAGCGGTGTGGGGTGCGCCCGCTCGTGGTGAAGGCGGGAACCGGCGATCAGTCCGACGTCGACTGGACGAAGCTGAGCCGCAAGCACGCCGTCGAGGCCGACCGGGCCGCACGCGTCGTCACGATCTTCGGCGGCAAGCTGACCGACTGCCTCAACGTCGGCGAGGAGGTCGCCGAGGAGATCGAGCAGCTCGGGATCCCGCTGGAGGAGGATCTGCACAACTGGTTCGGTGAACCAGCGACGGCCACACGCGCCGAGTTCTTCAGGCAGGCGCGGCTGATGCGCCTCGACGGGTTCCGCACGAAGGCCGACACCGAACCGCTCACGGACCGGCTGTGGCGACGCTACGGACGGCGCGCCTTCGCCATGCTCGATGCCATTCGTGAGGATCCGGCGATGGCCGAGGACGTGATGGGCTCGGCCGACTACCTGCGCGTCGAACTGCACGCGGCGGCCCAATCCGAGATGGTCACCAAGCTCGAGGACTTCATGCGCCGTCGCTCGAAGATCGAACTCGTCGTCCCACGCGCCGACATCGAGTCGTCGCCCGGCCTCCGCGAGGTGGCCGAGATCCTGTTCGGTTCCGCCGCCGACCGCCGTCTCGCCGAGTACTTCGGCGGCGACGACCGTGGTGCCGGCAGCGGTGCGCCGACCGTCAGCGAACGCCGACGGCGTGATGTTCGAACGATTCCGCCGGCGTTGGTCGGCCCCCGAGCCGGTCTTCGACGACGCGTGGGAGGACCTGCTCGATCGCGAGTTCGAGCACTGGCACACGCTGGCGCCGGACGAACTCGAACGGATGCGGATGCTCGTGGCCCGCTTCGTCAGCCACACCCGATGGGAGGCCGCCAACGGATTCGCCCTCACCGAGGAGATCCGAGGTGTTGATCGCCGCGCAGGCATCGATGCTCCTGCTCGGTCTCGATCTCGATTCCTTTCCGCTTGATGTCGTCGGTGATCGTGCATCCGTCGACCGTGGTGCAGCGTGGCGACCGGGCGACCGGTGGCGGGCTCCACTCGTCAGGGCCGCAGATGCTCGCCGGACAGGCGCACTACCGCGGGCCGGTGCTCCTCTCGTGGTCGGCGACACGCCGTGGCGCGAGGTTCCCCCAGGCAGGCGAGAACGTCGTGTACCACGAGTTCGCCCACCAGCTCGACATGATCGACGGTATCACCGACGGCACCCCGCCACTCGACGACGAGGACGCCCGCGAACGGTGGGTGCGGGTGTGCACCGCCGCCTACGACACGCGTGCGCGCCGATCGATCGGAGGTGCTGCGACCGTACGCCGGCACCAATCCCGCCGAGTTCTTCGCCGTGGCGACCGAGGTGTTCTTCAACCGTCCCGACGCGCTGCGGACACACGAACCGGACCTCTACGCCGAACTCGCGGCGTTCTACCGCCAGGATCCGGCGGCGCGTCTCGACCGCGCCGTGACGCGTTGAAGGTCGGCGATCGCCGAAGCCGTGGGTGACGGTCTTCTCCGTCGTCATGCGGCGTGCGTCGGCATCGCGCCGGGTGGGGCGGTTCCTGGTGGGCGGTGCCGGGTGGGCCGGTGCCGGGTGGGGCGGTTCGGGGTGGTGGGATGCCGTTGGGTGCACGGTCGATGGAGGTGCCGTGGTAGTCGATGGTTCCGTCGGGTCTGGTCCAGGTGATGATCCGGTCGGGGGTCATGGTGAGTGTCCAGCCGCCTTCGTGGGCGAGGTGGTGGTGCCGGCTGCAGACTGGGGCCAGGTTGTCGATGTCGGTGTTGCCGTCGTTGCGCCAGAACAGCACGTGATGGATCTGGCACTGATCGAACGGCACCTCACAACCCCGTCCGACACAGGTGCGATGCATCGCTCGCAGCTCGCGGCGCTGGGCCCGGTTGACGGTCCGCTGGGTGCGCCCGAGGTCACGGACCAGCCCGTTGGCGTCGAGGGTGGCGATGGTGACCTCGGCGTCACAACACAGCCGGCGGGCGGTCTCCACCGGTAGCGGGATACCGGCTGATGTTTCGCAGATGCCGTGGTCGTGGTGGCCGGCGTGCAGCGTGTGGTGATCGATGAGCAACGTCACCTCCGGTACCCGGTACTCGGCGGACGGTTCGACCACCTCGAGTCGCTCAGTGTCGCACCGTCGCCGTCTGGGCCAACAGTGCGGTCGGCGGGTGACACCGGATTCGAGTGCGGCCATGAAGGCGTCGACTTCGAGCTGGTTGTACGGGCGCCCGGAGTTGCCGTCCTGTTTGACGATCCGTCGGAGATGGGTTCGTAACGCGTCGGCCAGGCGGGTGCCGCGTTCGGGATCCAACTCGACATGGGTGTGGTGCATCCCGGTGTCGTTGTCGACCCACTGGCGGATCTTCGCCGCCGCCCGTTGCCGTTCGAACTCGGCGGCCTCGGTGTCGACACCGGCATCCCGGTCACGCTCGGCGATCAGACACTTGGCCAGGTCGCGGCAGGTGCGGTCGAACATGACGATCCGCTCCCGGGTCGCCGCCACCAACAGCTGTGCTTCATACCCGATGAACACGGCCCGCACCTCGGCGTCGAGACCACGCAACACGCGGGCCACCGCATCGACATGGTCACCCGAGATCACACCGGCCGCCAACGCCTGCTTCGAACGACGGCATCGCATCACAGGCATGACTGCGACGGGTGATCCCCACGGCGTCACGAGTCGAACGCTGACCGTCGTCACCGAGCAACGACTCGGCCGGCTCGGACTGCCCGGTCGCCGCGAGTTCCGACGTGCGCCGCGCGCAACGCACCTCGATCGACGCCAACCACGACCGCAACTGACCCGACCGACGCACGATCACCGCCACCTCGTCACGATCCGCCACCGCCGGATCCGCCACCAACAACTCGGCGAACGCCGCTTCCACCGACATCGTCTCCATCGACTTCACCTCCTCGATCGGCACGAACCCTCTGTGACAATCATGCGCATCGGGGTGTGACACTCGTGAGGGCCTGGGCAGCCGGCTACAGCCCGGCACGACCCGCACTAGCCTCGGCGTGGCTCGGCATTCTGCCGGCGAGGCACCGGGGAGTGCGCGAATGCACACGCGGGATGTGGTGATTGTGGGAGGGGGCATCGCCGGTTCGGCGATCGCGGCGGCCTTGGCTCCGACCGGGATGGACGTCCTGGTGATCGAGCGCCAGGGGCAGTATCGCGACCGGGTGCGCGGGGAGGCCCTGCATGCCGTGGGGTGTCGCCGAGGCACGACACCTCGGTGTCGAACAGACCCTCCTCGGCGCAGGGGGTGGCTACACGACGCGGTTGGCCACGTACGGCGAGGACGTCGACCCGGAAACCGCGGCAGCCGGGGCGGTTCCGCTCGACCTGCTCATCCCCGATGTGCCTGGTGGGCTGAACGTCGGACACCCGCAGGCATCGGAGGCGCTGAACTCGCTCGCCGCGGAACGCGGTGCGACGTCGTTGCGCGGAGTCGGCGACGTCGAAGTCGACGTCCGCGGCTCCGGTCGTTCACCGTCGGTGCGCTACGAACTCGACGGTGACGTCGAAGACGTGCGATGTCGTCTCGTGATCGGCGCCGACGGTAGGCAGTCGACCGTGAGGCGTAACGCCGGCGTCGACCTCGAACAGTCCGACTCCAAGTCCACGCTCGGGGGGATGCTCGTTCGGGCCGACTGGACGCATGGCACTTCGATCATCGGTATCGAGAAGGACCGCCACTTCCTGATCTTCCCGCGTCCGAACGGGTTCGTTCGCATCTATCTCGCCTGCGATCCCGGTCCGAGAACTGCCGGTGCCGATCGTGCCCAGCAGATGCTCGACGCCTACGCCCTCGAGTCGGTACCAGGCAGCGAGCGGCTGGCGAACGCCGAGCCCGCCGGACCGTGCTCGTACTACGTGGGGTCGGATTCATGGACGACGAGCCCCGTGCCTGATGGCGTCGTCCTCGCCGGCGACGCCGCCGGCTGGTCGGACCCGGTGATCGGTGAAGGTTTGAGTGTCGCCCTGCGTGACGCTCGCTCGGTCGCCGACATCATGCTGGCGAGCGACGACTGGTCGGCCGAGGCCTTCGCTCCCTATCTCGAAGAACGGACCGAGCGGATGCGTCGGTTGCGGATCGGCGCCCATGTGGCCACGGAGCTGCGATGCACGTTCACGCCTGAGGCGCGGCTGCGGCGTGCCGCGTTCGGTGAACGGATGATGGCCGACCCGATGATCCTCGACCTCATGCTCTCGACACTCACCGGGCCGGAGACCGCTCCGGCCGAATGCTTCACCGACGCGAACGTCGAACACGTACTCGCCGGCTGACGATTGACGAGCTCAGCCGGAAGGTGACTGTCATACCCCCTCGTCATGATGGAGGTATGAGTGAAGCCACGACATCAGCCCAGGTCACACGGGATGCCGACCGGCCCGAACAGCTCACGTTGCTCGAGTCGTCGTCGGTCAGCGCCCGATTCAAGCTCTCCCGCGACACCCGCGAACGTGGCCTTCGTCACATCGCGGAGATTCGCCAACTCCTCGCCGCCGGTCACGACCAGCAGGCGGCCTAGCATCATGCCAGCGCTCGGCGACAGCCCGCGCACCGCCTCCCAGTAGTTCAGCTCGGGGTCGAGCGGCATGATGGCCAGCGACGTCGTCGTCACGCCGTTGTCGAAGTAGGCCTGGATCGTCTTGCGGCACTGTTCGGCCGAGCCGTGGACGACGAGCGCATCGACGACCTCGTCGGGGATCTCGGCCAGGGCCGCCTTGCGGTCGCCGGCCTTCCAGGCGTCCCACATCCCCTGCAGTTGCGGACCGCGGCCCAGCCATTCGTGGAACTGGGCGTACACCGGCACGTTCAGGTAGGCCGCGATCGCGTACCGAGCGGCGTTGCGCACAACATCGGTGTTCTCGCTCGGACAGCAGAAGATCCGAGCGACGATCTCCCGCTCGTCACCGCCCGCCGCGTCGCGGACGACGGGGACGACCTGGCGCACGTCGTCCGCCGACAGCCAGTTGATGATGGCTCCGTCGGCCTCGCGCCCGGCCAGGCGCAACATGCCCTCGCGGAGCGCGGCGACGAGAATGGTCGGACGTTGTTCCGGACGCACGCCGAGACGGAAGCCGCTGATCTCGAAGGTGTCGTAGGCCTTGGAGATCTTCTCGCCGTCGAGGGCGTCGTTGAGGAACCGGACGACGTCGCGCACCTTCTTGTAGGGCTCTTCGAACTTCAGGCCGTTCCACCGCTCGACGATCACGTTGCTCGACGAGCCGATCCCGATCGCGAATCGCCCGGGCGCGGCGTCCGCCATCGACGCCACGCTCTGGGCGAAGCAGGCGGGTGAGCGCGTGTAGGCCGGCACGATCGCTGTGCCGAGGCGGAGGCGCGGTTCCCAGGCCGCGGCGAGCGCGAGCGGAGTGAACGCGTCGGCGCCATCGGATTCGGCCGACCAGATGTCGGTGTAGCCGAGATCGGCCAACTCGGCGAGCTTGGCCTGGTGGGAATGCAGCGGTCCCGGGAGCGGGACCGTCATGCCGGGACGAACAGGGAGTGCCATGACCGCCGACACTATGCAGATCGCCTCTCGACCGGGCGAGAGGAGACGCAACCCGGTCAGTGGTTCTTCCAGAAGCGCACGATGACGCTCTGGCTGGCCGTCGCCAGCAACGTTCCGTCCTCGGCGAACATGTGGACGAGCCCGTGTCCGAAACCGCGCGCCACGGCGTGCACGCGAATGTCCATCAGCACCCACTCGGTCGGCACGAGCTGCACCACCCGCAGCGTGTTGTCGAGGCTGTTCCCGCCGGCCAGCAGGCCGAGGCTCTGGCCGATGCCCATCGGCACGAAGTCGCCGAGCACGGCGAGCGACGGCGCATCGATGCCGGTCACGACATCGGGCAGGCGGGCCCACAGCAAGGTCTGGCCGTCGCCGGGCGTGCCGTCCATCGTCTCGAACGGTCGTCCCTTCACCATGCGCTGGTCGAGCCGCGAGCTGATCGACCCGGCGAGCTCCGTCATGTGCGGCCGGACCGGACAGTCGTCGGGACGTGGGACGCCCTCGGGCATCGTCTCCCACTGCCCCGACGCTTCGAGCGGGCGATCGCCGAGTGCGGCGTTGACCGTGAGGATCTCGCGGTCCGCCACGTGACACACCGCCCGGGCCTGGGTGATCTGGTGACCTTCGACCGCGATCGTCACGTCGATGTCGAGCACCTCGTCGGGCCGCGCGTACGACAGATACTGCCCGGTCGCCCACACGCACTGCCGGGCCGACGTCGCTTCCAGCGCGGCGATCGCGGCCGCCAACCCCGATCCGCCGAACATGAAGTTGCCGGGCGTCGAGATCCCCTGCGTGACGGGGAGTTTCCAGCGGAAGCGGTTGTGGGTCGGTTCGAGACCGAGGAACGTCTGCGAGTCCATGGCGACCGGGATCGTAGGCGACGACCGCCCCCTTGTCCTGCCCGCTCACGTCTCTGCATGCACCAGCGGGCGAATAGGTTCGCGGCCATGCAGGTTGCGCTCACCGTCAACGACTTCCTCCGCCGTGCCGAACTGGTCTATCCCGATCGCACGGCGATCGTCGACGAGCCGGATCAGCCGGCCGAGTCGTGGGGATCGATCACGTATCGCGAGATGGCCGCGCGAGCCAAGGCGATGGCAGCCGGGCTCGACGCACTCGGCATCGGCACGGGCGAACGGGTGGCGATGGTCAGCCAGAACTCGGCCCGCCTGCTCACCGCGCTGTTCGCAGTGTCCGGTTCCGGCCGCGTGCTGGTGCCGATCAACTTCCGGCTCGCCGCCGAGGAGGTCCGCTACATCGTCGAGCACTCGCGGCGCGCGGGTTCTCCTCGTCGATCCTGAGGTCGCCGAGTCACTCGCCGGGATCGAGTGCGAGCACCGCTTCGTGATCGGCGCCGACGCCGACGCCGCGCTCATGCGGCCCGGCGTCGAACCGCTGGCGTGGGAGCCCGACGAGAACGCCACCGCCACGATCAACTACACGTCGGGGACGACGGCGCGCCCCAAAGGCGTGCAGCTCACCCATCGCAATCTGTGGCTCAACGCCTCGATCTTCGGGTGGCACATGGGCGTGAGCGATCGCGACGTCTACCTCCACACGCTCCCCCAGTTCCACTGCAACGGATGGGGAATGCTCTACGCCGTCACCGGCATGGGCGCGACCCATGTGATCCTGCGCAAGGTCGACGGCATGGAGATCCTGCGCCGGGTCGAGACGCACGGCGTCACGCTGATGTGCGGGGCACCGGCGGTGCTGAACATGGTGCTCGATGCCGCCGCCGACTGGACCGCCACCACCGGACGGCCGATCCCGGGCCGCGACCGGGTGCGGATCGTGGTGGCGGGCGCGCCGCCGCCGACGCGCACGATCGAGCGGACCGAGACCGAGCTCGGGTGGGAGTTCGTCCAGATCTACGGCCTCACCGAGACCACGCCGCTGATCACGATGAACCGGACGCGCGCCGAGTTCGACGACCTCAGCCCGGCCGATCGGGCGGTCAAGTTGAACCGCGCCGGCTCGCCCGTCATCGGTTGCACGATGGCCATCGACGGACGAGGGCGAGATCCTCGCCCGGGGCAACATGATCATGGAGGGCTACTGGGAACAGCCCGACGCCACCGCCGCGGCGATCCACGACGGGTTCTTCCACACCGGTGACGGCGGCACGATCGACGACGACCACTACGTGATCATCTCCGACCGCAAGAAGGACGTGATCATCTCCGGTGGCGAGAACGTGTCGTCGATCGAGGTCGAAGACGCCATCTTCCAGCATCCCGAGGTCGCCGAGGTCGCCGTCATCGGCGTCCCCGACGCCAAGTGGGGCGAGCTGGTGACCGCGCTCGTCGTCAAGAGTCCCGGCAGCACGTTGACCGAGGCCGACGTGATCGAGTTCGCCCGTACCCGCGTCGCCGGTTACAAGTGCCCGAAGCGGGTCGAGTTCCGCGACGAACTCGCTCGCACCGCCACGGGCAAACTCCAGAAGTTCAAGCTCCGCGCCCCCTTCTGGGAGGGCCACGACCGCCAGGTGAACTGACGGAGCTGAACTGACGGCCGGTCCACACCGACGGGTCATTCGAGCGTGGCGTAGTTCGTGGTGCGGTCGTCGGCCACGTCGGAGCCGACGAGCTCCACGCACGATTCGAGATCGATCAGGTAGTCGTCGATCACTCCGGTGTTGGTGTTGCTCACCGTCGAATGCAGGTTGTCCGGCGGCGTCTGTCGATCGTGGAACCATCCGCGCTCGAGCAGCGCGTCGCCGAGCGCGAACATGTCGACCGACCGCGCTGAAGCTGGGATCGGCAGCCATCGCGATCAGGTGGAGTACACCGTCGCCGAGCACCCGGATGCCGTCGATCGCGGCGATCCCGGCGCGGAGCCGGTCGGCGTTGTCGAGTGTCCGTCGGGTCAGTTCGACGTAGCCATCGATGCCGAGGTGCGACATCACTGCCCACGCACACGCCATCGGCAGGCCCGAACGGGTGCCCTGCATGTTCGGCGACGCATAGAAGCCGCCGAGCCAGCCGTCGAACAGGAACGTCTGGTACCGGCGCGATTCCTTGGTGCGGTGCAGGATGACCGAGACGCCCTTCGGCGCATAGCCGAGCTTGTGGATGTCGGCCGAGATCGTGGTGACACCGTCGACGCGGAAGTCCCACGGCGCCACGGGGCGACCGAGCATCTCGGCGAACGGCAGGACGAAGCCGCCCATGCACGCGTCGACATGGCAGTTGGCGCCGACCGACATCGCCAGCTCGGCGATCGCCGGGATGTCGTCCTGGACGCCCTGCGGGTACTGCGGCGCCGATCCGACCACGAGCACCGTGTTGGGGCCGAGCAGCGCCCGCATCGCCTCGACGTCTGCGGTCCAGTCGGCGCGGACGGGCGCCTTGCGCACCGTGAGACCGAAGTTGTGTGCCGCCTTGTGGAACGCCGCGTGCGCCGACTCGGCGAGGACGATCTCCGGCTCGGTGATGCCGCGTTCGGCGCGCGCCCGCTCGCGGGCGGCGAGGACTCCGCACAGGATGGATTCGGTCCCGCCGCTCGTGAGGAAGCCGGCGACGTCGTCGTCGCCGTGCAGCAAGCTCGCTGTCCACCCGACCGTCTCGGATTGGATGCGACGGAGCGACGGGAAAGCCTGGGTGTTGAGCGCATTCTCGTGCAGGTACAGCGCGGCCGCCGCCTCGGCCACGGCATGCACCGAGGGTCCACCGTCGTACACGAGCCCGAACGTCCGCCCTTCACGCCAGCGCACGTCGTCGGACCGGCGGGCCGCGAGCTCCTCGATCACGTCGTCGACCGGTCGACCACTCCTCGGAAGCGGATCCATCGCTCCCAGTGTGGCCCAGCGCGCCAGGCGTGACTGTCACCACCTACCCTCGAGCACATGGAACTGTCCGATCTCCGCATCTTCACCGAGCCTCAGCAGGGCGCCACGTACGACGATCTCCTGGCCGTCGCGGTGCGAGCCGAGTACCTCGGATTCGGTGCGTTCTTCCGCAGCGACCACTACCTCGCGATGGGGAGTGGATCGGGAGCACCAGGACCGACCGACGCCTGGATCACGCTCGCCGGCCTCGCCCGAGACACATCGACGATCCGGCTCGGCACCCTCGTCTCGTCGGCCACATTCCGCCTTCCGGGCCCCTTCGCCGTGAGCGTCGCCCAGGTCGACCGGATGTCCGGCGGCCGGATCGAACTCGGCCTCGGTGCCGGCTGGTTCGACGCCGAGCACCAGGCCTACGGGATTCCGTTCCCGTCGCTCGGCGAGCGCTTCGACCGGCTGGAGGAGCAACTCGAGATCATCACCGGCATGTGGGAGACGCCGCCCGGCGAGACGTTCGACTCACCCGGCGGCCACTACCCGGTCACCGGTTCGCCGGCGCTGACCAAGCCACTCCAAACGCCGTTGCCGATCGTGATCGGCGGCGGGGGTCCCAAACGCACGCCGGCACTCGCCGCCCGTTTTGCCGCCGAGTTCAACACGCCGTTCGTCAACGTCGAGTTCTTCGCCAAGCAGTGCGACCGGGTGCGTGCCGCGTGCGAGGCGATCGACCGCGACCCGGCGACGATGACGTTCTCCGCCGCGCTCGTGGTGTGCTGCGGCGAGGACGAAGCGGTCGTCGCCCGACGCGCTGCGGCGATCGGCCGGGAGCCCGCCGAGTTGCGCTCGAACGGGGCCGCCGGCACGCCCGATGAGGTGGCGGCGACCCTGGCGCGTTGGCGTGACGCGGGGGCTGACCGCGTGTACCTGCAGGTCCTCGACCTCGCCGACCTCGACCAGCTCGACCTCGTCGCCACCGCCGTCGCGCCGCTCCTCACGTGATCACGGTCTACCCGGCCCGGACGATCGTCACGATGGACCCGGCGCAGCCCGTCGTCGACGCCGTCGCCGTCCGTGACGGACGGATCCTCGCCGCCGGGACCCTCGACGAGTGCACGAGTTGGGGCCCGCACACCATCGACCGGCGCTTCGCCGACCACGTCGTCGTGCCCGGCATGATCGAGGCCCACGCCCACGCGTTGGAGGGCGCGTTCGCCCTGCTGCCGTACGTCGGGTGGTTCGACCGCCACCGGGTGGACGGCGGGGTCGCCCCGGGCATCAGGACGTACCGCGCGCTGCTCGACCGTCTGCGGGAACTCGACGCGGCGACGGCCGGCTCCGACGAACCGCTCGTGGTCGGCGGCTTCGACCCGATCTACTTCCGCGACGAACCCCGACTCACCCGCGAGCACCTCGACCGGGTGTCGACCGAGCGGCCGATCTTCGTGTTCCACGCCAGCGCCCACCTGGCCACGGTGAACACGGCGATGCTCGAACGCCATTCGATCACCCGCGACACGGCGACACCCGGTATCGCCCGTGATGCCAGCGGCGAACCCAACGGCGAGTTGCAGGAGATGCCCGCGATGGTGTTGGCCGCGTCGGGCGTGGCGGTGATCTTCCAGGCGCTCGAGGACCCGGCGGCGATCGAGGCACTCGGCCAGATCTGCGCCAACCAGGGCGTCACCATGCTGTGCGACCTCGCCGCGACCGGGCCTCACGCGTCCCGCCGCTCAGCAGCGCTGGCACGATGCGGTCGACCGCGTCGATTTCCCGGCCCGCATCGTCGCAACGGCACGTCGCCGGGGATGCTCCCCGGCGCGACCGACTGGACCGACGCCGCCGAGACGATGCTCGAACTGCGCCGCGGCGACACCGCCAAGCTGCGCACGGCGGGCCTCAAGGTGGTCCTCGACGGCTCGATCCAGGGATTCACCGCGAAGATGGGATGGCCGGGCTATTACACGGGAACCGATCACGGTCAGTGGATGGTCCCGCCCGAGCAGCTGCTCGACATCTGCCGGCCGTTCCACGAACGGCGGATCAACATCCACGCCCATTGCAACGGTGACCTGACCATCGACCTGTGGATCGACACGGTGGAGCAGCTGATCCTCGAATCGCCGTGGCTCGATCATCGCCACACGGTGCAGCACTGCCAGCTGACGACCTCGGCCCAGTACCGGCGGATGGCGCGACTCGGGATGTGCGCCAACATCTTCGCCAACCACCTGTGGTTCTGGGGCGACGAGCACCACGACCTCACCGTCGGACCCGAGCGGGCGCGGCGCATGGAGGCCGCCGCCACCGCCGAGCGCGAGGGGGTGTCGTTCTCCCTGCACAGCGACGCCAACGTCACCCCGCTTGGTCAGCTGCACTCGATGTGGTGCGCGGTCAACCGGGTGACGCCGTCAGGTCGTGTTCTCGGTGAGCACGAACGGATCTCGCCCACCTCCGCGCTGCGGGCCGTCACGCTCGGATCGGCCCACCAGCTGCACCTCGACGGCGAGTTCGGCTCAATCGAGTGCGGCAAGGCCGCCGATCTCACCATCCTCGACGACGACCCGCTCACCGTCGATCCCATGGCCATCCGCGACATCGGCGTGTGGGGCACCGTGGTGGGCGGCCAGCCATTTCCCGCCCGTCGCCCTGCGTCGTAGGCCTATTCCGGTCGCGCGATCGGTCCGGTCGCGAACGGATTGGGCGTCCCGCGCAGGCCGATGGCGATCAGGGCGGTCGCGGCCATGGTGGGCGACGCCGGTGTGGTGACCGTCACGTCACAGCTGCGGCCGACGACGTTGACGTCGACCGTGTCGCCGTTGCTCAACGACACCCAGCCCTTCAGCCGGAGGACCCCGGCGGGCAGGGTGTCGAGGAACGTCGTCAACCGCGTCGCGATCGAGCGGTCGATCGGTGTTCCACTCCCACGTCTCGTAATTCCAGGCGTGTCCCGTGAGTTCAGGCTCCGCGCCCCAACCGGGGTCGACGGTCCGATCGTCACCCGAACGACGCAACGGCGCGATCCCGAGCAGCACCTCGGGCGGAACGTCCCCGTGGACCGCCGGAGCCCGAGGAGCGCCCGGTGCGACGCGGTCGAGCCACGCCGCGACTGCGTCGATCGTCGGGCCGTCGCAGCGATCGATCTTCGTCATGACGATCAGGTCGGCGCCGGCGAGTTGACGCACGACCTCGCCACCGACGTACCGGTCGGTCACCAGGTCGCGTACGGAGTCGACGGCGGCCAACACGATCACGCCACCCGACTCGAACGGTTCGACCGTCGACCATGCGGCGACCGCCGCCGGGTCGGCGACGCCACTCACCTCGACCACGACGTGATCGATCTCGCCGTCGGCCACGAGACCCTTCAACGCCTGGTACAGGTCGTCGCCGAGCGTGCAGCACACGCAGCCGTTCGGCAGGTTCACGATGCCGTCGTCGCGCGTCCCGCGCCAACCATTCGGCATCGATGCCAACGCTGCCGAAGTCGTTGACGACCACGCCGATCCGTCGCCCGCCTGGTTCGGTCAGCAACCGGTTGATCACGGTGGTCTTGCCCGCGCCCAGATACCCGCCGAGCACGGTGAGCGGAATTCGAGCCGCGCGGCTTGCCTGCGCATCGGAGGATCGGACGACATCAGTCGACCTCGGGAGGAGCGCCGGCCACGAAGCCGCCTGCTTCGAGCGCCTTGTCGACAATGGTCGCCAAGTCGCTGGTCTCGCTCGGGGACTCGCCCGCGACCGTGATCGCCCACGTGACGCCATCGCCCCGGTCGAGCACCATCGCATGGGTGCTCTCGACGGTTCCCGGTGTGGCCGAACGCGCCGTTGCCGTAGAGGATCAGGCCCATACCATAGCCGCGGTCGGGAACGAGCGGATCGATCACACTGGCTCGCATCGCCGTCACCGTGTCAGCGGCGAGCGGCTTCCAACCGGGCGTCGTGAGGTCGAGCGAGTTGAGGATCGTCACGAGATCGGACGGCGTCGCCACCCAGCGCACCCGCTCCGCCGAGCGACTCCATGTAGTTGCGTCCGATCGACGTGCGGTGCTCGATCTCGTCGGGTCCCGGGTCGTACGTCGACGCCAGCCGCATCCCCGAGATGCCGAGGGGCGTCAGCAGTTGCTCGTACACGACCTGATCGTACGGAACGCCGGTGAGGCTCTCGATGAGGATGCCGAGGACGCAGAAGTTCATGTTGCTGTACCGGTACCCGACGCCCGGCGTACCGGCGAGTGGACGGCTGAACCCGACGGTCGCGGCCTCTCGGCACGAACCGACCTGCGCACCGAAGAAGACGTTCTCGTACTGGCCGAAGCCGGACGTGTGGGTGAGCAGCTGACGCACGGTGATGTCGGCGGTGGTGCCCGGTTGGGCCTCGACGCCCAACTCCGAAGCGATCCGCGCGCCGACGGGGTCGTCGATGCCGACGAAGCCCTGCTCGACGAGGCGCAGCATGGTGATCGCAGTGATCACCTTGCTGATGCTGGCGATCCGGAACCGGTCCGTCGTCGTCGCCGCTTCCGACACCCCGAGCGTCCGCACCCCCATGGCCGAGGTGTGGATGATCTCACCGTCGACGCTGATCGGCGAACGACGCTGCCGTCGATCCGCCGCCGATGATGCGCCGGAGGAGGTAGGCGTCGGTCGCCGCCCAGCCGGTGAGCGGCGCTTCGGTCGTCGACGTGCTGGTGCTCGACGAGACGCCGATCGGTTCGGTGGTCGGTTCGGTGGTCGTGGTGCCCGTACCGGTCGAGGTCACTTCCGGGGTGCGATCGCCGGCGGGCGGCGCGGCAACGGTCGGGCCGGCTCCCAGTTCTTCGGCGGCCGCAGACGGGTTGTCGGCGGAGGCCGCCCGTGATTCGGTGCGAACCGTGCATCCGGTGCTGAGCCCACAGACGACGGCCACCACGACGAGGCCGAACCACATCCGTCGGCCGCGCACCATCACGTGTCCATGATGCCCGCCGCGACCAGCCCGGCGGCGGCACGGCCGACATCGACACGAAGTTCACCCTGCGATGAGCGAGAGGTCCACCCCCTTCGATTCCTGGGGGTCCGTTGGCTCATGGCAACTACCCGACGTTGCGCACTCAGCGGGCCGCGGGGAGGCGTTGCTCGGTCGTCAGCACCGGCTCGAACAGGTCGCCGAGTTCGTCGACCCGCGCCAGGACGTCGCCGGCCTCGAACCGCAGCTCGACCCCGTCGCCTGAGCACGTCTCCACCTCGTCCCACGTCACCGGCGTCGAGACCGTCGGCTCGGGGCGGGCACGCAACGAGTACGGAGCAATCGTGGTCTTGTGATGCGCGTTCTGGCTCCAGTCGACGAAGACCTTGCCGGGACGCTCGACCTTGGCCATCACGGTGGTGACCTTCCCCGGCATCTGGCGTTCCATCACCTGGCCCACGGCGAGGGCGAAATCGGCGGCGGCCTCGTGCGTGGCGCCCTCGGTGTTCAGCGGGACGTACATCTGGAGCCCCTTCGAACCCGATGTCTTGCACCACCCCTCGAGACCAACCGCCTCGAGCACGTCACGCACTCCGAGCGCGACGGTGCAGCACTCGACGATCGACGTGCGCGGGCCGGGGTCGAAGTCGAACACCAGCGCGCGCGGCGTGGCGAGGTCGGCGGCGAGTGCCATCGGGGCGTGCAGCTCGATCGCGGCCATGTTGGCCGCCCACACCATCGCCGCCGGTTCCTCGATGCGGCAGTACTCGATGCCGCCCGATCGGTCGCCCGGACCCAGGGCGACGGGGACCCACTCGGGCCGATGTGACGGGCAGCGCTTCTCGAAGAAGCCCTTCGCATCGGTGCCGTTCGGGAATCGACGGAACGTGAGGCATCGGCCGGCGAGGTGCGGGATCGACGGTCGGCGCGATCCGGGCGTGGTAGTCGACGACCTCGGCCTTGGTGAACCCCGACGGGTAGAGCACCTTGTCGAGGTTGCTCAGGCTGACCGTGCGCCCGTCGATTTCCACGACGACCGGTGTTGCCATTTGCGGATCGCTTTTCCGGACGACGCCGCCGCTCAGGCGGACTTCTTCGCCGCGGCCTTCCTGGCCCGGGGCTTGGCGGCGCTCTTCGTCGCCGACTTGTGCGACTTCTCCTTGGCGGAGCCCTGCTCGGACGGATGTCGCGAACGAGCATCCTTCGCCGCCTTCACGCTCGCCTCGAGAGCCGCCATGATGTCGATGACCTTCGGCTTCTCGGCGGCCACCTCGGGCATCTCGAACTCCTCGCCGTCGGCCTTCATGCGGATCAGCGCCATGACCTGCTCGCGATACTCGTCGTGGTACTTCGCCGGCTCGAAGTCGGCGCTGAGCGACTCCACGAGCGACTCGGCCATCGTGATTTCCTTGGCGCTCACGTCCACGTCGTCGAGCCCCTGCAACTCGCTGATCTCGGACTGATCGACGACCTCGTCGGCGTAGGCGAGCAACGACATGACGAGGCGGCCGTTCTCCGCGCGGATCGCCGCGGTGTGCTGCTTGTTGCGCATCACGAAGCGGCCGATGGCAACCTTCCCGCTCGCCTCCATCGCCCGGGCCAGCAACACGTACGGCTTGGGTGGGCCGTCGGGTGCGAGGTGGAACGCCGTGTCGAAGTAGACGGGATCGATCTCTGACAGGTCGACGAACTCTTCGAGATCGACCGACTTCGTGGCGACCGGCATGAACGGTTCGAGTTCGTCGGGATCGACCACGACGTAGCGACCCTTCGACACCTCGTAGCCCTTCACGATGTGGGCGTCGCTCACCTCTTCTTCGGTCTCGGCGTTGACCTTGCGGTAACGGATGCGAGCCATGTTGCGCTCGTCGAGTTGGTTGAACGACACGCTCTGGCGTCGCACCGCGTTGTACAGCTTGATCGGGATCGCCACCAACCCGAACGAGATCGTGCCGCTCCAGACTGGACGTGCCATGTGACAAGTCAATCACACGCCCCGTCCCACCCACGTTTGCGTCAGGATTTCTGCGGACCGGGTCGCGGAAATCGCTGACGCAAACGTGGATTGGTGACCGGCGGGCGGGGTCGGGGGTCGGGGCGGTCGGGGCCCGGTCGTCAGTCGGGGGCGAGGACGGCGCGGGCGATGATGTCCATGCCGAACGCGGTGAGGATGGCGAGATAGAGCAGGCCGGTGGCCGCCATCACGGCCGAGTAGTACCGCTCCTTGAGGGCTGCCTTCGTCACGTAGATCAGCCCGATCGTCATGATGGTGCAGCCGAGCCACATCCAGCCGAGGAGCCCATTCCAGCCGTCGTCGACGTCGCCGGAGAGCACCGCCAGCATGCCGACGGGCAGCAGCATGGCGATCAGCTCCAACGGCCAGAGCACCTGGAGCGCGGTGACCATCTCGTTGAGCAATCGGCGCGGCAGACCCGGCTGCACGAGGTACCAGTGGCCGAGCAGCATCGCGTCGGTGATGGCGCCGATGAACGCCGCCCCGACGAACGTCCGCACGAGCGCCACGGCGGTGTTCCCGCCGGCCTCGAGGGCGGCCGCGAACAGTCCGATCGAGCCGATCGCCACCGGCACGAGGTCGAGCCCTGGCGGGAACTCGGCGGGCCGCTCGTCGACCGAGTGACCGCTCGCCGGTACAGCGACCGTGCGTTCGATCCCCGTCATCGCTGCGACCCGCTCGGACCGCCGGTCGAACTCGGCTTCCTGCCCGCTGACGCCTGCGGCCTTGCGGTGCACCGACACGGCCAGGGCGAACGCACAGGCCAGCGCCACACCGAGCGCGGAGGCCTCCCGCACCGGTATCGAGCCGAATCGAACACCAGCCAGGAACGACCCGAGAGCGAAGCAGATGTAGACGCCACGCAGGAGCCAGCCGTAACCCAGGCCGATGATGCGCCGGCGAGTCGTGAACCAGCAGAACAACATGCCACCGGTCGCCCATTGGAGCAGCACGGTCGCGGCATCGAGGCGGATCACGTTCGAGCAGGGTAACGCCGTAGCCTGACGCCGCCATGGCGACGCCCTCCACGACAACTACTCCGTCGACGACCGGCCGTCGCGTGCGCTCGATTCGGATCGCCGTGGTGGCGCTGTGCGCATCGCTCGCCCTGGCCGGATGCTTCACCGGGCAACGCCCGAGCTTCGAGGAGACGCAGCCGTCGGTCGGTGCCAACCGGCAACCCCAACATCGATGCGGTGCTCGAACGACTCGAATCGGTGAGCACTGCCGTGTTCACCGCGGACTACTCGATCCTGACCAAGCTCGGCAACGTGAACTCGACGGCACGCGTCGTGCAGTCGGCTCCGGATCGTCGATCGATCACCATCAACAACGTCCGGTTCATCTACGACGGTGCATCGGTCGCCACGTGTGACCTCGTCACCGCCGAGTGCGAGGCGACGATCAACGACGCCCGGGTGAGCGACGTGTCGGTCACCCACGAGTTCTACGGGAAGAGCTTCGCCCAGCGCCTGCGTGTCGATGCCAGCAGGAGGGTCGGCGATCCCGCCGGCTACTCGATCACGCAGGCCGGACAACAAGCGCTGTGCGTCGACGTGCCGGTCACCGGCGGATCCAACATCTACTGCGCGCTCAGCAACGGCGTGCTCGCCCGCTACGACGGCAACGACCTCTTCATCGAGATGACCACCTACAGCGATTTCCCCGACGAGACGGCCTTCGAGACGTCGCTGCCGGAGACCACGATCGTTCCGCCGGACGCGGGGACGACGACCGGCGGCTGATCACACGCTGATCACACGCTGATGAGGGCGTGATCGGAGTTGTTCAGCGACTCCGGCCCCGTCGGGGTGACCACGACGATGTCCTCCAGCCGCATTCCCCACTTGCCCGGCACGTAGATCCCCGGCTCGACGCTGTAGGCGTGACCCGGAGCGAGCGGCAACGCGTTGCCTTCGACGATGTAGGGGTCCTCGTGTTCCTCCATCCCGATGCCGTGGCCCGTGCGGTGGATGAAGTACTCGCCGTAGCCCGCCTCGTCGATCACCGCCCGCGTCGCCCGATCGACCTCCTCGCACGGCGTGCCGATCGTGCCCGCCCGCACACCGACCTGCTGGGCCTCGAGCAACACGGCATACGCCTCGGCGATGTCGGCCGGAATTTCCCCGGTGACCACGCACCGCGTGGTGTCGGAGCAGTAGCCCGCCATCGTGCCTCCGAAGTCGCACAGCACGAGTTCGTTCTCCCCGATCACCCGGTCGCTCGCATGGTGGTGCGGGCTCGCCGCGTTCTCGCCGGCCGCGACGATGGCGAAGTTCACCTTGTCGTGCCCCTCCTCGACGATCCGGCGGCTCAACTCGGCCGACACCTGCGCCTCGGTGCGGCCGACGAGCGCGATCTCGCCCCGCTGGAGTTCACCGGCGATCCGGTCGACCGCCGCGCCGGCGGCGGCGAGCGCGTCGATTTCGGACCGGTCCTTCGTCATCCGCTGGATCCCGACCACGTCGACGGCGCGGGCGAACGAGGCCTCGGGGAGGTGCGGAAGCAACTCGACGAGGAACCGCGCCCACATCTGGTCGCCCACGGCGATCCGTCGCGAACCGGCCGCGAGCTTTCCGGCGATCGCCGTCGGATCCTCGGTCTCGCCCCACGGTAGGAGCGTGAACAGGCCCGGCCGCTCGACCACACGGGGCGCTTCGAGCCGCGGGATGATCATCGTGGCATCGCCGTCACGCGGCACGACGAGCATCGTGAGCCGCTCGAGCGGCATGGCCGTGTAGCCCGTGAGATACGGGAGGTCGTGCCCGACCGAGAGGAGCAGCGTGTCGACGCCCTGGTCGGCCATCGCGCTCCGAATTCGAGTCATGCGATCGAGATACACGGCGGTGTCGACGTCAGCAGCGCTCACGAGCGCCAGTCTGCCAGCCCCGTGCCATCCACCGCCCTCGAATGTTTGCGGCCGGCCGTCAAGGGAGGCTGTTGGCGCCCGGCGATTCGGGGAATAGATGCGCGGGGAGATCGTTGGAGGGGGCATGACCGACCGGAACGAGAGCACCGCCACCGACCCGACCCGGATCGACCTGTACTGGCGGCCCGGGTGCGGGTTCTGCTCCAGCCTGAGGCGCGGGCTCGACACGTTGGGTGTCGAGCGGATCGAGCACAACATCTGGGACGATCCGGCCGACGCGGCGGTCGTGCGGTCGTACGCGAACGGCAACGAGACGGTCCCCACCGTGGTCGTCGACGGCGTCGGGCTCGTCAACCCATCGCCGCGCGAGCTGCTCGACCTGCTCGCCGAACGCGCCCCGCACCTGCTCCCCGTGGGCGGCGACGCCTGACTGGACTGGGCAGCGACACGCCGGCGGCCGGCGCGGTACCCTCGATCGCATGAGCGATCCGCGTCTCGACGGGACCGAGATCGCCGATTCGGTGATCGACCTGATCGGCAACACGCCGCTGGTCCGCATGAAGCGGGTCAGCGACGACCAGGGCATCAACTGTGTGCTCGCTCTCAAGGCCGAGACGACGAACCCGGGTGGTTCGTCGAAGGACCGGCCCGCCCTGCAGATGATCGTCGCGGCCGAACGCGACGGCCTGTTGCAGCCCGGCGGCACGATCGTGGAGCCGACGAGCGGGAACACGGGCGTGGGCCTCGCCATCGTGGCCGCCCAACGTGGCTACCGGTGCGTCTTCGTGATGACCGACAAGGTCGCTCCGGAGAAGATCTCGCTGCTGAAGGCGTATGGAGCCGAGGTCGTCGTGTGCCCGGTCGCCGTCGAGCCGTCCGATCCCGCGAGCTACTACTCGGTGGCCGAACGGCTGACGAACGAACTCGGAGCGTTCCGCCCGAACCAGTACGACAACCCGCACAACCCCGAAGCCCACGAGCTCACCACCGGCCCCGAGTTGTGGCGCCAGACCGGCGGCCGTATCACGCACTTCGTGGCCGGGGCCGGGACGTGTGGATCGATCACCGGCGTCGGCCGGTACCTCAAGTCGATGAACCCGGCGATCAAGATCATCGCCGCCGACCCGGAAGGCTCGGTCTTCTCCGGCGGATCGGGACGCCCGTACCTCGTGGAAGGGGTCGGTGAGGACTTCTTCCCCGCCGCCTGGGAGCCCGACCTGCTCGACGACATCATCGCCATCAGCGACGAGGAGAGCTTCCTGACCGCCCGCTACGTGAGCGAGACCGAGGGCATCCTCATCGGCGGCTCCGGTGGCATGGCCGTGGCCGCGGCGATCAAGGTCGCCAAGGCGGCCGATCCCGATGACATCGTCGTCGTGCTCAACCCGGATTCTGGGCGGGGCTATCTGTCACGCGTGTTCGACGACGCGTGGATGGCCAATTACGGCTTCCTGAAGGAATGCGACCAGTGTGTCGGTGCCGTCGTCGACACGCCGGAACGCGTCGATCGAAAACCTGCTCTACGTCAACCCGCAGCAGCTCGTCTCCGAAGCGGTGGCGATCATGCGGACCAACGGCGTCAGCCAACTGCCGGTGTGCAAGAACACGCCACCGTTCGCTGCGGCGGAGGTGTCGGGCGCCGTCGACGAGCTCGACCTGATGGAGGCGATCCACCGCGATCCCGCGGTGATGTCCACTCATGTCGAGAACGTGATGAGCCCGAAGCTGCCGACCATCGGCGTCGGCCAGAAGGTCGAACTGGCGGTCCAGATGCTCGAGACCGCACCGGCGTTACTCGTGCTGTCCGGCGGCCGGCCGCTGAGCATCCTCACCAGGACCGACGTCCTCGCCTACTTCGGCGCCCAGGCTGGACTGAGCGAATGAGAGCCAGCGGAGGCATGGATGACGAAATGGGTGAGCTCGACGAGCACGCGGGGAAAGGCTTCTCCACCCGGGCGATCCATGCCGGCCAACAGCCCGACGCGTCCACCGGCGCGGTCGTGCCGGCGGTGTCGTTGTCGACCACGTTCGCCCAGGACGGCGTCGGCAACCACAAGGGCTACGAATACTCCCGATCGGGCAACCCCACCCGCTCCGCGCTCGAGGCGCAGGTGGCCTCGCTCGAAGAGGCGCGCCACGGCCTGGCGTTCGCCAGCGGCCTCGCCGCCGAGGACAACATCCTGCGACTGCTCGCTCAGGGCCAACGCATACTGCTCGGCAACGACGCGTACGGCGGCACGTTCCGGCTGATCTCCAAGGTGTGGGGCCCGCTCGGCTACCCGTGGTCGGCGGTCGATCTGACCGATGTCGATGCCCTGGACGCGGACTGGCCCGGCGACGTCGGGATGGTGTGGCTCGAAACGCCGACCAACCCGCTGCTCACCTGCTTCGACATCGAGACGATCGCTGCCGTCGCGCACGATCATGGAGCGATCGTCGTGGTCGACAACACGTTCGCCACTCCCTACCTCCAGCAGCCGTTGACGCTGGGTGCCGACGTCGTCGTCCACTCGGCCACGAAGTACCTCGGCGGCCACAGCGACGTCGTCGGTGGCTTCGTCGCCGTCGACGACGACGAGCTGGCCGAACGGCTCCGGTTCACCCAGAACGCCGCGGGCGCGATCCCGTCTCCGTTCGACTGCTATCTCGTCTTGCGCGGGGTGAAGACCCTGGCCGTCCGTATGGACCGCCATTGCGAGAACGCCCGCGCCGTCGTCGACCTGCTGACCGGTCATCGCGCCGTCGAGCAGGTGCTCTACCCACAACTCCCCGACCATCCCGGACACGCTGCCGCGGCCAAGCAGATGCGCGACTTCGGCGGGATGGTCTCCTTCACGCTCGCCGCAGGAAAGGACGCCGCGATGCGTGTCGCCGCCTCGACCGAGATCTTCACGCTCGCCGAATCGCTCGGTGCCGTCGAGAGCCTCATCGAGCACCCGGGCGCGATGACCCACGCGTCGGCCGCCGGCTCGCCGCTCGAGGTCCCCGACAACCTCGTGCGTCTTTCGGTCGGGATCGAGGACGGTGCCGACCTCGTCGCCGACCTCGCCGCCGCCCTCGATCAGATCTGACGCCACCTCGACACGCCGACCGCCATGACATACATCGACCCGCCCCCCTCCACCTCCCCGCAAGCCACCCCGCAAACCTCACCGCGCCCGGCCACGCTGCCGCCGCCGACCGGCTGGCCCGCCATCGTGATCGCGGCCAACCGGCTGCCGGTGATGCGCACCGACGACGGGTGGGCGCCGAGCCCCGGCGGACTCGTCCGGGCCCTCCTGCCGATGTTGCGCGACACCGGCGGCATGTGGCTCGGCTGGACCGGTGACCCCGACGACTCCCCCGAGCCGTTCGCCGTCGACGGCGTCGACCTGTATCCCGTCCGCATCAGTGCCACCGAGGTCGAGCGCTACTACGAGGGGTTCTCGAACGACGGGCTGTGGCCGCTCTATCACGACGCGCTGCGGGACTCGACGTACGACGGCTCGCACTGGGACGCGTACGTCGCGGTCAACGAGCGATTTGCGGTGCAGATGGCCAATGTCTCGCCGCCGAACGCCACCGTGTGGGTGCACGACTATCAGCTCCAGCTGGTGCCGGCCATGCTCCGCAAGCAGCGCCCGGATCTGACGATCGGATTCTTCCTCCACATCCCCTTCCCGCCGTTCGAGCTGTTCTCCCGGTTGCCGTGGCGGTCCGAGATCATCCAGGGTCTGCTCGGCTGCGACCTGATCGGTTTCCAGACCTCGAGCGGCGTCGCCAACTTCGCGGCGTCGGCCACCCAGCTCCTCGACGTGGCCGAGAGCGAGAACGTCATCGTGTCCGGCGGCCGCGCCACCAAACTCGGCGTGTTCCCGATCTCGATCGACATCGACGAGGTGGAGGAGATCGCCGCCGGGCGCGCCACCCGCCAGCGCGTGGCGCAGATCAGGACCCGCCTCGGCGACCCCGAGGTGATCCTGCTCGGCGTCGACCGGCTCGACTACACGAAAGGCATCGGCCTGCGGCTGCGCGCGTTCGGTGCACTGCTCGAAGCCGGTGTGCTCGATCCGGAGCGGCACGTGCTCGTCCAGGTCGCCACGCCGACTCGGGAAGGCGTGGAGCACTACCAGGAGGAACGCTACGAGATCGAACGTCTGGTCGGTGAGATCAACGGCCGCCACAGCCGTATCGGGCTCCCCGTGATCCACTATCTGTACCAGTCGCTGCCCTTCGACGAGCTGATCGCGCTCTACCGCGCCGGTGACGTCATGCTCGTCACGCCGTTCCGCGACGGGATGAACCTGGTGGCGAAGGAGTACGCCGCAGCGCACATCGACGGTGACGGCGTGATCGTGCTGTCGGAGTTCGCCGGCGCCGCCGAGGAGCTCACCGACGCCGTGCTCGTGAATCCGCACGACGATCGGGCCCTGCAGCGAGCGATCCGTGACGCGGTGGAGATGCATCGGCACGAGCGGCGCGAACGAATGGCGGGGCTGCGGGCGCAGATCCGCAAGCGGGACGTGCGCGGCTGGGCCAGCGACTTCCTGGAGGCGTTGCGCCAGTCGTCGAACGCCGAATACACATTCGGCGACGAGGACCGGTCGGGCCGTTACGACGACCCCGCGGCCCTGGCGGAACTCGTCGCCACCTCGTCACGCCCGCTGCTGATCGGCCTCGACGTCGACGGCGTGCTCGCGCCGATCGTCAGCCACGCCGACCACGCCGCGTTGAGCACCGGGGTGCTCGGCTCGATGGCGAAGATCGCCGCGGCGCCGGGCGTGCACGTTGCGGTCGTGTCGGGCCGATCGATGGCCGACCTCGCCCGATTCGACTTTCCGCCCGACGTCGACGTGGTGGGCAGCCACGGTATGGAGACGAACGAGCGCGAGCTCCGGCCACTCGACCCCGACGAGCAGCAACGCCTCGACACGCTGCGTGCCCTCAGCGTCGTGGCCGCCGAGTCGGCGGGTGAGGGCGCCTGGGTCGAGGACAAGCCGGCGAGTGTGGCCCTGCACGTGCGCGAGGTGCCATCCGACCGCGCCGCCGCCGCGCTCGACCAGCTCCGCGAGGCCGCCCTCGACGTCGACGGCGCGTCGGTGAAGGACGGCAGCGCGGTGCTCGAACTCTTCACGCGCGGTGCGAGCAAGGGTGACGCCATCCTGCGGCTCGCCGCCGAGGTCGGGAGTGTCATGACCGTGTTCGTCGGCGATGATCTCACCGACGAAGATGCGTTCAGCGCGCTCACCGCGGCCGACATGTCGATCAAGGTCGGTGCGTCCGACAGCGCCGCCCGCCATCGACTCCGCGACACCGCCGCGGTCGCCGAATTGTTGCGGCGCCTCGCCGACAAACTCGGCGCGCCGCCCCACAGCCCATAGGCACCGCCCGGCAGATCGGCGATCAGACCAGCCGCGATCAGAACAGCCGCGATCAGAAGAGCGCGGTTTGGCCGGCGGGCGGGGTGCGTTTGATCGCGCTCCACGGAACGTAGTGATCCATGAACACCCAGGTACGGCGATGGATGCTCGACGGTCCGTAGCCGATGAGCGCGGCCTTGTGCACCGGACAGGGATAGCCCTTGTTCGTGTCGAACGACCAGTTCGGGTAGTCGACGGCGTGCTGGCGCATCTCACGATCGCGGGTGACCTTGGCGAGGATGCTCGCCGCCGCCACACTCAGACATCGCAGGTCGGCCTTGACGGCGAGCTCGACGTGGGCGACCGACGGCGAGACGAAGTCCCACGTGCCGTCCGTGACGGCAACGTCGGGAACGACGTCGAGCCCCTCGATCGCCCGGCGCGCGGCGAGTTTCTGGGCCGCGGACATGCCGAGCTGATCACACTCCTGCTGGCTCGCCGCCCCGACCGACCACGACACACACCAGTTGGCGATTCGAGCGAACAGCGCTTCGCGTTCACGTTCGGACAGCAGCTTCGAGTCGCGCACTCCGTTCACGCGGGTGTCCCTGGGCAACACGGCGGCGCCGACCATCAGTGGGCCCGCCCACGCCCCGCGGCCGACCTCGTCGATCCCGACCACCAGGTCGTGGCCGCGTTCCCACATCGCCTTCTCGAGCGCCCGTGTCGGCGCGTTCTTCTTCGACACCACGATGGGGCGCTTGGTGACCGCCATCACCGCACCACGAGCACGGGCTCACCCTCGGCGAGCTCACCGACGCGCCACCACCCGTCGGTGGTGATCAGGTCGTCCGCCACGCTCGGGTCGACGGCCGCGAGGAGACCGCCGGAGGTCTGCGGATCGAAGCACAGCGCCTCGCCGCCCGGCGTCGCGCGGGAATCGAGATGGCCCGCGAGGTAGTCGCGGTTGCGCTGGTCACCGCCGGTGCGATGGCCCGCGTCGGCGATCCGCCGGGCGCCGGGATAGCACTCGAGCGAGGTGGTGTCGACGACGGCGCGGACGCCCGACCGCTCGGCCATCTCCCACGCGTGCCCGGCGAGGCCGTATCCCGTCACATCCGTGACGGCGTGTACCCCGTGGCCGAGCGCACCGAGCGTCTCGGCGGCCGCCCGGTTCAGGCGTCGCATGCCCGGCGATCGCCGCGTCGCGTTCCGAATCGTCGCCCTGGGCGAGCGTGAGGCCCGTGCCGAGAGGCTTCGACAGCATCAGCACGTCACCGGAGCGCCCACCCGACTTGCGGAACACCTTGTCCGGGTGCACGACGCCCTGCACGGCCAGCCCGAAGATCGGCTCGGGGTTGCGGATCGTGTGGCCGCCGGCAACGGTGCCGCCCGCCTCGGCCACCACTCGCGCCGGCGGCTTCGAAGATCGCCGCGATCGCGTCGCGCGGGAAGTGCTCGGGGAACGCGGCGACGTTCACCGCAACGGCGACCCGCCCGCCCATGGCGAACACGTCGCTGCACGCATTCGCGGCGGCAATGGCGCCGAAGTCCGACGGGTGGTCGACGAGTGGCGGGAAGAAGTCGGTCGTCGACACGAGAGCGACGTCGTCGGTGAGCCGGTAGATCGCCGCATCGTCGAACGGAGCGAGCCCGACGAGCAGCGCCGGGTCGGTCGGAGCGGGGAAGTCGGCGACGAGATCCTTCAGCAGGGCGGCGCCCCATTTCGCCGCGCAGCCTCCGCACGACGTCCATTCGGTGAGCCGGAGATCGTCGAAGCCGGCAGCCCGCAGCAAGGAATCGGCGGTGGTGGTGGTGATGGTGGTGATGGTGGTCTCGGTCATGTCACGTGAAGCTGACGGGATCGTCGGCGGGCGCCATCACTCGGGCGGGCGCGGCGAGGAGGGTTTCGCCGGACGGTTCGTCGCTGCTCCACGCCGCATCGATCGCCTGCGCCGTGAGTGTCACCGGCGGCCCGCTCTGTTCCCAGAGGAGGGCCGGACGCTCACCGTGCCAACGCAGGGCGAACGACAGGGTGGAGCGCGCCGACGTCGGGAGGCCGTGGACCTCGAAGTTCGCACCCAACCAGGTCGGTGGCACGCCCCCGGGCAGGACGTCGCTGGTGCCCCGGCCGGCCGCCACGAGCGAGCGTTCGACGGCATCGACGAACGCGCCGCGGGACATCGCCTGCACGGCGATCCGCTCCGCCAGCGGCACGCTGGAGGCGACCGTCTGCAGGCCGTCACGGCGCCGTCGGGCGACCAGCGCGGCGATGTCGCCCGCGGCCCGCTCGTCGCCGGCCGTCACCGCCAGCCGTTCGACCGCGCCGAGCACTTCGTCGACGAGCGGTCCGCGTTCGCGGCCGATCCGCTCGAGCGGTCCGATCACCTCCGGCAGCCAGGCGTCGGCATCGTCGCCGAGCCGGACGATCTGGGCGACATCGGCGAGGAAGCCGAGCGGATCAGCCTGGTCGACCGGACCGTCGAGGAGCAGGTCGCACCGCGCCGCGACGACGGCGTCGACGAGCTGCTGGTCGGGCAGGCCGAGCCGGCTCGCCCGTTCGCACACCGTGAGCCAGCCGCTCACCACGGCCGCGACGGGCGGCACGCGGGCCGGGACCGGGCCGGTGTCGCGGCGGCGGTGGGAGATCGCCACCCTGGCGCTCGACCGATGACCGACCGGCAGGACGATGGCGCTCGAGTCGAGTTCGATCCCCTTGACCTCCACGTCGGACGGCGGGCGTTCGGTGAGGAGTCCTCCGCCGGTGAGCGCCACCGCGATCGGGCGGGCGGATTCGTTCTCGATCTCCATGATCGTGAGCCCGCCGTGGTCCGCGACGGTCCAGACGCGTTGCACCGCGTCGCCGTCGGGGATCCGCAGCCGGGTCTCGGTCACCGGCGTGCCGTCGATGCGGATCTGCCGCACGGCAGTCTCCTCGGCCGGAACATGCCAGCGGTCGTCGGCCGCGACGTACCACCGGACGGGTTCCTGGTCGCGATCCCACGGCTCGATGTCACCGGACGGGGACACCGACGCCCTCCAGGGATGACCCGTGACCCCGGTGGTCACGCCTGGCTCTGACGCGTTCGCGGCGCGGGTGGTCGGCATGTCCACACCGTATCCACGGGCGCTGGACGTCACGCGGCCCGACCGCCACGCCGACCGGCACCATCGACCGCACCATCGGGCTGGCACCGGCGGCCCGCGCAGGCGTCCTCTACAGTCGTCGCCAGTGCAGGTGGCCGTGCTCGTCCCCGTGAAGCGGTTCCGCGTGGCCAAGGGCCGGCTCGTCGGCACGCTCGACAGCGCCCAGCGAGCCCAGTTCGCGCGATGGATGGCGACCGGGGTGCTCGCAGCCGTCCGGACGCTGCCGACGTTCGTGGCCTGCGACGACGACGAGGTCGCCGAATGGGCCGAGTCGAACGGTGCCGATGTGATCTGGGGCCGGGGCCTCGGCTTGAACGGCGCGATCGACGATGGCGTCGCCCAGATCAGCAAGCAGGGCGTCGACCACCTCGTCGTCACCCACGCCGACCTGCCGCGGCCCCAGAACCTCGTGCTGGTCGCCCGCGACGGCTGTGTCAGCCTCGTCCCGGACCGGCGACGTGACGGCACCAACGTGATGTCCTTTCCGGCACGGGCGCCGATCGCGGCGTCCTACGGCGCCGGTTCGTTCCGGCGACACCTCGCCCAGGCGATGGCACTGGCACCGATCGGGATCGCCGCCGAGGTGCGCGCCGATCCGGAACTGTCGCTCGACGTCGACACAGCCGCCGACCTGGCCCACCCATCGATCCGCGAGGTACTGCCGCCATGGCTGCAAACGATCCAGGACAACCACCCGCCCGCCCCGATGAGGCGGTGACGTTCGATCTCGATCCGCCGAACTCGGCACTCGCGATCGGGGCGCATCCCGATGACGTCGAGTTCGGTTGCGGCGGGCTCCTCGCAAAGTGGGCTGCGGCGGGCTGCACCGTGCACCACCTCGTCTGCACCGATGGTTCGAAGGGAACGTGGGACGTCGCGGCTGACACCGAGGCGCTCGCGGCTCGCCGGCAGGACGAACAGCGCGAGGCGGCCCGCCGGTTGTCCGGCGCGTCGACCGGTGAAGTGCGGTTCCTCGGTCGGGTCGACGGCGAGCTCGACAGTGACCTGGCGACGCGTCGTGACGTGGTCCGCGTGATCCGGGAACTCCGGCCCGACGTCGTGCTGGGGCACGACCCCTGGAAGCGATACCGCCTGCATCCCGATCATCGCCATGCCGGTTTGCTCGCCTGCGAGGGTGTCGTCGCCGCACGCGACCCGCACTTCTTCCCCGAACTCGAGCTCACCCACCATCGTCCGAGTGCAATCCTGCTGTTCGAAGCGGATGAGCCCAACCACGTGGAGGACGTGACGTCGTGGTTGGAACGCAAACTCGACGCGCTGCTCGCCCACGAGAGTCAGTTCGAGTCGACGATGCACGCCGCCGACGAGGCCGACCTGACATCGTTCCGGATCCGCATCAGCGATCGGCTCGCCGACCTCGGTCGTCCCTACGGGATCGGGGCCGCCGAGGTGTTCCACCTCATCGACGACCTGTAGCCGGGACGCGAAAGAGGCGGGAGGCCGCAGCCTCCCGCCTCTCAGATGATCACTTCGGTCAGCGACGCCTGGCCGTCACGGCCTTCTTGGCCGGAGCCTTCTTCGCTGGCGCCTTCTTCGCCGGCGCCTTCTTCGCTGGCGCCTTCTTCGCTGGCGCCTTCTTCGCTGGCGCCTTCTTCGCTGGCGCCTTCTTCGCCGGCGCCTTCTTCGCTGGCGCCTTCTTGGCCGGAGCCTTCTTCGCTGGCGCCTTCTTCGCCGGAGCCTTCTTCGCTGGCGCCTTCTTCGCTGGCGCCTTCTTCGCCGGCGCCTTCTTCGCTGGCGCCTTCTTCGCTGGCGCCTTCTTGGCCGGAGCCTTCTTCGCCGGCGCCTTCTTGGCCGGAGCCTTCTTCGCCGGGGCCTTCTTCACGACCATCAGGTCACTTCTTTCCAGGGTTGAGCTGCGTCTTCAGCGTGGAGCTGGCGGTGAACTTCATCGCCGTGGAGGCGGCGATCTTCACCGGTGCGCCCGTCTGCGGGTTGCGGCCGGTGCGGGCGCTGCGCTTGGTGGTGCTGAACGAGCCGAAGCCGGGCCATGCGACCTTCTCGCCCTCCTTCGTCGCCGACACAACGTGATCGAAGAACGCACCGAGCGTCCGCTCGGCGTCGGCCTTCGAGACACCAGCAGTGTCTGCCACTGCGTCGATCAATTCTGCCTTCGTTGCCATTGGGTCCTCTTTCGGATGGGCGTGTGTTGTTCGTTGGGCGTTGTTGCCATCTCGGACGCAAACCGCGTCGCGAGCCCCCTCGGCGGCTGGATTGCCGTCGGGATGTGACCATGAGACCGACCGCGCGGTGTCGCGTTCAAGCACTGAACAAATTGCATTTGCAACAACTACGCCCGCTACCCCTTGCGGCGTCTGGGCTCAGATTTCGGTGAACTCCTCGAGACCCGCTCGTAACACCCTCGCAACGGCCTCCGCCTCGCCCGGTTCGTACCGTGTCCGAGGCCAGAAGAAGCCTCGAAGGCCATCGCCTCGACTCCGGGGAACGACGTGCACATGGAGGTGGGCGACGCTCTGGCTGACGACGTTGTTGTTGGCGACGAAGGTGCCTTCGGCATCGAGCAGCGACGGGAGGACCCGGCTCACGTGCTGCACGCGCCGCCAGAACGGACCGACGTCGGACGCCGGCAGGTCGGCCAAGGTCACGACGTGGGCGCGGGGCGCCACCAGCACGTGTCCGACGAACAGCGGAGCCCGGTCGAGGAAGGCAACCACGTGGTCGTCACGGAACACGACCGAGGCGTCGATCGGGTCATCCGCGATCCGGCAGAACACGCATCCATCATCGGTTGCCGAGCGCGGGGCCATCGCTGCAGCGTACGATCCGGCGACGAACGCAAATCCCCTCCCGCCACCATCCACCACCGGTCGTCGGGTGTCCGCTACAACAGAGCCCGTTGCGCACCGACCCCGTTCAGACCGACCACTGCGATCCATTCGCCGAGGAGTCACGTTGACCGACCTGCTTCCGTCCACTGGTGATCCGACTGCGGCCCGTACAGCGAGGCCGACCGGTTCCGAAGCACTGGAAGCCGGAGCAACCGATCAGGTCGTCGAGCAGCGAACGCGACTCGTTCTCGACACGTCGGTGCTGATCGCCGACCCGACGTGCGTGCTCGAGTTCGAGGACGTCGACGTGATCGTGCCGCTCACGGTCGTCGAGGAGCTCGACGGGCTCAAGACCCGGCCCGACGACGTCGGTCGCGCGGCTCGCACGGCGCTACGGACACTCGAGGAACTCCGGGTCCAGCACGGCGGCTCGCTGGCACATCCCGTCTCCACGGGCAACGGCACGGCCACCCTCCAGATCGAGATCAACAACATCCGTCGCCATCTCCTCATCGAGCACGGCCTCGATCCGGCCGTGCCCGACAACCGCATCATCGGCGCGGCGATCGGCCAGGCCGACTACGGCCCGACCACGATGGTCAGCAACGACGCCGCCCTGCGCATCAAGGCCGCCCACCTCGGTGTGAGCGCGGCCGAACATCGGCTCACGCGGTCCGACCACAGCCGGCCGGCGGTCGGGTGGACCACGATCGACACGTCCTACGAAGCGATCGACTGCCTCTACGCGGCCGGCGCGATCGCCGCCGACGCAGTGCTCACGGGCACGACGGCCACCACGCTCACCCTGCGCGAGAACGAGTTCGCCGTCCTGCGGTGCGGATCGCAGTCGGCACTCGTGCGACGCGTCGACGACGAGTTCGTCCTGCTGCCCCAGTCCGTGCCCGAAGCGTGGGGCCTGCGGGCGCGGAGCAAGGAACAACGTTTTGCCCTCGAGCTGCTCCTCGATCCCGACATCTCCGTGATCGCCCTCGACGGCCGCGCCGGCACCGGCAAGACCATCCTGGCGATCGCCGCCGGACTCGAGCAGGTCGTCGAGGAGAACCGGTTCGAGCGTCTGGCCGTGTATCGACCCCTCGTACCGGTCGGCCGCGCCGACGTCGGGTTCCTGCCGGGTGGGCTCGACGAGAAGCTCGACCCGTGGATGGCCGCGATCCATGATGCGGTCGTGGCGCTCACCGACCGCGGGAGCAGCCACGACGCCCGCAACCTGGTCGACGAGTTGACCACGCGCGGTCAGCTGTCGCTCGAGTCGGTGACGTTCCTGCGTGGCCGTTCGTTGCAGCGCCAGTTCGTCGTGATCGACGAGGCCCAGAACCTCGAGCCCACCACGTTGCGCACGATCCTCACCCGGGTCGGTGACGGCACCAAGGTGATCTTCACCGGCGACACGAGCCAGATCGACGCGCCGTACCTCGGCGAGTACAACAACGCCCTCAGCGTGCTCGCTTCGGCGTTCGCCGGCCAACGCTGCTTCGGTCACATCACGCTCACCGCCTGTGAGCGCAGCGACGTTGCGAGCCTCGCCGCCGAACTGTTGTAAGTGGCGGGTTCGTCGTCCGCTTCGCTCCCTCCTCGCGCCGCGTCCGGCTCGTCGCTGGCGCTTCCCTCGCCGGCTGACCGCGATTGGTCGGAGGGGTCAGGCGCCCGTATCAACTCGTCGCTGGCGCTTTCCTCGCCGGCCGGCCGCGGTTGCGAGGAGGGGTCAGGCAGCGCATCAGCTCGGTGGCGCGATGTAGTTGTGGGGCGCTCATGCCACTACATCGCCATCGGCGCTTCCCTCGCCGGGTTACATCTGGGGTCTGTCGTACCCCCTGTCTAGGGTGGTCGGCGTGACGTTGCCCCGCTTCGCCGTCGTCGACCTGGAGACATCGGGCTTCTCCACGCGCTGGCACCGGATCCTGCAGATCGGCCTCGTCACGGTCGAATCCGACGGCACGGTGGTCGACGAGTGGTCGACCCTCGTGAAGCTGCGCTGGCCGCTCCAACGGGTGGGGCCCACGCACGTGCATGGCATCACCCGCCGCACGCTCAAGGGCGCTCCGGCGCTCGACGACGTGCTCGCCGCGTTCGGCGAACGTCTCGACGGTGCCGTCCTCACGGCCCACAACGCCGACTTCGACAGCGGCTTCCTGCGCCGGGCCGCACGACGCCGGCCCGCCGACGATCCCGTCCGGCAGAGCCTCGAACGGCCGCTGTGCACGTTGCGCATGTCGCGCCGGCTCGACCCCGACCGGCAGCGATCGCACCGCCTGGGCGACCTCTGCGAGTACTACGGCGTCGCCCTCGACAAACCCCACGACGCGCTCGCCGACGCGGCGGCCACGGCGGCCATCCTGCCGCACCTGCTCACCGCGCTCGACATCCACGAGGTCGACGGGTTGGAGCCGTTCTACCGACCGGCCCGATGAGCGGCCCGGTCAGCCGAACGATGACGGGCGATCAGCCGTAGCCGGCGAGAACCCGCCGGGCCAGCGCGGCCGCCTCGGCGGCCGCCGTCGAGGGCTCCACCGCCACGACGGCGGGCCCGAGCCGGATCAGGAGTCGGCTGAGCCACCGGTCGCTCGCCACGGGGAGTCGAACCTCCACCCAGCCCACCGGATCGTCGAGCGGTTGCACCGAGTCGACCGGATATTCCTCGGCGATCCACTGCGCCGCGGGCGCGAGCCGGAGCACGGCGCGGGGAACATCGGCATCGACGAAGAAACCCGACGGCGCGGCCACGTACTCCTCGATCGGAACACGCCGACCGGTGGGCGACAGTTGCTCGATGCGGTCGACGCGGAACGTGCGCCGGGAGCCCGAACGGGCGTCATCGGCGAGGACGTACCACCGGCCACCGTCGACGAACACGTGGCGCGGCACGATCGTGCGCGACGACACCTCGTCACGATCGGGCGAGTAGTAGCTGATCGTCGCTTCGGCGCCCTGTGCGGTGAGTTCGGCGAGGTCGTCGCTCAACGGCGGCCGGTCGAGGTCGAACACCACCCCGGCGGTCACGTCACCGGTCTCGAGGCCGACCTGGTCGAGGGCGCGTCTCGAGTTTGCCGAGGCCGCGCCCGAGCGGGCCGGCACGATCGGCACCGGGCAACTCCATCGCCGCACGACCGGCCGCGAGCAGCGCGAACGCCTCGGGTGACGTGAGCCGCAACGGCCGCGTGAACAGGCGCGGGACGCCGACGTAGACGATCCCCTCGTCGACGAACACGTCGACCATCTCGTCGACGAACGGCGGCAGCCCGCACATCGCCACGAGCTCCAGGTTCTTCTCGACGTCGGCTTCGGTCATGTCGAACCGGCGCGCCACCTCGGCGAGCGGCGCCTCGCCGACTTCCATCAGCCACGGGAGCATCACGAGCAGCCGTTGCAACCGCTCCTCGGCCGTCCGCAGCCGGGTCGGGCTCATCGCCCGTTCCCTCGGACCGGCCTCGGCCACGTCGGTGAGCCACGTCACGATCGATGCCCGCAGCTCGGGCGGATCGACGACGACGGCGTGCTCGAGCAGCCCGAGCACCCAGGAGCGGAACGCGTCGACGTTGTCGGCGGGCACGCGCACGTCGATCGATCCGTCGTCGTGGCGGCGCAGCACCCGGTCGTCACCGAGTTCGCGCACGGCCGCCGCCGCCCGTCCGGCATCGATCCGCACGGTGGCTTCGATCGCCTCGTCGGGCGATTGCCCGATCTGCTTCGGGTCGGCCGGGAACGCCGACCGCGGATCGAAGTCGGCGGGACGCTCGAACGCTCCCGGCGGCCCGACGACGATCGAGGAGGCCCCGCCGTCGAAGCGGTCGACGCGGAACGTCCGCTGCTCGGCGCGGTCGTGGTCGAAACCGGCGACGTACCAGAAGCCTCCGCGCAGGAGCAGACCCCACGGATCGAGGTGCCGATCGGTGCCCCGGTACATGAACGTGATCGCCGAACGCGACGCCACCGCCGCCCGGATCACCGGGAGCTCGGGGCGGTCGGGAACGTGGGCCGACACCGGTGGCTGCTCGTCGTCGAGTGCTCCGCCGAGCTTCCAGATCGCCGAACGACCGGTGCCCGACCCCGTGCGCACGGCGGCGACCGCCACTTGCAGCGCCTGCATCTCGTCGGGTTCGAGATCGAGATCGGTGAGTTCGTACTTGTCGCGATCGATCCGGTACCGGGTCTGACCGGCGTAGGGCCCGCCGGCGAGGATCTCGGTGTCGATCGGCACACCGAGTTCGCGCAGCGCCTGCTTGTCACGCTCGAACGCCTGCCGAAGGGCGACGTCGGTCGCCGGATACTGCCCGTCGAGTTCGGCCCGCGATCTCGACGAGGCTGAGTGGCTCGCTCGTCTCGAGCAGCAGGGCGAGCAGATTGGTGAGGCGTTCGACCCGATCAGCCATCGCCGTCGATGACCGACCGCATCGCCGACACGACCTCGTCGGCCGAGGCGCCCGGCGTCAGCACGGCCGCGACGCCCGTCGCCTTCAGTTCGTCGACATCGTGGTCGGCACGATGCCGCCGACGACGACCGGGATGTCCGACCCCATCTCGCGGAGCTTCGACACCACCAAGGGCGCGAGCGTCATGTGCGCACCCGACAGCATCGACAGCCCGATGGCGTCGACGTCCTCGTCGATGGCCGCCGACGCGACCGTGTCGGGCGTCTGGAACAGCCCGGTGTAGATCACCTCGAAGCCGGCGTCGCGCAGGATGCGCGCCACGACCTTCACCCCGCGGTCGTGTCCGTCGAGACCGACCTTGGCGACCAGAATGCGCTCACCCGACATGAGGGTGCACCGTAGCGGGTGAGCGCCAGTCAGCAGGCCTGACCGTCACCAGGCCCAACCGTCACCACGAGGGCTCAGCGCTGCAGCGACTTGGTCTGCAGGAATTCCTCGATGCCGTACGGGCCCGTTCTCGCGGCCGTAGCCCGACTGCTTGTAGCCACCGAACGGTGCGGCGATGTTGAAGCTGCCGCCGTTGATGTCGACGGCACCCGTACGCATGCGGCGGGCGACGGCGATCGCCCGGTCCTGGTCGGCCGACCACACGCCGCCCGACAGCCCGTACAGGCTGTCGTTGGCGATGCGCACGGCGTCGTCGTCGTCGTCGTAGCCGATCACCGAGAGCACCGGGCCGAAGATCTCCTCCTGGGCGACGGTCATGTCGTTGGTGACGTTGCCGAGCACGGTGGGCTTCACGAAGTAGCCCGTCTCCTTGCCCTCCGGCTTGCCGAGGCCACCGGCGGCGACGACCGCGCCTTCGTCGATGCCCTTCTGGATGTAGCCCTGGACCCGGTCCCACTGGGCCTGGCTGATCAGCGGGCCGAGGTGCATGCCCTCCTTGGCCGGGTCGTCGACCTGCATCGCGTCGGCGGCCGCGGCGGCGATGGCCAGCGCCTCGTCGTAGCGGCTGTTCGGCACGAGCATGCGCGTGTGGGCGGTGCAGGTCTGGCCGGAGTTGAGGTAGGCGGCGAAGACGCCCTTCGGGATGACCGCCGCGAAGTCGGCGTCGTCGAGGATGATGTTCGCCGACTTGCCACCGAGTTCGAGGGCGACCCGCTTGACGGTGCCGGAGGCCACTTCGGCGACACGCTTGCCGGCCCGGGTGGAGCCGGTGAAGCTGACCATGTCGACGCCGGGATGCGCGGCGATCGCCTCGCCGACGACCGGCCCGGTACCGGTGACCAGGTTGAACACGCCGGCCGGCAGGCCGACCTCGTGGACGATCTCGGCGAGGATGAACGCGTTGAGCGGTGCGACCTCGCTCGGCTTCAGCACGACGGTGCAGCCGGCGGCGAGGGCGCCGCCGACCTTGCAGACGATCTGGTGCAGCGGGTAGTTCCACGGCGTGATCGCGCCGACGACGCCGACCGGCTCCTTGACGACGAGGCTGTTGCCGATCTCCTCCTCGAACTGGAACGAGTCGAGGAGCGTGGCGAAGGTCTGCATGTTGCCGGCGGGCAGCCCGGCCTGGATCATCGTCGACCAGGTGATCGGCATCCCGACCTCGCCGGCGATGACCTGGGCGATCTCCGGCGTGCGGGCCTGCAGCGCCTCGTTCAGGCGGATGAGGTACTTCTGACGCTCCTCGACCGGCGTCGCCGCCCAGCCGTCGAATGCCGTGCGGGCCGCCTTGACGGCCTTGTCGACGTCGCTCGCCGTGCCCTCGGGGATCGAGCCCATCACCTCTTCGGTGCCGGCGTTGATGACCTCGATCGTGCCCGTTCCGTCGGAGGGAACCCAGGCACCGTCGATGTAGATGTTGGAGTAGTCGCGCATCGCGCCCAGTCTGCCCGTCTCCTCCCCTCGTCCCGAAGTCGAGCCGCCCCGACCTGAAATTCTGACGCGATCCGAGCGCTGGGCGGGTCACCGAGCACGACAACGACATTTCGGGTGGAGCAACGGGTCAGCGGTGGGTGCGGTACCAGTCGATCAGGGCGGTGGTCGCCGTGTCGTGGGTGGCGGATGCCGTAGCGCTCGACTCGCCGGTGAGTTCGGGGGTGATCACGTTGGCGAGCTCCTTGCCGAGCTCGACGCCCCACTGGTCGTAGCTGTCGATGCCCCAGATCGTGCCCTGCACGTGCACGATGTGCTCGTACAGCGCGATGAGTTGACCGAGCACCGACGGCGTGAGCTGCGGCGCGAGGATCACCGTGCTCGGCCGGTCGCCCTCGAAGTTGCGGTACGGCTCGTCGAGGTTGGCGCGGCCGAACGCCATCGCCTCGGACTGCGCGATCAGGTTGGCGACCAGCAGGTCGTGGTGCTCCTGGTACGGGTGATGCGGCTTGGCGAACCCGATGAAGTCGACCGGCACGATCCGGGTGCCCTGGTGGAGCAGTTGGTAGAACGCGTGCTGGCCGTTCGTGCCGGGTTCGCCCCACACGATCGGTCCGGTGTCGTGGCCGACCCGCGACCCGTCGAGGGCCACGGATTTGCCGTTCGATTCCATGTCGAGCTGCTGGAGATACGCCGGGAAGCGGGCGAGCTCTTGCGCGTACGGCAGCACCGCCTTCGATGCGTAGCCCAGCACGTTGCCGTTCCAGACGCCGATCAGACCGAGGAGCGCCGGCGCGTTCGACTCGAGCGGTGCGTCGAGGAAGTGTTCGTCGACCACGCGCATGCCGGCGAGGAACTCCCGGAAGTGATCCGGACCGATGGCGATCATCAACGACAGCCCGATCGCCGAGCCGACCGAGTACCGCCCGCCGACCCAGTCCCAGAACTCGAACATGTTCGCCGTGTCGATGCCGAACTCCTCCACCCGTTCCGCGTTCGTCGAGACGGCGACGAAGTGGTCAGCGCACCGCGTCTTCGCCGAGCGCTTCGACGAGCCACGCCCGGGCGGTCCGGGCGTTCGTGAGCGTCTCGATGGTGCCGAACGTCTTCGAGGCGACGATGAACAGGGTCGACTCCGGTTCCGAGGTCGACAGCACTGCGGCGATGTCGGCGCCATCGACGTTGGAGACGAACGACGAACGGATCCGCGGGTGCGTGAACGCGTCGAGGGCCCGCGTCGCCATTGCCGGGCCGAGGTCGGAGCCGCCGATGCCGATGTTGACGACGTGGGTGATCCGCTCGTCGGCCCGAACCCGATCGGCGAAGGCAGCCATCTGGTCGAGCACGGCATGCACCTCGGGAACGACATCGACACCGTCGACCAGCATCTCGACCGGCATCTCGCCCGGCCGCGGCGCCCGCAGCGCCACGTGCATCACGGCCCGATCCTCGGTGACGTTGATGTGCTCACCGGCGAACATCGCGTCGCGTCGGGCCTCGACCCCCCGCTCACGCGCCGTCGCCAGCAGCGCCTCGAGGATCGGCGTGTCGATCGGCTGCTTCGAGTAGTCGATGCGGAGTTCACCGACCTCGACCACGTACCGGGCGGCCCGGCCGGGATCGTCGGCGAACAACGTCGTGAGGTGTGCGGCACGCGGCGACCGGCGCAGCGCGTCGAGGGGATCGAGGGCGGCGTTCATCACCGCCGAACCTACAACGGGATCACTCGACGGGGAGGCGGGAGGTGGCCGACGGATCGGCGAAGACGATCGTGCCGGTTCGCCTGAGCCGCGTCACCGGGAGTGCTGGATCGCGCAGGAACCACCGTTCGACCATCGTCGCCTTGTCGGCGTCATGAGTGAGCATCACGCGGCAGCGGGCATGGTTGACGACGACCGGTGTGAGCGTCATGCGCGGGAATCCGTTGAACGTGCCGATCGCCTCGACCGGACGAAGGCTGTCCATCACCTCGTGCCCGGCGGGCCACGACGCCGTATGGCCGTCGGGGCCGAGGCCGAGATGGACCACGTCGAACTGCTCAGGGAGCGATCGGCCGTACCGGGCCGCGGCGGCAGCGAGATCCTTGCTCGTCACCGGCATCGGCTTTGATCGCGCGGGCAGGAGATCGAGCTGGCCGGCGTTGCGTTCCGGGTCGCCGTCGGGCGCCACACGCTCGTCGACCTGCCACACGGTCACCTTGCGCCACGGCACGTCGAGGGTGGCCAGCACCTCGAACATCGGCGGGGCGCTGCTGCCACCACTCACCGCCAGCGAGGCCGATCCGCGCCGTCGGACCGCGTCGCGCAGTCGGCGCGCGATCCACTTCGCCGCATCGGCAGCCGGGTCGTCGCTCACTCGCAGATCCACGGGCGCCGACCCTAGTGTGCGAGTGCGACCAGTGCCGGTGCGGCGCCGGTTCAGCCCGATCCTTCGATCGCTTCCTCCTCGACCACGGCCTCGATGATCTCGGCCTCGCCGAGATAACTCGACTCGAGCAGGTGCCGGTTCTCGGCCAGGTGTGCGGCCGTCCCCTCCATCGCCAATTCGCCGTGGCTCAGCACGTACGCGCGATCGGCCACCTCGAGCGCGAGGTGCACGTGCTGTTCGACGAGCAGCACCCCGGCGCCGGTGTCGTCGGCGATCTGCCGGAGAACCGGGAGGAGTCGTTCCACGATGATCGGCGCCAGCCCGAGGCTCATCTCGTCGACCATCAGCAGCTTGGGCTTCGTGGTGAGTGCTCGCGCCATTGCCAGCATCTGTTGTTCGCCGCCGGACAGGAGACCCGCCCGCCGTTCGAGCAGCGGTTCGAGCGCGGGGAAATATCCCAGCGCCCGATCGAGGTCGGCTCCGCCGCGGGACCCGCCGAGGCGCAAATTCTCGGCGACCGTGAGCTGGAAGAACAGCGAGCGGTCCTCGGGCACATGGGCGAGCCCGCGACGCGCCACCAGGTGGGGCCGCACACCGTCGACGCTCTGTCCCATCACCTTGATGTCACCCGACATGATCGGCACGAGTTGGCTCACGGTCAGCAGCGTGGTGGTCTTGCCGGCACCGTTCGGGCCGAGCAATGCCACCACCTCACCCTCGTCGACGTGGAGATCGAGATGGCGGACGACGGCGGCACCGTTGTAGCCGGTGGACAGATCCTCGATCTCGAGCAGACGGGTCACGACTGACCTCCCGCGCCCGAGCCGAGATAGGCCTCGATCACCGCGGGATCGCGCTTCACCTGGGATGGTGTGCCCTCGGCGATCTTGCGGCCGAACTCGATCACATAGATGTAGTCGCAGATGTTCAGGACGAGCCCCATGTCGTGATCGACGAGGAAGATCGTCATCCCGGCACCGATGATCCGCTGCAGCCGCCGACCGAGTTCGAGCGATTCCTCCGTGTCGAGACCGGCCGCGGGCTCGTCCATGCAAACGAGCTTCGGTTGCGCCGCGAGGGCGCGGGCGGCCGAGACGAGTTTGCGCTGGCCCTGGCTGATCTCGGTCGGGAAGCGGCCGGCGAGGTCGGCGATGTCGAGGACGTCGAGGGCGAAGTCGACCGCGGCACGGTCCCGCGGGCGCGTCGGCCGCACGAAGTCGAGCAGGAAGCTCCCCCACGACTGCCGTTCGGCCGCGACTTCCAGGTTCTCCCGGACCGTCAGGTCGTCGAACAGCTCGAGCGACTGCCACGTGCGTCCGAGGCCGCGACGAGCGCGTTGATGGGCCGACATCGAGGAGATGTCGTCGCCGTCGAAGTCGATGCGCCCGCTTGTCGGCACGAAGCCGGTGACGCCATCGATGAAGGTGGTCTTCCCGGCCCCGTTCGGCCCGATGAGCCCCACGAGTTGGCCCGGGCGGACCTCGAAGTCGACGTCGTCGACGGCTCGCAGACCGCCGAAGGTGACGCTCATGTTGTTGGTGGTGAGCAGGGTCACGACAGGACCTCCGCGGGAGCTGCCGCGGATGGCACACCGGCACTCGATTCGTCGGGCGCACCACGGCGTTTGGACCGCATCTGCTCGATCGTGACCCGGAACCCTCCGGCGATCCCTTCGGGGTTGAGGATGGCAGTGAGGATCAGCCCGAGGCCACCGAGGATCGGCGCGAACTCGCCGGGTACTCCGAACACCGAGTCGAGGATGGTGAACATCACGCCGCCGGGCACCAGGAAGCCGGCTGCCACCGCGCCCGACACGCCCGAGATCCCGCCGAGATAGGCGAACGCGAAGAACGTCAGCGACTGCAAACCGCCGAAATACTCCGGGTTGACCGTGCCGAAGCGGTAGCTCGACAGCGCGCCCGCGATGCCGGCGACGAACGCGGCGGTGCCGAAGGCGAGCAGCTTGGTGGCCGACACGTTGACGCCCGCTGCCGCCGCCGCTCGTTCGTTCGACCGCGTGGCGAGGAACTTCCGCCCGGTCGCCGAGCGGCGAATATTGGCGATGGCGTAGCACGACCCGGCCGCGACGGCGAGACAGAAGATCCCGAACCACGGGTTGACGCCCTCGCCCCGCGAGATCGCCACCGTCTTCAGCGGGTCGATCGGTCCGGGGGCCCGCACCCGCGACCCGTTGAGCCCACCGTTGATGGTCGGGTTCTTGAACATGAACTCCTGCATGGCCACGGCGAACGCGAACGTGACGATGGCGAGGTTGACGCCGCGCACCCGCAGGGCGGGGATGGCGACGAGCAGACCGACCAGGGTCGCGCCGGCCGCCGCCAGGAGCGGCGAGATCGGGAACGGGATGTTCTGTTCCTCGGCGAACTTCGAGAGGAGGAACCCGCTCACACCCGCCAGCACGAGTTGGGCGAGCGAGATCTGACCGACGAAGCCGGTGAGCACCACGAACGACAACGAGATCACGATGCCCACGAGCGTGTTGGTGATGCCCAGGCGACCGCTCGGCGAGGCGACGAGCAGCAGCGCGACGAACGTGACGGCGATGGCGATCGGACCGACGACCCGCATGCTCAGCCGGCCCGGCGTCGGCGCGAACGGGAGCCGCCCGGCGCTGATCGCGCCGCGTGTCGGAAGGGCGTCGCCGCGCAGGAACAGCACGAGCACGATGACGATGAACGGCAGCAGTTCACCGACACCCGGCGTGGCGATGGTGCCCGAATGCGGGAACCACGACTTCGTGCCGGCGAACAAGATGACCGGCTTGGCCATCGAGATCAGGAAGGCCGCGAGGGCGGTGATCCCGAACGACGAGAGGTTGCCGACGAGGACCGCGCTCAGCGCCGGGATCACGAGCAGCGTGATGGTGACCGGGTCGACGCTCGAGTCGGCCGACGCGGCGACCATGCCGAACAGGGCGGCGAGCATCGTCGACAGCACCCAGTTGGTCCCGGCCAGCATGTCGGGCGAGAACCCGAGCACGACGGCACCCTTCTCGTTCTCCGACGCCGCACGCGTGGCGAGGCCGAACCGGGCGAAGCGGAACAACGCCCACAGCAGGGCGGTCACGATCAGCACGAGGATCACGACGAACAACTGCTCGCGGGTGAACCGGATACCCCAGGGGAACTTCCAGAGGATCGGCTGGGTGTCGTAGAGCTTGGGCACGGTGGCGGCAACGCTGCCGAAGCGCCGCACCACGATCGCCTGGAGCAGCAGGAGAAGACCGATCGAAGCGACCACCTTCGCCAGCATCGGCGCCGCACGGAGCGGCCGGAAGATCGCGAAGTGCAGGACCAACCCGAGCACGAACCCGAACAGCAACGTGAGCAGGACGGCCGGGACGACCTGCATGTTCGGACCGACCGAGATCCTCGTGGGCCAGTCGGGGAGATCGACGAAGTCACCGGATTCCCGGAACCAGTTCACCGGGGCTTCGATGAGGACGAGCGGGTTCGGCAGCGGCGGGACGAGGATGTCGCCGTCGCGTCGGAGCAGCGCGTAGAAGTAGGCGCAGTACATCGCGATGGCGCCGTTGGCGAAGTTGATGACGCCGGCGCCCTTGTACGTCAGGACGATCCCGATGCCGATCGCGGCAACGAGGGCGCCCTTGACGATCGCCGGGTCCGGACAGGAAATTGAGCCGGTACTGCTCGTTGCTGACGAGGAGTATACGATGATCGCGGCCAGACCCAGCAGGATCCATTGGGCCACTTGAGCGACCGAGCGTTGAATGACTGCCCCCTCTGCGTCGTGCGCCAGATACGAGTGACTGCCGAGCGGGACGATCGCCTGGCGACGATCGTCCCGCTCGCTTCCTCAGCTGCCGATCTGTGTCACGTCGATCGGGTTGCCGTCGAGCGCGTCACCGGCGCTCACCCATTCCCCGTCGACGTACTGCTGAATGCCCATCTCGTTGCCGCAGACCGCCGGGAACGTGATGCCCAGCAGCGCCGTGCTACCGCACGTCAGGGTTCCTGCCTGGATCATGGCCGGACCCTCGAAGCCGAAGATCAGCGGCGTGATCGAAGCGGTGTCGACCTGGCCGCCGAGTTCGTTGGCGAACTTGGCGATGGTCAAGATGTTGCCGAAGCTCGGTCCGGCGAAGCCGGTGTACTCGATGGTGACGCCGGCGGGAGCCTGGGCGTACTTCTCGACCTTGTTCAGGTACGTGGCGATGCCCGAGTCGAGATCGGGCAAGAAGTAGCTGTAGCCGTACCCGCCGAAGTACCACCCGTCCGGCACGTCGCCGCCGTCGCCGACCTCCGCGAGGTGATCGGTCATGCCGGTGCCGAAGCAGAGGCCCGTGGTGACCACGACGGGATCGATGGCGAGCGCCTTCATCGCGTCGTACATCGCCGTACAGGTCTGGACCGTGATGACCGAGATGAACACGTCAGCGGTACCGGCGCCGGCAGCCGTCATCGCGGCCTGCACGTCGGCCGCCGTGGCGCCGGGATCGGCCACCGTCACCGCGGTGACGGGAATGCCGGCGAGGTCGAACACCGGCTTCAGCAGTGAGGCGTACGCGGCCTGGCCGGCGGGGTTGTCGGCGTACATGATGGCCGCATTCGTCGGTTTCGGATCGAGCCGATTGATGGCGAACTCGGCCATGCCCGGGATCACGCCGACCGAGCCGGTGGGGTAGCCCACACCGGCCGTCGTGAGGAAGTCCGGCAGGGTGACGGCGTTACCGATGATGACCGGCTTCTGGCCGTCGAGCACGTCGTACAGCGGCTGGTTGCCCACGAGCAACGTGCCGGTGAGCACGAAGCTGACATCAGGGTTGTTGAGCATCTCGGAACCGCACTTGGTGCCGTCCTCTTCGACGTTGATGTCGCACTGGACGAGCTCGCCCGGACGCCCACCGAAGCCGCCGAGTTCGGCGTTGACGTACTCGATCGCGGCTTTGATGCCGACGGTGTTCTCGGGGAAGACCGCTTCCTGGTTCACGTAGCCGATCGTGAACGGCTCGCCGGACGCCTCGCCGGGCGTGGCGCCGGTGTAGTCGATCCCCCACTGGTCGAGCTCCTCCTGGGAGAACGAACTCTCCGGACCCTCCACGTCGGTACCCGTCGGCTCGCTGCCGGCGACCTCGGTCCCGGTCGTCGCGTCGGTCGCCGCCTCGGTGTCCGTCGGTGCCTCGGTGTCGGTCGGTGCCGCGGTGTCCGTCGCCGCCGACGAGTCGGCCGGCGCGGCGGTACCGCTGTCACTCGAACTCGGGCTGTCCTCGGCACATGCGGCGACGACCAGGCACAACGCACCGACCGCGGCCGCAAGCTTCATGCTGCGCTTTTTCACAATTCCCCCTTGAGGCTCGACGGCACACGATCACTGACGCGCGCCGCCCGATTCGTACCACACCCCCACTGACGCCGAATGATCGGAGCGTCGGCCCACCTTCCGGTCGTCGGGTATTTCGTGTCGACACGAAATACCCGACTGGTGGGGAGCGGCGGTTCGTACAGTGCCGGGTGATGTCGGAGCGTTCACAGCGAAACGGGGTGCAGCTGGCGATCGCGGCGTATCTCCTGTGGGGCGCGCTCACCGTGTACTGGAAGCAGCTGAAGGGATTCGACGCGATCGAGGTCATCGCCTGGCGGATGCTCTGCGCCGGCGTCGTGATGGCGGCAATCGTCACGGTGCGGAGATCCTGGCGGACGATCGGTCAGGCGATGGGGTCATGGAACGGATTCGGTCGCCTGGCCCTCGCGGCAGCCCTGTTGTCCGCGAACTGGGGCAGCTACGTCTGGGCCGTGGGCCACGACCGGGTGATCGAGACCGCACTCGGCTACTTCCTCGCACCGCTGCTCACCATGCTGCTCGGCATCGTCGTCTATCACGAGGAGCCGTCGACCGCGCAACGGTTTGCGTTCGGTGCGGCAGCAGTGGCGGTCGTCGTCCTCACGGCGTCGTACGGCCGACCACCGTGGGTCGCGCTCGTCATCGCGGCGACGTGGAGCGTCTACGGACTCGTCAAGCGGCAATCCCCGTTGGGCGCGGTCGACAGTCTCGCTGGCGAGACGTTCGTGTCGTTCGTCCCCGCCGTGATCATCGCGATCGTGCTGGCGGGCGGCGGCGACAGCATCCCGAATGCCGCCGGCACACGTGACTGGCTGTTCGTCCTCGGCACCGGCGTCGTGACCGCGGTGCCTCTGATGCTCTTCGCCGGCGCGGCCCAGTCGGTGCCGTTCACCCTTCTCGGGCCGCTGAACCTGATCGTGCCGGTGATCAACGTGCTCCTCGGCTGGGCCGTGTACGACGAGCCGATGCCGCCCGAGCGGCTCGTGGGCTTCGGCTTCGTGTGGGTCGCGCTGGTGGCGGTGATGTGGGACCAGTTCTCCGTCGTCCGTCAGGGCCGGCGCCAGCACCGCACGATCGAACTCCCGGGCTGAACGACGCTGCCGCCGGTTGAACGCCATGGGGTACCGTCGAACGATGCGCTCGGGCCACATCAACACCGGCCGGATCGTCACCGCAGTCGCGGTCGCATCGATCGTTCTCGGCGGGTGTTTCACCACGTCGACCGACTATCAGAACGACGCCGAGAACTTCATCCTGACCGACGAGGATCTGGCAACCAGCCTCGGTACCGCCGACGACCCGTTGGTGTTCCAGTCGGCGACGTGCGAGAAGCCGATCGACCGGAACGTCGGCACGACGTTTCCGTGCACGGCGATCGACGAGAACGGTGCGGTCTGGGAGTTCTCGGCCGAGATCGGCGACGGCGGCACCTACGAGGTGATCATCGCGCGTGATCCGCGCACGCAACGCGACTGAATACCCGTGTTCGCCGGCCCGGGCGGCGAAGCTGCAACCCCAAACCCGCAACCCCAGACCTGCAACCCCAGACCTGCAACCATGGGGAGCGACCGATCGCAAGGAGCATCATGACGAAGAAGCTGATCTCGATCATCGCCGCCGGCGCCCTCGTGCTCGCCGCGTGCGGCAGTGACTCGGCAAGTGACTCGGAGAGCGAGTCGAGCGACGTCCAGGAGGAGGCCCAGGAGACGACGAGCGACGCGCCGGAAGACACCGCGGCGACACCGAGCAACGTCCAGGAGGAGGCCGCGGCCACCGTGATCGCCGCCACGAAGGAGGACGGAATCGAACTCGACGAGGCGTGCGTGAACGAACTCACCTCGCAGCTGTCGGACGAGGACGCCCAGGCGTTCGTCGACGCCGACGGCGGCAGCGCTGCCGAGCTCAGCGCCGAGGGCACCGCGATCGGGAACCAACTGCTCGGCTGCGCCGACAACGACCAGATCATCGACGCGTTCATCGAACAGATGAAGACGTCCGGACAGGAGTTCGACGAGGAATGCGTCCGCGACGGGCTGCAGGACATCGACCTGGCCGAACTCGCCGCGAGCGCGGAAGGTCAGGGAGGCACGCCCGAGGAAGTGGTCAACGCAGTGTTCGATTGCTTCGAACTCGGCAGCTGAGGCGAGCACCGACCACCATCAGCGCGGAGCCGATCCATGACGAAGACCCTTCTCGGCGCCCTCGCGGTGGGCGCAATCCTCGTTGCCGCGTGCAGCGATTCGGGCGACGACGGCGGTGGCGGTGCGCAGAGGGAGGTCGCCGACATGTTGGCCGACGTCCTCGACGAACAGGGTGTCGCATTCGACGAGGACTGCATCCGCGACGTCACCTCTCAGCTGTCGGACGAGGATGCCGAGCGCCTCGTCGACGCCGGGATCGATGGCGACGCAGAGATCAGCGAGGAGGCCGTCGCGTTGAGCGAACAACTCCAGGACTGCGTCGACCTCGCCAGCTAACCGGGCCAGCTGACCGGGCACAGCTGACCGGCACAGCTGACCGGGCCAGCTGGCCGGGTATGCGAACGAGCCCGCCGGCTCCGCCTCCCCTCGCAATCGAGAGGAGCGGGACCGACGGGCTCGTGCGTGTACGGATCGAGCTGATGGTTCAGCGTGAGGCGGCTCAGCCGCCGAAGACGCCGAGGCTCCCCTCGAGGTCGACGACCTCGGCGACGTCGACGAAGCCGGTGCCTTCCCACTGTGTGAGCTGGGTGCCTTCGGCGATGTAGCCGTCGTCAGGCCCCATCTTGAAGTTCAGTCCGTCGCGGAGCAGGCTGGCCTTGTAGTCGACGTTGCGCACCGCGTTGATGATTCCCTCGCGGCTCAGGTTGCCGGCATCGGCCGCTTCCTGGATCGCCTGCACCGTCAGCTCCATCGCCACCCACCCGGCGGCGCCGATGCCACCCGGATCGGCATCCGGCGCAGCGGCCTCGAACGCCGCGATGTACTTGGCGACCACCTCGTCAGCGGCGACCACGTCAGGATTGTTCACGTCTTTGAGGTTGCTCGACGTGTAGACGCCCGTCGATCCGCCGTTGGAAACGGCGCCGAAGAAGATCGGGTTCGCACACGTGGCGGTCAGGTACGTATCGGGGTTGAAGTCGGGGTTGGCCGCCTTCGCGTTGCCGAGTTCCGTCATGAAGGCGATGCACTGGGCGCCGAGCGGCACGGCCAGAATCGCGTCAGGAGCAGCGGCGACGATGTTCGTCATCTGACCGCTCGGGGCACCTGAATCGGCTGCCTCGATCGACTCCTCGGCCACGATCTCGAGGCCGTGTGTCTCCGCGGATGCCGTGAACGCCTCGACGTAGGCCGCGCCGAACTCGTTGTTCACGGTGAACATCGCAACGGTGGCGCCTTCGCCGTAGGTCTCGGCGACGTACTGGGCCCACACCTCGGACTCGATGGCGTAGGGAACCAGCAGACCTGACGTCCACGGGTTGTTCTCCACATCACCCCAGTTCGGTGCGCCGGTCGCGGCGTAGAGCTGCGGGATGCACTGTGCGTTGAGATCGGCCTGGACGGCCAGGTTGTTCGCCGAACCGATGATGCCCGACAGCAGCGACACCTGGTCGTCGAACACCAATTCGTCGACGTTGGCCTTCGTGAGGTCGGCGGTGTACTGATCGTCCTTGAGGATCAACTCGAGCTGCTGGCCGTTCACGCCGCCGTTCTCGGCGTTGTAGGAGTCGATGTACGCCTGCATGCCGGCGCCGAACGGTGCGAAGAGCACCGCCGGGCCACCCGAGAGCGGGATCGACGAGCCGATCTTGATGTTCCCCTCGATCGGTGCGGTGGCTGCGTCGGGATCGTCACAGGCGGACGTGTCGACGGCGAAGGCCTCGCCGTCAGATGCCCCGGTGTCGGCCGGAGCTTCGGTGCCTGCCGGTGCCTCGGTGCCTGCCGGTGCCTCGGTTCCCGCCGGAGCTTCGGTGCCCGCCGGTGCCTCGGTTCCCGCCGGCGCCTCGGTGCCCGCCGACCCGGTCCCCGCCGGTGCCTCGGTGCTGGACGACGAGTCGTCGTCACTTCCGCACGCCGCGAGCACGAGCGCACCCGCCGCGGCGAACGCGAACAGTTTCTTGCTTCTTCGCATGTTCAGGTCTCCCCGTTTGTAGTGGTCATGGCATCGTCGTTCCTGCTCATGATGTTGGTTCGGATTCGGTGGACGTGTCCAGGTCGCCGATACCAGCGTTCAGCACCGTAGTCGGTTCGCCATCGGCGACCGCGGTCGACCTCGACGTCGGTGGTACCGGTATCACCTGCACCACCTTGGCGCGTCCCATCCGCATCGTGCCGACCGCGCCGAACGGGACGAATCGTGCGAAGAGGATCAGCAACACTCCGAACAACACCCCACCGAGCCCGTTGATCTTCGTCGTCGAGTCGACCATCCATCCGATGAAGAAGTTCTTGTCCGGAGCCTCCCCGACCTCGCGGGCGTAGTCGTCGACGAACACGTAGAACATGGCACCGACGAACGGGCCCCACTGCTGCGCGGCGCCACCGACCACGAGCGCCACGATGAGGGTGACCGAGCCGAGCAGGCCGAACTTCGGCACATCCGGCTCGACCAGGGTCAGCTTGAGCGCGTAGAGGCTTCCGGCGATACCGGCGATCGCTGCAGAGATGCCGAATACGACGGTCTTGATCGTGGCGAGGTGCACGCCCATGACCGCGGCGGCGGTCTCGTTGTCGCGGGTGGCCACCATCCCCCGACCGATCCGGCTCCGCAGCAGGCCCGACGAGATCAGCGTCGCCACGACCAGGAAGAATGTCGCCAGGTAGAGGAACCATTTGTTGAGATCGGCTCGGCCGTCGAGTCCGGTCCACGACGGCGGCAGGTAGGCGAGTCCTTTGATGCCCGGGGACCCGCCGGTGACGTTGACGAGTTCGTCGTATTTCAGGATCGAACGCACTGCCTCGACGAACACGATCGTGACGAGCGCGAGGTAGATGCCCTTGAGCCTGAGCGCCGGGATACCGACCACGCAGCCGACCACGAAGCACGTGACCGCCACGACGGGCAAGGTCCAGCCAGGGGTCCACAGGTTCTCCTCGAAGAACGGCGTGGTGACCTTGCCCGTGACCAGCATCGCGGAGACGTAGGCACCGATCGCGAAGAAGGCGGCGTGGCCGAGCGAGAGCTGGCCCGTGTAGCCGGTGATCAGGTTCAGGCCGGTCACCGCGATGGCGATGATCAAGGCATCGGTGAGGAGTCCCTGGCCCGAACGACTCCATTGCGACGCAGCGCGGAAGATGAAGAGCGCGACGGCGCCGAACAGGACGACGCGCCCTGCCCAGTGCTGCCAGCTGCCGCGGGTGACCTTGAACGGGAGCGCCATCAGACCCGCTCCACTTTCTCCGAGCCGAACAGACCGGTCGGCCGGAACAGCAGGACGCCGAGCAGGATCACCAACATCACCGGGTACAGCAGGTCGGGTGTGAGCTCGATCGATCCGATCGACGGGTGATACCCCACCAGGAAGGCTTGTACCAGGCCGACGATGAGACCGCCGACGACGGCGCCGACCGGCGAATCGAGGCCACCGAGTACTGCCGCGACCGACGCCAGCAGGAACGGTCCGAGCATCAGGCTCCCCGTCAGGCCCGCGGACGGTGCCAGCATGGCCGCCGCCAGGACGGCGATCGAGCCCGACAGTCCCCATCCGAGGAGCAGGATGAACCCTGTGCGGATTCCGACGAGGTTCGACGACTCCTGATTGTTCGCCACCGCCCGCATCGCCAGGCCGATCTTGGTCTTGGTGAAGAGCAGGTACAGCAGGATCAGCACCACGATCAGCACGCCGATCGTGCCCAGCCGCGCGATGCGAACCGGGGCACCGAGGATCGTGACGAAGTCGTCGGCTTCGTTGGGGAACAGGCTCGGGAGCGATCGCGCGTCGATGCCCCAGATCAGCGCCGTGAGTTGGTTCATCGCCAGGAAGACGCCGATCAATGCCACGATGACCGCGCTCGGATTCCGCACTTCGATCGGCCGGACCACGACGCGTTCGATGCCGGCGCCGATCACGAAACCGAGGACGAGGGCGAGCAGGATCGACAGGAAGACCGGCAATCCCGTGAGCGTCAACGTCGAGACGAAGAAGGCGCCCATCGTTCCGATCTCACCCTGGGCGAAGTTGAGTTGGCCCGTCGATCGGAAGATCACGACCAACGCCAGCGCCAAGAGCGCGTAGATCGAACCGTCGGCGAGTCCGTTGATGAACCGCTCGACGAACAACGAGAGATCACTCGCCAGCATCAGGTCACCACCCCCAAGTAGGCCTCTTTGATCGTGTCGTCGACGAGCAGTTCGGCGCCGGTACCCGTTGCCACGATCGATCCGGTCTCCAGCACGTAGGCCCGATCGGCCAAGGCGAGCGACAGTCCCGCGTTCTGTTCGACGATCAACAGCGACATCCCCAATTCGTCTCGGAGCCTCCCCAGGATGCGGAACAGCTCTTGTGTGATGATCGGCGCGAGGCCCAGGCTCGGCTCGTCGCACAGCAACAATTTCGGTTTGCTCATCATCGCCCTGGCGATGGCGAGCATCTGTTGCTCGCCACCGGACAACGACCCGGCCTTCTGGTCGCGCCGCTCGGCAAGGCGCGGGAACGTCTGATACCAATAGTCGAGGTCGCCGGCGAAGGAGTCCTTCACGGTGTAGGCGCCCGCCAACAGATTGTCATTCACCGACAGGTCGGTGAAGGTGCCTCGACCCTGGGGGACCTGCGAGATCCCTGCGCGCGACGATCGCATCCGGCTTGGCAGAAGCGATGTCGTGCCCTTCGAACTCGACCGTTCCCTCCCGCTCGATCATCCCCGACACACAACGCATCGTGGTGGTCTTGCCGGCGCCGTTCGCCCCGAGGATCACGACGATCTCGCCTGCTCCGACGGTGAAGTCCATGCCGTGGAGCACTTCGATCGGGCCGTATCCGGCCCGCAACGCGGCGACGTTCAGGATCGGCCGGGAGCGCCGACGGTGGCCGGACGGCGGCCGTCGTGCCGGGTTCGTCCGGTGTCCGTCATGCCGGTGTTCCCAGGTAGGCCTCGATGACGCGAGGGTCGCCCTGCACCTCGCTCGGCAGACCCTCGGAGATCTTGCGGCCGAACTCCATGGCGACGACCCGATCGGAGATTCCCATCACCAATCCCATGTGGTGCTCGACGAGCAGAACGGTCAGCCCGTACTGATCTCGGATCCGCTTGATCGTCGCACCCAGTTCGTCGACCTCCTGGTGGGTCAGGCCGGCGGCGGGCTCGTCGAGCAGGAGCAACTTGGGGTGCGACGCCAGGGCACGGCGAGTTCGAGTCGCTTGAGCGTCCCGAACGGCAGGCCAGCGGCGGGACGGAAGGCGAATTCGTGCAGGTCGAGCGACTCCAGGATCGAGTAGGCGTCGGTGGCCAGCGCCTTTTCCTCCCTGCCGACTCCGAATCGCAGGATCGCCCTGGTGAAGCCGACTTTGCCGCGATGGTGCGCGCCGGTCATGGTGTTCTGCAGCAACGTCATCGAGGGGAAGAGGGCGAGGTTCTGGAACGAGCGGGCGATGCCAGTCCCAGCGATCCTGTGCGGTGCAACTTCGAGCAGGTCGATGTGGTCGAAGGTCAATCGACCACCCGTCGGATCGTAGATGCGGCTGACGACGTTGAACATCGTCGTCTTGCCTGCGCCGTTGGGGCCGATCAGACCGAGGATCTGACCCTCCTCGATCTCGAACGACAATCCGTCGAGGGCCACGATCCCGCCGAACCGGACCGAGATCTCGTCGACTTCCAGTAGTGCCACTCGGCATTCCCCCAATGCTTGTCGGATGTCGGACGGTGTTGGACGGTGCTGATCGACGATCGGTCGTCGCGACTCGGGCCATGACCGTAGCAGCGCCCGCAGCGGCACCGGAACTCCCCGAGATCTCTGCGCGCAAGTCCCGAACGCGGAACGAGCCCGCCGGTCGCTCCCTGGCTGGGGAGCGGCCGACGGGCTCGTGACGTTCAGGCGGCGTGGACGCCGCGGATGGCTGCGAGTCGATCGGTCAGTTGCCGATCGAGCCGCCCTCGCCCTCCATGTCGATGACCTCGCCGATCGGGTTGTAGCTGAGCGCCCCATCGGTGACGACGACTTCCTGGATCTGGGCCGCCTCGGTCCAGTAGGCGTCGTTCACGCCGTCCATCTTCAACGTGCCGCCGAGGAGGCTGTCGTTGGTCGTGTCGGCGTTCCACATCGCTGCCATCAGGTTCACCCGGTTCAGGCCACCCGGCAGCGCGGCCGCGCTGCGCAGGATGTCCACGAGGTACTGGCCGTAGAGGATGCCCGTCGAGTAGGAACCGTCGGCACAGGTGACGCTGCCGTAGTCCGCGAGGATCTGCTCGACCTCCACGATCGCCGGATCGTCGGCATAGGCCGGGTCACCACAGACCTTCAACGAGTTCGTCAACCGGACACCGGAGCCCTCGGCGGCGAGCGTCGCCGCCGCGTCCTGCACCGGGGCGAAGAAGCTCGCCAGGTTGCCGCACGTGTACGACATGTAGTAGCGGGGCCGCCATTCCGAGGCGGCCACCGTGCCGACCGTCTGCGGGCAGAACGCGGCCGTCGTACCGGCGATGAACACGTCGGCGTCGGTGGCGATGAGCGTGGTCATCTCGTTCGTCACGTCGGGTGCCGCCGGATCGTGCAACTCCATCCCGGCGATCGAGATGCCGCCGTCGGCCGCACACTCCTCCAGGCCTGCTTGGTACGTCTTGCCGAAGTCGTTGTTCATGATCAGGGCGGCGACCGTCGCTCCCTCGCCGAACTCGTCCTTGATCGCCGTGCACCAGATGGCGGCTTCGGTCGAGTAGTCGAGGATGTTGCCCGTGTTCCACGGGATAGTTCGTCGGGTCGCCCCAGAGCGGGAAGCCGGACGAGTTGAACAGCTGCGGAACGCACGCTTCACCGGTGATGTCACGTGTGGCGACGTTGATCGGTGTGCCGATGAAGTGGGCGAAGGCGAAGATGTCCTCGGTGTCGAGCATCTCCTCCACGTTCGCCACGGCACGGCCGGCCTCGTAGCCGTCGTCCTTGGTGACGAGCACGAGTGTCCTTGTCGTCGATCGGATCGGTCTCGTTGATGTAGTCGAAGTAGAACCCCATGCCTTCGCCGATCGGTCCGAACGAGGCGAGCTGACCGGATTGCGGCAGGGTCATGCCGATGCGGATCTCGTCGCCGTCGGCGCCCTGGGTCGGGCTCCAGTCGTCAGGACACGCATCGAGATCGAGCACGGTGCCCGCCGCCACTTCGACCTGACCCTCGAGCGCGAGCTCCTCCCCGGACGCTGCCTCGGTCCCGTCGGGTGCCTCGGTCCCGTCGGGTGCCTCGGTCCCGTCCGGTGCCTCCGTACCGGCGGGCGCCTCCGTCCCGGCCGGTGCCTCCGTACCAGCGGGTGCCTCCGAGCCGGCCGGTGCCGCCGGTGTCGGCGGAACCGCCGTCGTCGTCGTCGCTGCCGCAGGCGGCGAGCACGAGCCCGACCGCCATCATCCCGGCAGCCAGACGCTTCCATCGTCGTGGTGCTTTCATGTACATCCCCCTTGTTGTGGTTGATTGCTGTTGTCCAGCTCTGGTGAGCCGTGTCAGCCCGGCGGCGCCGTGGTGGCTGGCACGTCTTCGAGTTCGGTGTTCGGATCGCGCCGCTGCTCATCGAGCTGGTCCGGCGTGTCGCCCGACGCCGCGAGGCGGGGTCGGAGTCGGCGCCGGCCGGCGACGAGGGCGGAGCCGGCGTGACGCGGACCACCCTCGCCCGCATCTTGCGGACACCGGCGACGATGCCACCCGGCAGCACGAACGTGAGCAGGATCAACAAGATGCCGAGCACGAGCGTGCCGGTCGGACCCTGGAGCCATCGTTCGGGGACGCCTGGCACGTCGGTGGTCGACGACGACCATTCCGGGACGAAGGCGATGACGATCCCACCGACGACCGCACCGGACAGCGTCCCGACGCCGCCGACGACGAGGCCGACGATGAAGAAGATGGAGAGCAGCTGCGTGAAGTCGCCGGGCGACGCGATCCCGAGTTCGGCCACGTACACGATGCCCCCGACGCCGCCGAGCGCCGACGCGACCCCGAACGACAACGTCTTGTATCGCGACAGGTGCACCCCCGACACCGCCGCACTGGTCTCGTTGTCGCGGATCGCCCGGATGGCGCGTCCCGGCCGGCTCTTGATCAGGTTCGCCACCATCCAGAAACAGATCGCCCCCACGACGGTGAACACGAAGAACTTCCAGATGCGATCGGCATCACTCGACGACAGGTCGCCGTCGCCGAAGTACTGCCCGAAGAACGGGATCTTCTGGAACACGCTGGCGATGCCGTCGAGCGGGAGCCAGCCGGGAGCGGCGATGTCGGAGTTGACCTTCTTGCCGGCCGCGCCCGCGGTGTACTCGTCGAGGCTGTCGAGTTGGACGATCGACGGGAAGATCGCGGCGAGCCCGAGGGTGACCAGCGCGAGATACAACCCCTTGATCCGCAGCGCCGGAATGCCCACGAGAAACCCGAGCACGAAACACGCCGGGATCACCACCACCAGCGTGGCGAGCCACGGCCAGTGCTGGTCCTCGACGAGCCACGCCGCCAGATAGGCGCCGGTGCCGAAGAAGAAGCTCTGGCCCAATGCGAGTTGGCCGGTGTAGCCGACGACCACCTGCATGCCGAGCACGGCGATGATGAACGCGATCGCCTTGTCGAGCCGGGTCAGGCTCACGCTGTAGCTGTTCTCGAGCACGTTGAGCTGGCCGGTGTCGGCGTAGGCGAACGCGACGAGCACGAGCAGGCCGATGAACAACGTCCAGGCGACCCAGTGGTAGCTGCGTGCCTTCGGCGTGCCTTGGACGAGCGTGTAACGGGCCATGGTCAGACCCGCTCCACCGACTTGGTCCCGAACAGACCGGACGGCTTGAACAGCAGCACGATCATCAGCACGAACACGGCGGCCGCCAGGCCGAGTTCGTTGGGGATGAAGCCGATGTACTGCACCATGATGCTCTGCACCATGCCGATGATCAGCCCGCCGATGATCGCCCCCCCGAGGCTGTCGAGGCCTCCGAGGGCGGCTGCCGCGGCCGAGAAGATCAGCACTCTGGCCATCACGCTCGGTTCGAGCTGGAACACCGGGTTGGCGACGTAGATCGACGCCCCGAGCGTGCCGACCGCGGCGGCGAGCGCCCACCCGAACTGCAAGGTCGGACCGACCCGGATCCCGGAGAGTTCGGCCGATTCGAGATTCGACGACACGGCCCGGAAGGCGAGGCCGATCTTGGTCTTGTTGAGCAGCAACGTCAGCAGTCCGACGACGGCGAGCATGGTGATCACGACGCACACCGTGTACCAGGTGAGCGAGGCGACCCCGACCGAGACCGCTTTGCCGGCGGGGAACAGCCGGGGGAACCGGCGCGGATCGAACCGCCAGATGATCCCGGCGAGCGCCCCGAACACGAGGAACAGACCGAGCGTGATGATCACCAGCGGGAGATGGTCCGACGGGTCGAACGGCCGGATCAGCACCCGTTCGATCACCGCGCCGATCGCCGCGCTGATCAACATGCCGACGACGACGGCGACCCACATCGGCAGCCCCCGCTCGGTGGCGAGCACGAGCACGATGAAGGCGCCGAACATCGCCATCTCACCCTGCGCGAAGTTGATCAGCGTGGTCGCCTTGTAGATGATGACGAGCGCCAACGCGATCAGGCCGTACGTGGCACCGTTGGCGAAGCCGTCGAAGATGCGGGCGAGGAAGAGTTCCATGGCAGGCTCCGTTCAGACTCCGAGGTAGGCCTTGCGGATCGCGTCGTCGTGCATGAGCGTGTCGGCCGGCCCCTCGACGGAGATCTCGCCGGTTTCGAGGACGTAGCCCCGGTTGGCGATGCCGAGCGCGAGCTGGGCGTTCTGTTCGACGATCAACATGGTGGTACCCGTTTCACGATTGATCTGCTGGAACCGGTCGAACAGATCCTTGACGATGATCGGCGCGAGACCGAGCGACGGCTCGTCGAGCAGGACCACGTCGGGCCGCGACATCAAGGCCCGCGACACCGCCAACATCTGCTGCTCACCGCCCGAGAGACTGCCGGCGCGCTGGTTGCGTCGTTCGTGCAACACGGGATAGATCTCGAACCACTTCGCCATGTCGGCGTCGACCTCTTTGTCCTTGCGGACGAAGGCACCGACACGCAGATTGTCCTCGACGGTGAGTTCGGGGAACGTGCCGCGTCCCTGCGGGACGTGCTTGAGGCCCCGCCGCACGATGTCGGCCGGACCCTTCCCGACGAGTTGCTCGCCACGCAGTTCGACGCTGCCCGTGGTCTCGATCATGCCCGAGACCGCCCGCAACGTGGTGGTCTTGCCGGCTCCGTTGGCACCGAGGATCACGACGACCTCGCCGTCGTCGACATGGAAGTCGAGCCCGTGCAGGACCTGGATCGGCCCATATCCACCGCGGAGGCCCTTGACGTCGAGCACCGCCGCGCCGCGGCGGGTTTCGCCGGGTCCTGGCGCGGCCGCAGTCGCGTCGGTCACGCCGGTGCTCCCAGGTAGGCCTCGATCACCGCGGGGTTGTTCTGCACGGTGGAGGGGATGCCTTCGGCGATCTTGCGGCCGAAGTCGAGGACGACCACGTTCTCCGAGATGCCCATCACGAGTCCCATGTGGTGTTCCACCAACAGGATGGTGAGGTCGTACCGGTCGCGGATGTCGACGATGACCTGCGACAACGCATCGACCTCGCTGTGCGTGAGTCCGGTCGCCGGCTCGTCGAGCATCAGGAGCTTCGGTCTACCCGCCAGACACCGGGCGAGTTCGATCCGCTTCAGCGTGCCGTACGGCAGGCCGGCGCACTGTTGGAACGCGACGTCGGCGAGACCGAGGTCGGCGAGGATGGCGTACGCCTCCTCTTTCAGGCGGCGTTCCTCCTTGCGTCGGCCGAGGTCGAACATCGCCGTGAAGAACGTCTGCTCGGAACGGGTGTGGACACCGACCATGACGTTCTCGATCACCGTCATCCGGGGCCACAGCGCCAGGTTCTGGAAGGTGCGGAACACGCCGACGCGGCTGATCTCGTGGGCCTGCATCGACAGCAAGTCGTCGCCTTCGAACATGACGGTTCCGGTGGTGGGGTCGTAGATCCTGCTGACCACGTTGAACAAGGTGGTCTTGCCGGCTCCGTTCGGGCCGATCAGCCCGCAGATCTGTCCCTTTTCGATTCCGAACGACAAATCACTCAGCGCCACGATGCCGCCGAAGCGCACCGAGACGTCACGGATGTCGAGCATCGCCATCGATTTCCCCCAAATTGATCGGTCACCGGCCGCTCGCGCTCACAGTAGCACAGCGCACGATCGGCGTGACCGATGTCACTCGTTCGGACAAAGCCCCTCGCGGCCAGTAAGAGGCCACGCGGTAAGAGGAGGGTGAAATCGCCGGACCGACGTGTCGATCGATGTGGCCCCCGACCCTAGAGTCGGTTCATGCGTACGAGAGGGCTCATCACGCTGGCCGTGGCCACGTCCGCCCTGCTCGTGTCGTGCACGCGTCGATCCCACGGTCACTGCCGAACGCTCCGATCAGATCGCTTCGCAGCTGCCCACGCCGACGACCACCCCTGCGGAGACGACGGACCCATCCCAGAACGATCCGACACAGGACGATCCGACGGCCACCGATCCGCCGTCAACTGATCCGACGGCCAACGATCCGACGGCGACCGATCCGGCGGTGACCGAGCCGACCGAGGATCCGGCGAACACGGCACCATCGCCGAGCGTCGCGCCCGACCAGATCGACCCCGCGGCGATCGACTTCGGCCCGAACAAGACCCCGCACGACTACGACGACTTCCTGCGCGCGGTGATGACCGATCTCCAGTCGTGGTGGTCCGCCGAGTATCCCAGCGGTCTACGGCGATGCCTTCGAGCCCTTGAGCGGCGGGGTGTACGCCGCGTACCCGAATCGCCCCGACGATCTGCCCGGTTGCGGCGAGCCCCGCACCACGTACGAGGACGTCCAGCAGTTCGTGGCGTTCTACTGCGGCCAGGGCGACTTCATCATCTATGACGACGGCGACGACGGGTTGCTCGCGCAGCTCGCCGGCCAGTACGGACCGGGCACGATCGGGATCGTGCTCTCGCACGAGTTCGGCCATGCGATCCAGACACGGGCCGGTGCGCTCGACAGCGACCTGCCGACGGTCTTCACCGAGCAGCAGGCCGATTGTTTCGCCGGCGCCTGGGCAGGGCGGGTCAGCAGGGGAGAGTCGAGCATCGTGTCGTTCAGCGATGCCGACGTCCGCAGCGGCCTCATCGCCATGACGAAGGTGAGCGACCCCGTCGGGTTGAACCAGTTCGTCGAGGGTGGTCACGGCTCGGCGTTCGACCGGGTGGGTGCGTTCCAGGTCGGGTTCACCGAGGGCGCCGCCCGATGCGCCGAGTTGCTCGACTCGCCGCTCCCACTTTCGTTGAACCAGTTCGACCAGAGCGAACTGAGCACCGGCGGCAACGCGCCGCTCGGATACGGCGAGGGCGAACTGCTCGACTTCATCCCGGCCGACCTGAACCTCTACTGGAGTGACGAGGTCGGTGCCGAGACGGGCTCGATCGATGACGTCACGCTGGTCCGTGCGACCTCGGCGGACGAGGTCGAGTGCGACGATCCCGCTGGAGCGTTCGAACTCGGAGCGGCGTACTGCGCATCGACGAACACCGTGTACGTGAACGACCGGGCGGTGCAGGAGATCTACGACGCCTTGGGTGACTTCTCGGTGGGGTACGTCGTCGGAACCGCGTGGAGCGAGGCGGTCCAACAGGCTCTCGGCAGCGAGCTCGAGGGTGAGGATCGTGCGCTCCTGAACGACTGCCTGACGGGGGCGTGGGTGAAGACGACGGTCCCTGTCGACGACGGTACTGGTGGACTGGCTCTCCCGCAGCCACGTGCTGCGGAACGGACGTCGCGATGTGTCGGCCGGCGACCTCGACGAGGCGATCCAGACGATCATCGGGATCTCCGACGGATCGAGCGACGACGACGTGCGCGGCGGCCTGTTCGAGAAGATCGGTGCCTTCCGTCAGGGCGTCGTCGAGGGCCTCGATTCCTGCCTGGCCGACCTCTGACCCTGCAGCGCCCTCTCACCCTCCAGCGTTGCGTCAGGCACGAGTTGCCGGGTCAGCGCCTCGAAAGCCAATCGGTCACCAACGCCGCCAACTCGACCGGCCGGTCGCCCTGGACGCTGTGACCAGCGCCGTCGACCATGTGCACCTCGATGGCGGGCTGCCGGCGGCGGGCCTCGGCTTCGTCGTCGTCGTCGACCACCGGCGACAGTGAACCGCGGACGAGCATCAGCGGGCAGGCGACGGCGCCGAAGTCGTCCCACAGCGGCGACATCACGCTCGCCACTTCGGGCGGTGGAGCGGTCTCAGCAGCGGCGTCGGGCTCCGCGGTGGCCTCGGCGCGGGCCCGGCTGCCCCGGTCGTAGCGCCACTGCCACGAACCGTCGGCCGACGGCGCGGCGTTGTGGAGGATGCCTCGCCTGAGTGACGACTCGGAGCGGGTCGGATTGAACTGCATCGTGCGCGCCAGCAGGTCGTCGAACGAATCGAAGCTCTGCGGCCCGTCGACGAAGTCGATCACCGCCTTCGCCTTCTCGGCGTTCACGCCCGGCGTCACGTCGACCATGATCAGCGAACGCACGAGGCCGGGATGCCGGACCGCGAGCTCCATCGAGGTCATGCCACCGAGTGACATCCCGACGATCACGGCCGCGTCCGGAGCGTGGGCGGCGATCACCACGGCGACGTCGTCGGCCAGGTTCATCGGTGTGTAGGCGCCGTCGGCACGCCAGCCCGAATGACCATGACCGGGGAGGTCGACGGCGAGCAGTGGTCGGCCGAGCGCGAGGGCGACGGTGTCCCAGGTGTGGGCGTTCTGGGCGCCGCCGTGGACCAGGACGAGCTGCGGCGGCTCGATACCCCACCGCAGCGCACTGACCGTCCGGCCGGTGGCTTCGTCGACCACGGTCTCGATGCGCTCGACGACCGGCGCCGGATCGGCATCGAGATCGAACTCGGCGATGTTCTCGTGGAACAATCCGAACTCGTCGTAGTCGTACGTCGAATCGATCGGCTCACTCATTCCGGCTCACTCATCCCCGGCTCACCCATCCCGGCCACTCATCACGGAGGGACGGTAGTCGTCGGTGCGACAGGCAACACAGTCGTCGGTCACGACGGTCGTTTCGGCCACGGTGGTCGGCACCGTACTGGTGGCCGCCGGCGGCGCGATCGTGGTCGGCGCGACCGTGGTGGGCGGCACGAGCGTCGTGCTCGTGGTGGTCGTGGTCGAGCTGGTGGTGGTGGTGTAGGTCGGATCGATGCGGTTGAAGTACGGCGGCTGCTCGCCGTACACCTCGGGCTCCTCGACGCCGTCGAACACGAACACCTGGTCTCCGATGTCGAGCATGTCGTTCATCGCCGGCGACAGGGCGAGAGGAATCCGGATGCAGCCGTGGGACGCCGGGTGCAGCGGCACGTTGAGCGCGCCGTGGATGGCGATGCCGTAGTTGAAATACACGGGGTCGTACATCCCACCGAGGGCACTCTGGCGGATGCCGTCGACCTTGCGATCGACGGAGAAGACACCGCCGGGCGTGAACGACTTGCCGCACTCGCCCCGCTTGAGCGGCTCGGTGCCGTTCTCGTTGCCGTACTCGCCGGGGCTGATCGTGACCTCCTCACACCAGTCCTCGTTGCTGCCGCTCGAGGCGTGGGAGATCATCACTGCAACGTTGGCCTCGAAGATCGCCACGACCTGCTCGGGCAGGTACACCTCGACGTGGGTCGGTGTGGACGTGGTCCGCCGCGGCGCGACGACGAACGGGTCCTGCATGGCATCCCACATCTCGGGCGAGACTTCGCCGGTCGGCGCGTCGCTCGGCGTGCCGAGCACGAGCTTCTCGTAGGCCCACACCGACTTGATCGTCTCGTCGCCGTACACGCCGTCGACCGGCCCCGGCCAGAAGCCGAGATCGGTGAGGCGCTGCTGGACCTGCGCGACGTCGCCGCCGGAGTCTCCCCTCGTCAGCGTGCGGTCGAGTTGCGACTTGACGACCGGCGTCGATGTCTCGACGGTCGCAATCGCGGGAACCGACTCCACGCTCGCCAGGCCCGCCTCGTCGCCCGGCGGTGACTGCCGACCCGCCGCCGTCGCCGCCACCGAGTGCCACGCCCGCCACGACCACGATGGCCAACAACCCCGCGGCGGCAACGGCGGGCAGCCACTTCGAGGCCTGATTCGGATGACGATCAGGGTCTCGGCGGGGCGGGTTCACGGGCCGTGTCAGGTGCGTTCGATGACCGGTTCGATGCCGTCGAGGTCGGCGCGCAGGCTCCACATCTCGCGCACGATGGTGGCGATCACGCCGGGCGAGCTGAGCGTCGACTCGCCGCGGGTGCGCGGGAAGTAGTCGACGCCGAACTGCAGCATCTCGTAGCCGAGGCGGGTGGAGCGGATGACCAGCTCGGCGTCGATGAACGACCCCTCGCTGGTGAGCTCCACATGTTCGAAGATCCGTGCCCGGCAGAGCTTGAAGGCGAAGTTGATGTCGCGCGCCTTGACGTCGAACAGCGTGCGGATCAACAGGTTGTACACGAACGTGTAGATCGAGCGCAGGTACCCCTCGCCGGTCCGATCGAATCGGTAGGCGCTGACGATGTCGGCGTCGTAATCACGCAGCAGGCGCACGGCCCGTGGCAGCTCCGACATGTCGAACGGCAGGTCGGCGTCGGTGTACAAGATGAGGTCACCGGTGGCCGCGGCGAACCCGGTCTTCATCGCCCCGCCGAGCTTGCGATTGCGTTCGTGGTGGACGACGCGGACGTGCTCGTCGTCGGCGGCGATCCGATCGGCGATCGCACCGGTGGCGTCGGTCGACGCGTCGTCGACGACGATCAGTTCGTAGTCGGCGATCTCGCCGGCCCGCAGCAGGCCTTCGCAGGCGCGCCGCCCGGCGTGGAGGGCGCGCTCGATGTACGCCTGTTCGTTCCACATCGGATAGAAGATCGAGAGCTTGGCGAACGGCACGAGCGGTGGCGCGGCGCTCCCCGCGGTGATCTGGGGCACGGTCGGTGAGGGTAACCGTCAACCGTCGCCTCGCCGCCGCGGCGGAGCGCTCGACCCGTACAGTCATGCCCGTGACGGACGCCGACCCAATCGTGGAACCGCGTCGTGTAGGCGAATCCTTCGCCCCGCCGGCCGGCCCTCCCGCCCATGTGCTCGAGCCGGGCGATCTCGTCGGCTCGTGGAGGATCGCGATCGTCGCCACCTGGGCGCTGGTCGTGTTCGTCTACTCGGCGGTGTGGAAGACGAGCGTCGAGATCGGCATCGGCACCTGGTGGCTCGGGGCGCGGTCCGATCCGCAGCCGGTGGTCGTCCGCCTGGTCCCCTTCGCCGTCGCCATCGGTTTCGGCATGGTGTCGAGCGTCGGTCGCAAACGGCTCCCGATCATCACCGTGGTCGGCGCGTTCGTTCTCGCGCTGATCGCGTTGCCCGACTACTCGCGCTCGGTGGGACTCGCCAACGTCGAGATGGTCATCGCCGGTGCGGTGCTCCTCGTGGGGCTCGGGGCATTCACCGGTGTCGTGAAAACGGCCGACCGCTAGCGTCGACGGCCATGCCCGAACGAGCAGCAACCGAACGCCGCGTCGACCCCCGGTTCGAGCGTCGACGACGTCGAAGCGTGTCCTGATGTCGCTGCCGGTCGGCGAACGCGTCGGCATCGCGTTCTCCGGCGGTCTCGACACGTCGGCTGCCGTGGCGTGGATGCGCGAGCGCGGGGCGATTCCTTATACCTACACGGCCGATCTCGGACAGTACGACGAGCCCGAGCTCGACACCGTGCCCGACCGGGCCAAGCAGTACGGCGCCGAGCAGGCCCGGCTGATCGACTGCCGCGAGGAGTTGGTCCGCGAAGGGCTCATCGCCCTGCAATGTGGTGCGTTCCACATCCGCACGGCCGGCCGCACGTACTTCAACACCACACCGCTCGGGCGCGCCGTGACCGGCACGCTGCTCGTGCGGGCGATGGCGGACGACGGCGTCGACGTGTGGGGTGACGGGTCGACGTACAAGGGCAACGACATCGAGCGTTTCTACCGGTACGGCCTGCTCGTCAATCCCAACCTGCGGATCTACAAGCCCTGGCTCGACCAGGCCTTCGTCGACGAGTTGGGCGGCCGCCAGGGCATGAGCGAGTTCCTCGTCGCCCGCGGGCTCCCGTACCGCGACCCCGACCGAGAAGGCCTACTCGACCGACGCCAACATCTGGGGTGCCACCCATGAGGCCAAGTCGCTCGAGGAATTGGGCACGAGCATGGAGATCGTCAGCCCGATCATGGGGGTGGCGCACTGGGACCCGTCGGTCGAGATCGCCACCGAGGACGTGACCGTGCGGTTCGAGGAGGGGTGGCCCGTCGCGATCGACGGCCGCACGTTCGACTCGCCGGTCGACCTGGTGATGGAGGCGAACGCGATCGGCGGACGCCACGGGCTCGGCATGAGCGACCAGATCGAGAACCGCATCATCGAGGCCAAGAGCCGGGGCATCTACGAGGGCCCCGCCCTCGGCTTGCTCCACATCTGTTACGAGCGGCTGCTGACCGGCATCCACAACGAGAACACGTTGGAGAACTACCACACGATGGGTCGGCGGCTCGGCCGGCTCCTCTACGAGGGCCGCTGGTTCGACCCGCAGAGCCTGATGCTGCGGGAGCCGTTGATGCGCTGGGTCGGCTCGGCCGTCAGCGGCGAGGTGACGGTGCGCTTGCGGCGCGGCGACGACTACTCGATCCTCGACACCACGTCGCCGAACCTCACGTACGAGCCCGACCGGCTCTCGATGGAGCGGGTCGAGGATGCACCGTTCGGCCCGCTCGACCGCATCGGCCAGCTCACGATGCGCAACCTCGACATCACCGACACCCGCAACAAGCTCAGCGTCTATCGCACCGTCGGCACGCTCCACGCCGGCGACGTCACCCCCGCCCTCGACCCGCCAACCGACCTCCGACTGACGGCACCTCCGACTGACGGCACCTCCGATTCCCGACGTTTGCGTCGGGATTTCTGAGCGCAGGGCCTCAGAAATCCTGACGCAAACGGGAAATGGACGGGGTGCTCCGGCTTTCAGGCGGTGAGGTGGGCGACGAGGCCGGCGACCAGGCGGGCCCGTTCGGGCATCGCCGCGACGATCAGGTGCTCGGTGTCGGCGTGCGCCCCGCCGCCGACTGCGCCGAGGCCGTCGAGCGTCGGGATGCCGAGGGCGGCGGTGAAGTTGCCGTCGCTGCCGCCACCGACGGGGATGCCGGTGATCCCCGGCATCACGAGTGCCGCGATCGGCATCAAGGTGACCGAGGCCGACTCGGGCATCGGCGGGCGGCCGATCGCGCCGGTGACCGAGATCGACGCCTCGGGATCGACCGGCTGGAGCCCCGCCATCGCCGACTCGACGCGCTCGCGCTCGGCGGCCGACTCCACCCGGACGTCCACACGGATCCGCGCCTCGGCGGGAACCACGTTGTCGGCGGTGCCGGCCGACGCGACGGTCGGCGTGACCGTGGTGCCGGCCCCGGGCGAGCCGAACTCGCTGATGATGAGCACTTGACGCGACGCCTCGATCAGCGCGTTCACGCCCTTCTCCGGTTCGAGGCCGGCGTGCGCGGCACGGCCGCGGACGGTCACCTCGAACGTCCCGGTCCCCTTCCGGCCGGTCTTCAACAACCCGCCGTCGGCGGACGGCTCGAGCACCAGTACGGCCCCGCAGGCGAGCGCCCGCTCCTCGATGAGTGACCGCGACTCGGTCGAACCGACCTCCTCGTCGGCGCTGACCAGGATCTCCACGCCGGACCGGGAGTCGAGTGCCGCCAGGCCGTGGAGGGCCTGCACGATCCCGCCGAGCATGTCGAACACTCCGGGCCCCGTGGCCCGACCGTCGACGACCGCGAACGGACGCGTCGCCAGCGTGCCCGCGGGGAACACCGTGTCGTGGTGGCCGAGCAGGAGGACCTTCGGCTCGCCGCCGCCCGACCAGTGCACGTGTGGGCCGGCGGGGCTGTCGACGAGCGCGGCTGTCCCACCGAGCCGACGTTCGATGATCGCCGCGAGCACCTTGGCCGAGGCCGAGACCGCGTCGACGTCGAGCGAGGGCGACTCGACCTCGACCAGTTCGCGGAGATCGGCGAGCATGTCGTCGATCGAGAACTCGGCCTCGTCGGGGATGCGCTGCACGCTCTCACGGTAATCCACGCCCGCCACCGCCCGAATGCGTGAACAATGTGCGCAGATGGACCGCAGATTGACCACGCATCGCTCGACTGGACTGTGGGGATGACGACCGACCACCGGCAGGAGCTCGCCGAGTTCCTGCGCGGACGTCGGGAGGCGACGAGACCCGACCAGGTCGGCCTGCCGGCCGGACGCGGCCGGCGCACCCCGGGCCTGCGTCGCGAGGAGGTGGCGATGCTCGCCGGCGTGTCACTCACCTGGTACACGTGGCTCGAACAGGGTCGTCGCATCAACGCCTCGCGTGACGTGCTCGTGGCCATCGGCCGCGCCCTGCGCCTCGACGACGCCGGTCTCGAGCACCTGTTGTCGCTCGCCGAGCCCGGCACCGCCGGTGTCGTCGACGTACCGGCGACACCGCCCACCGCACTCGAACGGCTGCTCGACGCCCTGATGCCGGCGCCTGCCTACGTGCTCGGGCCGCGCTGGGAGTTCCTGGCGTGGAACGGCGCCCAGGAACGGCTGTACCCGCGCCTGCCGTCGCTCGAGCCGCCGCGGCGCAACCTGCTGTGGGTGCTCTTCGCCGATCCGTTCACACGCGAGTTGATCGTCGACTGGGACATCCATGCCCGCCAGGCGCTGGCGGAGTTCCGCTCCGCAACGTCGGCGGTCCGCCACGACCCGGCGATGATCGACCTGGTCGAGATGCTCCGCCGACGAGTCGGAGGATTTCGACCGCTGGTGGCCGGAACACGATGTGTCGGGTTTCGAGACACGCCTGAGACGGTTCAACCATCCGACGGCCGGCGAGCTGACGTTCCAGTATCAACAGCTGACCCCGGCGGAGTGGCCCAGCCTGCGGGTGGTCGCCCAACTGGGGATCCCGGGCGACGATTCCGCCGAACGCCTCGCGGTCCGCCACTACCTGGTCTGAGCCGCCGGCGAGCAGTTCATCCGCCCGGGTCAGGTGCTCAGTGCGGCGAGGAGTTCGTCACGTGTCGGGGGGTCGGCGCCAGGTCGGGTGACGACGATCGACGCCGCGGCATGGGCGATGTCGACCGCCGCGACGAGCGCTTCGAACCCCCCTGGGCCGGCCAGATCGGCCCGGCTCCGCGCCGGCATCCCGATAGCGCCGGTCCATGCGGCCACGAGCGCCCCGATGAACGTGTCGCCCGCGCCGATCGTGTCGACGACCGGAGCGGATGGTCGACGGACGTCGATCGAAGTGACACCACACTCGTGATGGACCGTGGTGGCCGATGCGCCGGCGGTCACGACGACGGCCCGCGCGCCCGCGGCCAGAAGATCGTCGACCGACAGGTCGCCGTGGAGGAAGGCGAGGTCCTCTTCGCTCACCTTGACCACGTCGGAGCGGCGGATGGCCACGGCGAGGTTCGCCAGGTACGTTCGCCCGATCGGTGACGACGGCCGGACGGGCGTTCACGTCGATCACGACCATGGTGTCGTCGTGCAGATCGCGAAGATGTTGGAGGACCGTCGCGGCCATCGGTTCGAGCACCAGCCCGAGCCCGCCGGTGAAGAACATCGCCTCGTCAGGCAATTCGAGCGAGCCGGGCGGGAGGTCGGGCGCGGACGTTCCATCGATGTAGAAGAGGTACGTCGCGCTCCCGTGCTCGTCGAGCTCGACGGCGGCGAGCGTGCTCGGCCGCTCGGTGCGCCGGGCGAACCGCGTGTCAACACCGTCGGCGTCGAGTCGGGCGGCGAGCAGGGTGCCGAACCGATCGGTGGACAGCACACCGGCGAATCGCGTCGGCGACCCGAGGCGCGCCGCGGCGCGCGCCGCGTTGTACGGCGCACCCCCGAGCGTCGCCGTGACGGATCCATCGGACGCGACGACCAGGTCGACGAGCGCCTCGCCGACCATCGTGATCACGCGTGCATCCTTGCACGGACATTTCGGCGCATGGACGCGCCGGATGCGTCGGCGCCGGCTCACGCCATCGGTGCCATGAGGGCGGCGCCGACGATGCCGGCGTTGTTCGCCATCTGCGCCGCCACGACCTCGGTTTCGACATGCACCTTCGGCAGCCATTGATCGGCCGACTTGCTCGCGCCGCCGCCGATGATGAACAGGTCGGGCGAGAACAGCCGCTCGACATGGCGCAGATACGTCTGGACCCGCTTGGCCCAAGCCGACCAGGTGAGATCGTCCCGCTTGCGGGCGCTGGCCGCGGCGCGGGTCTCGGCGTCGACGCCATCGAGTTCGAGGTGCCCGAGTTCGGTGTTGGGCACGAGCACGCCGTCGGTGAACAGACCCGAGCCGATCCCCGTGCCGAACGTGAGCATCATCACGACGCCGCGGTAGCCGCGCCCCGCGCCGAAGCGCACCTCGGCAAGACCGGCGGCGTCGGCGTCGTTGATCATGTGGACGCGGACCCCGGCGGCCGCGGTGAACAATTTGTCGGCGTCGACGTCGATCCAGGACGCGTCGATGTTGGCCGCCGAACCGACGACCCCGTTGCGCACGACGGCGGGGAAACCGACGCCCACGGCGGCCGTCCACGAGAAGTGCGTCACGAGATCGTTCACGACCGCGGCCATCGCATCGGGTGTGGCGGGTTGCGGCGTGTCGATGCGGAAGCGGTCGGTGAGCAGCTCGCCGGAGGCCACGTCGACGATCGCCGCCTTCATACCCGTGCCACCGATGTCGATGCCGAGACTCGTGGGCGGTGCCTCCGACGGGGAACTCACGAACGGGAACCGTAGCGAGTCTGCGCCCAGGTCAGTCCCGTCTCGACATTCGGCTCACGCGGCAGGCCCAGGACGTGTTCGGCGACGATGTTGCGTTGCACTGCGAACGTTCCGCCGCCGAGCGTCAGCGCCGGGTGGAACAGGTAGCCGTAGTGCCAGATCGGGTCGACGTCGGCGAACTGATGGGTGGGCGCGTGGGCGAACCGGTTCTCGGTCGGTCCCCTCTGCATCGGCTGCCGGAACCTTGCCGACCGGCCCGGATCCGGCGAGCATGCCGTTCGCGCCGGCCAGATCCTTGGCGAGGGCCATCACGTGCTGACCGTGCTCGTCGGCCATGATCTTCTGGATCGACGCCTCCGGCCCGGGCGTCTTGCCGTTGAGCGTCGCCGACAGGCTGCGCATCCGGTTGAGATGGAGGAGCTGCGCCTCGATGTGCAGTCGGGCGGCGCGATCTCGCAGCACGGGGTCGTCGAGCCGGCCGCCTTGCCGGATCAGGTCGATGAGTTGGTCGGCCGACGGGCCCACGCCCCACAACGATCCGGCCGACGACAGCGACACCCGTTCGTTCGACAACGTGACCTTGGCGAGCCGCCAGCCGTCGTTCTCGTCACCGACGCGCAGCGACGCCGGGATCCGGACGTCGTCGAAGAACACCTGGTTGAACGAGTGCGCCGTCGTCATGTCGACGATCGGGCTCATCGTCAGGCCCGGCAGGTCCATCGGACAGATGAAGTAGGAGATGCCCTTGTGTTTGGGTTGGTCCGGATCGGTGCGCGCGATCAGGATCCCGTATTTCGCGTGGTGGGCGCCGCTCGACCAGATCTTGGAACCCGTGACGACGTACTCGTCGCCGTCGCGGACGGCACGGCAGGCCAGCGCAGCGAGGTCGGAGCCGGCATCCGGCTCGGAGAACAGTTGGCACCAGACCTCCTCGCCACTGAAGATCTTCGGCAGGAAGCGTTCGTGCTGGTCAGGGGTGCCAGCGAGCAAGATCGTCGGCGCCGCCCAGCCGATGCCGATCGGGTTGCTCGGTCGGTGGACACCCGCCTTGCCGAGCTCGTCGTCGATGATGAGCTGCTGGATCGGGTCGGCGCCCAACCCCCACGGCGCCGGCCAGTGCGGCACCACGTAGCCGGCCTCGGCGAGCTCCCGACCGGTCGGCTCGGGATGGGCCGTGAGCCAGTCGCGGACCGCGAGCCGGTCGGGGTGATCGTCGGGTGGCAGGTCGAAGTCCATCGCCGCGAGTCTCGCGGGTCGCGCCGATCCCACCGAACTCGGCCGTGAGTCCTCGAATTACCCGACTACGGGCGTCGCCGCCTTCTTCGCCGTGGCCTTCTTGGCCGCGGTCTTCTTCGCGGGTGCCGATCTGGCCGCGGACGTCTTCTTCGCCGCAGTCTTCTTCGCCGCAGTCTTCTTCGCCGCGGTCTTCTTCGCCGCGGTCTTCTTCGCCGGGCCTTCTTTGCCGCAGTCTTCTTCGCCGCGGCCGTCTTCGCCGGGGCCTTCTTGGCCGCGCGTCTTCTTCGCCGGCGCCTTCTTGGCCGCGGTCTTCTTGGCGGCGGTCTTCTTGGCGGCGGTCTTCTTGGCGGCGGTCTTCTTCGCCGGGGCCTTCTTCGCCGCACGCGGCGCGACCGGCTTCACCCCGAGGCCGCCGCGCCGCATCGACGGCGCGGTCTGGGGCTCGGCCCACGTCGCGCCCGTGGCGTCGAAAAGCCGGCCGATCTCGTCGATGTGCATGTCGGCCATGTCCCACAGGTCGGGAACGAGCTCGCGGTCCGCGATCAGCCCGAAGTCGAGCCGATCGAGATAGCTGTGCACCGTGATGTTCAGGCCCATCCCCTCGGCGATCGTCGACACCGGGATGTAATGGTCCATCCGGGCGCCGGCGAAGTAGAGCGGTTGCCGAGGGCCCGGCACGTTGCTGATCACGACGTTGGCCGGCATCGTCACGCCGCGATTGGCCAGCCCGAACCGCGTCACGAGGCGCATCGCAGAGGTGGCGACGACCGGCGACGTGAATTGGGAGATGTCCGTGACCGCCGTCGCCGGAATCAGATCCATCTGGCGCTTCGCCGCATTCATCGCCTCGTGGCACCGCATCACCCGCTCGAGCGGGTCGGCACAGTTGGTCGGGAGTTCGGCGATGATGCTGGACACGCGGTTGGTCCAGGGATCCTCCTCCTCGCCGGTGCGGATCGACACCGGCACCATCGCCCGCAGCGCCTTGTCGGGCAGTGCATCGTGGTGGAGCAGGTATTCGCGGAGCGCGCCGGCGCAGATCGCCATCACGATGTCGTTGACGGTGCAACCGGTCGCGTCCTTCAGCGCTTTGATGTTGTCGAGCGAGGTGGAGCGCATCGCGAAACGCCGGTGGGGCGAGATCGCACGGTTCCACGGCGTGGGCGGCGCCGGCGAAATCGGCAGGCTGACCCGTGACACCTGTTCGTGATCGGCAGGCGCCGACCCTCTCCGAGCGACCGCGGTGACGACGTCGCGAGCATTGGAGGCCAGCCCGCTGACGCTCGTGAGCCCGGCGCCCGAAGCGACGTCGCGGACGAGACGGAGCTGGAGTCGGAGCCCCTTCAACGGATTCGACGCGAGATGCACCATCGTGGTCTGCAACATCTCGACCTGGCTCGGCACCGGTTCACCGGACCACGGCACGGGCTCGAGCGTGTTCGCCGCATCGGGGTCGAGGTCGGTGAGCATGTTGAGCAGGATCACGCCCGAGGCACCGTCGATCGTGGAGTGATGGGTCTTGGTCAGCATCGCCCACCGTCCGTCGGCGAGCCCCTCGATGACGTAGCACTCCCACAACGGGCGCGAACGGTCCATGTGCCGGCCGACGATGCGGGACACCTGCTCGGCGAGTTGATCGGCCGCCCCGGGCGGCGCCAGACCGAGGTGTCGCACGTGGTAGTCGAGATCGAAGTCCGGGTCGTCGATCCAGTACGGATGGTCGAGTTGCAGCGGCACGGTCACGAGCCGTCGCCGCATGGGTTCGAGCCGGCCGATCATCCCCGCGAACCGGCGGTAGACGAGATCGAACGGATCGAAATCCGGCGTCGGCCGTTGGTAGATGCCGAGCCCGCTCACGTGCCCCATCGTGGTGGGGGTCTCCATGTAGAGAAAGCTCGCGTCGAGCCCACTGAGTTGCTTCACGATCCGTACCCCCAAGCCGAGATCTTCATGGGGGTCGATCTTCGCACAGTCGCACCCGGTCGCGGATTCGCAGGCGTCAACACCTCGTCGATGAGCGAACGGACCGACAGCTGGACCATTCCCTCATCGCAGGGTGAGGTGAGGGGTCAGGTCGGCCGGGTCGAAGCCCGGTGCGCGCATGATCACGGCCCGCTCGACACCGATCGACCGCAGGTGATCGAGATGCTCGCCCAGTACGTCGAGTTCGCCGCGGGCGGGATCGAGCAGCACACTGACCTCGAAGCCGCCGGGTCCGATGTCGGGCCGAGCCCGGCGGATGCGGCCGATCTGCTCGTCGAGGTCGCGGGTGAACCGGATGTTCACGCCGTCGGCCTCGGCGAGCGCCACCTCGATCGTCGGCCACGCCGATGCCCCGACCACGATCGGTGGGACGGCCGCGCCGTCGACGACGTCGCGCAGCCCGTGGAACGACAGCGTCGGGCTGTGGAACGACTCGGCGCCCGACCAGATGGCCCGCACCGCCCTGATCTGGTCGCGCAACACCGCCCGACGACCGTCGAGGGTGCCCAGTTCGCGGCCGATCGCCTCGTGTTCGACGGCGAACCGTGAACCCGCAGCGGCCCCCGATCCCATCCCGAGACGCACGCGCCCCGGAGCGATCGACTGCAACGAGTTGATCGCCGACACGAGCTGCACCGGGTGGCGGTTCACCATGTTCGCAACGAGCAGGCCGATTTCGACGCGCTCGGTGACGGCGGCCATCGCACCGAGGGTGACGAACGGATCGCGCGACCACGGGGCGCCGACAACGGCGCCACTGAAATGATCGGTGACCCAGAGCACACCGACGTCGGAATCGTCGAGGGTGCGGGCCATGTCGACCAGGTCGGGCACGTCTGCACCGAACACGGTGGCGAGCACGTCGACGATCACGACCGACCACCGGGCCCGTGCGAACCAGCCACGTACGAACCAGCCGAGTGCCGAGCCGATCATGCGCGTCACATCTCGTCGAGCCGAGCGAACAGTCGCCCCGCCTGCTCGGCGGCCTTCGCCCGTACCTCGTCGGCATCCACGCGGGTGGCGACGCCCGATGCGAGCACCCGCTCGCCGTCGATGTCGACGTCGATGGCCCGCACGCCGGTGGTGTAGGCGAGTCGCCACGGATCGATCGGCCCGTACGACCACGTCACCCGATCGGATCGCGCCTCGGGAACGAGTGACCATCCCCGTTCGAGCCATCCCCACGCCAGTTCGGGCGATGCGGTGATGTCGCGCTCACGCGATCGCACGAACGCCAGACGGAACTCGTCGAGCATGTCGGCACCGATGCCATCGGTGCCGAGCGCCACCGGATTGGCGAACCGGACGGGCGCGGCATACCCGACGGCGTTGTTCATGTTCGATCGGGGGTTGTGCACGATCGTGCCCCGCATCGAGTGGTCATCCGGCAGGTGCACGCCGTGGATCAACATCCAGTCGTCGGCCGACAGGGCGGCGAGGCGCTCCGGCGCATCGACGTCGTCGACTCCCTCCGCGACGTGGACGTGCACGCCGACGCCGTGGGCCACCGCCAGCCCCGCGGCCGCCTCGAGCGTGTCGTCACTGCACGTGAACGCGGCGTGGATCCCGACCATGCCGCGGCTCCTCGCTGGCCGCGCGTCTTGCGCGCACTCCCGCAGATAGCGGTCGTTCTCCTCGAGTCCGCGGCGGGCGCCATCAGGGCCGTGACGGTCGGTGACGCCGTAGCACGTCGACACCCGCACGCCGACCTCGTCGCAGGCGTCGGCGATGACGGTCAACGATCCCTCGATCGCGTTGGGTGACTCGTGATGGTCGATGATCGCGGTGCACCCGGCTTCGAGAGCCTCGAGCGCGCCGAGCTTGGCCGACCACTCGAGCATCTCCAGGTCGAGTGCCCGATCGAGGCGCCACCACACCAACTCGAGCACGTCGAGGAACCGGCGCGGGGTCCGTCGCGGCGCGGGCATCCCGCGCGCCAACGCCGAGTAGAGATGGTGATGCGCGCACACCAGTCCGGGGCTGTCACCCAGCGGACCGGACATCAGCCGCGCCGATCGATCAACGCGGGTGGTGGCGGCCTGAACGGGCGAGAGCCTTGTCGGCCGCCAGCGCCTCGGCACGCTGCTTGCGCCGGTACCACTGCCACGACGGCGGTGATGATGATCGCCCCGATGAGCGATCCGAGGATGCCGCTCAGCCGGATGTCCAGTCCGTCACCGGCGATCAGGCTGAAGATCAGCCCACCGACGAGCGACCCGGCGAACCCGGCGACGAACGCCATGGTCCAGTCGACGCGGGGACCGTCCCGACCGACGATGAGTTGGGCGAGGGCGCCGACGCCCATTCCGAGACCGAGGATTGCGAGGATCAGCACGGGGTCAGACGCTAACGCGTCAGCACTCGCGGCATCCGCACACGACGTTCGAATGGCGGGTATCACGCTTGCACGCCGGTGCGCTCGCATACATTCGCGACTGCACTACTGCATACGAAACGAGGACACACCATGTTCAAGACATTGATCGCCGCGCTCATCATCTTCCTGCTCGCCACGTTCCCGGCGACATGGCTGTTGATGCTGTTCCTCGGCAACGTCGGCCCAGGCTTGGGACTCAGCTATTGGGGCGCGCTGCCGCTCGGCGTCCTCGTCTCGGTGCTGCTCGGCGGTGCCACGGCACCCGCCGTCGTCGTGCGCTGATTCCACGGCTTCAACGCGTTCCTCACACTCACCGCCATACTCCACGCAACACATATCAACAACGAAAGGCGTCACCAACATGCTCGCAGAGTTCGGAACCGGCCAGGTCTTCTGGTCGTTCCTCTGGTTCTTCATCTTCATCATCTGGATCTACCTGCTGATCTTCATCTTCTCCGACATCTTCCGCAGCCGGGACCTGTCGGGTTGGGGCAAGGCGCTCTGGTCGATCTTCATCATCTTCGTGCCCTACCTCGGCATCTTCGTCTACCTGATCGTCCGCGGCCACAGCATGGCCGACCGTCAGATCGCGCAGGCGCAGGCACAGCAAGAGGCGATGGACTCCTACATCAGAACGACCGCGAGTTCCGCCTCGTCCGCGGATCAGTTGGCCCAAGCTGGCCGACCTCCACACGTACGGCAAGCTCGACGACGCCGAGTACGCGCTCGGCGAAGGCCAAGGTTCTGCAGTGCTGATTCACCTCTGTCCACGGCCGCTGACCGGAGTGTCGGCGGCCGTGGACGAGACCCTCGCCACGTCTGACACCAGCGAGGTTTCGTCAGCAGCCGAGCGGAGCAGCCCCGCGCTCAGGCCGAGTGCTCGAGGGCGACACGGCTCGCCGCCGCCGTCGCAATCGTCTGGCCCGTCGATCGCGACGGAGCGCCGATGAACGACGATTGACCCTCGAACCTGGCCGGGCGATCCGATGTCGGTCAAGAGCGCCCTGCGACTACATCGCTCCCGCCGAGCGATCAGCGGTCTGGGACACGGTGAGCGCGATCGCACCTGTTCAGTCCTTCGGCGTCGTGACGGTGGCGCCGTCGTCGAACCAGCCAGCGATGTCGTGTCCGACGTCGGACATCGAGGTGTCGGGATGCTCGCGGCGGACGAGGCTGCGCAACCGCTCGACACCGACGACGACCAGGACGAGCAGCGTGACCGCGCCGATCAATGTCTGCACCGATGATCCGGGCGTGACCCACACGATCAGGGCGATCACAGCGATGGCGAACACGTATGCCGTCAGCCGGTTCGACAGGATCGGGGACAGCACCGCGCCGCGTCGCCGTGGCGGCCCGTGTCGGGCCCATGAGCACCGCGTAGATGAACAGGAGCAGGCCGGCCGAGAGCCAGAGCCACGCGATCTCGTTCAGGACGTTCGTGCCGATGAGCGCGGCCGCATTGATCGCCGACCTGACGTCGGTCGCCGTTCTGATGTTGTCGGCGAGGTAGTCGCACGGCGTACTGGCGGGCGATGGTGATCGCGACGCCGGTCACGACGATGGCGATGCCGACATCGCGAATCGCGGCGCGACGATCGCTGGCGATGAACACCGCCGCGGCGTAGAGCACGATCACCACGAGCAACAACACGACGCTGAGCTTCTCGACCACGCTGACGGCGTCCTGGGCGTCGGCCAGCTGCTGCGAATCGGCGATGGTGATCACACCCGCGTCCGGTGGGATCCGATCGAGCACGCCCTGCGGAAGGCCGAGCTGTTCTCCCAGGTTCTTGACCACCGTGCTGAGATTGAGCGTCACGACGCCGTCGGTCGGTGTCGACCGACTCGCGGGTGTCGCCTTTGAGGATCGTTGACGAGCGCAGTGTGCGCCACCCGGTTGGCTTCCCGCCACACCTCCTGCACCTGCGGCGAGGCGAGGACCCGGTCGACGGCGTCGATGGCGGGTTGGCGGAGCGCGGCCGAGATCGGGCCCGCCAGCACCTGCAACTGGTCGGGCAGCCTGTCCTGGACCTGTTCCGACACGTCGACGTAGGTGAACAGTTCGTTGACGAGATAGATCGACAGGGCGCCCCGCACCTCATCGTTCGTCAACAGGTCGTCGCTGACCTCGACCCAGTTGTCGGTGTCGAGCAGCTGCCGGTTCAGCCACGTGTTCGTGGCGGCACCGATCGCGATCAACGACGCCAACACGATCATCGACCAGACCAGCCACCCTGGCGCCGATCCCTTGCGCCGCGGCGGTTTCGCCGCCGCGGATTCGAGGTCGGGAGCCGCGAGGGCGGGGTCGGTGGGCGTGTCGGCGTCGCTGATCGTCATCGAGTTCAGCCGAGCAGCTTGGCTTTGGCCGCGGAGAACTCGGCGTCGGTGAGGACGCCCGCTGCCTTCAGGTCGGCGAGCTTGGAGAGTTCACCCATCAGGTCGCCGGCCGGTGCGGCGGCGGGTGCCGGCGGCGGTGGCGGCGCGGCTGCGGCGGCGGCGGCCGCGGCCTGCTGCGCTTGCATCTGGGCCATCTGCTGCTGCATCTCGGCCAGCTGCTGCTGGGAGTCGAACGCCGCCTGCTGGGCCGCGTCCTCGTATGCATCCTCCTGCGCCTTGCCTTGCTGGTGCTTGTGGACGCCCCCGGCGACCGCCGTGGCGGTTCCGGCGACGACCGCCGTGCGGGCCATCGTGCCGACCAAACCGGGTCGTCCCATCCGTCGTCTCATCATGTCAATGCTCCTTGTGTCTCAGTCTGTTGTGTGTCGAGGGTGATCGTCGAAGTGTCGATCGTGGTTCGTCGCGCTGCGTCCGGACTGCTGATCAGTCGTCGGGCAGTTCGGCGAGCTCGGCCAGCAGTTCGTCGACCACCGCGCCCGGGATGCGGATGTTGTCGGCGAGCACACCGCCCGACTCGACGACGGCATCGCGGAAGCCCTTGGCCCAGGTGTGTTCGAAGACGAGGATCGCCTCGGAGTTCCCTGGCTCGAGACGGTCCGCCCATTCGTCCACGTCCTCGTCGGAGATCAACGAGTCGAGTTGGTCCATGACGCCGGCCAACTTGGCTGCATCGTCGTTGACACCCAGCTCGTCGAATTCGACGAACGTGACGTCGCCATTGGTGTCCTTGCGCACGAGCAACCCGTCGATCACGCTGATCGTGTCGTTGGCGATCAGGCGCTCGAGTTCGGGGATGATCGCGCCGGTGAACTGATTCCCCGGAAACTCGATCACCAGTATTTCAATAGGGCCCAAGGCCATGTGACACCTCCGTGTCGGTCGGTTCGTACGGGTACGCGCAATGCTCCGGCGTCACCATTGCAGCCGTGACCGGCCCAACCATCAGCCAAAGTGGACGAATTGTAGGTCTCCGGGCGATCGAGAGTTGAAGAAATGTCGACGAACCGGCCATGATGAGCGCTGCTCCGGCACCGGCCGGGCAACGCATTGACAGAAAGGTCACTTGTGACACTTGCAGCTGATTTCGGCACCGGAGAAGTTCTCTGGTCGTTCCTCTGGTTCTTCCTCTTCTTCGTGTTCATCATGTTGATCTTCCAGATCTTCGGCGACATCATCCGCAGCGATGACCTGTCGGGGTGGGGCAAGGCGCTCTGGTCGCTCTTCATCATCTTCATTCCCTTCCTCGGCATCTTCGTCTACGTGATCGCACGCGGCGGCAAGATGCACGAGCGTCAGATCACGGCGATGCAGAAGCACGAGCAGGCCACGCAGCAGTACATCCGCGACACGGCCGGCGGCACCGACGCGGCCACGCAGCTGGCGCAGCTCGCCGACCTGCACACCGCGGGCAAGATCGACGATGCCGAGTACGCGGCCGCCAAGGCCAAGGTGATCGCCTGATCGACACGCAGTGATGCCGGCGGTCTGATGATGCCGGCGGTCGTGATCGCGATGGTGGCGGCGGCTCCGCGAAGATGGGGCCGCCGCCGACATCACCTGTGCCGAAACGACTGAGCAGCGGGGTCAGGCCCCGGTGAACGTTGCCAAGACCGTGTCGGAGTCGTTCGAGAGCGTGAGGGTGTCGCCGTCCGCGGCGAAGATCGACGCATCGGCGAGCATGGCCAGGAACGCGGCCTCGAACTCGCCGGCCGCGGGCTCGCAGGCGATCAGGGTCGACGTCAGCTGATCGGAGATGTCGACGACGTCCTCGTCGAAGGTGGCCTCTCCGGAGTAGGTGTTGCAGCCGCTGTTCCCCGACACGGTCGAGCCGTCGAAGTTCAGCGTCGCCTCCACACCTGTCAGGCGGCGCTTCGCCGTTGAGTTCGGTGAGCGTCCACGTGACGCCCTCGACCTGTCCCTCGGACGTCACGGTGCCCGGTGGTGCCGCTGCTCCCGTCGTCGTCACTGCCGCAGCCCAGCGAGCCGCCGGCCGCGACCGAGACGAGCAATCCAACGGCGAACAGTCCGCGTAGTTTCATCGCCGAAACGTACCGCGGCAGCGACCTACGCTGCCGCCATGTTGCCCCTCACCGCCTACCTCGAGGAGTTGCACGCCAAGTTCCTCGGTGACGTGTCCGGCGAGGTCGCGTCGTACATCCCCGAACTCGCCCGCGTCGACCCCGACCGTTTCGGCATCTGCATCGTGATGGTCGACGGAACGGTGTACGAGGTCGGCGACACCCGGCTCCGCTTCACCATCCAATCGATGTCGAAGCCGTTGACGTACGCGATGGCCCTCGACGAGCTCGGTCCCGACATCGTCGGCCAGCGCATCGGTCTCGAACCGACCGGCGATGCGTTCAACGCCATCAGCCTCGATCCGGTCACCGGGCAGGCGACCAACGCGATGGTCAATGCCGGTGCCATCACCGCGGCCGATCTGATCCACGCCGCCCACGGGGACGACGCGGTCGCCAGGTTGCTCGAGGGATACTCGAAGTTCGCTGGGCGACCGTTGTCGATCGACACGGACGTGTGGACATCGGAGCGGACCACCGGCCATCGCAACCGGGCGATCGCGCATCTCCTGCGCGGCGCCGGCTCGCTCGGCGACGACGTCGAGTCATCGCTCGAGGTGTACTTCCAGCAGTGCTCCGTCGAAGTGGATTGTCACGATCTCGGCGTGATCGCGGCGACGTTGGCCAACGGCGGCCGCAACCCGGTCGACGGGTCGGTGGCCGTGTCGCAGCCGACCGTCCGCCACGTCCTGTCGGTGATGTCGAGCTGTGGCATGTACGACGGTGCCGGCCGCTGGATGGTGTCGGTCGGCCTGCCCGCGAAGAGCGGTGTGAGCGGTGGTGTCTTCGCCGTCCTGCCCGGACAATGTGGCATCGGCGTGTTCTCGCCGCGGCTCGACGCCCAGGGCAACAGCGTTCGCGGCGTCAAGGTGTGCCAGGAGTTCGCGTCCGCCCTGTCGCTGCACCTCGTCAACTCCGGCCGGCGACTCGGCAACCGGCAGCCGACCATTCGGACGCTGGCCGACGGCGGGTCGAACCGGCGGCGCAACGACGACGCCCTACGGCGACTCGCCGAAGTGGGCGAACAGGTGCTGGCGATCCGTCTCCGTGGCGAGATCCAATTCGCCGACGCCGAGTTCGCGGTGCGCCATCTCGTCGAGGCGCGCGCGTCGTCGGCGGTGCCGGCCTCGTACGTGATCGTCGACCTCAGTCGTACCGACGTGATGCACGGCACGCTCGCCTTCCAGCTCGTGCCGCTGGCGCGCGAGCTGTCGGCCGCCGGAGGCTCGCTCGTCATCACGGGACTCGACGACGAGCCGCTCGAAGCGACCGTGCGGCAGTTCGCCGAGACGATCACCCCGGTGCACATCACCGACACCTTGGACGAGGCGCTCGAATGGTGCGAGGACCGTCTCCTCGCGGGCTGAGCCGGCGGCGCCTCCGCCACGACCTGCAACAGTGTGGCGATGGAAGACATCGTGCTCGGGCTGCTCGCGGTGGTCGATGCGAGCATGACGCGATGACCGAATCGACCGACCCGCATCCGCCGGAACTGTCGGCGGAGGAACTGGACGAGATCGAGGAGGTGACGGGACAGAAGTCGACGATCAAGAAGTTCCGCAGCACGGTCGTCCGCGGCGTGTTCGTGGTCGGCGCCCTCGTGCTGTCGGGTTTCATCCTTCGGTCGACCTTCGAGGACCTCGACTACCAGGCGATCCTCGATTCGGTCCGCTCGCTCGAGGACGCCGACTTCATCGCCCTCATCTCGATGTGGGTCATCTGGGTGACGTGCCAGGGTCTGCTCACCGGTGCGCTGATCAAGGGCCTGCCGGTGCGCCGCGGGTGTGATCGCCTATCTCGGCCCGGCCGGGGTCACGTCGGTCCTCCCCGGCCCGAGCGACCTCCCGTTCCGCCACAAGATGTTCACCACGTGGGGGTACTCGCCGTCCGAGGCCACGCTGGCCGTGGCCGCCGGCGGGGTGTTCAGCATCGGCATCAAGCTGGTGCTCCCCCTCGTGGCGGCGATCGGGCTGCTCGTGTCCAACACGCCGATCGACGGCACGATGCGGACCATCGTGGTGATCGCCGTGCTCGTCGGCGTCGGCGTCCTCGGTGTGGCCTACGTGTTCGGCGCCGAGCGTCGCACCGCCTGGATGGGCCGGGTGCTCACCGCGTCTGGGCCTTCGTCCTGCGGCTGTTGCGCAAGCCCGATCCACCCGACCTGGCCGAGAAGATGATCGACGCCCGCGCCGAGTCGATCGAACGCCTCCGTGACCGCTGGGTCATCGGCACCTGGGCGACGGTGATCACTGCCGCCGCCCGGTTCGCCCTCCTCCTCATGGCCGTTGCGGTTCACCGGAACGCCTGACTCGGCGATCACCTGGCCCCAGGTGTTCGTCGTGTACGCGGTCGTCCAGGGCCTCACCGTGCTGCCGATCACGGCCGGCGACGCCGGCGTCAGCGAGGTCGCCTACATCGGCCTGCTCACCGCGGCGGCGGGATCGCAGTACGTCAACCAGATCACCGCCGGCGTGCTCATCTTCCGGGTGCTCACCTGGGTCATCATCATCCCGATCGGCCTCGGCACGCTGGCGTGTGGCAGCGCCTCGTCGCCCGCAGCCGTCGGCGCCGCGGCAGCCGAGCCGGCCGATCCTCGAAAACCTGGAGCGATCGTCGCGCTGAGGCCGTTACAGGTAGCGGTTGCGTTCGAGCCAGCGGAGCGAGAAGAAGCCCCAGATCGGCGGCAGGTAGAACGTCGCCAGCCGGTAGAGCATCACCGCCGCGAACGCCGCCTCCTGCGGCATGCCGACCGACGTGAGTCCGAAGATCAGGCCGCCCTCGGTCACGCCGATGCCGCCGGGCACCGGGATCAGTCCCGACAGCAGCGAGACGCAGATGTTGATGAACAACAGCTCCTGGAGCGGTATCGGGTAACCGAACGCCAGCACGAAGATGCCGAGCGTCGACGCGAAGAGCAGCTCGGCGACGAAGTTGCCGCCGAACAGCATGGCGAGCCGGCGCGGGGAATGCAGCCCGCGGAGGACGCCGAACGCTTCGTGCGCCAGCCGGACGATCCATCCGACCGCGAAGTGCCGGAGCTTCGGGATCACGGCGATCACTGCCGCGGCGACTACGACGGCGACGAGGATGATCACGACGAGGCGGAGCGGCGTCGCTCGACGGGTCGTTGAGATCGACGTCGAGCGACATCGAGCCGAACAGCAGGAACGACACGAGCAGGAGCGCCTGGACGATGAAGCCGCTGACGCCGTCGAGCGCGCCGGTGGCGACGGCCGCGCCGGGCGGAACACCCTGGCGCTGGAAGAACCGGATGTTGACCGCGATGCGGGCGGCGGCGGTCGGGATGGCCAGGTTGACGTAGGAGATCGCGAGCTGCAGGGCGTAGACGGGCCCGAGCGGCAGTGGGATCGGCGCGGCACCGAGCGTCGACACCGCCTGGGCGATCCGGGGCAACTGCGCCACGAGCAGGCCGAGCAGCACCAGCCACCAGACCGCATCCTGCAGCGATTCGACGAACTCGTCGAGATCGAAACCGGCGAGCGCCGACACGAGTACGAACACCGCCAGCAGCGGCAGCGCGATGCGGATGACCGAACCGATGCTGAACCGGCGGAGCTGCACCAGTCGTGGCGCCTCGAGGTTGATCGCCGCAGCCACCTCCGAACGGATGTCGTCGAGGTCGAGGTCGAGGGCGTTGATCATCCGTCGCTGATCGGGCGTGAGCGCGACCGGCTGGAGATACGGCAGGAGCGCTCCGATGCGCTCGTTCGAACGGTTCGAAACGAGCGCGGCGATGGCGAGATCCCGTCCGGCCAGGATCACCGTCGCGACGAACGCCTGCGCCTCGTCGCCGCGCAGCTGGGCGTCGGTCGGCGCCACGCTCGCCCCGCGGAAGTCGACGAGACCGAGTCCGCGCCGTCGTGATCGATGATCAGGTGGGCCTCGTCGATCTGGCCGTGGGCGATCGCGCTGTCGTGCAGGTGCTCGACGAGGTCCCACAGTTCGCGCATCCGCTCCAGGGCGTCGGGTCCGCTGAACCGACCGACCGTCGCGGTCTCCGACGTGACCTCCCGTTTCGCCGGGGCGAACAGCGTGCCGGTCCGTCGGAGCACGAGCAGCGCGTCGTCGCTCGGCGACGATCCGGCGATCACCACCTGGTCGGTCGGCACGCCGGCCTGACCGGCCAGCAACGTCAGGAATGCTTCGTGTTCCACCTGGCGCAGCCGCCCGAAACCGACCGGTGAACCCGCACGACGGAGCCAGATCGTGCGCTGCACGGTCGACAGGACCGCCGCGTCGTAGGCGTCGCGCCCGTAGACCTTCACGATGAGTTCGTCGCCGTCCGTCCCGGTCGCGGCGACGGCGAACTGGCCGGCCGGCTGGCGGGCGGCGACGCCGAGCTCGGTGGTGACGACGCCCATCTGGCCGAGCCCGAACCGGACGTCATCGAGGCTCGGTCGCCCAGCGCTCGAGCCGACCGCGAGGTGGACGGCCGAGGCGGCCGCCGCCGCGGCACAGGATCCCGGCGAGGACACCGATCAGGGTGCTGGAGGCGAGCGGCGATCGTGGCGATCGACCCGAGCAGCAGGACCCAGTGGCCCAAGCGGCGGGCGGGGCGGACGAGGTGTGGCGACGCCGTGATGATCGCCGCCCCCGGCACGGCGAGCCGAGCGGCCGGGAAGTGCGGTGGCGGCAGGGTCCGCGTGAGTGCATCACAGCACTCCGGCCACCCGCCGCCGACCGTCCGCGCGAGCAGCAGCCAGCCGATGACGCCCAGGATCACGGACAGCACCATGTCCCGGGCGATCGACCGGCGATGGCGGAACGAGTGCGCCGACGAGGATGATCGCCGCCCAGACCATCGGCAGGTCGGCCATCGTCTGCCACAAGCCTTCGAGCGTGTGCGGCAGTGCGGCGAAGAAGTCGCTCACTGCGTTCGAGAACCCCGGGTCGGGGTCGGCGAGCAACGCCACCGTGAGCAGGCTCAGGCACGACAATCCGAGCAGGATGACGTCGGTGGCGCGACGTGCTCGCGGTTGGTCGTCGGTCTGTGCGAACAGGCGGAGTCCACGTCGCAGGGTCGGCGTCAGCGTCGTGTCGTCGTCGGCGCTCAACACCGGCTTAGCTTCGCACGGCCGCGCCCCGGCGCCGGGGAGCCTCACGCGCGCTGGTCAGTCGCGCCGTCCGGCGGTCAGCGCGTGCGGGATGCGGATGACCAGCACCGGCACGTGGGCCCGCTCGGTGACGGCCGACGTGACCGACGGCGACATCAGCCGCGAGAACCAGCCGCGGTCATGATCGCCGACCGCGATGACGTCGACTTCGAATTCGTCTGCGGCGCTGAGGATGGCGTCGGGCTCGAGGCCGATCTCGCCGACGACGGTGGCATCGTCGAGATGGGTGTCGTGGGCGACCCCCCGGGCGGTCTCGGTGGCGAGGTCGGCTTCGGACTGCAGCGAATCACCGTCGTCGCCGTAGGCCGGTGCGCAGGTCGCCGGCCGGCACCATCGCGCTCATTCCGACGCCGATCGTGGTGGCGGCGATCATCATCGGGTCGCGTCGAACGTTCAGCAGCACGTACTCGGCATCGTCGCCGAACAAGTCGTGGGTCTGCGTGACGATGAGCCGATCGGAAGAGGTTCCGTCGACGGCGATGAGCACTCGGGTCATGCCCTCACCGTACCCAACGCTCCCCAGCACGCCCCGTCCGGTCCGACCTGACGGGTGCAGCCCGTTTGCGTCAGGATTTCTGCGGACCGGTCCGCAGAAATCCTGACGCAAACGAGTTCGGAGGACGTGTCGATGCGGTGGCGGTCAGGGGCTGTACTCGTGGCGTTCGGCCGGGTACGCACCCGACTCGACGTCCTCGCGGTAGGCGACCGCCGCATCGAGCAGGGTCTGGCCGATGTTCGCGTACTGCTCGACGAACTTCGGGATGCGGCCGCGCGTGAACCCGGCCCAGTCGCTCCACACGAGCAGCTGTCCGTCGCAGTGCGGTCCGGCGCCGACCGAGATCGTCGGGATCGAGATCTCCCCGGTGACCTTGCCGGCGATCTCCGACGGCACCATCTCCAACACCACCGCGAACGCGCCGGCATCGTCGACGGCGTGGGCGTCGTCGAGCAGGGCCGTGCGCGCCGTCGCCGCGCCCCTGGATGATGTGGCCGCCGAGGCCGTGCTCGCTCTGCGGTGTGAAGCCGATGTGCGCCATCACCGGGATGCCGGCACGGACGATCCGCTTGATCTGCTTCGCGCTGCGCACGCCGCCTTCGAGCTTCACCGCGTGGCAGCCGGTCTCCTTCATGAACCGGATCGCCGTGGCGAGCGCTTCGTCGGGGCCGTTCTCGTACGAGCCGAACGGCATGTCGGCGATGACGAGCGCCCGCTTCGCGCCGCGGACGACGGCGCGCGGTGAGCGGGATCAGCTCGTCGACGGTGACCGGGATCGTCGTGTCGTAGCCGAAGACCGTGTTGCCGGCGGAGTCGCCGACGAGCAGGAAATCGATGCCCGCCTCGTCGAAGATGCGCGCCGACAGGAAGTCGTAGCTGGTGAGCCCGGTGATCTTGATCCCCGTCTCCTTGGCCCGCTGGAAGTGCCGCGTGCGCACCTTCTTGAGGCCCGGATCCCCGACTCCCCCACCGTACGGACGTTGCTCGTCGGTCACGCTCCCACCGTAGACCCTCGGGCGTCACCGCTCCAGATCGTCACGTACTTCGTGCGGTCGCCGACCGGAACGTGCCGTCGACGATCGGGCAGCACACGAACAACGCCCAGTCACGGGGGGCGAGCTCGACCTTGATCGTCGTGGCCTCGGTCGATGTCGCCCGACGCCAGTCGTACACGCCGTGCGCTCGATCGAGCCCGATGTCGCTCAGGTCGAGCCGGTCGGCGATGGTGCGATGCTCCGTCGCGGTGTTGATGGCGACGACGTACGTCCACCGCCGCCCGTCGATCGTGACCGACGTCGTCGCCCAGGCCAACCGCTCGCCCCGGCGCGGGCGCGCCGAACAGGCAGTCGTCGATCAGCCCGATCGGATGGTCGACGAGCCGGAGCCGTCCATCGGCCTCGCAGGTGCGCATCACGATGTCGCGGTCGGTCCGTCCGATCCGGTCGCCGATGCCGACCGGCCCACCGGACATCGCCGACAGCAGCGCCTCGAGTTCGGCATGGGCATCGCCGTCGATCGCCTCGGACACGCCGTCGACGCCCACATCAACGGAAGGGTTCGAGAAGAAGCAGTCCTTGAACGCCCGCAGTCCGAGCGGCCCGACGAGACGGTTCACGGTGAGGAACCAGGTCCACAGCATCGCCGGGTCGTCGGCGAACCGGTAGTCGTCGCACGTGCGGACGGCGATCACCCGCTCGAGTTCGACGGCGGCGATGAGGTCGGCGGGCGTGGCCATGCACCACAGCAGGTCGACGCCGGTCGCCCGGCCGTGCTCGTCGAGCGCCCGCTGCCACGCCATCGCCCGGCCTGGCGCCGACCGCAACGCCCGCACGCCGAACCAGTAGATGAGCATCCAGTCCTGTTCGATGCACGTGGCACCCCACCGGACGGCGTCGTCGAACCATCCGCGGAACCACGCCGGGTCGTGCGGTTGCGCGGCGAGATCGTCGACCCACCAGGTGTCGGGATCGACGTCGGGGCCGTTCGGTGCGAGGTGCCGCGCGTGGAGCACGAGCGGCGGCCGGCCGAGCCCGTCGGCGAACTCCGCGATCGGGTCGCCGGTCGAGTCGGACGTCGAGGTCGGGAACGCATCCGGTCCGCGGCTTCCACACCCAGCACCCGCTCGGTGGCACGTCGGTCGGGTAGCCGATCTCGTCGATCGGCCGGCTGGTCTCGTGCTGGTAGAACCACGAGTCGAGCTCGACCGAACGGATGGGAACGTCGTCGGCGCGCAGTGCCCTGACCGCCTCGGCCACCGACGCCGCGATCGTCGTGCCGGGTTCGGTGCGGTACCAGTAGGCCGCGCCGTTGTCGGTCCAGTACGACAGGTGCGACGTGAGCGCGTTGGCGTCCGCCGGACGACGGACCACACCGGCCGCCGTCTGCAGCTCGCTCCCCCACTGCGACAACAACTCGCGCGCCGTCGCGCCCCGGTAGATCGCGAGTTCCGTCGCGAAGCCGGCCGGCACCTCGTCGAGGTCGCCGTGCCAACCCCAGTGGAAGACGCCATCGACCACCGTGATGATCTGCTCGTGCGGGCTCGTCGTCGGCGCGAGCAGCGTGAACCCGCCGGCCGCCCGGACCAACAGCGGGATCATCGCCCGCGGTGAGTGCAGGTTGGGGGCCGGATTGAAGTCGAAGTCGAAACCCGGCCCGCCGATCACCGGCAGGGCGAATTGGGTGAACGCGAAACCGAGGAACTCGGCGTCGCTCGGCACGGTCGCCGGATCGATCTCGACCGAGGCGACGGGTTGCGTGAACCAGCCGTTCGAGAGGCCCGACAACGCGCGATCGGCGACGAGCTGGATCCGGGAGCCGTCGTCGGACCGCTCCACACGGACTCCGTCCGGAAGGTGTGCCTCGCCGAACTCGATCACGCCGGCGACGGTAGTCCTGCCGCTTCCCTGCCCCAGCCCGCCCCGTCAGGGTTCGACGATGGGAAAGCCGGTCATGAAGGTGTCGAGGTGGTCGAAGACGGCATCGAGGACCGTCTGCTCACCCTTGATCGAGGCAGTGCCGGCGGTGATCATTTCGGCGAACGTCGTGTCCTTCGTGGACACCGCGATCAGGTTGGCCCGCGACAGCCGCACGACGGCGACGGCCGCGGTACTCGATTCGGCAGGCAGGCCGGCCCGGTAGTGCAGCGCCCGATGGGCGAGCCCGAGCGTCCACTGCTCGTCGATGTCGGTGAGGTCGAAGCCGATGTCGACGACCACCCCGCCCACGTCCTCCGACCGCAGCCGCACCGCCAGGCTGTCGAACAGCTGCGGCATCGTCACCGCCGCGAGATAGCCGCCGTGCGTGTTCGGCCGCGACGGCATCATGCCGCCGCGCAGTTCATGGGCACCGGTGAGATACGCATTGCGGAACGTGGCCGACTCGCTCTGGTAGCCGATCTGTTCCATCGCGTCTGCCTGGAGATCGCGCGCCGCCTCGTTCGAGGGATCGACGAACACCAGGTGGTTCAGCAGCTCGACCACCCACCGGTAATCGCCCTCGTCGAACGATGCCTGCGCACGTCGCGAGCAGGGCGTCGGCACCGCCGGCGAGCGCGACGTACCGTCGCCCGACCTCGGTCGGCGGCAGCTTCCACAGGTTGGCCGGGTTCCCGTCGTACCAGCTGAGGTAGCGCTGGTAGACGGCTTTCACGTTGTGGGCGAGTTGCCCGTAGTAGCCGGTGGCGTGCGCCTCGTTGCGGAACTCCGGCGGCAGTTCGAGATGTTCGGCGATCTCGACGGCGTTCTCTCCGTGGTTGGCGTGACGCATCGTCTGGTCGTGCACCCACCGGTAGAGGTCACGCTGGAGCGCGAGGAAACTGCGGACGTCATCGCCACCCCACCGCGGCCAGTGATGCGACGCGAACGACAGCGTCGCGTCCTGCCCGAACGTGTCGAGGGCCTCGCCGATGTACTTCGACCAGTTCAGTGAATCGCGCACCTGCGCGCCGCGGATCGGCACGAGATTGTGCATGTTGTGGGTGCAGTTCTCCGCCATGCACAACCAGCCGCGGTCGGGGAAGAAGAAGTTCATCTCCGCCGGCGCTTCCGCGTTCGGCGTCATCTGGAACACGATGCGCACCCCGTCGACGACGAGCTCCTCACCGGTGTGGGTGATGCTCTCGGTCGGCGCGATCAGACCGGGCGCACTGAACGGGATCGCCTTGCCGAGCCCGCAGTCGACGTGCTGGCGTGGCCCGGCCGGCAGCAGCGGTCCGAACTGGTACACCGCCCGCCGGGTCATGCAGTTGCCGGCGATGACGTTCTCGCCGACCACTTCGTCCATGAATCGGTCGGGGGCGATGATCCGGCACCGTCCGGCGTCGACGTCGGCCTGGGTGGTCACACCGAGCACGCCACCGAAATGGTCGGTGTGGGAGTGGGTGTAGATCACGGCGGTGACGGGCCGCTCACCGAGATGTTCGTTCGCCAGCGCCAGGCACGCCCGGGCGGTCGCCTCGACCGTCAGGGGATCGATGATCACCCAACCCGTGTCACCGGCGATGAACGTGATGTTGGAGATGTCGTATCCCCTGGCCTGCCACAGGCCGTCGTCGACCTGGAAGAGACCGTGGATGTTGTTCAGCTGGGCCTGCCGCCACAGGCTCGGGTTGACCGTCGGCGGATTGGTCGATCCCTGCTCGATGAACGCGTAGCGCGTGCAGTCCCACGCCGGCCCGTACGGGCCGTCGATCACGCCGGTCGGGTGCGTCGCGACGAGCCCACGCGAGGCCCGGTCGAAGTCGTCGGGATCGAAGCCGAGCTCACGTACGGCATTCGCCGCGCGCGTATGCGTGGTGGCAGCCTTCGGCTCTCCGGGCATGAACCGAATCTTGTCATGGCCGACGACCGGTCACGACTCGGAATCGTCCGAGTCCGATTCGGGGGCCCGGCCCTCGACGACGTCGAGCCACACGGACTTCACGGCACCGAGCAGCGGCGTGGCCACGAGCGCACCGGGCACGCCGGCCGCCGCGCCGCCGATCAGCGCGGCCAGCATCGTCGTCGGCGGGGTGAGGTGCACCGCCCGGCCGATGATCGTCGGCTGGATGACGTGGTTCTCGAGCTGCTGGTATCCGAGGAACACGGCGAGTGCGAGCACGCCGGTGAGCGGGCCCTGACTGAACGCCAGCAGCACGAAGAACGAACCGCCGAGCAGACCGCCGATCTGCGGGATGAGGTTGGTGATCGCCGCCCAGATGGCAGCGAGCGGGGCCAGCGGCACGCCGAGGATGAGCCCCGCGGTGAGGATCACGGTGCCGTTCAGCAACGCCACGGTGAGTGAGCCGGCGAAGTACCGGGCGACCGAGCGATAAACGATCCGCCCGACATCGTCGGCACGTTCGCGACGATCCGGAGGGAGGAGGCGGCGGGCTCGACGGACGATCGCGTCGCCGTCGAGCAGCACCGCGATGGTGGTGACGAGCACGAGCAGCGCGGCGCCGAGCCCGCCGAGGAGGCGGGACGCCAACTCGCTGATCGAATCGGTGTCGAACCGGCTCGGCAGGTCGTCGACGAAGTCCTGCGCCTGCCCGGCAGCATCGCTCCGCTCGAGGCGCTCGCCGATGAGGGGCCAGCTGTAGAACTGCTCGATCGTCTCCGGCACCTCCTCGGCGAACGTGCTCGCCTGATCGACCGCCTTCGGACCGAGCAGCAACACGATGCCGCCGAACACGAATGTCAGCCCGACCACGACGACCAGCGTCGCCGTCGCGCGACTGCACCGCAGCCGCTGCCGGAGCAAGCCGACCACGGGGTCGAGGGCGAGGCCGAACAGCACGCCCAGCAGGAGCGGCGTGAGCACGGTCTGCGACGTACGCACCAGCGCGAGGATCCCCATCGCCGCCAACACGCCGCCGGCCACCAACGCGGTCGTGACCGCGTCGACGCGCACGACCGCCGGAGGATCGGCGACATCCCGGCGGTCGGTCACGGCGCGGTACAGTACCGCCGATGGCCGACGCCGCCGCGAGCAAGTCGCCCGGGTCGCCGTCCGTCCGTCAATCGTCGATCCGACCGCCCTGGCGCCCAACCTCGCGCCACCCTCGCGAGCGGTGGCATGGCGCGTGCTGGTCGCCACCGCCTGCGTCATCCTGAGCGTGGTGGTGGTGCGCAACGTCGTGGTGTCGTCCGCCGGTGTGCTCGCCTGGGCGATCGCCTCGATCGTTGCCGCGGTCCTGCTCAGCCCGCTCGTGACGCTGCTCGATCGGGTGCTGCCGCGGGCGCTGGCGATCATCATCGTCTTCCTCGCGGTCGGAGCCGTCGGCATCGGGGCGCGCTCGCTGTACGTGACACAGCTCCAGGATCAGGTCGACTTCCTCGCCGAGCAGGCGCCGGAGATCGCGTCGGGGATCGAGGATCGCGACGATCGAGTCGGGGAGGTCGCCCGCGAGATCGGCCTCGTCGACCGGGTCGAGGAACTCACCGCACGCCTGCAGGAGAACCTCGGCACGCCGAGCGACGCCCTCGTCGACGCGGCGCGCTCGGTACCGGCCTACGTGGTGTGCTTCATCCTCACGATCTTCTTCATGCTCTACGGTCCGCGGATCGTCGCCGCGGGCCTGCAGCGGGTCCCCGACGACCGGCGGGACAGAACGGCGGGCATCGTCCGTGGTGCCACCCGTTCGACGCAGGTCCAGGCCGGCGCGGCGGTGGCCGGTGCTGCGGTGGTCGGCCTCGTGATCTGGGCGGTCGGCACGGTGATGGACGTCCCGTCAGTGGGTTTGTTCGCCCTGTTCGGCGCGGCCTTCTCCGTGGTGCCGTACCTGGGCATTCTCGTCGGATGGCTGCCGGTCGTGATCGTCGGCATCGGTGTCGCCCCGGCGTGGCAGGTGGGGCTCGTCGCGCTGGTCGGCGATCGGTCTGCAGTTCCTCGAGGCAACCCGCTGGCGACCGTTCGTCGACGGACGGTCGCTGTACGTGGGCCCTGCCCTGCCGATCGTCGGGGCGGTGCTCGGCTACGCCATCTACGGCGTGGGCGGCAGCATCGTCACCGTCACCATCCTGATCTTCGGTCTGGCCGCCGCCGACGAAGCAGCGACCGATGATGTGGACGGTGACGGCGACACCGACGCGCTCGAACCGCTGCCGACCCCCATCGACGAGTACGTCGAAGCCGACTGAACGACGCCCAATCCACGTTTGCGTCGGGATTTCTGCGGCCCGTTCCTCACATTTCCTGACGCAAACGGGGAATGAGGGGCTGGGGCTCGGGTCGGTAGCGTGCCGGCGTGGCCAGTGCCCGAGATGTCCTGCGGTACCCGGCCGTCCGGCGGTACCTGTGGTCGACGGCGCTCGCCGCGGTCGGCCTCAACATCCTGATCACGGTGCTGTTCAAGCAGGCGTTCGACATCTCGGGGAACGAACTCGACATCGGTTGGATCGGACTCGCCCAGTTCATCCCGGCGGTTCTGCTCGTGCTGGTGAGCGGTTGGGTCGCCGACCGCTTCGACCGCCGCCGGGTGACCGGGCTGTTCCTCTTCGGCCGCGTCGGTTGCGCGATCGCCCTGGTGGTGTACAGCCAGATCGACCCGGGCACGATCTGGCCACTCTTCGTCATCTCGTTCGTGATGGGTGCCGTCGACGCGATGATCTCGCCGGCCCGCCGTTCGATGGCGCCGCTGCTCGCCGAGCAGGCCGACTTCCCCCATGTGGTCGCGCTCTGGACGGCGACGTTCACGGGCTCGGCGATCATCGGACCCATCATCGGCGGATTCCTCTACAGCGTGGGGCCGTCGACGGCGTACGCGCTCGTGGCCGCGCTCGAGCTCGCGGCGATCGTGCCGATCGTCACGATCAAGTACGCCCGCGAGCAGGAGCGCCTCACCGAACGACCCACGCTCTCCAAGGCACTCGAAGGGTTGCATTTCGTCGGTCGGACCCCCGTCGTGCTGGCCACGATCTCGCTCGATCTGTTCGCGGTGCTGTTCGGCGGTGCGATCGCGCTGATTCCCGCCGTCGCCGCCGACCGGCTGCACGTCGGCGACATCGCGTACGGCTGGCTGCGCGCCGCTCCCGGAATCGGTGCCGCCGCGATGGCGGTGTGGTTGGCCGCGCGCCCGCTCCGGCGGCGCGTCGGCCCGACCTTGCTGGTGGTGGTCGGCATCTTCGGTGCCGGCACGATGGTGTTCGGCATCACCACGAACTACGCCGTCGCGTTCGTCGCCCTCGTCGTGATCTCGGCCGCCGACATGATCTCGATGTTCATCCGCGGGTCGATCGTGCCGCTCGTGACCCCGAACGATCAGCTCGGTCGCGTCACGCGCGGTGGAAGGTGTGTTCATCGGGGCTTCGAACGAGCTCGGCGCGTTCGAGAGCGGCGTCACCGCCCGGGCGTTCGGGCTGTCGTGGGCGATCGCCGGCGGCGGGTTCATCACGATGGCGATCGCCGCCACGTTCGCCGTCGTGTTCCCGTCGTTGCGTCGCATCGACACGTTCGACGAGCTCAACCCCGATCTTCCCCAACCAACCATGGTGTAGGGGTCGACGGAGTACGGGTCGACGGCGTAGGGCTCAACGGTGTGACGAGTGTGACAGTGGCGGCCGTTTCGCCGCGCGATGCCCCGGGCACCCTGCCGAATGGCATCAACACTCAGCGAAACCATCACGCGCACCAACGCATCCGTCAACGAGCGGCTCGACGACCTCGAACGCCAGCTCCCGTCCATCCCGTCCAAGATGCTCGGCCTGACCCGAGCGGTCACCGACAAGGCCGGCGCTGCGTTCTGCGGTGCGGCATCGGCCATGACACGCCCGGCCACCGCGGTCAAACGCAAGGGCGCGTCGGTGGCCCGATCCACCAATGTCGCGGCACGCACCACAGCCGGCCAGGCCCGGTCGGCAACCGAACGCACCGTCGACGCGGCAGGAGCCAACACTCGAGAGGTCGTCGGCCAGGCCCGCGCCCAGACGGGACGGGTCGCCGACCAGACCCAGGCCGCCGTCGAGCGGCTGCTCGACGACGCGGTGACCGCGGTGAAGAACGACAAGCGTCCTGCCCGGTTGGAGGACCTGACGAAGGCCGAACTCTACGAACGGGCCCAGGATCGCGACATCCCGGGTCGGGCAACGATGTCGAAGCCGCAACTGATCCGGGCGCTCCGCT